>JBHORG010000001.1:0-321612 GCA_042565955.1 Thermoproteota archaeon | reverse complement strand
CAGAAAAAACACCAACTATCTCTTGAAAACCAGACCATTCAAAAGTAAAATGAAGCAATGTTCCTATACTAATTATCAGAACCATGCCAACTAATTCATACAAAAATATTGATTTCTTCTCAAGCAATTTAATAGCCCTTAAAGAATTTTAAATACAATAAATTTAAAACTTGTGACAAAATGTCTTCCAAAAGTATAAAAGAAAAGTGTAAGATACAAGCTTTTATGAATTCTTTAGAAAGACAAGAAATTATAGCGAAATCACCGATTTCTTTTGGATATCTAAAACGTTTCAACACTGCAGCTGGAATTCTTCACTTGATTCAAGGAATACTGATGTTATCTCTGGGGACTTTGCTTGAATGGGAACTTGACATTTATACCTTCTATACAAAAATTACTATTACACAAGGTCCACCACTTGTATTTGAAGTGGTTCCTGACCCGCAAATTCTTTTTACATTAGCATATATTGGAGTTATTGTCGCTTCTTTTCCATTGCTTTCAGCATTAGCTCATTTTATGATTTCTTTTGTTAGGAATGATAAGTATAATGAAAATCTCAAGAAGGGTATGAATCCTTATCGCTGGTATGAATACGCTTTTTCAAGCTCTATAATGATAACAGTAATTGCGCTTTTCATAGGAGTGTGGGACTTTTGGTCTTTGGTTATGATTTTCACTTTGAATGCAATGATGATAATGTTTGGATTTTTGATGGAGAAAATCAATCAATATACAAAGAAGACTGACTGGTCCGCATTTTTACTTGGGACTATTTCAGGGTTTCTTCCATGGGTTGTGTTGTATGCTTACTTTATAGCGTCTGTTTTATCAACTGGTTTGGAGGTTCCAACTTTTGTTTATGCAATTCTTTTCATATACTTTGTTGTTTTCAATATTTTTGCGCTTAATATGGTGTTGCAGTATAAAGGTGTTGGACGTTGGAAGGATTATCTTTATGGTGAACGTTTTTACATTATTCTTAGCTTTGCAGCGAAATCAATTTTGGCTTGGCTGGTGTTCGTTGGGATATTTGCACCATTCTAGTAAAAATCTTAACATCCCCTTTTTTTATTAAAATTGGTTATACCATAATATATTTTAAAAATAGGCTAATATCAATCCAGAAACAAGAAAAGAATCATAGAATTCATATTAATCATTACTTGTTTGACTAGAAGGTTAAATCTTCCTTCCCTGTAACCGTCAACTTCAGCAATAATCAATTTTTTGATAAGGCGATATTTTGCTTCTTTGACCATAAATTAATGAACGAAAAGAGGGTATAACTCATTTTTTGTTATAAGCCCGCGAAAACTCCCAAAAGAACAGATGAAGCCTTCTAGTGTTAAATATTTTTTTGGAACTTGCATGCACTATAGACTCTACAACCTATTAGAAAAGCAATAGCTAGCATAACTGCACTAATGAAGAAGGGGACAAATGAACCAGCAAAATCGTAAACAAAACCAATGATTAATGGCCCTGGAATATTTGCGATGCTTGCAACAGAACCTGCTATTCCTAATATACTTCCTTGTTCGTTAAGAGAAATTCTTTTTGATAGAAAAGCAGGAATAGATGTGTTTATTAATCCAAAACCTGCAGCTAATAAAGCATTTGTAAAATAGAAAATTGCCAGGTTCTGAAAAATTGGCATTAAAATTATTCCTGTAGCCATCAATATTGGACCTAACGCGATTAACTTTTCTTCTCCCAATCTTTTGGAGAGTGAATTTATCAAGAAACCTTGCATTACGATTTGAATTAATCCAATGTAAATGAAAACATAAGATAATTCAAGAGAATCAAAGTTGAAAAAGTCTATACCTAATAATGGAACGATTACAGGAATTGTGCTAAAAGCTAAAGTAACAATGAAAAGAATTAGCAGAGTGGGCCCCAAGAGTGGTTTTCTTAAGGAATCCCCTAATCCCCGCAAATAACCTGAAATTCCTCCTGTAATTTCTATTGTTTTTTCTTTTAGTCGTTGAGGTTCTGGAAGGAAAGAAATCACAAATAGAATGTTAATTATCGTTAGAAACATGGCTGCATATCCGGGAACAGAAAAACCATAGATACTTAGGGACCCTCCTAATGCTGGACCAATAATAAAACCTGCACCAAAAGCTGCACCAATTTTTCCCATTTCTTTTGTCCTTGATTTTTGGTCGGTTACATCTGCAATGTAAGCTTGTGCAACTGCTCTTTCTGTGGCGAGACCGGCTATTATTCGAGAGAAAAGTAACATAATATATGAGTTGGCAAAAGAAAATATTGTGAAGCTGATAAAAGAGATTAGTAGTGAGAGAAGCAATATTGGTTTTCTTCCCATTTTATCTGATGCTTTTCCTAATATTGGTGAAAAGAAGAATTGCATAATAGCAAATGAAGCTATCAAAATTCCAAGGGATGCAGGACCGGCTTGAAATTCATTTGCATAAAATGGTAGAAGTGGAATAATTATTCCATAACCAGTTATGTCAATAAAAACAGTTAATACGATTACAAATATTGGAGAAAGCCCTTGACTTCTATTGAACTTCATGATTAATTTTCATCTTGTAGAGGGAATAAATTGTATCTTAACTACTTTTGGCTAAAAATAATTACTGTCTAAAAATTGAGGTAATACTAGAAGAATTGCATGGATTTGCACCGGGGACCAATGGAGATATCACCCGTTTCTTTTCCCGCAAACTCACCCTTTTTTACCCCTGATTTTTGTCTCAAAATTTCTTGACAAAACAGTCGTTGAAATATTCAAATGTATTATGTTTAATATACTGTTAAATAGACAAAAACAATAATTAGAATTGTAGACCAACCATTAACTTCTATTAATTGACAAAAGTGAAAAAAAATATGTTTAGAAGGGAGATAACTCAACGAATAGTTGAACTTTGGGGTCTTGGTTATACCGCAGAAGAAACCGTTAGGAAACTTAGAGAAAACAATAACATCAAGATTTCTTTACATACAGTATACAATAAGAGAAATAGTCTAACGGCCCAAGAAATGATAAACGAGCTGCAGAGAGAACAACTTAAAGATATTGCAGCCACCGCTAGTCCTGCATTACGTTTGAAATATCGAAATGAGCTTTTGAAAATTCTCCTTCCAATCAAGATGGAACAGAACATGAGGATAGAAGGTGGACCTACATTGGTGGAGATAGTTGACAACAGCAAACTCTCAGAAAATACAGTTTAGGCTTCATCCCAAACAACTCGAAATCTTTCATTCGCCTGCACGTTTTAAGATAGCTCAATGTGGAAGAAGGTTTGGAAAAACTAGGTTAGCTTGGATTAGTTGTTTATTGTTTATGGTTAAGAATCCAAACTGTCTGATTTGGTGGGTTGCTCCAATCTATAAAGAATTGGCCGCGGCAACCAGAACTGTTCGTGACGTTACTCCAAAACATTGGATAAATAAGAAGCATGAAAATAATGAGATGATTCGTTATATCAAGTTCTTTAATGGTTCGGAAGTTTATTTTCATAGTGCGGACCGTGAAGACAGTCTACGAGGTAGTGGTTTACATGGTTTGGTCATTGATGAAGCACCGATTTTAAAAAAGAATCGCTGGGAGGCAGAACTGAAACCTTCTCTAATAGATTTTAATGGTTGGGCTTTGTTCATAGGAACTCCAAAAGGAAAAACTTGGTTCACCAGCATTTTTCAGCGCGGACAAGACCCAGCACAGTTAGAATATCAAAGTTGGCAAATCAGTAGCTATGCTAACAGTATTGAGCAGGGAGGATTTCTACCAAAGACCAACATTGATGCAATCGCAGATGACATGCCTGAACTTTTAAGACGGCAAGAAATTTACGCTGAAACACTTCAAGGTGAAGGAGTAGTTTTCCGAAATATTACAAGACAAATTCGTAACGATGTTCAACCTTATAGTCACGGTGAACGTGTTTTTGTTGGATGTGATATAGCTAAACTTCAAGATTACACTGTTTTGGTTGCTTTAAGACATAATGGTGAAATCATAGGATTCGACAGATACACAAGGATTGACTGGCATTTTCAAAGACAACGAATAATTAACTTCTGTAAACAATATGGAGATGCTCATTTGCTTATTGACAGCACTGGAGCAGGCGACCCTGTTTATGATGAGTTGAAGCGTGAATATCCAAATGTGCAAGGTTATAAGTTTACAAATAGAACCAAAAAAGAATTGATTGAAAATCTTAGCATTATGTTTGACAATGGTGAGATTTTTTCCCCGGGAAACCAAGTTACCAAAGAATTCAGATACGACCTTAGAATACTACAGTCGGAACTAGAAGCTTATACTTATGATTTGTTGCCTTCTGGATTAATCCGATATAATGCACCTGAAGGATTGCATGACGATTGCGTAATCGCGCTAGCCTTGGCGGCTTGGGAAATTAAGACAGTTCCTGAACCTCTAGGTGGAGATACAGTATGCAGTCCATGGTAAATAGATTCAAAAAAGATTATGGAATTATAATTCAAATAGGATTGTTGCCAGCAATGTGCGCGCAAAACGGATATATTTTGAACTTATTGAAATAAAGTAAAGTTTAAGTTTGGTCACTAAAAGAGTGGATTGAGATAAATTTGAATTTTGTTTAATTCAATAGTGTTCTCTGATGTATTTGTATGCCTTGTCAAAATGGGAAGTGTGTATTTTTTTACTAAAAAAGACCAACACAAAGGCTTAATGGAAAAAAGCTCACCGACTTGAATAAGACTAAGCATAACTCAAACCATAAAACAAAACAAATCACACTAAAAGGAGAAATTATTCAAGAATACATTTACTATTTGCTGGGTTATGTTTCTGCCGATGTTGTTCGTCTAAAAAAAGACTTATGGTTTAGCAGATTGCAGGGTGAACAAATAAAATCAGTTGAAGGGTTTTTAGTTATACACCAATAAAGAACTAATATACTAGAAAGGCAAATAACCAAAATGAAAAGTTATCTATGGGTGAGTGATTCTGACGCCTCTAAGAGAAGAAGTATTGAATGTTAAATTAGCAGAACTACTTTCTCAAAGTGGAATTTTATCAGTTCCCGAATCAATAATTAGAATGGGAAACACTCGTCGCTTACCTGATGTTTTAATCGGAAGCTTCTTGGGAATGCGAATAGTTTTAGAAGGAAAAATTCTTGACAACAATAATGCTATCAAAACTCTTGAAGCTGATTGTAGAAGAAGAATTCAAGAAGGTATTGCGGGATTAGTAATTGGAATTTTATATCCGCCTGAACTTAGAAATGTTGAATGGTCTGAATTAGAACATATGATGGTTGAAGAAACTTATAGAATAAGAGTCTTCTCAGAATCAGATGATGGGAATTGGGCAAATTCAGACTTCGATGATATTTCAGCAATTTTAAGGAGAACATATAAATCATTAATAAATGAAAATGTGGTCGATTCTGCTGTTGATGAGTTACGTGGAGGGATAGAAGAAGCAACTCAAAGACTATCAAGTTCTCCGGGAACTGAAGGTCGTCTAAAGGAATTATTGATTCTTCCTCACCAAAATGGACGTGAAATATCTGAAGAATGATTTGAGAATTTATAGAGTAGCTTGTTTAACACTTGCTAACGCTATGCTTTTTCAAGAGATTATTTCCCAAAAAGAAAGTATTAAAACAGTTAGGCAAACTGCTGAATCTCTAGATATAGTAGACGAATTTAATCGTCAGTGGAAATTTATAGAGAAAAACATTGATTTTGCTCCAATTTTTAAAGTTGCTCGTGAAATTCTTTTATCTCTCCCATCAAACCCAGAAACTGAACAAGCTTTAAGAAGATTGGCTAAATCAGCACTCAAGATTTCAAGAAATAGAAGTGCGTTAAGACATGATTTGATGGGAAGAATATTCCATAGGCTACTAGCAGACGCAAAGTTTTATGGGATATTTTACACCAAAATCCCAGCGGCAACAATTCTTCTTAAACTAGCTATAGAAAATAATGAATGGAGCATTGACTGGACTGACCCAGATTCGATTTGTGAATTGCAGATTGCTGACCTTGCTTGTGGAACAGGAACTTTACTTAAATCAGCTATGGAAGCCATTGTTGATAGGTATATAGAAGAAACGATTGAAATAGGAAAGAAGGCTCAACCCACTGAAGTCAACAGATGCGTAATTGAGAATAGTCTTTGGGGTTTTGATGTTTTATCTTCTGCGATTCATTTGGCTGCATCTGCTTTAGTCATGCACGACCCTAATGCAACTGTTTCCAAAATGCGTCTCTATGCCTTACCTTTGGGTGGAAATCAACTCAAATTAGGTAGTATTGAATTTGCGCTGGGAAACACAATGCATATTCAAAAGACTCTGATTGGGGCATCAATAGGTCCAGAAACTGCTACAACTAGAGAACTTCAATCTACGAGTTTGCCCATGCTAGACATATGCACAATGAATCCACCGTTTACAAGAAGCGTTTATGGCAATCTTCTTTTTGGAGGCGTAAATGTAACAAATCGTAGTGAACTTCAAAAAAGATTACGGACCGTTTTAAATAAGGGAAAACTTGACGCAAACATTACAGCTGGACTTGGGTCGGTCTTTGTCGCCATCGCCGATAAGATGATGAAAAAAAATGGTGTGTTAGCACTAGTTCTTCCAAAGACAATTCTTTCAGGAATAGCATGGGAACCTACACGTTCACTTTTCAAAAAGTATCAACTACAATATGTTGTATGTAGTCATGAACCCGGGAATTGGAATTTTTCCGAATCAACAAGTTTGAGTGAAGTATTGTTAGTATTAGTTAAGAAAAAAGAGCCAAATATTTCAACACTTTTTGTAAATCTTTGGTCTCAACCAAAAACTAATATTGAATCTCTAGCCATTGTCAGACAGATTCAACAAAACATTCCTGCAGAGCTAGAAACTACTACAGGTATTTGTGAAATCAAAACTGGTGATAAAAAGTATGGAGAAATGACGAAGCTCTCCATAAAAGACTATAATCAAATATCTTGGGCAATACCAACATCTTTTGCTCAAACAGACTTATGTAGAATTGCATTTTTCCTTTCCCAAGGGAAGATATTTGTCCCAACAAAAGGGGAAGTTGGTAGACTTAAAATAAAAAAACTTGAAGATTTATTCATTCTAGGACCAGATGGACGAGATATTTATGATGGTTTTTCCTTGACAGGGAATCAAACAATGTATTCAGCATTTTGGGGGTATAATTCAGAAAACCTTCGACAAATTTCACAAAACTCAAACCAGTCCCTTAATCCACTTACTGAAGCACTTCCGGGCAGAAATTTACGTGATGCAAATTTGTTGTGGAGTAGAGCAGGAACATTGATGCTTCCAAAGGAATTAAGATTAACAACTAGTTGTGTTACTGGAGTTGTTTTACCTAAGAAAGCACTTTCGAACGTCTGGTGGCCAACAAGGTCGTTATCCCAAGATGAAGAGTCACAGCTTTCAATGGAAAGAAATCTAGCATTATGGTTTAATTCAAGTCTCGGCTTGTTATCGCTATTAATGAATAGGCAAGAAACTGAAGGCTCGTGGGTAAAATTCCCAAAGAAATGGTATGAACAACTAGAAATATTTGATATTGAGGCTCTAAATGAAGACCAATTAATTCTTTTGGATGAACTTTGGAATGAGGTCCATATGAATGACTTATTGCCTCTACCCGAAATGAATTCTGACAAGACTAGAGAAAAAATTGATAATGTTTTTTCGAACATACTTAGCATTCCATCTCTTGCTTATTTGAGAGAATTATTGTCCCGCGAACCCATGATATCAAATCAATCGTTAGTAAAAATGTTAGACGAATAAAATTATGTTTGAAAATAACTTATTCATAATAGATGGGTGAACGCTAGATGAAGAGCCTTGTTAGAGCCAGTAGTAGCAACTGTTCTTGTTAATTCATTGATAATGTCCAAGTTGTAGGTTTTTTTGCGAGTGCCGAGGTTGCCGTCGTCACCAATTCTAATGAGGGTTAAATTTTAACCACCAAACCCAAACATATGCATATAAGCGTTTACGTAATTTTTCTTCCTCGTTCGTCCTCCTATTTGTATTCTTGTTTTCTCTTACATACATACCCTCACGTGCAAAACCCACACACGCACTTGCAAAGTCTGAGCTTAACTTCAGGATGTTTTCTAAGGATAACTCCGATAGTTACTGGACTACGATTATGTTTTTTTTGCAATTTCTTTTACTGACAAAATTGCACTATTCCAATCTCCAACTACATCTTCTCGATTCACTTTTTGGTTTCTGGTAAATACCACTGCCAAACTCGTTCCCTAAAAAATTAATAATTAAAAGTCCAGTTTAACTGACACGGTTAATTTTACCTACTTAAGAATATATTAAACAAAAAAAGTAAGTATAACTTAGGTAATATACATTTACAGTTCTTATGTTAGTTCAAAGTGAAAAATCAGTTAGTTAATTACTGTTTTGTTAGTTCAAGCCTAATTAGATATAAGGCGGGTTACGACCAGCCATAAAGTTTAACACAAAGCAAAAAGAATTATTTTCAAGATATTTTTTTAGCTAACAATTCTAAAGTATTCACTCTTATTTTTCCAATAGAATTTCCAAAAGTTTTGTTTCTTCTTTAATTTTTGGGCAAGAACTTCTTTGCTCGACATATTTAGGTATTAAAAAGCACCAAACCCGTATCTAATATTTTCTTTACTTTACTGAACTCGCCCTTTTTTCGTTGGAACAATTGTTCTGTGAAACTTTTTAGTTCTTGATTTGGCACTTTATTATATCTTGAGAACCAATCCAATACCTCTAGGAAAAAATTATCTTTTAAAAATTGGTCTTCTATTTGAAAAATTTTTTCCATATTAGAATGCTTTGATTGTAATTTTGATTTACTCATTATCTGAGTAAAATGTTCGAGTTTTGTAAATGTGGGATTTCCTATCAGATTTTTGGCACAGATTACGAAAAAACTGGGAATATCCATCCAACCCCATGTGTCCGCCAAAGTTTTGGCATTCTCAAAAAGAGGATAATTTAACCGTTTCCCATTGCTTTCAAGAATTTTAATCACTTCTATTGAATCGGTTTTATTGGATTGGGTTAAATACAATAGTATTCCCTTGAAAGTCAAAGCAAAAATTTTTTTATCTTTCCCTTTCTTAGCTGACCTTTCAGTTCTCAAAAACTCAACTATTCCTTGTTCTTCCAGTTTTACAAGTTGCCGCATAACAGTTGTTTGATGCTTACCTATTTTTAATGGAATATCATATTGCGCCATTTCGTTGTTGGCTGCTAAAACTGAACAGATTTTTAATATTGTATTATTTATTCGGATATTCAAAGCTATGCGCAACTCGCTAATATTATGCATAATGATGCATATATAATGGTTTTGTTATAGTTGTCTTTAATTGAGTAGAATAAAAATGCCGTTGATTCGTAAGATTATCAATGTTGGGAAAACTAGCAAAGCTGTAATTGTTCCTAGGTCTTGGATACGTCACATAGAAAATGAAACAGGTCAACTTGTTAATAAAGTTAGAATGGAGGTAAACTCTAACCTAATTATTTCACCTGTGCTCAAAGAGGAGAGAGCTTTGAATATTTGCAGTAAATCGGAGTGACGCTTACAGAAATTGGAGCAAAAAAGTAAGGTATAACAATATGAATCCCCAACAAGCAACACTAATAAAGCGATTGAATGAAGTTGGAATAAATCTCAGAAGATTTTTGAAAGTTGACCTTAATAAAAGAGCATTTGAAAAAGAATGGCAAAACCGATTATATACACCGAAAGAACTGCAAAATTACAATAGTTGGGGAATATGTGGCGGAGATGGATTAGTTCTTATTGATACAGATAATAAAGAAATGGCTGACATCTTACGAAGCGTCTTACCACCGACTTTTGAGTCTCTTAGCCCCCGAAGAAAGTTACCCCATTTTTACTTTAAGGTGAATGATGGTGAGGTCCAAAACAAAACCCTGCGTCTTCCAGAAAATAATATGGCTGCGGGAGAAATCCGAGTAAAAAACCAATACCTAGTATCAGCAGGAACAAAAACCTTTCACGGACTCTACAGGATTATCGCTGACAATCCGATAGCAACCCTGAGTTATGAGCAGTTTATAGCTGCAGTGAAACCATATTTGGGGAAAGACCCTTCGCAAAAACTGACGAAGGAACAAATCAAAAATGGAGTAAGCAAAGGTGAAAGACATAACGTAGGAATCAAATATGCAAACTATCTCATTGGTGTTCAAGGTTTAGAATATCAAACAACCCTAATTGAAATGCAACGTTGGAATCAAACATGCAAACCCCCAAACGATGAATCTGATATTAAAAAAATGGTTCGAGACGCAATATATTATCAGAAAAACAACCCCAGACAGAAAACATCATATCAAAGAGCTGAGTTTAGTTCAAAAATTAATTTCGTTTTACTAGCTAAAGACCTTATGGGAGATTACATTTTTGTTGTTGACGCTGAAACAAACGAACTATTTTACTACAACGAGAAAGAGGGAATTTACAGCAATAGAACAGAACAATTAATCAAACGACAAATAGCTGAGCGATTAGATGAAAATTTCCGAACCCAATATTATACCGAAATAAGCGAGTTCTTAACAGCAACATCAAAATTAGTTGGAATGAACACGCAGCAATATGAACTATTACCAGTAAAAAACGGTTTGTTGAATGTTTTAACTAAAGAGTTGAAAGATTTTTCTCCAGCATTTTACCTCACAAACAAACTTGACATAACATATGACCCCGAAATAAAATATTCTAAATCAAAAAACAAGGTCTTTCTTGAACAGGTCGTATCAAACCATGAACAACGAGAACAAATACAAGAGTTAATTGGACATTGTCTTATTCGAAAAATTATAACCGAAACAAGTTTGGTTTGTCTTGGAAAAGGAGGAAACGGTAAATCAATCTTTTTAACCACAATTAAAAGTTTTCTCGGAGCTAAAAATATTAGTTCACATACCATGCAACAACTTTGTTATGATAAATTCAAAATTGCTGAACTAAAAGGAAAATTAGCGAATATTTGCATGGATTTACCACAAAAAGAACTTACAGACACAGGAACTTACAAGGCGTTAGTTTCTGGAGATTCTGTTCCAATAAACATTAAACACGTGCAAGGTAAAGGTGACACACTTGACCCTTACACCAAATATCTCTATTCAGCAAATAATTTACCTCCAATAAAAAATGAGGAAGATTGTTATGCATGGTATAGGCGATTCATTTTTACTGACTTCAATAAAACATTCACTCCCGAGAACTCTACACCAAGACAAGAACTTTTAGACAAACTTTCAACACAAAAAGAAAAATCAGCATTGCTAAATTGGGGTTTGGAAGGGTTAGAACGGTTAATCAAAAACGGTGATGTAAGTCACAAACCTGATGTAGAAACTATACGTAAAGAATACCGAAAACGCAGTAGTTCAACACTTGCATACTTTGATGACAAAATAAAAGTAACAGACAACCCAGATAATTGGGTTTTCACTCAAAATTGGTTCCGAGATTATGTTACATATTGTCACGAGAAAAAGTTGAGACCAAAAACGAGAGGTCAATTTGTTAACGATGTTGAGCAGTTTCTTTCAGGTGTAAAAAAAGCGAGAATCAGACCTTCACCTAAAGCAAATCCTCTTTCAGCATGGCGTTATGTTAAAATTGTGTCTGGTGTGCCAGATGTGTCAGATTCTCCACCTTTATGTGCAGAAATATCCCCTATAGAGAATAACTCACAGAACCCAACACAAACGACACTCTTGACACAAATTCATAAAACTGAGGAATATGAGCAACAGGATGAAGAAGAAAAATTAGATGTTAATTCTGCTTTTCAGAAGCATTGTTCTGATTGTATTATTGTTCTTGGTCATGAATGGTATGAACATGGAAAATTGTGTTTATGTCGTAAGTGTCACTTGAATTTTGAAGCTCAAAAGAAAAAATCCGAGTCTTTTGGAGAGTGAGGATTAATGCATAAATGTCCTGAATGTAAAAGTTCTAAAACTTGGCGTGATGGCATACGTTATGTTCAGGGTCGTAGGGTTCAACGTTATTTATGTAGGTCGTGTGGTCATCGCTTCTCTGAATCTATCGTAAAGAGCAACATCAGCTCTCAAACCAGTGAATTGCTTCATTCTAGTTCTGACTTGACTAAGCAAATGGTCAGAGGCGGGCAAACTACCTTCAAGGAAGGATTGGATGGCTCTTCTCTCTCTTGTGGTGAAGATATACGACCTCAAATTTCAAAACCTCAATACATCACTACAGCTGGAAAAGACTTAAATTCTTTGCTCCACTATAGTAGTGATTGCCGAATATGCGCCCCCGAAACAAAGGTGGCGAAAAACTTGGTCAAAGTGAAAACCCGAACAGAAATAGCCCAGCGGGAGGGCACACAAGACACCAAAGGAAAAATCATTGAATATTTGTGGCATATGAAGAAACAAGGCTATGCAGAATCAACCATAACGAGAAGGATTAAGCTTCTAAAGATACTCAGTAAACGAGGAGGAAATCTGCTAGACCCAGAATCCATTAAACTTGTAATAGCGCAACAAGAAAGTTGGAGTCAAACCACCAAAGAACATGCAGTTACAGCATACACAAGTTTCATTAAAATATTTAACATAGAATGGAATCCTCCAAAATATCTGAGAGTCAGAAAACTGCCATTCATACCAACAGAAGCCGAAGTCAAATCTTTGATTTATGGATGCAACAAAAAGACTTGCGCATTTCTTAAGCTACTTGAAGAAACAGGAATTCGAAGCGGTGAATCTTGGCAATTACAGTGGACTGACTTCAATTTTGAAAACAGAATCGTCACAATTACTCCAGAAAAAGGAAGTAACCCAAGAGCACTACCAATTTCAAACGAACTAATTTCAATGCTGAAAGCATTCCAAAATAAATCCAGCAAAGTCTTCAACGGTTCAATAAGGCATTTCAGAAGAAACTACAGGAGACAACGAAAGAAGGTTGCACAGAAGCTTCAGAACCCACGGATTAACCACATCACATTTCATACTTTTCGCCATTTCAAAGCAACAATGGAATATCACAGAACAAAAGACATCATTCATGTGAAGCAGATTCTTGGGCACAAGAGCATAAACTCAACAATGCTCTACACTCAACTGGTGAACTTCAAAGAAAACGACTACCATGTCAAAGTCGCCAACAACGTTAAAGAAGCATGTGAATTCGTGAAATCAGGATTCCGATACGTAACCGGCGAATACACTGATGGTGGAAAAATCTTCAGAAAACCAAAGTAAGACCCTGCCAAAAACTCCTCCAAAATGTCCGGGGGGGATTACTGGTGGGGTCGCGGGGATTTGAACCCCGGACCTCGCGCGCCCCGGGCGCGAATCTTAGACCATGCTAGACCACGACCCCACAGAGATGGACGACGACCCCAAAAACGACATCTTTAGGTTTCGGAACAGTTTACCGCCGTTATCATACTCGCCAGTTATGTAGTCAAAGCCAACTTCAATTAGTTCTTTTGCTTCCTTAGCGTCTTTAGCAACCTTACAGATGAATCTTTTCTTTTTATAACTAGTTGAACATTTACTAGAACACTCTCGTTGTTCTGTAGTCCTAAGAAATTATTATCGTAGAAGATATTAAGAGACTTTACTTGGGGAAATCTCAAGGAAAATAAGACGAAAAAATCAACACTTTTTTGTGCGTTTATTAAATTTCCATCATTCCCAAATTAAGCCTTCTCAATGCCTAAGCTAATGATTGGCAAAGTTCCAACCATTAAAGTATTTTAGTTTATTCAATAGTACTTTAGAATGGGTTGGGTGTAAATGAACCCCCCCTCCAATCTATGATTATTGGAAAAGAATTTCACAGGGGAATTATCTGATATGAAATATCATTTAAAATAGGGGGTAAATCGCCGACACGCCAATTCGAACATGTTGTTTCAGCGAAATAATATTCTTCATTGTTATAGGTAAGGGAAAAATCCTCTATATGTCTCAATGTGTTTGTTGGTGGCTGTTCAAGCTGAATAGCTACTGCAATATGGTGTTGATATTCAATTATTTCGTCAAAGAATATTAGTAAGACTTTGAATCCAGCTGATTTCATTAATGATGCAAATAGAAATGCATGCGCATCACAATCTCCACCCATTTCGACAAGAGTTTCAATTGGATATTTATATTCAGTGTTAGTAGAAGGGTAAAACCTTAGACTCAATCCGTGTCTTTTATCTTGAACAAAGTTTAGCAATGCATTTGCCAACTCTACTTGGCTATGTGTCTTACTCCTCACGGTTCTAGCTATTTTAGTAATTATTGATTCATCACTGGTAATGTATTCAGCTATTGCACGATCATCAATTGTATTAAAATTTGATATACATCTAGGATGAGGTCTTTTATGATAATATTCATACTTTTCCCACGGAACAGATAATGTAATAATTTGTTCATCACTACCAAAATTAGTGAAATACACAAGACTCACAGCTGCACAGTTTTCTTCCACAGACCGAAGAATGTTACTGCGAAAATTTTGATCAACATTGTCTTCCTCAGATTCAACTTCTATCAAAGGCATGCTTTCAGGGGTCTGATACATATCAAAAAAGTTATTATTTTCGACAACCAGTTCCTGACAATCCACAACCAATCTATCATTTTTTTCTTTGTAATCTTTAAGTACATCATTAACTCTCTGCCACTTATTTTCATAAAATGAATAAATAAAAAAGTTCGAAATCAACATTAATAACAAAAGAGGAACAAATAGCAAAAACAATTTTCTATTAAAATTAATTCATTGTTCCCCCTTAAACCTAGTTAGTTTGATTACATATACGAATGGTGTTTAAAGACGACACTTATCAACATACTACTCATTTTAATCATTTCTCACTTAAGTTTTTTCTATAAAACAGATCAAATAATAATAATCGTAACCTTGACAATGTAAATAAAGTTATATTTTATTATTTCTAGTTCTTCTTAAGATTCACATGAGCTTAACTTCAATGTACGATGGTACGTTAAATCGGAATATTACAGTCAATCGCTAAGTCTGGAAAACTCAATTTATTGGCGAATCATAATGTATAACGAACGAACACTCATGCCCCTATGATGCCGTTAACCGGTAACGGATTTTGTGCAGTATGTTGGAGAGCTGGAGGAAAATATCCAGGAAAAATGGTGAAAATGGGGATCGCAAAGAAAAAGGAGATTCTTGAGAAATAACACAGGGAAATATCGAGGAGAAGATGATGAAAATAAGACCGTGGGAGAATTAATCTTAATCATCCCATATGTTAGTCCTTTTCAGTTCCCTGATGACTTTTTGATTACAGTTCACATTTCGATTGTATCAATATTGGAAGAAGGAATTTCTGAGACTTTAGACCAACGTTTGTTGATGAGTAGGTCATCTCAACCTTCAAAAGGGGGATTGAGAATTTCTGGTCCATTGTTCTAAAGCTTTACAGTCCCTTATTCCTTTAAATGTTTACTCCCAAAAAAAGGGGAGGGAAAATTTGGGTTTATTTTCGCTTTCTTAGTATCCAGAAGCTGACTATGCCAATTATGCTGGCGATGACGACAGCTGCAATTATTGCAACTTCGGTTGTGATCAAAGGTGTTGGTTCTGGTTCAGGCTCAGGTTCTGGTTCAGGCTCAGGTTCTGGTTCAGGCTCAGGTTCTGGTTCAGGCTCAGGTTCTGGTTCAGGCTCCATTGGTGTTGCAGGTGTAGGTGCCTCGTCTACGCTTAGGTAAGCGGTAGATGCAGAACGATAGTAGGATTCGGATCCTTCAAAGGTGGCCATAATCGTGTAAAGGCCATCATCTAAAGGTGTGAACTCATAAGCATAGTTGCCATACATGTCGCTTGTAGTTGAACCCAAGTGAACTACTTCACCTGATGGGGTAACTGTAGATATGTAAACAGTGACGCAAGTAACTTCTGTAGGTTGTGAGAATTGCTTGTAAACGTAGAGCATCCAATCATTCATGCTATCGTCAGATACTACAGGAACTCCGTTCGGGAACCGTAGCTTCAATAGATCGCTTTGTGTTCCTGGAGATACGTCTGTCACGGTACCTGTAATCAATACAGATTTTCCGACTGTTGCACCAACGTTTGGTGCAGAGACTGTAGTTGAACTTGGACCTTTACCAATACCGTAGATTTGCTGATCGTATGTATCCATTGTCACAATTATGCTGTCACCGATGATTGCCCGTCCTCCCCAGCGAGTTTGTCGGAATAGTCCATCAGCTCTCCAGACAACGTTACCTTCGAGGTCAAGTGCAAAGAAGGGTGCACCGCGTGGCTTAGGATCTAAAGCAGAGTGCTCTAAGCTGCCAAAGTACACTTTTCCGTCAGTAGCAAATAGAGGTATTATCCACCAGTTGTTTCCAATGTAAGATTCACCGAAGGGATCATCTGCTTCGTATGTCCAAAGTCTTTCGCCTGTTTGAGCATCGTAACAGTAGACTATTCCACCGACGGTAGCAGAGATTAGTTTTCCGTATGCAATGATTCTATCAGGACCAAATGTCGCTGAGACAGTGTCGCTCCAAGCATCAATGAAGATTTGTGGTTCAGTTTCATATAGGAAACTACCTGTTTCGAGATCAAATGCGTAGTGAATAAGGTTTTCTTTTGTGAAGAAGACGCCAACTTGCTCTTCTTGACTCCAAGAGACCCATCCGGCTTGTCCGATGCCGCCAATTGTTAGGTTGCCTCCAACCCACTCTGATGGAGTTGCCCAAGTTCTGTTGTATAGCAATGTACCTTCCATGCCTTTCTCCAGACTTAAAGCCCAAAGGTTGACTTCAGTGAGTGTTACGCGAGCGCCAATCACCTTCTCATCAACGAATACTGTTTGAATGCTTCCTGGAAGATCAGCTCCCGGTGTATTTAGTGCAGGTATGGAAACGTTCATATCGAATCCATTTGCCCCATCTTTGCTTCCTAATGCGCCTGGAGCCCAGCTTTCAGCGAAGAAGCCGAAGCCACCTGCTTGGACTGCCGGTACAGAGTTCCATCGAGTTAGTCGCCAATCGGGATTTGTTTCATTGCCGATGTTGTCCACATCGTATAGGTAGATTTCGCCGTTTGGACCGCGGTTTCTAGTGCCTGAGGGTACGTTTGTTATGTCAAATAGATATTCACCAGTGTAGGCGTCACAGAAAATCCAGCTTGATGGACCACCACCAAATCCTCCACCTTCGGTGAACACTATGTATGAGTGACCTCCACGGTTGTTGATTGAATCATGGTAGTATATTTGAGCAAAATCTACTCTGCCGTCACCATATGGGAACTCTTTTTCCCAGAGTACCTCTCCTTTGTGTATGTCTACTGCAACAACGGTTTGTGGTTGAGGACTACTGAAAAAGCCAGCCCATTGTTTGTTGTAGTATAATATTCCGTTGACAATTATTGAGTTTGAGAATTTGCCTTCGTATGCATCACCATCATTCATTCCATGTTGCCATGTGTCTCCTCCTATTAATCCACCTTGAGTGTCGCCTATTGGCATTTGCCATAGTATGTGTGAGCTTTCTGGAGCATCATTGTAGGGAGCAAATAGGTTCTGTGGTTTTTCCACCCAACTGCCAGCAATCATCCACCACTCTCTAAGCTGAGAGTCAATTGGTCGAGTCCAGTATTCAGATGGAAGTGATTGACCAGGATAAGTAAGTACTGGGTCTTCGGTAACCAGAAGTTCGAGTTCTTCGCTTTCGCTAGCTAAGTAAGTAACGCCCCGGTATTCCTGTTCTGGAAAGATTGTCTTTACAGTATATGTACCGACTTGGTCAGGAATGTAGGTTTTTCCGTATGTTCCAGTCGAGAATGTCATTATTGGCCCAATAGTTAAAACTTCGCCATCAGGTTTTGTAATAGATAGGGTTACGTTCCAGCCATCGGCAGCAGTGTTTAGAAAGTTAAGAGCTCCGACGTTTAGCAATGTTGCTTGGTTAACACCAACTGGATTAGGAATGGCATCAATAAACGGATAAGTTATGTTGGTTGCTTGTGCAGAAACTGTTGGCAATGCAACAATTAGAGCAGATACTGTTATCATTAGAATTAGAGATATAGCCGATATTCTAGATTGGTTTGTTGAAATTTTCACTTTTTCTTATTCTCCTTATTTTACTGCAATTACTGCTCCGAAAAGTCATATTTTAAGTTGTCGTTATTTCACGAAAATTTAATGAAAACTAGTAAAAAATAGGAAATAAATCAACATATTTAAAGCAAAATTGAGTCTAAATGCACATCATACATTAAATAAAGTGGAATATATGATCACCATATGCACTTCACAATAATTGTTGTTATAAAATATGAGCGAAATTGTTGATGAATTAATTGGGCAACAAAATCTAAGCAGAAGATATAAATAAAGAGTCTTTTTTGTTCTCAGCAATAACTGTCATTTATCTATCAGTTATGAGTAAAGTATAAAGATGTGTACTCCCAGTCAAAATGACGAGGATTAAAGTTGCCTGCAATAGAAGTAGGAAGAATATGCGTTAAAAACGTAGGGCGAGAAGCAGGAAAAAAATGCGTAATCGTTGAGATTATAGACAAAAACTTCGCACTAATCACAGGTCCCAAAACAGTCTCTACTATAAAACGGAGACGCGTCAACATCAATCACCTAGAACCAACTAACGAGAAAATCAAGATAAAACGAGGTTCAACCGACGAAGAAATCACCGAAGCACTAAAGACAGCAGGTAAACTAGGAGAAATAGCTCAAATAACAAAGCCCGCCCTATCCTAATTCTTTTTTTCCATTCTGGAGAAATATTATGCGAAGAATCAATGAACCATGGGAAATCAAACGAAGCTTGGTAGTTAAGGCTGAGGAAGAAACAGACCCCAATTTCGGTCACAGACCAGAAGAGAGACCAATCAAAGATTATATTCGATTTGGAATAATAAACCTGGATAAACCTGCTGGACCATCAAGTCACGAGGTTACAGCATGGCTCAAACGAATCCTTAGTCTTGAACGTGCCGGTCACGGCGGGACCCTTGAGGTTTAATTTAGCCGGGGAAATCCCAAAGTCACTGGTATACTACCTACTGCCCTAGAGGATGCTACAAAGGTAATTCAGGCATTATTACTTGCTGGAAAAGAGTACGTCTGTGTAATGAAACTCCATTCTGAAGTTCTAGAAGAGAAAGTAAAAAAAGTTTTAAACGAATTCCAAGGACCACTATATCAACGACCACCTGTACGCTCAGCAGTTAAACGCAACCTTCGAACAAGAACAATCTACTACATAGACTTCCTTGAGAAGAACAACCGAAACATCCTCTTCAAGGTCGGATGCGAAGCGGGAACATATATAAGAAAACTCTGTTACGACATCGGCGAGGTTCTAAGCAGTGGTGCTCATATGCAAGAACTACGGAGAACTCGAGCTGGACCATTCATAGAAGACGAAAGCTTAGTCACATTACATAGTATATCTTACATGCATAGTCTCTGGCAAGAAACCAAAGATGAAAGTATACTCAGAAAATTTGTGTCACCAATGGAAAAAGCCCTCGATTTGTTACCAAAAATCCATGTACGAGACTCTGCAGTAGATGCCCTATGCCATGGAGCATACCTTACAGCCCCAGGTGTACTATCATTAGATGCTGGAATTAAAATCGGTGATCTGGTAGCAGTTTTCAGTCAGAAAGGAGAAGCAATAACAATGTCAAAAGCATATGTTTCATCCGAAAAAATCTTAAAAATGGATCATGGTTTTGTGGCAAAAACTCAACGGGTAATGATGCCACGAGGAATTTACCCCAAAAAGTGGCACAGTCCTCAGTAAAAACATATTTTTTCGAAAAGACTAAAAAACCCGTTGAATGCTATTCTAAACTTGTGCCGAGGTGTCCTAGAGCATCTTGCGGGAAATCTGGTAGGGAGCAGATTCCAAGAATGGAAGTTCATGCCTGGAATGTCTCCGACTACGGTCAGCCTGTGATCCATTGGGTCGCGAGGGTTCAAATCCCTCCCTCGGCGCCACAATGATAAAATATCTTTTTTTATCCGAGACGTTTTCTTAGTTGGACAGCTTCTTCGAAGTAATCTTTGATACTCTCGTCGGTCAAGATTTTTTCTCAACAAAAAATAGACCAACATATATGGAGACACATTGGCATATTTTTTACATTTTCCTGAATCCTGACAGGTGTTTATCTCCCATTCTTTTGAGGGCTTGAATATTTGAATCACGGCCCCGATTCCAAAACTGTTTCTGTTTGTTTTATGGTGAGATAGTCTTTTTTATTAGAATGCGTTATTGATGAAAATATCGGAGAACGTTTAGGGTGAATGTCGGAATAGTCGGCTGTGGATTCATTTCTGGAATACATGTCAATGCGTGGAAAGATGCAGGTTTGTCCGTGGCTGCTGTTTGCGACTTGAATAAAAAAACAGCAATAAAATTCGCCAAAGAATGGAATATTCCATCACACTATACTAACTTCTCTGAAATGCTCAAAAAAGAAGACTTGTTTGCTATTTCAGTCTGTGTTCCTCCTAGATTTCATGCAAACGTAGCTATAGAAGCGTTGGAGTCAGGCTGCAACATAGTTGTTGAAAAACCATTCACCGTAAACACGGTGGAGGCAAAAAAGCTACTTGACGTGCTTCAAAAGTCATCAGGTAAAATGACAATAATTCATAGCCAACTATTTGAGCATTCAATTTTTAATGCGATGAAAAAAGTTAAAGCAGGAGAAATAGGGCAAATCATAGGTATGGATGTTACAGTTTTGCACAGCCCTGACGAAATAATGGCAGGAGACAAAAACCATTGGTGCCATAAACTAGCAGGCGGCAGATTCGGAGAAAATCTACCACATCCAGTATATCTTCTCCAAGCTTTTCTGGGAAAACTAGAAATCAAATCAGTTCTAACCGACAAACTTGGTCCTCACCAATGGATGGCTATTGATGAATTGCGGGTAATTTTAGGAGCAGAAAAAAACAAGTTTGGCACAATCCACATTAGTTTTAACGCACTAGGACATGACCGAACTGTCGTTAATGCAAGTATCTACGGCACTGACGGTACAATCCACGCCGATATTTATCCTGTAAGTAGCCTACTTGTTTCAAAGCCAGGACGCGGAATACTACATTTTGGTAATGTAACTCAACAATGGAAAATATGGGGTGCATATTTAAAAAACATAATAACCAAACGAAAAGGACCACGAAACTATAGTATTTCACATTCACGAATAATCAAATCGTTTGTAAAAAGCCTCTCAGGAAAAGGAGAGCCGCTAGTCACACCTGAAATGGGATATAAAAATGTACAAATCGTCGAACAAATCTGCAAACAAATAGATACTACAATTCCAAAAGAAACATCATAACAATAAAATGGATGGCAAATGTTTTGCCGTCGCCAAGCCATTCTTTGGGCAACAGGGATAGGTTAACAATAAACATTCTTTTTTTATATACATTTAATAAAATACTATTGTAAATGCGGTTTTCGTAGCACGTGTTTTATCGCCTTTTCTGTTTCCACATGTATTAATTGATGTTTTTTACCGCAGATGGGACAAGACAAAATTTTTCCAGTATTCACTTCTTTTTTAGTTGCCTTTATCTTCAATGACTTCTGTTCGTTCTCCTTTACTTTTTCCTCAGGCGAAAATTTTGAAAGCCCCCATGCGCGCTCAAGCACAAAAAGGGTCACAAGATGCTTTTCATTTTCTCGTTTACTTAAAGTAACCAAATGCTTACCAGGTGCTTTCTTTCCAGTTGCCTCTTCATAGGATTTGATTTCATAGTTTTCCCTGATTATTACAGGAACCTCTTCGATACTTGTGACAATATTTCGCCTAAGCCGATCATTCTCATCTATCGTGGTTAATGAAATCACATCATAAATCAACCCATCAATTAGGCTATCCTGAAAAACCATGCTTCTTCCTTCCAACTGCGAAAAATGGATACCCGCAGGGCATTTCAAAGCCTTAACCATGATTTTTCTATTTTCCTTGTCTTTGCACAATTTAAAAAGCCACTTACCAGTAAGAAAATCGTCAACGACAAAAAAACTCACTTCACCACTCCGCAACTGACGCAAACTCATATCATACCAAACATCATCAAATCTTGTCTCGACTTTCCTAACTTTGATGAATTTTAGAAATTGCAAACACACACCTTCTCAAAAATATTGAAAAGATAACTTTAACGTTTTCGGAATTAACACTTGTACAAAGAAGCTTGTGCCATTCTAGAAATAAACAAAAAAAGAAAAAGAGGAGATTGTGCCCCTAGTATTGTAGGGGACTTAGTTATCCGGCTATTTTTCGCTGTATGATATAGACTGCGGCTATTGCGGCTGCGGCTGCTATCAAAGCCAACACAATGGCTACAATTACCAATGTGCTAATTCCTGAGATCTCGCTTGACAGATCATCTACTGCAGCATCTACACCATCTACTGCAGCTACTGCAGCATCTACATCTGCTGGACTTGCGGCATCGACAGCGTTGATTGCGGCGTTGAGATCAGCTAAACTTGATTCAAGTGCAGCAACGTCCGCACTTACTTCGTTAACAGCTGTATTTACAGCTGCTACATCTGAGTCGCTTGCGGCGTTGGCTACTGCGCTCTGAAGAGCATTTAGTTTTGATTCAAGTGATGCAAGATCAGAACTTAGACTTGATACGGCTGAACTCACAGCGGCTACTTCTGTTGTGGTTGCGGCAGTGGCACTAAGAGAATCCAATTGAGCTTGAATGTCATCAATTACATTCTCCAAGGATTGAACAGCTGAGTATAATGTGCTTATCTGTGATGCCATAGATGATGTATCTGCTTCTACGCCGTCTATCTTGTCGTCAAGAGCATCTATTGCAGCCATGATATCTTCCAGAGTGACTTCGTTAGGAAGTACTGTGAAGCTTGTTGTTACAGCGGTCGCTGGACCCATGTTACCTGCACCGTCGTCTAGTCCATTAGCGCTTAGTGTAACGTTCCAGGAACCTACTTGTGCCTGTGCGTCAGAAAGCCATATAGTGACTTGCCATCTGCCAGCTGTTGTGTGTACAGGATCATAGGTTGTTTCAGTGTAGGTATCTGGTGCAGTTAGGGTGATTTCAGAAGATCCAGTTACAACTGGACTGCCATCTTGATAAGTGGCGTCGAAGAAGACTCTAAGGTATTCTCCTGGTGCGTAGGTTGCAGCATCTGTGTTGATGGAGTCGACGTTTATTGTAGCTGTAAGCAACAAAAAGGTGTCAGTGCTTACATCTGCGTCTGGACCCATGTTGGGGTTTGCAGCGTCAATTACATCATCGGTTTCTATTTCGAACCAGTAATCAGTGAGGTCGGCATCGTATGGACTAGCCCAGGAAATTGTCCATTCATTGGTAGTTGAATTGAAATCTCCTGCGGTCAGCGTCAAGTTTGCGACACTCTCATCTTCACCAGTGTAAACTCTAACAGTTATGTTTCCAAGGTCTGCGTCAGTGTAGAATGTGTCATCTGGATAAGTGATGTTAATTTTTGCCATTGCAAATTCGGTGCGGGTGTAGTTTTCTGCCGGTTGCTGAGTTACCATTACGCTTAATACAGCTTGATTTACTGTGAAATCAGCTGATACAGCATCGTCGGCTGGACCTTCGTTATCATTCGTATCAGTAATAGCATCTTCATCTATCTGGAATCTATAATCACTTCCAAGACTTGCATCTCTAGGAATCTTCCATGAAACAGTCCAATTATTATCTGCTGAGTAATCAGCAGCTGTTAAAGGTATAGTTGCAACAAGAGTCGTATTATAATAGACACTTGCGGTTAGCGAACTAAAGTGTGTTACATTGTTATAGTACACGTCGTCAGGATATTGAATTGTGAACTTTGCGGAAACTGTATCAGTACGTACTGGACTAGCTGCTGGAGCGGTTTGGAATTCTACAGACAAGTCTGCTGAACCTACTGTGAAAGTCTGAGTAGAATCAACTGCCTTGTTATCACCTGTGGCATTAACTGCTGTTACTGTATAGGTTCCCATTGGTGCGTTCCATGGAATTACCCAATTTCCAGTAAACATTCCTGTAGTGAGGCTTTGATTTACCCATTGTTGGGCAACTCCTCCAGTTGTGTTCAATATTGTTATTGTAACACCCTGGTCGTTTGCCCATCCTGCTGTTTGAACATTGACAGTCTCAAATCTTCCATAAGAAGCCTTATCCGTCAAACCAATGACGAAACTAGTGCTTGCAGCATTAGTAATAATTCCTGGTTGCGTTCTATTAGCCACGATAGCGTATGTTCCAGTCAAGTTAGTGTTTGCACCTGATGTAAATGTTGCAGATGGATAGTTTTTGGTAACAGAACCTGAACCTACTCCATCAGTTGTGAAAGAGAAGTCAGCGTCCACATACATTGTACCGGCTGGATTGGTTACACCAACTGTATAATTGTTTAAAGTATTTGCTAATGTTCCTCCAGTTACAGTTATTGTTAAAGCAAGTGTATCTCCTTCTTGATCATAAGCGGCAGTAGTTATTGTCTTTAGGGTTTTTACCCTAAATTGCACTGTTTGAACTCCACTGGATGAAACGTCTCTTAAACCAACATCGTGAACAAGACCAACATCAGTACCTAGGCTTGGAGGTACGACAAATGTGTCATTTACAGCGTAAGAGTTTGCTGGAGCATTTCCACTTTGAACAGTACTTCCGTCCCATTCAATTACATAAGCTCCACCTTGGGTATCAATTGTTCCAATAACAGTTACTGTTGTCCCAACATTTCCTATATTAGGAGTAATAGATGCTAAAGTAGTTGCACCTACTGGAAGAGCAGGTATAATTGCGATTAGCATTGAAGTCATTATGATTGCTACTAAAATCTTAGATATTGTTTTATTATGCATTTTTATTTCCTCTATGTTTAACGTATCTTCAGTCATCAGATACTAAATATATAGTTTTTGTCCACATGATAAAATGCAGAAACCGATTTGTGCACAAATTGTAAAAAATATATGTTTATGTGCACAACGTAAATTCTACAAGAATCAGGCCCTTCATGAACTCGTTTTTCAAGATTTTGCAGTTCATTCCGTCCAGAGCACCCTCGATAAACTTTAGAAGCAATTCAGTTCCATCTTTTGTCAGAGCTATAGATGTACATCTGAGCTTAGTTTTACCATCAATCGCAGTGACATTGACCTCATTCAGGTCCCCCCTCGTCACTTGAAGGAGATCAGCTAAGGCTTGAACTGGATTTTGAAATTTTTCTACAATATATTTTCCATACCACTTTCCACTTTCAAACCACTCCTCCAGCAACTTGTCTTTGTCTGTGGTGGAAACTTTGTGTGTCATAAAGTCGAATACGGTTAAAGGTGTAAAGATAGCACCAGACGCCTTTTGTGACTGAAGTATTTTAAAATAATGTACCATACCAGCGAGGTTTTGACCAGTCTCAAAGACTTTCACAGCTTGCTGTAAAGCCTCCTCAATATAACTATTAACAGGCTTTCCATCCTTACTCGCCGCATCCATGAGGCCCTTTAGAAGGGACTCTGGAACAGGGATTAGCCTTTTTCCTTTACTTCGTCCTTGTGACATCAATTCTTTCCCCTATGAGCTTTCATCCGGATTGTTCCTCGGGTGACATCATTGTTGAAACTAATATAGCCAAAAGTCTTCAAGGCGCTTTCAATAAACGCCGCCAACAAGATAGTATATGATTCAGAAAACTTTGGGCTAATTATTCTAATTCTCACTTCATTTTTTTCGGTCTCTATATCTAACTCAGAAGCATTCCAAGTAAAAGCCTCCAATTCAGATTTGAAGACTAAAAAGGGATCCTTAATCCCACTTGAGATATAACGTCTTGCCAGCCATTCACCGGATTCGATCCAGCATTCCAGTGCCCTGCGTTTCGCCTTTTCATAGGCGAGATCTGCCATTTCATACCATAATGTCTCTAAACCGAGAACAAAACTGGCTTCCTTGGCGGCTTTTAGCAGCCCTCGTTCTTCAATTAGGATTCGAAGACTCACACCCATTTCTTCAGCTTCAAGAGTCTGTTCCAGATTTTCGTTTAAGAAGGCATAGAAACTAAAACCCTTTTCTTTGGCAACTTCACTAGCGCGTTCAATTAAGTCTTCACGAGCTGCAAATGTTTTCCTTCGAATTTTGGGCATCTTTAAATTTCTCCGCTAGGCTGTCAAAGTATTAAAGGTGTATAAGTCAATAGTCCCTTAAATTCCTTATAACTTCTATCATGAAACAGTTTGGTTGAAAATTATATTTGTTACTAATAACGTTAAATAATTGTTGTACCTTGATGTTTTTCAATCACTTTGACATGTTCCATCTGATTAATGTAATAACAATGTCAATTAGGATCCAAAGTTTTGTTTTTCTGGAGATCAACGTTGCATCTATACCTATTTCAGTGCTAGGAAAGTTTACGATGTTTATTCCAGAATTTTGCTATAGTATCACCACAATTCATTGAGTTCTTAATTATTTTCATTTCTTTCTGGCAGTAACCTGGTAATAACTGCCTAATTTCAGGACGTGTAACACGTTCGTCTAGCATTACTATGCATCCTTTGTCTTTGGCTGATCGATGTACTCGTCCGCAGGCTTGAACTAAGCGAAAAATTGCGGGTGTCAAGTAAGCGTAGTTTCTTCCATTTCCTGGAAATTGGTACTCAAAGTAGCTTATCAGAGCTTTCTGATACAGGTTCCATGTCGCATAGGGTAATCCAACTGTAACTACGCAGGTTAGTAGGTTGTTGGGGTAATCCATACCTTCACTGAATTTTCCGCCCATTACTCCAAATAGTGCGTTATTGTTTGAGTGTTTTAGTTTATCAACAATCTCGTTCTGTCTGGTTTTACGTTCTTCCACAACTAATGTTCTGTCGATGTTGATTTTTGAGAGGACAGAATTCATTAGATTATAACTAGTGAAAAAGACACTCATGTTGCCCTCGTTTGATAATGATATGTTCTCGATATAATCTGCCCATTTCTTTAGCATTTTATCGGTTCTTTGCTCAAACCTTGATGAAACATCTCGAGCTGCTAATATTAACCTGTTTTCTGGTGGGAATGGAGAATCAAATTCTTTAAGATAGACATCTTGTTTGTCCCGAAGTATCAAATCCCTGTAGACTTTTGGAGGTGATAAGAAGCCACTCATAACTATGCTTCCTTTAGCTTGTCGTAGAATTGGGTCTGTTATTTCCCTGCCGTCTAGACTTTTTACACCCAAGTAGATTCTGTCGCCCCAATCCTTCTCGATTAAGTGAATGTATTTTTTTCCAATCCTCTGGAAAAAGTTCTCTACAAAGTCGCCTACGCGATGGGTATAACTGAAGATTTTATCATAACCTAGTTCTTGACGTGTTTCTCTGACGTATTCGCCGTATTCGTGGAGGATTTGTGCGGCTTTTTCGCTAGATGCCCCACTCCATTCAAGGAATTTTGTGGCGATGTCCTGGGGATCGAGTAGTTTAAGTTTTGAATTTCCCAAATCTTTCTGGACATAGCGGAAAACGTCATCGTCTAATATGTTGAGGTAATCTAGAACAGTTTCAATATTTTTGTGTTCAAATTTTTCTGTTTCTTTGATGGCGTTTTCGATTGTGTTTTGGGTCATACGGTCGGAGAGGAGTTCGCGGGCAAAATTTGGTATATTGTGAGCCTCATCAACTACGAGATAAACGTTTGATATATCTACCCCCCAATTTTTCAGTAGGGAGTTTCTAACTTTTGGATTGAATGTGTAATGGTAAGTTCCGAGGAAAATCTTCACTTTACTAAGAATTCGTTTCAGTGCTTCATATGCACAAAAACCATGCTTAGCCATCTCCATAGAGGTATCTTGTGGATTAAGGATTTTTCGAGCGCATCTCAAAGCTAGTTCTTCTGCTTGTCTTTGTTTCCTATTCATGTTCCAGTAGTATTTACAGAAAGGTTTAGTTCCAGTCTCGCAGTTCTCTTTGAGTCGTTTGCATTCCTCAAGAAAGTCAAAATATGAACCTGTTCTTTTCTTTCGCAACGGGCACATGTCCTGTTTGCTGAACAGGGACACTGTCAAAGGTCTCTTTTTTAGCCCTCTTAGTTCTTTCAGGAAGATGTGTAGTTGGCTTCTTGTTCTGAAACTAATCAGGAGCTTGTTTTCTCCAAGCATTGGTAAAACGCTAAGAAGAGATGCAAGAGATTTTCCTATTCCACAGGGAGCACTACCCACAAAAACCTCGTGGTTTTCTAGGGCTTTGGTTGCTTCTTTTATAAATTCGACCTGTCCTTTGCGTACTTCGTATCCTCGGGGGATCCACTCGTTATCAGAAGACGTGGGTTGTAACACTGTTTTAGTACCTGCAACATAAATTATGGGAATACTAGTGGTAGTAACCATTCTGGAAGTTAGGTATGTTCCGCATTCGGAACAGAATCTACTCTGTTTAAACTCATCAATTGAATGTCTTTTTCTGCATTTCCGGCAAACGTAGATTCGGGTCAACTTGCTCCTCTATCATACCCGATGACAGTAAAATATGCTTTGCTAATAGCATATAAACCAGGCATAATAGCTTGTGGAAAATTTATGAGATATTACAAAAAAACTCGGCATTAAGTCAAGCCTATATCAATTCAAACAAAATCATACAACAAGGTTTGTCCCTGTAAATGAAGAGATAGAAATCTAAACGAACAACTAACGGTCCAGAAGAGTTAAAAGTGTTCTAGAATAGAGCTTGGCAAGTGAATATTAAACTTAGATATTAAATGACTCCCTCAAGCTCTTACTATGAAGGAAAAAACATGAAAAAAAAACATATGTCACAGAAAGAAGTTGAGCACGTTGCTTGGCTCGCACATATTGAGCTCTCCGAAAACGAGAAGGCACTCTTCACTGAACAGTTCAACGAAATTCTAGACTACTTCAAAAAGATTGAGGAGGCAGACACCGATGGCCTTGAACCTACATTCCATGTTTTGGACCTCAAAAACGTTTCCAGAAGAGACAAAATGGTACCTTCGTTACCCATAGAAGAAGCTCTCAAGAACGCTCCCAAAAAAGAAAAAAAGTTCATAAAAGGTCCAAGAATTGTTTAGGAAGCAAACAATATGCCAAAGTTATACGAGTTAACCGCCAAAGAAACCATCCAGAAAATAGTAAGTAACGAAGTGTCCGCCGAAGAATGTGTTTATGCGGTTTTCGAAAGAATTCACAAGTTTGAAGATAAGATTAACGCCTATGTTACACTCGTCGAGGAAGAAGCACTTAAAAAAGCACAAAAGATTGACAAAAAGGTCTCCGACGGAAAAACTGTCGGAAAAATGGCTGGAGTAGCAATCGCCGTGAAGGATGCCATCTGTACGCAGGGAATTCCCACTACCTGTTCTTCGCGGATGCTCGAGAATTTTATTCCTCCTTATGACGCGCAAGTCATTGAACGGATTAAACAAGAAGACGGGGTGATCATTGGAAAAACAAACATGGACGAATTTGCCATGGGATCCTCCACAGAAACCAGCTATTTTGGTCCAACTCTTAATCCTTGGGATCGTTCACGGGTTCCTGGAGGATCATCAGGAGGCAGCGCGGCATGTATCACCAGTGATGAGGCAATATTAGCATTAGGAACTGACACTGGTGGATCAATTCGTTGTCCTGCCAGTTACTGTTCAGTGGTTGGTTTGAAGCCAACTTACGGATTGGTTAGCCGTTACGGATTGATCGCATATGCGAATAGTCTTGAACAGATTGGCCCCATGACAAAGGACGTTTCCGATTGTGCCCTGTTTCTTACGGTAATTGCTGGCCATGATTCCAGAGATGGAACCTCCGTGAATTTAGAGTCAAAAGATTACACGGAATTCCTCGAGGACAATGTCGAGGGATTCAAGATAGGTGTACCCAAAGAGTTCTTCGGCGAGGGAACAAATGATGAAGTAAAGAAACAGGTTTGGGGTGGCATTCACAAACTTGAAGAATTAGGAGCAACTTACGAGGAAACTTCGCTTCCAAGTCTTGAACATTCTCTTGCCGCATATTACATTGTTGCAATGTCTGAAGCCAGCTCAAACCTAGCAAGATATGATGGCTTACGTTACGGATACCGAATTGACAAAGATAAAGGAGACTGGGCAACAGTATTTGCACAAAATAGACGCGTTGGATTCGGACCTGAAGTAAGGCGAAGAATAATCCTTGGAACCTACGCCCTTTCAACAGGATATTATAACAAATATTACTTGAAAGCACTTAAAGTTCGAACCTTGATTCGAAAAAACTTCGAAGAAGCATTTAAGAAATTCGATGTAATAGTCGGTCCCACAATGCCTTTTCCTCCATTTAAAATTAACGAGAGAATAAAAGACCCACTAGCACTCTACATGAGCGATGTAGACACTGTATCAGCGAATCTGGCTGGAATACCTGCAATATCTGTTCCATGTGGATTCATCAACGGTCTTCCCATTGGAATGCAAATCATGGCTCCACTCCTTCGAGAAGACTTGATACTACAGGTTGCATACACATTTGAACAAAACACACAATACCGAAATCGAAAACCAGAAATTAACTAAAGAAATACGAAAGAACTATAGTCTGTATAATCAACTATTGTTTGGTGAATCTTATGGAGACTCCTTATTTCCTCCAGCTCTTTGATCCTCAACTGAAAAAACCAGTTTTTGTAGAGGGACTTTCAGGTCTGGGAAATATAGGAATGATCGCAGCAAGACATCTCATAGAATCCACTGAGGCCAAAGTCTTCGCTGAATTGTATGCTCCTTACTTCCCAGATTACGTAACTGTAAAAAAGGACGGAACGTGCCACCCACCCCATTACCAGTTCTACGCAGCCAAAACCGAAAAAAACCACTACATTATACTAACTGGAGACTCACAGCCGTCGATGGAAGACACTGTAGCCCACTACGATATATGTAATGAAATTATGAATTTCGCAGAGACCCATGGAAGCAAAATTATAGTTACCATGGGTGGAGTATCCACACCGAACCCAGCAAACGAAGTTTACATAGCCGCTACTTCTGAAAAACTCGCCCGGAAGTACCTTGAAAAAGGAATTAAAGTTTATAGCGAAGGAAGAATTAGTGGAGCAACCGGTCTACTGCTGGGACTGGCAAAAATGCGAGGATTGAAAGGCATATGCCTGCTAGGTGCAACAACAGGGTTCGGAGCTGAAAGAGGTATTGCACTATCTATCTACAAAATATTAATGCATATCCTTGAAAACAATACAAACAAACAAGTGGAAACTAAAGAAAAAGAAGAACAGACACATGATATAAAAAATGAGAAAAAAACCCAAGAGAGCATTGAAGGACTTCTCTAAAGCCTATCTATAGTTCGTAGTGACTTCAGTTTTTCATTTATCAGTTGATTGGCCAACTGAGGATCAGCCTTTCCTTTCGTAACCCTCATAAGTTGACCAACAAGAAAGTGAACCGCATTATCGTCCGAGAGTGCATCATCCACACACTTTGGATATTCTTTGAAAACTTTCTCCACAAGATCCTGAAGGGTTTCTCGAGAAGAAATCTTTACTAAACCCTTTTCGTTAATAATTCTTGATGGCTTTTTTCCGGTTAAGACTATTTCCGGCAAAATTTTTTTCGCAAGTTTACCACTTATAACTCCATCATTGATCAACTTGATCATCTCAACCAATAGCTCAGGAGTAATCTTGGATTCAACTAGTTCAAGGTTATTTTCGTTAAGATTTCGCAAAAGATCGCCCATCATCCAATTACTGACATCTTTGGGTCGATCAGATAACTTCACGGTTCTCTCGAAAAAGTCTGCTAAAACTTTGTCGCTAACCAAAACCTCAGCGTCATATTTAGGTAAATTATAATCATCAACAAAACGGCTGATTCTATCCTCTGGAAGCTCAGGCATCTTCATCTTAACTTCTTCGATGAAATCTTCCGTAATAACTATGGGAACAAGATCGGGCTCAGGAAAATACCTATAATCATGCTCTTCTTCCTTCATACGCAAAGAAATGGTTACTCTACGAGCCTCATCCCAATGCCTCGTTTCATGCTGGATAGAGAGCCCCTTTGTTACCAAGTTTTTTTGTCGCATAATCTCAAAGCTTAAAGCTCGCTCCACCTCTTTAAAGGACGAAATATTCTTAACTTCTACCCTTGTTCCGCCAGTGAGAGAAATGTTGGCATCACACCTCATTGATCCATCTAACTTACCCGAAAAGATTCCCAAATGCTCCAAGATGGAACGCAATTTCTGGAGGAAAACTCTAGCTTCCTTTGGAGAATCAAGATCTGGGTCTGTAACAATCTCCAAAAGGGTGATTCCTGAACGATTATAATCAACCAGAGTATAAGGAGAGGTGTCTATGGCACCCTGATGAACCATTCTCCCAGGATCCTCTTCAAGATGAACCCTACCAATCCGAACCACCTTTTGTTTCTTTCCAACACCAATAGTAAGAAAGCCATCCACAGCAAGCGGAACACCTCCTGCCTGATCATATTGAGAAATCTGGAAGTTTTTGGGCATATCTGGATAGTAGTAATTCTTCCTGAAAAAAAACATACATTTTGAAACTTTACAGTTAAGTGCTAACGCAGCCATAACTGCATACTCCACCGCCTTCTCGTTGAGAACAGGAAGTGATCCGGGTAAACCGAAGCAGACAGGACATACCCTCGTGTTTGGGTCTTTACCTTTGTAATTTGAGGGGCACCCGCAAAAGAGTTTAGTTTTTAGGCTGGTTAATTGGACATGAACCTCTAGACCTATGCGAACTTCGTTTTGGTTTTCGGTGGACATTCCTGTTACGTTAATTTTGTCTGTGGAATTTAGATGTTTTGCATTGAATATTTCAAATCAAGCCCTGAAAAATCAGGGCTCCATTCAAACGCACCAAAATAGTGCGAAATAGTTAAATTTGCAGAGCTCCACGGTGCACTTATGCCTAAAATATGCCTCGTTACACATTTTTTTCCACCGCACATGGGAGGTATAGAAAAGGTAGCATATGAACAAAGTAAAAGATTGATAAAATCAGGTTATGAATTTGACGTTTTGACGAGTAAAGTAAAAGGACAAAACGAACATCCTATTAAAGGAATTAGAATAGTTACATATCCAAGTATGAAACTTGCTGAAAGTTTTGGTGTACCTTACCCCATTCTTAGATTAGAAGCTTACAAAAAGTTTGAACAGATAATAAAGAAGTGTGATTTGGTTCATGCTCATGGTCACGTTTACATGTCGTCATGTCTAGCCGGAATAATCGCCAAGAAATGCAAGAAACCATTCATAGTAACCCAACATAATACATTCATCGACTACAAATCATTCCTCAATATTATGGAACATCTAAATGACTTTATCATAGGGAAATCTGTTTTGAAACGTGCTGATCGCATTCTTACAGTCAGCAAAGAAACAATGAAATATGTTCTGAAACTAGGTGCAGATAAGTCAAAAACATCAGTAATGTACAATGGTGTTGATACCAACTGTTTTTGTACAGAAAAAAAAGAAGACAACAGAAAAAAACTTGACCTACCCAAAACACGAAAGATAATCTTCAGTGTAAGGAGGCTAGTCTACAAGAACGGTATAGATACCCTAATTAAATCAGCTGCTCTAGTGGCAAAGAATAATCCAGATATCTTATTTGTTGTTGCTGGAAAGGGACCAAGCAGAAAAATAATCGAAGAAAGCATAAAAGAACTAGGAATTGAAAATAACATCAAACTAACCGGTTTTGTTCCAGATAATTTACTACCAGTATACTACAACGCCGCTGACTACTTTGTTCTCCCATCTGCTTCAGGTGAAGGATTACCGTTAGTTCTTCTTGAAGCCATGGCATGTGGATTACCTGTCATCGCAACAACTGTTGGAGGTATACCGGAAATAATTAATCACTTGGAAAATGGGATTCTTATTCCCCCCAGAAATCCTGAAGCAATGGCTAATGCAATTTCAAAGATAATACCAAATGAAAAACTGGCGAAACGCATCGGTGAGGAAGCAAAAAAGAATGTAAATGACAAGTTTAGTTGGAAAGAAAACGTTCGCCAATTACAAGAAGTATATAGTAAATTCGTTTAATACTGAAAGTATTTAATATACAGATCCTCAAGTCTTCAAGGAAAACTGAAAAACTGAATAGGGAAACACCATTGATTAATATAAAAGTGTAGTTTCTGTGGTTAGACCAGCATTCATAGAAGGAAAGACAATAGGAAAAGTCATGAGATCTCAAGAGTTTCTTAGATTATATCCACATAGAGATGATGATAGTAGATCCAAATTGAATAGGTGATAAGCTGGATGGGGGATTTTCAGAATTCTTTTATGGGGTCAAGCCTAAATATAAGATTATTCTGTAGAGGCTTACATTATGAAACAGTTGATCTCGCCTTTTTAGGAGATGATTAAGTTAAAGAAACATCAACGAAAGTTCATGGAAAAGAAGATTAAGAAAACTCCAAAGAACACAAAATCAGTTTCACCTAGTAGTGAAGAAAAAACAATTATTATTACGATTATTGTAGCTCTTCTGATTTTAGGCGCTCTTTTGTTGAATCTGATTTTCACGCCCATAGAAACTGAGCCGTTTTCGGCGATATATTATCTTGACTCAGAAAAACAATTAGAGAACATACCAAAAACTGTGGTTCTGGGCGAAAACAGTACGTTCTCATTATGGGTTGGCGTGGAAAACCAGAACGACAAACCATTAGATTACCAAGTAAATGTAACAATTCGAACGTTTCCAGCTGGTGACAGCTCAGTCGAACAAACAGAAAGCCATGAGAGCAAAGATATACGCCCTGATGGATTGCCAGTTGAAGATGAAGAAAGATGGGAGTTTCAAGTTGAAATCAACATAGACCAGCTTGGAAGCAACGAGATAATCTTTGAACTAGGATTCTTGAATGTGAAGGAAAAATGGGTTGACACAGGAAATTGGGTCAACCTTTTAATAGAAGCTATCTGAGCAAGGACAGGCAAGTTTCATTATTTAGGGACATAAGTGAATATTGGATTTAAGCTTCTGCTTTTTGTGTCTTTGAGTTTTACATTATAGAAATGGATGATTTTTTGGAAAGATTAACTAATTATTTACAATCATGAAATGAGAGAGTTAGAGTCGGACCTGACTGATACTCAACATACATTTGAAACCATAATCAGCGCTTCTATGCATGTACATATAAATAAAGACAAATGTTTGGAAACGATCACGGTCAAAGGTCCAGCAAAAAAAATTAAACGCTTAGTTGAAAAACTCAGGGCTAGACGAGGAGTATAAGAAGTCAAACTGAATATCTTTTCAATATAATAATTGTGTTCAGAACTAGAAAACTGAAATTACAGTGTATTTATGAGATTTACTGTGAGCACTAATCGAAGGGTGATGTTTATATAATCAATCAACGTGTTACCTTTTTGCAAAAAGGTATTACATGTTGGTGGTTCGTTGACCTATTTTAGACCACGTGATCTAGCAATCATATCAATCTTCGCTGCTTTATGGGGAGTTTTGAATGTCACAATATCACCAGCATTCTTTCAGATATTCCATCTACCCTTTGCTTGTGATCTCGTAGGTTTCTCAGCTTTAATTCTTGCAACCTTCTGGGTTAGAAAATTAGGAACCGCTAGTTTTGTTGGTTTGATCGCGTTAATAATTAATATGATGGTTAGACCAACAGCCTTTCAATTCTTTGGTTTTTTCGCTGCCTCAATTACTTTTGACATTCTCGTATTCTTATGTGGATACCATCGAATATTTAAGAAGAGAATTTTAGGTTCAATCATTTTATTTATAATCTCTGTATTCTCAGCAACTGTTGCAGGATTAATAATAGGGTCTCTCTTTATGCCACCTCCAGCCTTGACTCAGTGGGGTGGAGTAGTAGGTTGGGCGGGATTGCACGCTGTTGGAGGCGTCATCGGAGGCATCATAGGACTAACCATAATGAATGCTCTTAGCGTCAGAGGATTAATCTCAAGGTCTCTCTTGGAAGGTTCTTAGTTTCGGTTTCGTATCTTTGGGATAAACATAGGAATCTTGTTTCTATATTTTAAGAATTCTTCTCCGAACTTTTCTTCCATCTGTTTATCTTCTTCTTTGGCAAGGCGATAATACAAGAAGGCTAGGATAGGCCATAATATTAATGTAGAAAATGTAACCCATAAAACATTCATTCCTAAGGTTATTAATAGAAATCCTAGATATTGGGGATGACGGACATAATTGTAAATACCTGTAGTTACAAGCTGATTTTTGGTTCTGAAGATGTTTTTCCAACCAAAGATAACAAGTAACATTCCAGTCAGGATTACAATATTTGAAATAGGTACTATCACGCCCATGAATATGGAGTAGAACAATTTCTCTCCTGTAAATGCAGATAAGAGATACCACAAAGTTGCGACGCTGTTTGATCCGAATGCCCAAGTAAAAAAGTACATTGTTAATGGAAAACCATACATTTCAATATACAAGGCCACAATAAAGGCTACATAGATGCTTGCAGGAAGGCGTGCCAATTTTCTTCTGAATCCTATTAGTAAAACAAAGAAACAAAGTAGAATTAGGTTGAAAATAACGAATAGCCAATTTTGGGGGTAACCAACTGCAGCTATAGAGAAAATCAATGTGATCTGATTCTGTGCAAACCAAAAAATACAAAGAGAAACAAGTATAGAAAAAATAACTAGCCCCAATATATTTTTGAATTTCAATCTATTAATCCCCCAAATAAGTTATAGAAAGAAGAGCAAATTTAATTGTTTTACTGTTTTTTATGTTACATTCTAATAGACAATTTCTACATTTAGCCTTTCACAATCTTGAAAGGACAATGTTTATTGCTTTACCGAATAATCAGAGATATAATCTACCTTTTTCAACTTGTAGTTTGCTTTGCAGTTACCATTTCTCGTCAGGTCCTCATTTTGCCCTAGCGGGTTTGTGTCCTGATAGTTTTGGTATTTTAGTGAATTGTATAAGGTAAGGTTTATCTATGGAGACATGAATAATAAAATTACGAGAGATCGTAATTGTAGGCGAGTGAAACTCATGAAACCAGAAGAAACAGTAGTCACCAACAAAGCCGAAGAATACCTAGAGACAATCTACCGCTTAGAAAGCAAAGTTGGCTTCGCCAGAACCATGGCTCTTTCCAGAGAATTGGGAGTAGTTCCTGGTTCGATAACAAACACTATCGAGATCTTAGAAAGAAAAGGACTTGTAATTCATAGACCATACAAAGGAGTAACGCTAACGAATAATGGACGAAAAATCGCTTCAAGCATTTTGAGGAGACATCGCCTCGCAGAACGATTATTAACAGATTTTTTCCATCTAGACTGGAGCGAGGTTCACGACCCAGCATGCAAACTAGAACACGCCCTTTCACCAGAAATAATCAAGCCACTAGAAAAAGCATTAGGTCACCCAAAAAGATGCCCTCATGGAAACCCGATACCGACAAATTGTGGAGCAATCCTTGAAGAAAAAACAGTAGCTCTCACTGAACTTGACACCAAAACTAGTGGAGTTATTATTAAGATAACTGAAGAAAAAGCTGAGATACTACAACAGCTCACCAAACTAAAACTCACACCTGGAGAAAGAGTGCAAGTTGAAAACATAGTTCCAGGAGGTTCTGTGACGATACGGGTTAGAAATGAAAGCTACATAATTGACCATACTGTGGCATCGATCATCTATGTAAAAAAAGTGAAGTAGGTGTGCGGAACTAATGGAGTTACACTTAACTGACTTGAAAAACGGCGAAACTGGAGTCATAACATTTACAGACCCCATTTCAGAAAGCCAACAGTTATGTAGACACAGAGCAAGGAAAGGTTTGGGAAAGCATTTCCTGCCAGCTCGTTTTGTCAAAAGACTTACTGATTTGGGTCTAACTCCAGGCACTAAAGTAACTGTAGTACAGTCAGCGCCTTTCAAGGGACCCCTTGAAGTTCGTGTTAGGGGTTCAAGGTTAGCCTTAGGTAGAGGAATGGCTAGCAGAATACTCGTGGATGTCAACCGATGAGCAACAATCATTTCACAGTTGCTTTGGCAGGAAATGCAAACGTTGGAAAATCGGTTATATTCAATCAGTTGACAGGCCTACACCAGCATATTGGAAATTGGCCGGGAAAAACAGTTGAAAAAGCCGAAGGAACACTCCACTTCAAAGGCTACACAATAGACGTCATAGATTTACCCGGGATCTATTCATTGTCAACATTCTCCATGGAGGAGTTAATCTCAAGAGATTATATAGCAACCGAAAAACCTGACTTAGTGATAAACGTTGTAGATGCTTCACTTCTTGAGAGAAACCTGTTTTTCACACTCCAGCTTCTTGAACTGGAAACCCCCCTAATCATAGCCCTAAACCAAGTAGACATGGCAAATAAAAAGGGGATTATAATCGATTATGAGAAAGCAGAGAAGATTCTAAGGGTGCCAGTTATTCCTACAGTTGCAGTGAGTGGAAAGGGCATCTACGAAATGTTAGAAACAGCTATCGAAGTTATCGAGAAAAAGAGAAGAACAGCCCCTTTGAAACCACGATATGGAAAAGAGCTCGAAGAAAGAATTGAAGAACTCGTTGAACTTCTTAGCAAAATTCAGTTGAGGTACCCGTCTAGATGGGTTGCAATAAAACTGCTGGATGAAGACAAGGAAGTTGAGAAAGAGGTCCTTGAAGTGAGCCCAAAAATCGTAGCGGATTCTGAAAAGATTAGGGCAGAACTTGAGGATATTCATGGTCACTCCTGTCCAACTGTTGTATCTTCTGAAAGATACCACGTTGCAAGCAGAATTTCAAAAGAAATTCAGGAGATAACCGAACCACTGAAGACGCCCATACGAGAAAAATTTCACACAATAACAACCCACAAAATTTTTGGCTATCCAATAATGTTAACGGCATTACTCACAGTTTTTATTGCTATATTCACTTTCGGAGACTTCACATCTTCCTATTTAAGGGAGTTCTTTATTGGTTTGAAGCCAACTTTTGACAGTTTTCTCGGAACAGGAATTGTTAGAGAACTTGTTTGGGGAGGAGTCATAGACGGAATTGTTGGAGGTATCACAGTTGCTTTACCTTACATTCTTCCGTTCTACTTCATCTTGTATCTATTCGAAGATTCAGGATACCTAAGCCGAATCGCTTTTCTGATGGACAATCTAATGCACAAAATGGGTTTACATGGAAAAGCCTTCATTCCAGTCATGCTTAGCTTCGGCTGCAATGTTCCAGGGTGTCTAGGATGCAGAATAATGGAAACCGCAAGAGAAAGACTGCTGACAGCCTTTGTTGTTACTCTTGTCCCATGCGCTGCAACATCAGTCATCATACTTGGACTTGTCGGAAACTTCGTAGGCATCCAATGGACACTGGCGCTCTACACCATCAACCTGATCATTATCTTCGTCCTTGGAAGAATTGCATTCAAAGTCCTGCCCGGTGAACCAACCGAATTGATTATGGAGATGAGTGACTACAGGATACCCCACATGAAAACGGTTTTGAAGCAAACTTGGTTTAGGCTGCGAGAATTCATAGTGATGGCGTTTCCGCTAATAATTGCAGGCAGTTTAGTAATAAAAATCACAGAAATTGCCAACCTGTTAGAACCAATCGCAAGCATATTCAGCCCAGTAACAGTTACTTGGCTGGGATTGCCAGCAATCACTGGAATAGCTCTAATCTTTGGTGTGCTACGTAAAGAATTAACGTTGATAATGCTTGGGACTCTATTAGGAACAACAAATTTTGCTCAGGTCATGACTCCCGTTCAGATGATTGTCTTCACCCTAGTTGTCATGCTATACATACCGTGCATAGCAACTATAGGTGCACTAGTCAAAGAGTTCGGCTGGAAGAAAGCATGGTTAATTACTGTTTCCGAAATCTTGCTTGCCCTGCTTCTGGGGGGAATAGCCTTCAGGTTACTTATAATCTAATAGTTTCACAAAAAGAATGTTAAAGGCGTTCTTAATCTTATACAGCATTAATATGTTAATGGATTTTCTGTTTCTTCAAGAACCCATTCAAGAGCTTGTTTAGTTGCTTTCCAAGCAATGGTTTTCAGTTCGCTATAGGGTCCTCTGACTATTTTATTTTCCTTGAATATTTTGAGTCGTTTTCTGATGTCATTCTCTGACCTCACCCGGACTCATCCTTCTCTTTGTTCATACGAAGAGCTGCTCTAACTGCCTTCTCAACTGGAGTGTTTGGTTTGATAGCTATATGCTTTAGGTTATGTTGTGTTAATAGTCCAGCTGCACCCATACCCAGAACGTAAGCGACTACCAAGTCAACATCTTTTTCAACCAACATCTTCGCTACAATAGGACCAGCACCATACTTGTAAGGTGCCCCAGGGTTTTCTACTACAGCTACACATTTTATTATCTCATCTTCAGCATCTACAATAGTGAATGTTTTAGCTCTACCGAAAACCTCTGATACCACATCTTCCAAACCATCATTTCCATTCGTTGCAACAGCTATCCTATGCTTATCCAAAATTGTCGCCTCTCTAATTTCTAAGTTCCTTCATGAGACCATATTCGTAGTTTTTTTATTGTTTGGGGGGTGCTTTTAATTCCTCGATTCTAGCTTTGACTCCATCCATTTCTTGTTCAAGTTCCGCTTTCTCTTCTTCCAAATTTTTCTGATAATTTTCTAGTGCTAGAAGTTCTTGTTCTGGAGTCTGGGGTTGCATCATTGACTGAATTTCTGAGCGGTAAACAGGTTGAACTACTACGGGTTGTGAATAAACGAATCGACCTCTACCAAAACCTCTACCTCTTCTTCCGAAGCCTCTACCAAATCCTCTTCCATACCCTATTTTTGGGTTTATATATCCTGGAACAGGGTAACCAGCGCAATGTCCGGCTGCCCTTCCTGTCTTTGAACCTAGACCCTGCGGTCCGGTTTTATCTCCTTTTGGCATATTTTTTCTCTTCCATTTTTGTGTCTATGCACAATTTACAATTATGAGATAATGCACAGAAATATATAAATGTATCTGGGAAACTAGAATATTTGATTAAAATGCCTCAGAGACGAAGATGTAGACGTGGACGAAGAGGAAGAATGCCAAAACCAGTCACAATACCAAATGCATTAAAGATAGAAAAATTCATCCCAGAACCAAGAACAATCTCTGCAGCCATCATCATCGAACCCGCAGAAGTCGAAGCACTAAGACTTGTAGACCTCCAAGAATTATCTCAAGCAGAGGCAGGTATAGAAATGGGTGTATCAAGAGGAACCATTTGGAGGTTTCTACAAAGTGCAAGAAGAAAAGTTGCTCGAGCCCTAACTGAAGGAAGACCCCTTGTCGTTACCGATGAAGAAAATCATTCAGCAAAAAGCTAGTTATGATTGATATACCTGTAGACAATCACAACATCTCCCACCTGATAATTTTTAACAAATCATAATTAAGTAATTTTAAGGATTTTTTTCCATAACTCAACAATAGCCCGTGAGACACAGCTTTTTGGCGAATACTCAATTACGGGCTTCCCTGCAACCATAGCTTCTATAACGAGCGGATCAAAAGGTATCTTTCCAACAACCTCAACGCCGTTAGACTTACAAAACTCCACAATTCTAGCCGTGTTTTCCTCGTTTATATCATATTTGTTTACGCAAACAAGAGGAGGAATCTTGAAATGATTGAGCAAACCTAACGCTCTCTCCATATCGTGGATGCCCGACATTGTCGGTTCTGTAACTATCAAGCCCGTGCCAACTCCACCCAAAGAAGCTATTACAGGACAACCGATACCAGGTGGTCCATCATTAATAATTAGCTCGCAGTTTTCTTTTTCAGCGACCTTTTTAGCGTTCTGCCTCACCAACGCCACAAGTTTACCAGAGTTTTCTTCTCCCGGATTCAATAAAGCATGAGACATGGGACCATACTTGGTCTTTGAGATGAAGGCATACCCCGAAACCCTTTTTTCAAGCTTCACCGCCGCAACTGGACAAACATATGCACATACACCACAGCCCTCACATAGAATTGGATCAACTACATGTTTCTCTATAGCGCCAAATCGACAATGTTCTTCACATTTTTCGCATTGAATACATATCTCATCATCGATTACAGCGACTCTGGATGCTTTAAATTCCTGTGCCTCAAGCACCTCAGGTTTTAGCAACATGTGAAGATCGGGCGCATCTACGTCGCAGTCAGTCAGCATAGTCATTTGGGTTAACACTGCAAGAGAAGCAGTCAAACTTGTTTTTCCTGTTCCGCCCTTTCCACTCAAAACTGTAATCTCTTTCACCATTCTCTTCACTTCTCTACCATATTCCGCATTTTACGAAACTTCTCTGTCCACTCAGGCATCTCTGTCACAAATGGGACTCCGCGGGAATAGAGTTCTGCAATTTTCTTGTCAAAAGGAATTTCCAGCAACAAAGGAATGCCCTCTTTTTCGCAATATTCGTGGACTTTTCTGTCGCCGATTCCTGCACGGTTTATCACAACACCCATAGGAACATCAAGATCTTTCAAAACTTGAACAGTAATCTTTAGATCATACAAACCAAAGGGAGTTGGCTCCGTAACAAGGATACAGTAGTCAGTTTTGTGAACTGACGCAACCAAGGAACAGGCGGTTCCAGGTGGCGCATCTATCAAAACAGTTTTGTCGCTTTTCATTTGGTTTTTGACTGCCTTTATGAGAGGTACAGCCATAGCTTCTCCTACATTTAGTTCGCCGTAGACTATTTCAACACCTCTTGCTTCGCCTTTTTTTATTATGCCTATCTGTCTTTCCTTTTCGGTTATCGCGTTCTTCGGACAGACAAGTTCACAGCCACCACAGTTGTGACATAATTCGGGAAAGACCATAACAGTTTTTGGCGCAACAAACAGGGCATTATAAGCACAAAACTTGGAACATTTTCCGCAGTAATCACAAAGCTCCTCCGAAATCAATGGGACCTTAGTGCAAACAGGGTTTATTTCATGGATTGTAGGTTGTAATAGAATATGAGAGTTCGGTTCTTCAACATCACAGTCAAGAAGTTGCACATTTTCTAGGGACAATGCCATGTTAACGGCAACCGTTGTCTTTCCTGTCCCCCCTTTTCCACTAGCTATCGTTATTATCAAAGTAAAATTCTCCTCTTTTTCTGTTATCACTTTTGTCTTTTTCATATTTTTTAATGGCATTACACAAAGTTGTTAAAACAAGAGTCGCGCAGTGGCATTCATCACCCGGCAAACCACCCAATTCATCTATTACTTCTTCCTCAGTTATCCTCTCTGCATCCCGTAGTGTCATACCCTTTGCAATCTGAGTTACTGTTGATCCGCAGACGGCAGATGCTGGGCAACCTAAATACTGAAATTTTGCATCGTCTATAATATTCTGATCACTAATTTTCAAGAAAATTTTGCAGGTGTCACCGCATGGACCTTTATATGCTAATGTCACATCGGCATTTTCAATAATACCAACATTTACTTTGTTAGCGTAAAGTTCGATGGCTTTTTTTGAATATTCAGCATTCTTTAGAAGTTCTATCTTTTCTTCAGTCAGTTTATCTGACACTATCTGTGTCTCTGAAAAACGCATTGCATACCTTCTTCTAGCGGTGATGATCTTAATGACAGCCTTCTGTTAATTCGACAAGTTGGCCTCTATTGTATTGTTGAATAGCGTCTTTTACCACCTTAGCACTTGTTCTAAGGATTGCAATTCTTGCGTTTTGAAAGTTTTGTATAACTCTCTGTCCCATACCATGTGCAATCATGAAATCGGGTTTGAGATTCAAGAGAAAATTAATTCCTTCACAGTAATGTTCACCAGAACTTGAGACAGTACTTTGCTTTATTATCTGTCCATTTTCATCTAAATCAATAACAGCAAAATAAGGTGTTCTTCCAAAATGCTCCGAAAGCTGAGAATCAACTCCTCTTTCCTCCGAGACCGGAACAACAATTCTTACATTCATTTCATCCAAACCTCCTTTGTAATTCCCTTTTTTCAGAAACTTACCGTCCTCTACCCTGTCCTTTTCCCATACCAAAATGACCACCAACAGTTGGATTACCTGTCTCTTGGAGTTGACCACTCTTGTATTTCTCAACAGCCTCTTTTACACTACCCGAAGCACCGGTTACAATCTTTATCCCCGTTGCTGATAGGACATTAAATGCATTGGGTCCAACATTACCTGTTATGACCACTTTGACACCCATGTTTGCAACCGTCTGAGCGGCTTGAATTCCAGCTCCATGCGCTGCATTAGTAGAATCATTTGAAATTGCATTAAACTCCATAGTCTCAGAATCAACAATCGTGAAGTATGGGCATCTACCAAATCTTGGATCTACTTGAGCGTCTAAGTCTCCTGATACCGATGTTACACATATTTTCATTTAATTACCTCTCCTTCTCATATTGGTTTGACATCCACGTGGGTTGTTTTCAAATATTGACATTTTTTATTTTCTTCCTAAATTTTTTATTATTGTTTCAAAACTTTGATTCCATTCATCGACTTTGAGGTTTGGAAAAGACCAACTTGCATGGGGATTATAATATCGACCCAAACTTATGGTCTTAAGATTATTAGAGAAATGTTTCAGTCCTGATAAGATTACAAACTCCATGTAATATGGTAGTCCCATGAACAGCGCGAGATCATATGGACCTTTTCCGTCTAATCCATTCCAGGTTGGATCTTTTAGTCGGTTGCCAATATCCATGGCGTTCATCTGCTTTGCTTGCTCAAATCCTTGTTTTACAAATTCCTTTATCGTATGTGCGGTCGCGACAACTGGAATACCAGCAGCTTTGTTTAGGCGAATGGTGTAGTTGATCATTGTGCCAGTGTCTTTGTCAGTTTTGGTGGACAAGTACCCAACAATGATGATGGAACGTTTTGCCCGTTTGATCATTGCCGCAACTACTTCAGGTTTCATGATGACAAGAGCCTTTTTTGGACCTGCAATTTCTGCTGTTTGCCAAGGTTCTGCTTTTGTGCTCATTTTTATCAACCTCTTTTCCTGATCATTCTTTTTAATAGAGTTGGGTCTGGAATTCTAGTTTCTTCCCAGTTCTTTTCTTCAAGGAGTTTGAGGATTTCTGGTTTCATAGTGATGGGAATGTCCATCTTATTTCGGATAAACAGGTGAATGTCGTCAGGCATAACACCATAGTAGCGTTTGTGCAGATCGATATAATGAGTTAACTTCATGCTTCGACCTCTAGTGGTATCGTTAGGTCTCATGCAGAGCTTTGCTATCATTACAATAGCTTCTGCCTTAGTTTCAGCAGTAGTGAATAGATGCTCAGGGGTTGGACCGGTGTAAACTTTATCGCCCGTTCTAGCATCGTATACGAACCAATCTTCCTTTTTGTCTGCTCTTCCAAGAAGCATACGTCTATACTTAGACCCATGCGGACCCACTATTACAGGCACTCCAAGCCTCCAGAAACCGGCAGCTATTGACGCTGCCTTCTGAGACATTGCACCCCAAGCGAGTCCAACAGCTCCAACTCGATTGTGAATATAATCAGCGATTTCTTCGTAATTACCTCTTAGATTCCGTTTCGCAAAGATACTAGCAATTTTGATTGCTGCTCCCGCTATGTGAGGATTAGAAACACATGACCCAACGTTTAGAACTCCTCCAGCTTCAAATCCACCAGGATATTTCTCGTAAACGGTTCTTCCTTCTTCATCTTTCACCATGGCTGCTGACATAGCTGCACATCCAGAGAGGACAACTATGTATCTGCGTTTCGCGAACTCTTCAACGATTTCAGCCACTGCTTCATTACCATCAGGATAATTGGCACAACCTACTATAGCCACGACTCCAGGAATCTCACCGAGAACTATTGGCCCTCCAACGTTTCGGATCTCTATGTCTTGAATAGCTCCCCGTCCAGAACGCATCATGAATTTTTCGCTCATCGATTTGTCTTCTCCCGCCTTCACCATAAAACTGTGAAGAGGAAAATCCTTAGGACAAGCACTATCACAACGGGCACAACCTACACAATTATCAAAGATTTCAGCAAAGGGTTTAAGGTTACCTTCAGCTGCTGCTTTCATTGCTTCAGGAATTGGCTGATTGTTTGGACAAGCTCTTATACATTCGTTACATCCGGTACATGCTTGACCTGCAGCCGTTATCTCTTCGATACCAGGAATTATGCTGAACTTGTCTCTTTTCGGTGCAACAGCAATTACAGCTTCAACAGCAACTTCTCCAACTTTATCAGGATCTAAAATAAGCACACCAGGAACTTTGCCTTCAACTAAATCAGCTACGAGTTCTTTTGCTGGGTCTTTGGTTCTATTATGAAGATTCAAACAGTTTTTGGGGCTTGATGCGATCACCGGAGTCTTGACTTTTTGTGCTTCTTCTAGTGTATCAGCTCTGATACATTGTTCATCAACGACAATAAGGTCGGCCAATCCACTTCTGATGTATTTTAGTTGCCAAGAAATTGGACCAACTACCTTCGCTGAAGGACTGTATCGGGTTAGGTCGTGGGCTGTACAACATATTCCTACAACTTCAACTTTCCCAATTAGGTTATTTTTTGTCATGTAATCAATTATTCCAACGCTTGATGGAACGTTGTGGCCAATTACAAGAATTGTTGGTTTTTTAACATCTGCTACGCCGAAACCCAATTCCACAAGTGGAGCTTCAGGGTCAGCTTTTGGAAAATCTAGAACCGAAATCTGGATCAAATCTGCGATTTCCATACCTACTTGGTCTGCCATCCCAACGTGGAAAGCTTTTGATTCAAAGTCTAGGTTACCTCCTTCTTGTCCAGTGTGAGTTGCAGAAAGGCAGTGTGTAACTTGTTCTTCAGCCCAGTCTAGGGCTTCTTCCACATCCTTTAGGGTTTTAGGCTTTATGCCACAGACTAGACAGGTCACAGGAGCATCTATGTCTATGTTTAAGCCCCCTTGGTTAAGAGGAATGTTTCGTCCATATTTTTCTATCAAATGGTCAACTAAGTGTCTGGCATGAGCCGTATGGGTAGCAGCTCCAATACAACAGGCAAGAAGAACAATCCTGGACTGTTGAGCAGCCATGTTTAATCCGCAGGCTCCTCTTTTGTCTCCTGATAGATCACACTTTCCAAAAGTACATAGGCAACAGACATCACAAAATGGTAAATAAAACGGTTTATAGCGCTGTAATAATTTGAAGTCCCACTCTCTTAGATCAACTGTGGAAGGAAAGGGTGTTGGTCCTTCTGGTTCTTCCCATGTGTCATCGACAATTTTGCCAATAGAGATTTCGAGGTTCTTTATTATTCCAATGTCTGTCTTCAATTCTTCTATTTTCATGTGTGTAGTTTTTTTGGTCAACTATTTTCACCTTCTAAAAGGTTCTAGTGTTCTTGTTCGATGTGAACCGCGTTTTGAGAGTTTTCTATTTCTTTTGAATTTTTCAAGAAATCTTCAATTTTCTTGACAATTTCCATAAATGCTTTTGTCGCCAGAGAATGTTTATGTTCAATAATAAAGGGAATTCCTTTGTCAGAATCGCAACAGACCTCAGGATCTATGGGAATGTTTCCAAGAAAGGGTACAGATAGATCTTCAGCAATTTTCGTTCCACCTCCAATATTGAAAACATCGGTTTTTTCACCGCATTTTGGACAAACGAAACCGCTCATATTCTCGATAATGCCTATAATGGGTATGTTAAGTTGCCTAGCAAAAGTAACAGCTTTCTTGACAACAATTTGGGAAACCTCTGAAGGCAAAGTAACGATTACAACTCCATCCAATTCAGGAATAAGTTGCATAACGCTCAGAGGTTCATCACCGGTTCCCGGTGGAAGATCTATAAAAAGAAATTCAAGTTCTCCCCAAACAATGTCGGACAAGAATTGACTAATTGCTCTCCCCTTTAGTGGACCACGCCAAATTACTGGAACTTCGTCGCTTGGAAGTAGAAAAGCCATTGAAACGACTTTGGTTCCTAAAGGCCCTATTGCGGGAAATATTCCTGGAGGACCGACTTGCAGTTTCTTTCCGTGTAAACCTATTATTTTTGGGATACATGGTCCTGTTATGTCTGCGTCAAGTATCCCTATTTGGTTGGCGTAACCATTAATTGCAAAAGCTATTGCTAAATTCACGGTAATGGTACTTTTACCTACTCCGCCCTTACCGCTTATCACGGCTATCTTATGCTTAATTTTATTCATTCTTGCTTTGCGTTTTACCGCCTCTTCATCAAAAGCCGTTTTCCCAGAAATTGGGATTTCTTCCACTTTTAAATTTGAATCAAGTTTTGGGTTTCTTTCATCAGTCAAGTTCTTCTTCTCCAGAGATGAGTTTACAGTTCGCACATTAATTTCAGAGAAAGGTTTATAATGTAAACGGAAATATATATTTAGCGTTCAGAAAGTAAACTCAGTGGTTAAAATGGATGAAGTAGACCGAAAGATCATTTCACAACTCCAACAGGACGGAAGGACAACACTAAAAGAGCTAGCAAAAGTTGTTGGGTTTTCTAGCGTCGGAACAAAGAAAAGAGTAGACAAACTTTTAAAGAAAGGATTCCTCAAAGTTGCACCACTTCTCAACGTTAAGAAATTAGGCATGCAAGCTGCGATTGTACTAATGGAGGTAGAAAACTCTGAAGCAATGGAGAAACTTCTTGAACGTTTCAAGGATTGTCCTCGGGTAGTGAATATTTTCACAACTATGGGAGGATACAATTTGATTGCCTTGGTGGTTGCTGAAGATCAGGACACATTAGAAAGTATTTCTGTAGAAAAATGTTCCCTTAGAAGCAGTGAAGGAATACGTCGTTCAGAGTTCATTCCTATTGGAAATATCCACTATTCTCCATTTCTACCAATACGAGAACATTTATCACATAAAGGTAAAACCAAAACACCCTGTAGTGTTGATTGTCGAAGCTGCAATAGATACAAAACAGAATGTGCTGGATGCCCCGCAGCAAGTTACTACATTGGCAAGTTGTAAAAAGGCGACAATGAAAAATGGACAGCCAAATAGCGCTTAAGGAAGTTGATGCTGTAGAAATTACAAGCCTAATGGATAACACTGTCGATTTCAATTCTACAAATCTAAAAAAAGAAGTTCATATGGTCCGAGAATGGACTAGAAACCGAATGGGAATAAAATGTACAAAGAAACATTTTCGTCTACCTTTTGCTGAACATGGTTTCTCCGTATTAATCAAGATATTTTCCCAAGAGAATCAACATACTATTCTATTTGATACTGGTCTTAGCCCCAAGGGGATTGTAAACAACGCATTGAGAATGGGAATTGACCTTTCCCGTGTGGAGTGCATAGTACTCTCCCATGGCCACTATGACCATCACGGTGGATTGTTAAATGTCCTCAAAGTTATTAATAGAAAAGATTTACCAATCATCATCCATGATGACATGTTCAAAAATCGTGGTGTGATTAATCCTGATGGAACAATGAGAACCTATCCAAGATTTCCATCTGAAGATCAAGTAACTCCTGCCAGTTTTTTACGAACAAAACAACCTTATCTTTTATTTGAAGACAAATTACTTGTAAGCGGAGAAATTCCTCGTATAACTGATTTTGAAAAAGGGTTTTCAAAACATTATTATTTTTTTAATGAAAGATGGCTTCCAGATCCGTGGATTTGGGATGATCGTGCGATCATAATAAATGTTAAGAACAAAGGTTTGATAATCATTTCGGGTTGTGCCCATGCAGGCATTATTAATACAACACTTTTTGGCCAGAAAATTACTGGAGTTACCAAGGTTTATTCTATAATGGGTGGTTTTCACTTGGCTGGAAAATATTGCGAAACAAGAATTAGTCACACCGTTGAAAGGTTACGACAGTTTGCTCCCGTCATTATTGCACCAATGCACTGTACGGGTTGGCGAGGAAAATATGCAATTCTTAAATCGTTTCCTCATTCTTTCATATGGAATAGTGTCGGAAACCTTTATTGTCTATAGTTAATTCACAACTAATCTGGATAGAATCTAATCCATGATTTGGAAAAAATTCTAACCAGAACAAGTGCAGATAATACAGAAAAATAATGCAGGGTTAAATGTTAATCCCTCAAACCCAAACACATCATTAATTATCTACCATATAAGAACCAACCAACAATAATGCCGATCATTGCTAAAGTACCCACCAGATTGGTGACCCAAATCGGAAATCTCTGAATGTTCAGACCATATAGAACCCAGATTACACCTACTATAAGCATATACAAGTATGTCCAGATTGAAATGTCCTTGGCACTTTTTCTTTTAAATATTCTGTAAATTTGAGGAATCATTGCGAAAGAACTAAGGACTCCAGTAATTGTTGCTAACGATTCTAAGATAATATCTAATACCAATTTTGGGCACCGCACTTTCATTTTTTTCTTTTTTTTATTATTTGTGGGTGAAAATTATGTAAAAAATTTAATTCTTCCCCCTAGCTTTCTGTTTCAACACATAACATATTTAAAATTATGAGTGTCAGGAGTTGACTTACAAATTATAAATTAAAATCAATGGTGAATTCATAGAATTCTAAAAGTTGTAAATTAATATTTTATTAGTAATTGATTAATTTATGTTCAGTGATAATTCACACTCAACTATGGGAACAATACATTTAGTGAGATATAGAGGAATAAGTAATTTTATTGTTAAGTGGTTAGTTCCCTATTATTTCATTGATTTAAGGGAACTAATACATAATTGTTAATTACTGTTTAGTTAGTTCATGTCTAATAAAAGGCGGATTACGACTAGCACGCCAGTCAGTAATCTCTTCGTGAAAAGCTTCCAGAAACTTTATGTTCTAACAAAGAATCTATAACGAGAAGTGTATTCCTTTGACTATTAAGAAATTGATCTTTCCCAAAAAAGGTATATCATTAACTAATGAGTGCATCCTTAGATTCCAGTTATTAACTGAGGAATTGCATTGAAAGCACTCAAGGAACTGAAAGTTGTCGTTACTGGCGGCGCTGGATTCATAGGCTCTAATCTCTGTAGAACGCTTTTAGAGCAGGGCGCAAATGTAACTGCATTTGACAACTTATATTCAGGAAAAATTGATTCCATAAAAGACCTCATGGATAATGGACTCAACTTCATACAAGAAGACATTAGAGATCCAGCGGCAATAGAAAAAGCAACCAAGAATTGCACAATCATTTTTCATTTGGCCGCCCAAACAAGTGTTCCACTTTCGATGGAAAATCCCAAAGAAGATTGTGAAATTAATGTTGTTGGTACATTAAATGTCCTTGAAGCTGCCAGAAAGGCTGGCGCCAGAATGGTCTTCGCTTCTTCATGCGCAGTTTATGGAAATCCGGAGAAGAGACCGACACCTGAAACATATCCAACACATCCAATCGCATTCTACGGGCTGACAAAACTTCTTGGTGAGAACTATTGCCGGTTCTATCAAGAAACTTACGGCTCAGAGATTGTTATGCTCCGTATATTCAATGTTTATGGTCCTGACTGTCACGGCGCAATATACGATTTCCTTAACAAATTACGGAAGACACCAGACAAATTGGAGGTTCTGGGTACAGGAAAACAATCCAGAGATTTCGTTTACGTATCCGATATGGTAGATATGTTGATTAAGGCTGCAACTTCCCCCGTAGCCTCAGGAAATACCTTTAACGTGGGGACAGGAACAACAACCTCGGTAGCAGAGTTAGCTAAAATGATTGTTAATATTCTGGGATTGAAGAATGTTAATATTTCATTCCAAGGCGGTCAAGCGTGGGCGGGAGACATGGATATAACATTGGCAGACAACAGTAAAGCAGTGAAAAAGTTACAGTGGAAACCCAAAGTTAGTTTAAAAGAAGGACTGAAAAAATTAATAAGATCAAAAAGATATTAGGCTCGATTTAAATGGCTAAGTTGAAAAATCGGTTGAAAGCCGTTATTATGCTTATTCGTCCGCCCTATTGGCTCATGACTGGCGGTCTCTCAGTTCTAACGATAATTACTCTGCAGAGAGGCTTGCCAGAAAATTATCTGTTAGGACTAGTAGTCTTGTCGGCAATATGTATTAGTTCTGGCGGTTTCGCATTCAACGACTACGTTGATCAAGAATCAGATGCAATCGTTAAAAAGAACAGACCTATTCCTTCAAAAAGTCTAGCACCATGGCATGCACTCCTGGCATCATTGATCTTGTTTACCATTGGACTATTAGCATCACTTAGAATCAACTGGTTATGCTTCGGAATTGCCCTTATGGATACAATTCTTCTTGTGGGTTACTCCCAAATCATAAAGAAACATGCGGGTTTTTTCGGAAGCTTTCTTATGGGTTTCCTCATAGGAACATCTTTTGTTTATGGCGAAGCCGCTCTGTTTGGAACAATTACAATTACGTCTTTCTCTTTATCGTTTATGAGCATGGGCAGTATCGGCGGAAACATATTACGAGATGTATTAAGTTTAGAGGGAGACAAGAAGGCTGGATATGCAACCTTGGCAGCTAACCGTGGCCCAGAATTCGCCACAAAGGTTGGGGCGATTTTCTTCATACTAAACGTAATAGGCTCCCCTATTCCATATTTAGTGAATTCAGTCGGTTATGCATACCTGATTCCAATAATCATTTGGGACATAATTCTCGTAATTTCTGGAGTCTCGCTCCTCAGAAAGCAAGATATTAACGCAGTAAAGAAACATGAAAGACTAGTAACTAGAACAATGATTTTGATACCTATTGCATTAATTGTTGGGGCTTTGACTTGAAGGAAGAGAAATATAAAATTCTTCGAGAAACTTTCAGTGTTTGCCCAGTTTGTCTAAAAAAGGTAAAAGCACAAGTCGCGGAAAAAGAGGGAAAGATTGTTATCTTGAAGGAATGCAACGAGCATGGAAGCTTTAATGACACATATTGGGCTAGAGCGGACATTTATCACAAGGCTGAAGAGTTCAAGAAGCCCTCTTCTAAACCGTATCAGGACAACTGTCCCACTGGGTGTGGAGTAAATGACTGCGCTAATCATGTGTCCACAACAGTCATGGCGGTCATCGACGTTACTAACGAGTGTGATTTAAGTTGTCCAATATGTTTTGCTAATGCATCAAAGTCACGTGATATTTACCAACCAACTCTAGAAACCATTCATAACATGTTAAATTTTCTGAAGAAACAGGATCTGCCTCCTCTAGCGGTAATGTTTGCTGGTGGAGAACCAACAGTCCGCGAGGACATAGTTGAAATCGTGAAGATGGCCCATGACATGAAATTCATGATTCTTCTTGCAACGAATGGCATCAGAATGTCCAATGACCCCGAATTAGTCAGGAAATTGAAGGAAGCAGGATTGAACATAGTATACCTACAGTTTGACGGACTCACGGATTCACCATACGAGAAACTGCGAGGTGCAAAACTGCTTCCGAATAAACTGAAGCTTGTTGAACTTTGCCGAAGACAAGACATAGAAATTATTTTGGTTCCAACTCTACAGGGCGGAATAAACGACAACGAAGTAGGAGAAATGATCAGATTCGCTTCAGAAAATGTGGATGTTATAAGAGGAATAGTTTTTCAACCAATGTCATTTACTGGAAGAACAGCGGAATATGTCTCTAGGAAAAATCGAATTGACAATTCATTGCTTGCTCAAAAAATCGAAGAACAAACTAATGGAATGATTAAGGAGGAAGACATGTTTCCAGTTTCAGTTATGGTTCCGCCCCTCAAGGTTATGAACAGCTTTTTAGCCAAAACATGGCCTCCATTCACACCCAGCCCATATTGTGGATTATGGAATTGGATCTTAATTTCCAAACAAAGAAAAGACAAGTTTACACCAATCAATCGTTTCCTTAATTTCGAGGCATTCATGTCCGACCTGAAAGCCCTGAACAAACTCATTGAGAAGAAAAAAATTAGTAAAATTGGAATTTATCTAAGATTGCTCTTTGCTGCCTTTCGTTCATTAGATTGGAGAAAAGTGCAACGAGAAGCTGGTCTTCTGAATGCCGTGAAGACACTAATCAAGATACACACAGATCCATCATATGATTCTCTTGGGTACATCAGACGAAGACTGCTATTAATCGGATGCATGGCATTCATGGATCCATACACATTCGATGTGGAACGGGCACACCACTGCGTCATTCACTACACAACCCCAGATAATCGAATAATACCATTCTGCGTATACAACATGCTCTACCGAAAACAAAAAGAAAAACAATTCAGCATCCCATACAGCAGCGACAAAGACAAATAGTACTCGGATTTTTGCGAAAATATTCTATGCCCTATTTGTTTAGGGCAAGAATCAATAGGAAATACAGCGTTTTTATTGCACCAGCTCTTTTAGTATGATACTTTTTTATGTAAGAATTTTGTAGTGCTGCTCAATTAGGTGGTGATAATGTTCAGGGGGCATTAGGGAACGAAAGGCTCGCTCAACGACTTCGCTTAGAGCAGGGTGAATGTGCATTGAATCAAGTATGGGCTTTGCACTGTTTTCTTTAGAATACATTAATGGTATGATTTCATGTATGAGAACAGAAGCGTAAGGTCCAATGATATGGGCTCCAAGAATCTTCATGGTGCCCGACTCCACTATAACTTTAACAAAAAAATCCTTCGCGTCCATGGCTTCTCCTTTCGCAGTATCCTCGTATCGATAGAATCCAATCAACAGTTTATCCCTGCCATACTTCTTTATCGCCTCTTTTTCACCCACACCAACCGACGCAATCTCGGGATAAGTGAATACGGCATGGGGTACCGCATGATAATCAACCTTTACTTTCCGTTTCAACACTGCATTATAGTACACGATAGATGCTTCGTGGTTGGCTACATGTTTGAAGAGATATTTACCGTTGGCGTCTCCAAGAACCCAAACGTTAGTTTTGGAAGACTCCAAATAATCGTTAACGATAATCCATCCCTTTTGATCTGTTTTTATTCCTCCTTTGTCTGGGTGAAGTACATCCGAGAGGGAATTCCTCCCGGTAGCGATTAATAGTTCGTCTGCGGTTACTTCCAGCTGTTCTTTGGTCTCTCTGTTAACGGCAATGAGTTGTTTCTTACCTTCTAAGGTCAATTTTGATTCATGAACTTCATGGTTGGTATAAATTTTCACATGTTTTTCAAGTTCTCTCTTGGCTAATGCTGAAACTTCTGGTTCTTCAGTGGGGATAAACTGGGGATTTCTACCAATAACCGTGACCTGCGCGCCCATGGATGAGAGAAAGTGACTGTATTCTGCGGCTATGTATCCGCCACCTACGATAATAATACTTTCGGGTAGTTTACTTATCTTAAGGAGTGTGTCACTTGTAAGATAACCAGTTTTCTCAATTCCTTTTATTGGAGGTATTGCGGGTTTTGATCCGCTACCCAGAACGATCATCTTAGCAGTGATGGTTTCGTTGCCAACTTTCAGTGTGTATGGCGCAACAAACTCTGCAGATTCATGGTAATAATCTACATTTTTTGATTGAGAAAGCCCTTGTCGGATTTTGTTTATGTCTCCACCGATTATATTTCTCATTCTTTCCATGACCGTCTTGAAATCGATATTTTTCAGTTCAGATTCTATTCCGAACGTTTTTGCCTTTTCAATGGTTCTAACCAACTCCGCAGGATAAAGAAGAAGTTTGGAGGGAATACAACCCCTCGTTAAACAGATACCTCCCGGCTCATCTTTGTCTATAACAGCGACCCTGATCTGGGAGTTCCCTTGAATTATTGCCTCAACGATACTCATCGCAGAACCAGTACCTATAGATATTAAATCGTACTGCTTCATAACAAAACCTCTAGAACACACTAATTTAACAAGGAATACACTTAAATCAATTCCTTAAAGGATAGAAAAGAGGCCCTTTTTGGAAGTACACAGTTAGTGTTCGAGTCCTTTGTTTTCTTCTGAGATATGGTGTGCCACATGAATGCCTAACACAGTTGCAGAGCCTCCAGCGACACCAAGCAACAATTGAGTGAGTATTTCATTTTGGTAAAACAGGGCAATAACTACTAGGACATCAAAGACTAACGCAACAGCCAGATATTGGTAACACCAGCCTTTCATACTCGTTCCTCTAGCAGGGTCATTGATACCAACAATTAGCATCAAAACAAAGATCACCACAAAACCGATTAAAGCAAAAATCAAATTATTTCACCAAACATTCAGGCTACATATTTGTTAGAGAAACGATTTTGACGTAGAAATATATATAAACTTTCTGTCAAAGCGCATACGTTACATTCGTTGATTAAAAAGAATTCATCTGTCTTTATACTAGAGGTTGTTCCAGCAGAAGATTTTAAAAGTTGCAAAACATTAAAACATGAAAACGCCCCACAAGAGACATCAAAATGGATTCTCCCAAAAGTAAGGAGGAAAAGCAGTCGACAAAATATCTTGTGCTATTCGATTATGTAGTATTGGTTCAAAAGCGAGAAAAATGGAGAAATCACAAAAAATGACGCCTAAACACACTGAAATATCTACTATTTACGAAACAACAATGCATTGGCCACCTTACACCTACCGAGACTATCCCGAAGTTGTGCCTGAGTCACTTCAAGCATTCATGGAGATGTTAGGAACTGAGAACTTAAGCAGTGAAAGAAAAGAATTGCAACCATGGATACCTTTCTGTAGCTTGAAATGTAATTTCTGTTATTTTCCCACTGAACTGATGTCTAACAATGAAATGGGAAAGTATCTTTTTGCGTTGAAAAAATCTCTAGAGATGTATGCTCAAACAAAATACGTTAGGACAAGCGAGTTTTCCGAAATCTATTTGGCAGGTGGAACTCCAAGCATCATGTCTACTGAGCAGACAATTGATCTCTTAACTTTCTGTGAAAAAAATTTTAATTTCACTGATGATCGAGAAATCAAGGTCACAGGTTGTACTCACGATTTCGACTACAAGAAACTCAAAGCGCTTTCAGAATATGGAGTAGCACAACTTGATTTGGGGGTTCAAACTTTTGATGATACCGTAAGAAAGTTGGTTAATCTTCGGGATAAAGCAAAAAATGCGGAGGAAACAATTAAAACGGCACATAATCTAGGACTTCGTGTAAGCGTAGACCTCATGTATAATCTTCCGGGTCAGAACTTGAAAGTTTGGATTGAAGATATTCAAAGAGCCTTAGAGTTGGAGGTAGAAAGTGCAGACTGTTATGCTTTGGATGTTTATCCGGGAACAAAAATAGATCAACAACTTCAATCTGGAGATATTCCTCCAAGAGGAAATCAAGAGGTTGAAACAGTGATGTATCTTGAAGCTAATAACACTTTCAAGGCGGCAGGATACAAAAAGACATGTCATAATCGATTCTCCAGAATACAAGAAGACTTCCTGGAACCGTGCATGGAGGTCCTTGGTACTGGTGCAGGTTTCTTCATGGGAAACTTAGGAGAGTTTTCATACGTCGACATTAAACCATCTAAAGCATACATTGATACAATCAACCGTGGAAAGCTTCCAATATCAAAACTGTCGAGGACCTCAAAAGATGACGACATGAGAAAAATGATGATGCGATTATACATTCGCCTCCCCGTCAATAAACAAGAATTCAAAAATCGCTTCGGAAAAATGCCAGAAGAAGCATTTGAAGATATCATCAACAAATTGAAGAAAAACGGACTAATAGAAGATGACGGACACGAGATAAGGTTAACCAAGTTGGGCGATGTATGGAGATATAATGTCTGTTGGGAGTTCGCACGGCCCCAAAAATATCAATAATTCATAACGGGTGGAATAATATTGAAGGCATTACGAGTCTTTAGGGGCTTGATGGCTTTTCTTACAGCCATCCCCGTGAAGATGGATGAAAGTTTTTTGGATATCTCCGCTCGCTACATGTTCTTATTTCCAGTAATAGGAGTAGTTATAGGAGTTCTTGTCGGTTTCTATGCCCGTTTCACAAGCAACGTTTTGTTTCTTTTCTTCGGATCCATTAACAATCTAATCTTTTCAGGCGCCTACGAAGTCCTTTTTAATTTTGCATCAATGGGGCTTGCAAGCGCCATGACCATCGCATTCCTTCTTGTCATTATAGGGCTTCAGCATACAGATGGTTTGGTGGATGTGGGTAATGCGTTAGGTATAAGAAAAGCATCTCTTGAAGAGAAGGTAGACATTGCCCACGAATGGACTGTTACTAGAGCAGGAGTCCTCCTTGCATTTCTCGTTTCTTTCTTTACTTTCTTGCTTATTTTTTTGACAAAAACGGATGTTGTTATTCAGTATATGATAGTTGCCGAGGTTTCAGCAAAGCTGGCAATGGTTACAACAGGGTATCAGGGCACATCTCCACCGCCTCGCTTCTACGAAAATAGGTGGGAAAAGGGAAGGAGTTTCATTGATTCTATTAAGAAAAAGCATCACTTATACGCAATATCATTAACTATTTCCCTTGTCGTCAGTTTTGCCTTGCTTAACTTCAGCGGTGTGTTTGCGGTAGTGGCTGGAATACTTGTGGGTGGCGTAATGATAATGTTGGGTAAACATGTATTTGGAGGAGTAAACGGGGATATATTCGGTGCCACTAACGAGATAGCCAGAATGGTGGCATTGTTTGTACTGGTGATGTTGGTATGCGTTTTGTAGCTTTAATAATGGCTGGAGGAAAGGGAACCCGTTTTGGCGGAGACACCGAAAAGCCGATGGCAATGTTCATGGGTAAGCCTTTGATAAATAGAGTTATTGAAGCTGCCAAGGAATCCAAAAGAATTGAAAGAATATATGTCGCGGTAACAGCTTACAGTCCAAAAACGACACAAGAAATAAAGAATGCATCTGTAAGGCTTATTGAAACTGATGGCAAAGGATACCATTCTGACTTGCAACAGGCAATCATGGATACAAAATTGTCAGGTCCTGTCTTAATTATTTCAGCGGATCTTCCTTTATTGAATGGAAAGATTCTAGATGAAATAATCGAGAAATATGAAGAGTCGAACAAACCTGCTTTGACTGTTATGATTCCTGAGGAAGCTTGCCGTAAGTATGGATTGTCAGCAGTTTCTATTTACGAGCATAAGGGGAATATGTACGCAGTGTCTGGAATCAATATCATAGATGGACAACGAATATTAGAGGAACAGGAACAAGAAGTTTTTATCAGTAGTAGACCAGAAGCTGTTTTCACGGTGAACTCTCTTAATGATTTGGAAACAGCAAGAAAATATCTACTAAATATCAAAGAAAAAACAAAACTAGAAAAGAAATAGAACTGTGCTATTTTTGTTTTTCTAACGATTTTATTGCATCTAACAGTTTTTTGTTTTCTTCTGGTCGCCTAACGGTTACTCTGAAGAATCTGTTATTTAGACCATCGAAATCTTTACAATCTCTGATAAGCAGCCCCTTTCTGGCAAGTCCTTCTTTGATATCTGTTGAGGTCAAGTTTCCTTTGATTATCTCAATAAGCAAAAAGTTGGTTTCAGAAGGGTAGACCTTCAACCAAGAAACAGCCTTAAACTTCTGCATCATCTCTGTTCTGCTATTTAAAACAAGAAGCCTAGATTTATTGATGAATTCAACATCCTTAACAGCTGCTTCAGTTGCAAACATAGCTAAACTATTAACGCTCCAAGGCATCTTTACATTCTTCAGAACATTCACCAGATCAGGGGAACCTATACCGAAACCGATTCTGACACCTGCTAACCCATAGAATTTTGTTAATGACCTGAGAACAAACAGGTTATTGTATTCGTTAACATATTCAACCATAGAATATCGTTTACAGTCATCGACAAAGTCAATGTAATCCTCGTCAAGAAATACAAAAACATCCTGTTCTGCAGCAAGTTTAATTATTCGCAGAATTTCTTCTTTTTTGTAAATTACTCCAGTTGGACTATTCGGATTGCAGAGAAAAATGAGTCTGGTTTTCTTTGAGATAGCATCTTTCAGTTCTTTGATGTTTAGCTGAAAATTCTGTGATGAATTGCATTTTAGGAATAAAATGTTGCCGCCTGATCGGTCTATGGCTGCTTTGTATTCGCTGAAAGAAGGAATTGGAATAACAGCTTCGTCCCCATCCTCAAGGAATACTTGAGTGAAAAGGTAAATTAATTCGGTGGAGCCGTTCCCAACTATCACATTATTTGATTTCACTCCAACAGATTTTCCGAGAACTTCATGAAGCCACTCAGGATTGGAGTCAGGGTAATGTTTAATCAAGTTGACATGCCCACGAATGCTTTCTATGGCGGATTCAGGCGCACCCAATGGATTAGTGGATATACTAAAATCAATTAACTTATCTACAGGAATACTATATTTTTCTGAAAACTCCCAAACGTTTCCACCGTGAAAGTAGGGACTCAGATTTCTAAATGATTTCTTAACAAGTTTGGAAACGTCTACCATAATGTGCCTTCCTTTTCGGGTTTTCAGACTTTCGTATTGTTAAGACGGATATAAAAATTAACAGCTAAAAATCAATATTTAGCTGTCTTTTTGATCGAGTTCTTTCAAGAAACGAAGCAGTTCGTCTTCGATCATCCATTGCATCTTGAAATGATTGTTGTAATCATTAAAGATTTTATAGAGCCAATAAGCTGCTGCCAAACCAAATGTCACAACACTTAGAATAATATATCTATCAAGAGTGAAGCTCGACGACGATAAGAAACCTTGTATGTTCATAGGCAATTTCGAATCTTTTGCCAAAGTGATTACTTCAGAAAGAAAATCATGCTCGTGGGCTTCATGCAGTTGAAGGTCACGTTTTAGAAAATAAAAAACGGAAAAGGCGGGAACAATTAGAATAGAAGCAAGAGTCAATATCGTAGCATTTCGAGGAACAATATGATTTTTTGTTTGCGAATAGTCTAGCGCCACCTTTTTTGGAATATATGTTTTTTTTAGCGTGCTTAAGATTAGCTTTTCCAGTTCTTCTTGTCTTGCGAAGTGAGCGTTTCTTCTTTTAATTAAATAGTAGATTGTTGGAAACCAAGCTACTCCAAAACTCGCTACCGAAAGAACTGCCCACATGGAAAACCACATAATTCGGTCTGTGTCTTTTCTAGATTTGATGTTTTGTTCGATTTCCAGTAAAGTTTGCTTCACTTGGCTCCTTCTCTCCATCAATGGATTTCGCGAACGCTTTTTAATAGTATTTCAGAACTACATCAACCCTTTGATATAAAAGTTAGACCATCAATCAAGTGTGCGTAAAGATTGGCAAACTATTTAATTCATGAAAAGGACATCTCTGAAATACGATGGCAAAATCTAAAGAAGATAGGGAACGAAAAAAAGATTTCGTCTCGGTCATTATTCCAGTATTCAATGAAGAAGCAACCGTAGGTGATATAATAACTAGAACAAAGAATACATTGGAAAAAATGGGAGTCAAACACGAAGTATTGGTGATAGATGATGGCTCAGATGATATGTCTGCAGATATAGCACTGGAACGAAAAGCAACTGTGCTAAGGGACTTCCATCAGGGGAAAGGTATCGCCCTCAGGTCTGGTTTCAGGCATGCTAAAGGAGAAATGGTTGTCACAGTTGATGCAGATGGTTCCCATAAACCAGAAGAGATACCGTTGGTTCTGCGATTCTTAATTGAAAACAGAGCCGACTTTGTGGTAGGATCAAGATTCGCTAACTCTGAAGCAAACAAAACCAAGATTCCAAAAATTAACAGAACAGGAAACAGACTGTTCAACAACCTAACAGGATATCTTACTGGAGTAAAGATTTCTGACTCCCAGTCTGGTTTTAGAGCGATCCGAACCAGACTAATAAAGAGGATGAAGCTGAGATCCCAGGGCTACGAGGTTGAGTCTGAGATGCTTATTAAGGCGTTAAAAATGGGTGCAAGAGTCGCCGAAACTCCCATAAGTTTTGATCAGAGAACTGTAGGAAACTCCAAACTTGATCCTCTAAAAGATGGAGCAAGAATACTTTATGCCATAATAACATCTTATTTATCATAACAAATTACGTATGTATTCATAGTTGATTGTAAAACACCAACATGGGGTAACCACTTGAAAAGCAAATCATCAATAGAAGAGGATTCGTTTCCGGGGGTCAGCATAATAGTAACCACATTTAACAGCGAACCGACAATAGAAGAGTGCCTACGCTCTATTCTGGAAATGGATTACCCTAAACAGTTACTTGAAGTAATTGTGATTGATGGAGGCTCAACAGACGCAACAACAGAGCTTGCCAAAGCGTATCCAATTAAATTGGTGTATAGTCAACTTAATCCTCCTGCTGCTTACAACCTCGTTTTGAAGGATGTAACTAACGAGGTGATAGGGTTGATTGATTCTGACGCGAAAGTTGAAAGAGATTGGCTCAGGAAACTCGTTAAGTACTTGAAGGAGCCTGAGGTTGCGGGAGCAAGTGGAACCGTTGAAACATGGAACAATGATAGATTAGTTCCAAGAATCATAGGCTTAGAACTCAAATACAGGTATCAGCGGCTTCCAAACACGATTGAGAGAGTTGCAACGATGAACTTGCTACTGAAAACAAAGGTAACTCTAGAAATTGGCGGCTTTGACGAGTCTCTTCCAACCCAATATGACACAGACATAGGAGCAAGGTTAGCCAAGGCAGGATATTCGATTGCCTTTGACCTTGAAGCAAAATGTTATCATTTCCATCGTCCTACGCTGCAAACGTTCTTCAAACAACAATATAAATATGGACAAAACACTTGGAAACTATACTTCAAACATCCACAGTTGGCTAGGGGTGACAAAATAACGAACTGGTGGATGAACATACAGCCCATATGGTATGGGATTGCCACCATCTTTCTTCTCGTAAGCATAATAACTAGCTTAAACATTATTCCAACTGCAATTTTTCTTTCTTTAATTACCATAATAATGCTTCAATACACGATTTCAGCGGTAAGAATCTCTTACATGTTCAATGATCCATCAGCCATATACCTCATCATAATCTATTTAGTCAGAGCCATTGCATGGACCCTAGGAGGAACAACATCTTTAATCCAAACAGCATTAAGAAAATGAGAGGTAAAGAAATCTTGAATGTTTGCTTCGTAACCCCAGAATACTTCCCGATTTCAGGGGGAACAGGAGCCTACGTCTATTACCTGTCACACAACCTCCAAAAACTTGGGCACAATGTACACGTGGTAGCCAGAGACAAACAAGATTCAGAAAAAACAGTCAATGGCATAAAAGTACATTATATCAAGGGAGTAGGAAACGCCCTAACAAGATATTGGCGATTCGCGCGTTCAGCCTCAAAGAAGCTAAAAGAATTAAACAAACAGAACAACTTTGACATAATACACGCGAACCTTCCACTAGTACCAAGCTTTGCCATACCAAAAGGCGCGTCCAAAAAGATTGTTTGTGCAGTTCACTCAACATGGATGGGAGAAGCAATAGTAACAAAGCAGGACAATCCGAAAGAACTTAATCCCAATGAGAAATCAATGCTCAGATTCAATTTTATACTCCGGTCATATGAAAAGAAGCTGATGAAACGGTCAGACGCCCTAATTGCGGTCAGCAAATACACGGTTGATGAATTAACTGAACTGTATGGTATTGACGAAAAAAAGATTCATGTAATATATAATGGCGTAGATGTAGAGAAATTCAAGCAACGACAAAACATATCTGAACTACGACGAGAATTTGGACTAGAAGAGGACAGAAAGATAGTTCTCTTTGTGGGACGTCTCTATCACAGAAAGGGTCTAGAAACCCTATTGCGTTCGATTCCACCAATCCTCGAAGAGTTCAAGGACATCAGATTTATCATATCAGGAAAAGGATTCAAACAAAAGGAAGAGAGCCTTCGAAACTTGGCAAAAGAACTAAACATAGAAGACTACGTAACATTCTTAGGATACGTTCCAGACGATAAACTCCCTAATGTCTACTCTTTCTCTGACATATTTGTGCTACCCGCCATCTATGAAAACTTTCCTTTCGCAATTCTAGAAGCTCAATCCACCGGACTTCCAGTTATTTCTACAAAAGTTGGAGGAATACCAGAGTTTTTGATAAATAACCAAAATGGTTTATTGATAGACCCTAGAGATCCAAAACAACTAACCCAAAGTATACTTGCTCTGCTCAAAGACACAGAACTTGCAAAAGAAATGGGTAACCGTGGAAGAAAGTTGATAGAAGAGAAATTTGATTGGCGCCTGATTACAGGCCAAGTTATAGAGTTGTATCATAAGCTTTTGGAAACGACTTAGGTAGGTAACGATTTGTCCCAGTGTTTGTCTACCCACTCTTTTCCTTTGATTTCCTGATCGACCTTGCGATAGACGTTCAAGCCTCCCTGTAACATATTCAAAAAGGGTGTTCCAAAACAGAGACGGGTGAGAAAATAGCTTTTATAGACCCAACGTTGAGCCCTAATAGCTAAATCATCGTAGGGAAGCAAGAACTTACGCTTTACATCCACAAGTTTTTCACCTATGATTTGAGGCTCTGTTATTTCTCGCTGATAATACCTGTCAATGAACTTCAGGTAACTGATGTCAGTCCAGTCTATGCCCATGATTTCGCAGCATAACTTGTCCATGGCAACTAAGTCGCTGCTTGTTAGGACAAGGTTCATTGGTACGACTATTCCCCTGTTTGGACCGTTTCCTTCCATGGCAAATGTAGCATCCATAACAACAAGCTTGGGTTTTAACAAAACCAACAAATCATGCATAACCATCTCGAAGTATGGATGAAGAAAAATACGTCTGTTATCAGGTATACATCCAAACAGGTTCTTAATTGCGCCGCTATACTTTGTGAACTCGTGAGTTTTCAGAACTGGAACGTCAATAATAGAGTCAGCTTTGATTATAGTTTTAGGCAATGGAAAATTCCGTAAAACATAAGTTTTGGGATTCTGAACCTTTATAATTTCGTCTTCGGAGAGGTTGATGGTCTTTCCACCAGCCTTTTCGACTATCTTTTTTACTCCAGTCATTGCCAGAGCATCATTACAGCAGTAATTGTAGCCGTTAGATTCACCCACAATAACCTCTTCTGCCTTGTCTCGAAGAATACTCACAAGATGAAAGAGAAGATGAGGATTTGTAACAGCACCACGAATGTAATTTTTTGAACACAAGTTCGGTTTTATGAAAACTTTGCCTCGAACATGCTTACCCCAATCTGCAGCTTTCAACGCCGCTCTTAGGGCAGACTCCAAGTCATCATCAGTTCTAAAGAGTCCCATCTTCAACTTTTGCATTTGTCAGTCTCCCTCCGAGAGCTTTTTGATGCATCCAGGATCAGACCTAAGAAAGTCATCATGGTACGCGAAGGCTCTTGCTCTGCATCCTCCACAAACATACTTATACTCACATTTACTGCAACGCCCTTTCAGTTTTTCTCTATCTCGTAGGTCCTTAAAAACCTGAGAGTTAAACCAGATATCAGCAATCTGTTCCGTTTTTAAGTTTCCAACAATAAGGGGCATAAAGACACAAGGCTGAAGGTTTCCTTCGGGTGAGATGGCACAGTATAATCTCCCAGCACCGCAGCCTCCAATGAAGTCGGCTAAGACTTTGGCTCGTTTGCTTACCTTAGCGGCTTCCATGTGCGCAAGGGGCATTATGATGTTATCTTGGGTTGGAGAATGACACTGTAAAGCAACACGCGCAAGTTGCGGAGTCGTACTCAATATGGCGATTTTATGGTCCTCCGACAATTTACTGTTGAAGAAACGTAGAAGCTCTTCTCGCTCTTCCGGAGAAGGGTCAGCTTCCACTATCTCTTTCCCCCTGCCTGTTGGCACAAAATTGAACAATGTGAATCTGTCGATTCCCATGTTTTCAGCCATTTCAAGTACTGAGGGTATTTCTTTTAGGTTATTTTTGGTGCCAGTTATTGCGATGCAGGTACAAATGTTTTTGTCCATACAATTTTTTAGTCCTTGTAAGGTCTGTTCAAAGGCGCCATCTTTTCCTCTGAAGTAGTCATGAGTCTTGGCATTAGCTCCGTCAAGGCTAACTTCCACGTAATGAACTCCGATTTCTTTAAGTTTTCTAACATTTTCTTCGTTAAGCAATGTACCGTTCGTTGCCAATGAAACGTATAGTCCAGATTCAATTGCGTGTCGTGCAACTTCAAAGAAATCTTTTCTCATCAAGGGTTCACCCCCTGAAAATGCTAAGGATGTGACACCGAATTCTGCTATTTGATCCACGACTTTCATGGCATCTTCTGTGGAGAGTTCCAGCGTGGAACGATTACCGGAGTCGGAGTAACAGTGTTTACATTTGAGATTGCATTTGTATGTGAAATTCCATACTATAAGGAAAGGCGCATGAACTTGTATGGGGCGTTTGAAACCGAATTCGGCAAATCCGCATACTATACTGTTTATGGCTCTTCTGACATAATAATCTGCAAAAAGTTTGGAAATACGGCTCTTTTCAACCGCTAATGCCCTTTGAATAAATCCTATCCAGAAGCCTATCACTCTAGAATAAAGACCACAAGAGGAACAAAAAGAACGTTTCTTACCAGAAAAAATATCTAGCGCGGTTTCAAGAGGAGTTCTATTACATTTTGGGCACGTCGATAATGTAGTTTTCAGCATCCATTTTACTGGGGCCTTCTTGAGAACGGTATTCCATAATTTTTCGTTTGTCAACAAGTCCATTGAAATCTTTCCAATATGCTAATTTTAGGATATAATTAAACTAGGTAGTAGAAGAGGTGAAAATAAACTTACCGAGATAAACAGAAGGAACATGTCATTTAAAATAATATCTAGGAAATTACAACAAGTTGAAGCCTTCCATTTGAGGAGCACAATTTTTCATCAAGATTTTGTGTTCAAACGTAGTTAGATTCTTAAAACATGCATTATCGACAGATTTATGAGGAAGGTTCAGCCCTAACTTTCTAACTAAACTTCAACTGGGTCGCTTTTAAATGACAAATAATAGCGGAAATAAATCGGAACCTTATGAAGAAGTAGAAAATTGGCCACCATACACTTACACTGAGTATCCAGATGTTACGACCGAAAATATTCATGCTTTCACAGAATTCTTAACAACTGAAAATGAAGTCGGCCTAAAAATGGAACTACAACCTTGGGTGTCTTTCTGTGATTCCAAGTGCACTTTTTGTTATTTCCCAAATGAAAATTTTTCAAGATCTATTATGAGACCTTACGTTAGCGCTCTGAAGAAAGAGTTGGGAATGTATGCAAAAACCCGTTACATCCAAACAAGTATTTTTGATGAAGTGGTTCTAGGCGGCGGAAGCCCCACAGTGTTGGACGCAGACCAACTGGTTGAGATTCTAACATTCTGTGAAGAGAATTTCAATCTAACAGATGATGTTATGGTTAAGGTTGCGGGATGCACACATAACCTTACTGTGGAGAAACTAAAGGCAATTTCAGATTTCGCTAACAGATTGGATGCCAGATGCACTCAAATTGATATTGGCGTACAATCATTTGATAACAAAATAAGAAAAGTGCTGAATATTGTCGACAGTGCAGAAGACGCATCAAGGATCATCAAAACTGTTCGAGAAATGGGAATTTATGCCTGTATCGATTTGATGTACAACCTTCCCGGAGAAACCATGGAGACTGTTAAGAAAGATGTGGAAACCGCAATGGGATTAGAAGTTGAAGGCATTGACTATTATGCACTTAGTATACAACCAGATACTCCATTGCAAAAGCAGGTAGAGTCTGGAAAGGTGGTGAACCTTGCGGATTCAGAAACAGAGAAGAAGATGTACCTAGAAGCTTATGAGATGTTCCAGAATGGTGGTTATAAACCCACAGGGCATAGTCGCTTCTCTTATGTCCAAGAACATTTCACAGAATCTTGCGTTGCGGGATGGCCTTGGGCAGGGCAGCTTACAACGGGTTCTGGGTGTTTTATGGGTTATCTTGGACCGTTTTCATATGTGAACATCGAGCCTGCTCGTGATTATATCGATTTTGTATCAAAAGGCGCGTTTCCAATAGCAAAACTTTCACTGGACTCCAAAGAGGATACGATGCGAAAGGTAATGACGCGACTGTATGTCCGTCAGCCTGTGGATAAAATCAAATTCAAACAAGAGTTTGGCATTATTCCTGAAGAAGCGTTTCCAGGTGCCATAGAACGCTTAGTGAAGAAGGGATTGCTTTCAGTTGACGATTCGCAGATTCGGGTAACCGAAAAGGGCGACCTGTGGAGATACAACATAGTATGGGAATTCTGTGAAAAATAACACATACAAAGACAACTGTTCAGACATAATAAAATGAAGTTAGGTCTGATTAGATAGCATTAACAAAAAATCGAAGAGTGAAGGAATATTCAGGAATGTCCCATATTCTATCTCTAAATAGCACGCTAACAGTAGCGTTGAAGATTCTGCTCATAAGAAGCAAGTCCTCATATTATGACAGATCCTGACAAGTAATCCTTAATTCAATAAGCTATTAACAATTCAATACTTAGACTTTAACAGTTTATTAGATCATCATGAAATCAAACTGGACATAATCTATGATGATAAATTAAACTAAAATAATTACATAATAATTGTAAACTCATATTTTGGAACGGAGCAGTTTTCGAATTATTGACACTGTCAGCAATATTTACTCTCGAAGTGTTTGCGGAATGTAAGCACATGCTGGATCAGATTCGAAGATGTCTCCAGTATAATATTCAGCTCTGGTTCTACAGCCACCGCATATCTCACGATATTCGCATATTCCACATTTACCTTTGAGGTTCCGTTTATCCCTTATTTTCAGATAGAATTCATCATTCTGTAAGTCATCCCAGATTTCTCTGAGACTTTTTTCCTTTAGGTTTGCTAATTTCAGAGTTTCATTGAACCCACAAGGTTTCACGTCTCCATTCGGAGAAATACTCACATAATGACCGTCCATAGTGCATTTACCTAAGAAATCGTTGACATACCAATCCCAGAAGTTTCGCATTCCCCGTTCTCGAACTATTCGAGCATAGAAAGGACTGTACACTTTGATGTCGACGTTTCCTTTGTACTCTTGATATAAATCGTAAACATGATTCCATAGCCGTTCATATTCATCAGCTGTAGGAGCAAGTTCAACGTTATATTTTCCATTTCCGACTGGAACGTAGTTGTGAATAACCACCCGTTTAGCATCATACTCGTTAGCAACGTTGACAAGATAATCCATTTCTTTCAGGTTGAGTTTTGTAACAGTGGTTACCAGACAATCTAAGAGCCCTACTTTTGACAACTTTTGAATTGCTGAGAATGCTAGCTTATGTTCACCCTTTCCTCTAAGTTTGTCTTGTACTTCTTCAGGACCATCAATACTAATGGATGTCATAACGTTTTCTTTTATGAGTCTGTTATACACATCTCCATCAACAAAAAGGCCGTTTGTAATCAAGCTCACGTTCATACCTAATTTGTTTGCATGTTGAATCGGTTCAAAAATGTCATTACGTGTAAGTGGCTCGCCTCCACTCAAACCAAACCATGTGGCGCCGAAATCATGTATCTCATCTACTACATGTAATGCGCCTTTTATATCTAATTCGTCTTGGGCTGGAGCTTTAGGAAGGTCTCCACCTCTGAAACTACAATACATACAATTGAGGTTACAGCCATGAGTGCATCGCCAAACCATGATAAACATAGGTCCTTTAGTTTGCAGGTGAATCAACTCTATTTTTCAGTGTTCTATTACACTGATTATCCATATATATTAGAATATTGTTTTAATTCGATATAAGAAGGAAATAAGATACTAATAGTCTAAATTGCATAATTCAAGCTTGAACTACTGTTTTTTTTGTAATTCTGCTTTTTTAATTACAAAGTATCCCTTGGTATCTTCCCAGAAAACTTCTGAATCAAGGATATTTACACGTTCATTGTATAATGGGCAATCAAGGACAAACGTGTGGTATGCTCCAAGTTCGCCAGAAGGATTTATCTTCTGTTGCTTTTCGAGTTCTTTCATTTCTTGTATGATATTGTGGTCTAGTTCTTTTCCAATCCAGTTTTTAAGGGATCCCCAAGAAGTGTCTAGTTCAATTATCATTGTTTGGAATCCTAGATTCTTTATTTCTTCTAGTGCTGCTATTGGATTTCTTCCCCAAAGTGGAGCATAGTGCTCAACGTTTACGGGATCACAAATCTGTTTGTACCAATCTATGTGCTCAGGTGTTATCATCACTCCAGAGATGACCGTCGTGGCTTTCAAATTCTTAAGCGTTTCTCTTATAGCAGGCAACTCTTTTTCAGTAGTTACAACAGGTATCCCCAATGTTTCTGACACCAATTTAAGCAACCAACTGTTTAACCGGTGTGCTTTGCTGCCGTTTTTCACGAATAACAAGTAGTCCACATTGATTCCTTGGTTTAGCGCAACATAGAGTGAGTGCATCGAATCTTTGCCCCCAGATGAAAAAGCTACTACTTTAGACATTTAGTTAACACCCATAATTCAGTGCAAATGTTTGGTTGTTTTACAGTTGTAGGATATTGGAATATAAGAATCATGTGATCACAAACACTGCGAGTTGGATACTCATCGTAGGTTATATCACCCAATAATACGCCAAGAATCTGGCATGAATCATTACCATGTGTATTTGACGAAATAATCAACTTTATTCGTTAAATAAAATTAGTTACAAATGTTTGAATATACACAACTCATAATAGCCCAAAGAATTCTTCTGATGAACGGGCCTAAATTCTTTATTGCATCTAACGGGATATCTTCAAGTTTGAGAGTAGCTGATTGTTTCTTGTTACACAAGCATTTGGCTATATTAACTTGAAAGATTTCAATAACCATAGACTTGTCGAACATACTCGGAATTAATCCCACTTTTAGATCATCATCAAGTCTAATACCTGCAACTACCAAAGGAACTATTTTTGGATTAGACAATGCATGCTGTACTTTCTCTTTAAAATGTTCAAAATTCTCAGTAAGATTTGGATGAGTAACTAAAAATAGGTTCATCGCATTTTCAAGAGATATCTTTCTTTCGTCTAATCTCTTTGTTAAACATCTATCTGCCACAACTTGTTGCTCATTATATAGAGTCTTCTTTAAAGAATCTTTGACTGATTCACCTATAAGTTCCCCCAACACCGTTGCAGTTCCTGCATATTTTACAGGTGCTCCCCGTTTTGTACAGGCAACAACTACGCTATCTGTTACTGTTCCGCTAGCAGGATCTCCAGAAAAGTAACTTCTTATATCAAGTTCTCTAAGAGCTACTGTCTTGGCTTCGATTACAGTTTTCACTGCGTCAACCATGCAGCTTTCAGTAAGATTTCCATCAACAAGCAAAATGACGTTAATTGTACCGACTGGATCAATATTAGAAGAGCCGGGTTTGGAGATAGTAAGTTCTCCTGCCGTGGCTGCAACTTCGACACCTGCAGTCACAAATGCACTTAACGTTATGTCTTGAAGTCGACGATGTGAAACCTCCACGTTTCGCACATCTGCATGTGTCATCATTCCCACGACCTCATCTGGGTCATTGCCTAGTTTTACTATAGCTCTTTTTAGGATGTTTTCTGGGTTTTCATGAAGCTCTTTGTCAAGGTCGTCTATATTTCTGTTACAATTATCATCATTATCTTCTGGTACATGAATACTAATTATATTATTTACTTTTTTAAAACCGCCATTGTGAACGGCTGAGCTAAGCACATCAAGAGGTCTTTCGGAAGATATTAGCAACTTGTGCTTGTCTACATCAGCTTTAACGAAATCAATGGATGTTTGCAGCCTCACTTCAGACACCTTTCAATAAGGAGTTGCATAGCGAAATTTAAGTTATTCCAGAATATCAGATTTGAACGTTAAAATCATGCAAATAATCAAAAGAAATGGGTGATGATTAAACTAAAAATGTGAATTATCAAAACTAAACACTCAATTGCAAATATGAAAGAGTGGAATGTGTAAACTTGAGTTATACATTTCTTCTTAAAACAGTTAAAAAGCCATCGCGTCTGATTTTCCGAAGTATACTCCTTGGAGATCTGTGGAAATCTCGGAGAAATTCCCTCTGAAGCTTTATTAGCATTTTATAATTGAACTCGTCAGTCTTAACGTAAGCCACAAAATCTTCAACACGATCATACAGACCATTTTTCATAACCTCGTCATACAAGCCACTGCCAGGATATGCCACAAAAATATTGAAATGTATCCAATCAGGATTAAGTTTCTTGGTAAAATTGAACGTGGATTTTATGTCACGAACTGTTTCTCCAGGTATCCCTAACATCACCGAACAAGAAATCTGTATACCCTCTTTTCTACAAAGCTTAAACGCTTTGACCGTCTGCTCAAGAGATACACCCTTGTTGAGTTTACTCAAAATCTGAGGAGACCCTGATTCCACACCAAACCAGATAGTTCTACATCCAGCAGATTTCATTTCCTTCAACAAATCTTGAGAAATCAAATCAGCTCTAGTATCACAGATCCATTCAACTTCCAGTTTAGAAGATTTTAAAAGTTTACAGAATTCTGTTGTTCTCTTCTTATCAATCGTGAAATTATCACCAATAAAATAGATCCCTCGTGAACCATACTTGTTGGCAAGATGTTCAATCTCCTCCACAACACGAGCTGGGCTAAAGAAGCGACACTTTGATCCCCACAATCCCTTGGTGTCACAAAATGCACAGTTGTATGGGCAACCCCGTATTACATTCATTGTATCCACGGGATTAGTATCCAAGAACTCCATCTTTCTTAGGTAAAGGTCCATCGGTAGTAAATGTCTAGCTGGAAAAGGAATCTGATCCAAATCACTAATGAGAACAGTAGCACTTTTTGCGATTTGGCCATTAATCCTGCAAGCAACACCTGGAATCTTGGCAATAGATGAATTATCTGCACCTTTGGTAATGCAGTTTGCAAGCTCCACAATTGCACGTTCTCCTTCCCCCATAACTACATAATCAATCTCTGGATGTTGCAACATACTATCTGGCAAGTATGAAGGATGCCAACCGCCCACCACAACTTTACAGGAAGGGAGAACCTCTTTGATTGCCTTAGCAGCCTTGATACAAGGTTGATAAGTTACCGAACCACAGGTCATACCGACAAATTCAGGTGCAAGCCTTCTAACTTCACTTTTTATATAATTGATTGGCTTCCTAAGCATATAATTATCAATTATTTCTACCTGAAAATCAGCCTTTCCGAGAGCCGCACCAATATAAGCCAGACCTAGAGGGGGAAGCTTTCTACCAAAAATCCATGGTGAATCTTCTGGTGGAGCCGTTGTCATCAACAAAATCACTTGCGGTTTTTCTCCTTTCCTAGTTCATAACATGTGACATTACATATTGCAACGGGTAATTTATTTATGTATACCAGAAATTCACTTCTCTTAACAAGAAAAATGATTTTTTTGGAGCATATATTGAAAAACGGAAGCTTTTTAAAATTCTCAGCGTTAGTACACTTTTATCACCCAACGGATTTGATAAAATGTCCTGTTCTAGTCCTCCAGGAAAACAGAATGGCCCTCTAATGATAACTTCGTGGAGAGCTACAGGAGCATGTAATCTAAATTGTTCATATTGTAATGTTAACGCAAACATGAATCCCGCTCCTAACGAACTTAATACCAAAGAAGCCCTGAACCTTGTTGACCAAGTTTACGAGTTTGGCTCTCAATGGTTTGGATTAAAAGGCGGAGAACCACTTGTACGAAAAGACATTTTTGAAATTATTAGTTACGCTAGAAGTCTAGGGCTAAAAGTATGTCTATTAACCAACGGATACTACGTGAAAGGAAAAGTTTACGACAACTTGGTAAAAAATGATGTTTACACATCAATCAGTATAGACGGCCCAGAAGAAGTAAACGATATTCTAAGAGGAAAGGGCTCATACAAAGCAGCTCTCTCAGCCATCAAAAACCTGTCAAAAGGGGGGATTCTTAACGGATTATCGATGGCGGCCACAAGCATCAACTACAAAGAAGCAGAACACATATTTAATTTAGCTGAAGAATATGGAGCAAGATTCGTATGGTTCAACCATCTAGTTCCATCAGGAAGAGCCCACGAAAACGTGCATCTAGAGCCAACACCTGAACAATATGAATGGTTCCTGAATAACGTATACGACTTGACGAAAAAAGAGTACAAAAACGATTTTGGTTTCCACATACACTGCCCATTCTATGCCCGAATCGTAAAACAGAGAGATCCTGAAAACTTTCCAGAATGGTACAAAAACGAATTCACAGGCAAATGCATATACTTCCTATTTGGAGGATACCTAAGTGTCCTTGAGAACGGAGACGTAATACCTTGCTTCTATTCTGAAGGATTGAAAATTGGAAATATCCGAGAAAACACATTATCTGAGCTCTGGAAAGAAGTAAAAAAATCAGAGTTTTATCCACAACTGCAAGACCCCAACAACTTGAAGGGAAAATGTGGAGGTTGTGAATACCGTGACATATGTGGAGGCGGATGCAGAAACAGAGCTCACGCACAAACAGACGACTGGTTCGGTTCCGATTTGGCTTGTGCACACAAGTCTGAAGATAGACAAGAAAACTCGTTGCACACTTGTATACCAGCCACAAGTATAGCATGTGTCAAAAAGGAAAAACGTAGAGAGTCAAAGGGATTGAGCAGCAAACAAAATGATGGCGTTTAATCAGTTTGCTTCAAGTAACGGCACCACTATCAGATAGAAAGGGTTAGTTCTGAACAGGTAATCAATATATACAAAACTTTGTATGGGTGCAGAGTTTATACTATACGGTGCTTAGGAGTATCAGTTGATGCAGGCAGATTTGGTTCTAGTTGATTGTAATGTTTTAACGATGAATCCATCTCAGCCCCATGCAGAAGCAATAGTCATCAAAGAAAACAGAATCGTCAAGCTCAGCACAAAAAAAGATGTAGGAAGATGGATTGGAAAGAACACGAAAGTGGTTAGGCTAAAGGGTTCAACGGTTGTTCCGGGACTAATAGATACTCACGTGCACATTGCTGATTTTGGAAGGTTCTTAATGTGGCTCGATTTGAAGAACGTCAAATCAATCAAGGAAATTCAGGAGATAATAAAAAAACATGTACAGGAAAATCCCCAATGTAAATGGATTTTAGGTCAAGGATGGGATCAAACAAGTTTCGCTGAGAAACGAATTCCAAACAAGCAAGATATAGATGAAGCAGCACCAGACCATCCCGTAACTCTTTACCATCAAAGTGGATGTATATGTGTCGTTAACAGCAAAGCGCTAGAATTAGCAGAATTAACCAAAGAAACAAAAGCTCCACCAGGCGGCACAATTGAAAAGGACCAAAAAACAGGCGACCCCACAGGTGTCTTACGCGAGAATGCTATGAACTTAACATGGAAGGTCATCCCTGAGCCTGATGAAGAAGAGCTTTTTGATGCCACCTGCCTAGCATGTAAAAAAGTTCTGGAGGCAGGAATAACCAGTGTCCACTGGATTGTTTCATCATTAGACGAGATTCAATTAATCGAACGGATTCGTTCAGAAAACAAGTTACCGATAAGAGTTTACATCATATTTCCAGCAAACATTCTGGAACAAGTAACTAATTTACATTTACAAAAAGACCAGGATGATGACTGGGTAAAGATTGGATGTGTTAAACTTTTTTCGGATGGCTCTCTAGCTGAGCGAACAGCAGCACTTAAAGAACCGTACAGTGACTTCCCTAATACTAAAGGAAAACTGTTCTACATTCCAAACGACTTTAACGCGTTAGTTGGTAAACTTCACAGAGCCAACTTTCACCTAATAATACACGCCATGGGCGACCTAGCCATGGAAATGGTAGTAAAAACCCTAGATAAGACTTTGAAAGAATGGCCTAAAGGGAATCATCGTTACCGCATAGAACAAGCGGCAGTTCTCAACAAAGACCTGATTCAATATATCAAGAAACTGGGTGTAAACGTGGGGGTACAACCCTGCACAATTGTTTCCGAGTTTAGGTCATGGTCAGCAATTAACCGATTAGGAGCAAAAAGAGCCAGATGGTTGTATCCACTTAAGACACTCATCAAAAATGGAATACACGTTAGTGGCGGATCGGATTGTCCAATGGAACAGATAAATCCTTTTTCAGGTATCCAAGCAACAGTAACAAGGCAATTCTTTTCTGAGGAACAAATTACAGTTGATGAAGCTTTACGGATGTATACAGTTGACGCAGCATACGCATCATTTGATGAGAAAAATAAGGGATCGATTGAGGAAGGAAAATTAGCAGACCTTACAGTCATTTCCCGTGATTTGCGAACAATTCCTCCGAACCAAATCGAGAACACTGAGGTGCAAATGACTATTGTGGGCGGAAAGATTGTATATTTAAAATAGTTATGTGAAATTCTTGAATGTATAGTTGTTTTGTTTCGGTAGATTTGACGTTTTGTTCGATGGAAACACATTATCACAAGTAGAACTAAATAGCCTGAACCAAGAAGTAAACGAAAAAATAGTAACCAATTTAAAGCTTCTAAGCTATCAGCAAATGCAAGTCTTCAGTTTCCCAGTGGCGTTGACTATTGATAGATATAATTGGATTGTTAATCACGCTTTGTGTTCTCGGTTTAGCCATAATTATAGACAGTATTATTGGAGATCCCCCACCTCCCCCATGGAAGTCGCTCTATTACAAACTTCATCCAACAGTCTGGATGGGCAACTTTACAAACACAATAAAACCTTTTTTTAAAAACTCTAATCCAAAAATCGAAAAAGTGAACGGTTTTCTATTGGCCATTGTAGCAATAATAGTCTTTACATTACCAGTCTACTTTGGATTAAAAATTATTTTCACTTCACTTCACATTATCGTTTATGTTCTCGTTGCAGCTTTGATATTAAAACTAACTATCTGCATAAAACTTGAAACAGACTGGGGCAAAGCCGCGGCAAAAGCGATCGAATCTGGAGACCTGATAGAAGCAAGAAGGTATGCTCATTTTTCACGTAGAGACAACAAGAATCTAACAGGTTCATTAATAGTTTCTTCTGTTATCGAATCGATAACCGAGAACCTGACAGATTTTAGGCTCTCTCCAATAATTTATTATGCTTTTTTAGGTGTTCCAGGTGCCGTTGCGTTTAGAGTAATAAACACACTTGATGGAATGGTAGGGTTTAGAGACACAGAAAACATAAACATCGGATGGTTTTCCGCCAAGTTGGACACAATAGTCAATTACATTCCATCACGATTAACAGCAATTCTGATAGTTTTGGCCTCAGCAATTTTAAGAGAAGATTACAAGAACGCTTGGGCAATAGCCCTTAGGGATCAAACTAAAGTTCCTAGTTTAAATCATGGATGGCAAATGGCAGCTATTGCAGGCGCACTTAACGTACAATTAGAAAAACCTGGACATTACATCATTGGCGACCCCAACGAGGAGTTGGACCCGAACAAGATATTACGAACGTTAAGAATCCGAAACGTGGTCATGATACTATGCACACTTCTTATGATTCCGATATTTCTATTAATAACCAACAATTTATTTCCAATTTAAACGATTTAATTGATTTTAATACCAATTAATTGGACGATATCTGTTTTACATACTTAATTACGATTTATACAAAAGATATTAATCACACGTGACTTCATCTTTTTGGCATAATAAATGGTTTGGGAAGAATCTTAAGGATGCAAATTACTCTTGTGAATCCACCATACCCGAAGGGTGCACATCAGCATCCTCCTTTCACACCTTTAGGTTTAGGATATTTGGCTGCGGTTTTAGAAAATGATAAACATAAAGTTGATGTGATTGATTGTCAAGCATCACATCTCACATACGAAGATTTCAAGTACGAAATTAGGAAACGCAAACCCGACATGATAGGATTGACCTCCACGACACTCACATACAAGTCTGCGTTACAAGTAATTAGAATAGTTAAAGAAGTACACCCAGACTGCTTAACCGTTATTGGGGGATGTCACGTTAGTTTCTGGGATGATAAAGCGCTGCAAGAATGCCCACAACTAGATGTTGTTGTAAGGAAAGAAGGCGAAAATACGATATCAGAACTGGTAGAACGATTTGAAGCAGGTAAGGACTTAGAGGATGTTCTTGGAGTTACCTTTAGAAAAGGCCCAGAAATTGTTCGAAATTCCGATCGTCCATATATTGAAGATCTTGATAACTTACCATTTCCTGCCCATCATCTATGGCCGCTTGAGAACCTTAGGAAATATGGAAACATAATATTCCCGTTGATGACAAGTCGCGGTTGCGTTTACTGGTGTGAATTCTGTTCAGCAGTTAGGATGTTTGGTCGTAGATATCGTATGAGAAGCGCAAAAAATGTTGTGGATGAAATGGAGAGTCTTCATAAAACGTACGGAGCTAATAATTTCACCTTTTATGATGACGCGTTCACTGTGGATCAACCAAGAGTTGAAGAAATTTGTAAAGAAATTCATGATCGCAACCTGAAGATAAAGTGGGATTGTGGAACCCGCGTTGACATGGTTACGAAAGATTTGCTTCAGAAGATGAAGGATGCAGGTTGTATTGCTGTGTGGTTTGGGGTTGAGGCGGGATCACAGCAAGTTATTGACGCCATGGGAAAGGGATTTACAGCAACTAGAATAAAGAAGGCATTCAAGTTAGCTCAAGATGCGGGATTAATGACCATCGCAAGTGTAGTTTTGGGTTTTCCAGGCGAAACACGAGAAACCGCTTTGCAAACGGTGAAGTTTATTGAAGAGATCAATCCTGATGATGTGGGTTACTATATAGCAACTCCTTATCCTGGAACTCCAATGGCTGAACAGGTGAAGAAGATGGGCTGGCTTAGGGTAACTGACTTTGATAAGTATGATACAGCGACTCCTATTTTTGAGCTGCCGACATTAAGTATGGAAGAGTTGAGGGAAATCCGAGAAAAGGCATTTCACAGCTTTTATCTTCGACCAACCTATATTCTACGAATGTTCTCAAAAGGTGGAACATATGGTTTTTCAGCAACAAAAACAGCTCTAGCACATCTAATTAGAGCAATTAAATCCAAATTCTAGTTATGATGGACAATCGACGGATTGGACAGATATCGCCCAAGCTTTAGGATCATTTGATTACGCATATTATTGCAGTTAGAACTTGGATTTAATTTCTTGAATAAGGCAAGATAGGGCTATTCTAGATACTGTAAAGCCATACCTACCGCTCTTGAGGAACATGCGTATAATAAAAGTGGGACGAAGATAGAAACTTCGAAAAGCCTTTGCGTATAGTTCCTCCAGGTCTTTTGTAGTTAACATTGGCGTTTCAAAGACTGGAGTCTTGCAGTCATATTTGTCGAAGTCTGTTGATATTAGCCAACCCTTTTCTTTGACACGATCGAACAGGGGAGTTCCGGGGAGAGGGGTAGCTATATTATAATATGCTACATCATCAGGGCTAATTTTCTGAGTGAATTTAATGGTTCTTAATGCGCTCTCCTTAGTCTCACCGGGAAATCCGAGAAGCACGTTCGGAACGGGTTTTAACCCAAGCTCTCTTACCCAACCAATAGTTTTAATCGTTTGTTCGGTTGAGATTCCTTTTTGCATTTCATCTAAAACATGTTGTGAACCTGACTCAACTCCAAACCACACGGAAACGCAACCAGAATCTTTCATTGTAATTAGCAGCTCTTTCGTAACCATGTCAACGCGGGTTCCACAATTCCATTTTATGTCCAAGTCGCGTTTCTTGATTTCTTTGCATAATTCTTCAGTTCTAGCTTTGTCGACAGTGAATGCGTCATCACAGAATGTAAACTGGGTTGCACAATAAGTCTTGTGAAGATACTCAATTTCATCCACGACATTCTTGATGCTTCTCATACGATATCTACGACCAAACATCCTGACTGCTGCACAGAATTCACACCAGTAGATGCACCCCCTAGTGGTCGTTAAATAAAATACATCCTCGATTTTCCTTAGGTCCTCAAGCGGCCATAGATGGCGGGCGGGAAAGGGTAAACTGTCGAGATCCTCAATGTATGGCCTATCCGGATTTCGAATTATTTTACCGTCTTTTCTAACGGTTGTACCTAACAAATCATAAATACTTGCTCCAGCCTCTATTCGCTGCACTAGTTCTAGGAATGTGTTTTCGCCTTCTTTCCTTACAATCATATCTAGTTGAGGACATTCATTAAGCGCATTTTCGTCCCAAAATGTAGCATGGGAACCTCCAAGGACGGTTAAACATTCAGGATGAACTTCTTTAGCAATTCTTGCAATCTCTAATGCGGAGTTGTATAATCGGGTCGTCGAGGTTATTCCTACTAAGTTGGATTGTCGTTTGCTAAGTTCCTGTTTGAAATCGTCGTATGTGAGATGTGATGCTTGACAATCAATCACGTCAACCTTAAATTGATTCTTCTCTAGAACTGCCGCTAAATACCCTAAACCTAATGGAGGAAATGGAGTATGCTGGTAGGGATGCGTGGGGTATGGCGGATTCACAAGTGTAACATGTGGTCGCATATTTGTAGATTCCTAACGATTTATCCTCTCGCCAATACATATAACTGATTGTTTAAATGTTTTTCACAATTTTTTTTGCAACAAAAATATACATATATCAAAAAAGGTCTTCAGATTATCTTTGTTAAATGTTAAAGAGTTAGCTAGAATTAGATTTAGGAAAAAAAAGAAAAAGGGAGTGTGTTTTTGTATATTGCTTGTGCGTATGTAATGCTCATGTCATTTGTCTTGGGGAGATACCGAACCACCCGAAGAGGGTAACGAATATGGGTATTATGATTCCGTAGATGAGCTTTGGTAGTAGAATAGTGAATCCTACATATGGGATATCTGTTGCCATGCTAATAGGTGAAATCACTCCAGCCCACAATTGAAATGCGCTAGCAATAGCTCCAGCTATAAGTGCAGAAACTAGCATTCTTTTGAAACTGTAGGAGTCTCTGTTTAATGCACCAGAAATGAAGCCGACCAGCATTGCACTCACAACGAATCCAAGGTTAGTAATTTCTTGAACCATAAATCCTGCAGACATCTCTATGTAGCCCATAGCGACATATGCAGCGTATACATCGTTAACGTATAGAGCGTATATGCTACCTAGTAGGAATCCTGCACCGCCGCCAGCCCACTTATTCCAGATTAACCCAGCAAACAATGGAATCGCCGTAACCAATAGTGCTTCACCAAGACCATCAACTAGTATAGCGTTAAGACCGAATGAGGGGTCTATTTCAAGGAGGAGGTCTGCAATTGTTGTTGGAAATACTATGATTAAGAATGCGGCAATAACGGGTAAGATTATTCCATATATTATATCGTTAAGTTTCCAATCAGTCCAACTTGCCATTTTATATTCACTTCTTTCTTTTTTCACCTTTACTATCATTATACATTTATATTTTGTGTAATCATCAACTTGTAACTACAATTGATAATTTCAATCGCCCGTTAGATTGTTTCTGGGGCCAAAAACTTACGCACTTAAGAAAAATGAGCAAATGTCTCAACCAGCACAATTTGTCGTAGGTTCGAACAGATAAAATGTTTAAAAAATATGAAAAAATAATATGATAAATCTAAGCGCAACAGTTACAAAAAAGATGAAAGAAAATGATGGATGTGCACAATAATAATTGCGCACAATTTTAGAGTTTTTGAGCAATTATTGCTTTTTTATTTTGTCTCTAGCGGAAACTATTATAGTCTTCAGATCAATCCGTGCTGGACAAACGAAAGTACAGTGACCGCAATTGTCACAGTATGCAGCCCCTAGTTTTTCGACTTTTGTCCAATTGCCTTTGTCAGCAGCTTCTTTAATTACTATTACTGGTAGATTCTTGCAACAGGTTGTTAGGCATTGTCCACAACGAATGCAATCAGTAGTCATCGTGTCTCCAAGTTTTTTGCCCTTTGGAAGCTTTACTTTGATTCTAGTTGAGCTGGCTTTTGGAAGTCCGACGCGGTCAAGTATAGGACATGTTAGGTTCATTATTATTAATGCTAGAATTGATCCGCCCATGAATCCAGTGTATGTCTGAATGATAATCGTCAATATGGCTAATCCTGCACCGAATATTATTTGGCCCAAACGAGTTAATGGGGTAGTTGCGGGATCAGTTGCCATGAAGAAGGCCATGAAGATCGAACTGCCCATGAATAGGTGGAACACTAGTCTAAGTATGATGTCATTAAGCATGATGCCTGCACCGCTGTAAATTATGCCCATAACAGCAGCAAACACTGCAGTAGTAACTAAGTAAGACAGAGTGATTCTCCATTTAATGTATCCACGACAAACTGCAAACAAGACGATTCCTATCGCCATCACCAGAATGCTTGAAAAGCCGCCGATCCAGCCGTGAGTTTTGGCAAACAGCATAGTAAAGAGAACATCTGGAAGCGGATTCTCGAAGGAACCCAGATTATATGGAGTCAAAGGACTGGTAGAATAACAGGTCAACAGAGTAGAGCCGAAAGTTGGGGTTTCCATTGGGTAGTAGTCTGGGAAACCAAAACTCCCGGGCGTTAGAGGGTTCTGCAAGTTAATAGAAGTTTCGTGATCTGCAGGTAATAGGGAAGAAATAGCAGGCATAAAGAGTAAACCTAGAATCAGAAGTTTCGCAATTGCAGCAGGATTAACGTATTTTCTGCCAGCCAACCCTGCAACTTTCTTGAACACAACCATTCCTAAAGCTGAAATCAGAGCAGGATAAAGGATCATTTCAAGTCCACCAGCCAAAGTTGGGATTGACTCCACCATCATAATAGGCAAACCCAAAGAGTAGGACATGGCAACAATCAATCCGAATACAGCTGCAGACATTGTATTCCTGGGTCCCTTGGAACCCATTACCTTAGAGAGCAGAAAGTCACAGCCTACAGCAACCCCAACAGAAATTAACGATATTCCAAGTGAATCAAGACCAAATACGAAATAAGATAATAATGCAATAAAGAATAACGAAATTAACGTGTACTGCATCAAAACATTTTTTGTCATTGGAGCTTTTACCATTTTTCGTAACCTCATTTTTATATGGGCTAGCTTTCTTAAATTCTAAATATTTAAGCCTTTAGTCACTTGCCAACTTGGCAGTTCTTTGGTCAACAACATGTGCTGTTTGGCTCCTGATACCGGAAAAACCTCAAGAAAATTGAAAAAGATAGATTAAAGATTATGCGAGTCGTAAGATTATTCAATACAACAAGGAAAACGTTAAACAGGTTATAGATAAATAGGCAGATGAAGCGGATAATCACAAATAGATGTAAAGTGTGTGTTGTTTAAGTCTAAATTAGATGTGGGCTATCCGGATTTGGGTTTTTACAAACGTTTTTAGGTTTCAAGTTGAATAACTGACATCATAAATAATTATTGGAATCCAGAAACGGGATAACATGTTTGAATTTTCGTGCCGAGGTAGTGAAGAGCAAATATGCGTGTTTGTTTGATTAATCCACCACGTATTCACCCAAAATGTTGGGGAAAACCAACGGTGTATCAACCATTGGGAATAGCATACATAGCGGCTGTATTAGAACAGCAACATAATGTAAGCATTATGGATGTACCAACAGAGGGATGGAAAAATCTTGAACAAATAGACGCAACAAAATATCGGGTAGGTTTAACAAATAAAGAAATAGGTAACAGGATAAAACATTGGTCACCCGATATTGTTGGAATTAATATTCCATTTTCTGGCTGGTCAAAAGGTGCATTTGACGTAGCAGATGTAGTTAAAAATATTGACAGGGAAATCATCACTGTGTTGGATGGACTACATCCATCTGCAAGACCCGAAGAATGTCTTAAAGATCCAAACGTCAATTTCATTGTAAGAGGAGAGGGAGAACATACAATTTCAGAGTTAGTAGACACACTAGAACAAGGTAACACTAAAAATCTAGAGAGAATAAAAGGAATTGGATTCATTAAAAACGGGAAGACAATTATTACACATCCTAGACCAGAAATTCAAGATCTAGATTCTCTGCCATTTCCGGCACGACATCTGCTTCCAATGGATACGTATTTTGAGGCTGTGAAGGAAAACCCAATAAGAGGAGTGATACGCAAACGCTGGGTGACAATGATTACCAGTAGGGGATGTCCACATGAGTGTATCTTTTGTTCTAATCACATTGTTATGGGAAGAAAGTGGCGGAGTAGAAACCCAGAGCGGGTAGTTGAAGAAATAGAACGTTTAGTTGATACTTACAAGATTGAACAGATTGATTTCTATGATGACAATATGACCTTAAAAAAGAAGCGAGTTATAGAAATTTGTGATTTAATAAAAGAAAGAAGTATAAACATTGAATGGTATGTTCCAACAGGTGTCAGAGCAGATACTCTTGATGAAGAGCTTTTAACAAAAATGAAGGATTCAGGTTGTAGGGGACTGCGGATTGCCCCGGAATCTGGTGTGCAAGATGTTGTTAATAATATCATTAAAAAAAACCTAAATCTGAAAGCCGTGGAAAAAGCTGTTGTTTTAACCAACAAACTTGGAATCAAATTAGGCGTTTTCTTTATATTAGGACTCATTGGTGAAACAAAAGAGAATATGAAAGAAACAATAAATTTTGCTTACAAACTCAGAAAACTGGGAGCAAATAACTTCCACTTCAGCATAGCTACTCCCCTTTATGGAACAGAACTTTATGAACAGGCTATTCGTGGCGGTTTCTTAGAGGAGGGCTTTAGTGATGAAGCTTTAGCTGCCGCAGAACCTCTGATTGAAACTGCAGAATTCACAACAGAAGAGTTGCGTGAATTGTGTTTGGAAGCAAACTTAGTGAATCAAACTATTACTAAAGAAAAAATAGTGAAGGCAATAAAAAATCCAAAGAAAGCAATAAAAATGTTATTTGGAAAAAGTGAATAAAAAGGATTTATTGGTCAAACGATATTTAGAATGACCATAGATTCGGGCGTAAATCAGCATAATGCAATAAAGATATAGCTGAGGAAAGCTCTAAATTTTTGACTATTCTGAATGTTGCCAAAAACTCGAATTGAAGGTATGGAAGATGGGAAAACAAGTAAAGACAACACTGGTTAATCCGCCACCACTAAAGGGAGTCTATAGGCACCAGCTTTACCTACCCATCGGCTTAGCCTATCTGGCAGCCGTCCTAGATGATAAAGGACATGAAGTAACTGTTTTAGACTGCCCAGCGTTAGATTTGAATCATAATAACCTGAAAACAAAGTTATCCTCCATCGCACCTGATTTGATCGGCATCACTTCTATGACACCCACGATACAGTCGGCCCTACTGTCCGCACATATCGCAAAAGAGGCATGTCCAGACTCAATGGTTGTTCTTGGAGGTCCACACGCTACATTTATGGACAAAAAAGTACTCGCCGAAGAGGAGGCTGTGGATGTTGTTGTGAGAAGCGAGGGCGAACAAACCCTGGTTGAGCTGGCAAATAGCTTATCTAATCCTAACGCACTCAGCAGCATTGATGGAATAACCTTTAGAAAGGATGGTCAGGTTGTTCGCACGCCTAACAGGCCATTTATGGAAAACCTTGACGAACTGCCCCTTCCCGCATACAAATTTTTCCCATTAGAAAAATATCGTCTTTTCGGGAGAAGGATGCTCCCAATAATTACAAGCAGAGGCTGTCCTTCTCAGTGCTCGTTTTGTACATCGGCTCAAATGTTTGGTAAAGGCTTCAGGGCACGGAGCCCTAAAAATATAGTTGATGAGCTTGAGTGGCTACGAGATGAACACGGAGCTGATGCTTTCACATTTTATGACGATACTTTTACACTTAACAAGAAAAGAGCACTTGATATTTGTGAAGAAATCAAAAACAGGGCGATTGGTCTTCCATGGGATTGCCAAACCAGAGTAAGTACGGTTTCAAAAGAGATTCTGCTCAAAATGCGAGAAGCAAACTGCCAACAAGTATTCTTTGGGGTCGAATCAGGGTGCCAACAAATTCTGGATGCCGTGAAAAAGGGAACCACAGTTAAACAAAACGAGAAAGCAATTAGATTAGCAAAAGATGCTGGTTTGTTCGTCGCCGTTTCTGTGATGATTGGATATCCAGGAGAAACAAAAGAAATGTTGCAAGACACTATTGACCTGATCAGAAAGGCTGAGCCTGACGATGTGTATATTTGTGTAGCAACTCCGTATCCTGGCACTGAGCTTCGTAGAGTTGTGGAAGAAACGGGATGGGAGATGTCTAAAGATTGGGGACTCTATGACACGATAACACCCGTTTTTACGAATCCTAATTTGTCGGTGGAGGATATCAGAAAATTAAGAACCTCTTTCTATAACAGCTTTTATTCCCCAAAATATGTGTTCCGCCACGTCTTTAAACGTAACTTCTATAGCAGGGTGATGGCCCGAACTGCTATGAACCATATCCTCTGGAGAATCAAGAACATCTTTTAAACTCTTAAAAAAGAGTTGCCTAATCTGGCTGTAAACTAGTTTTTTGGTGTAACCGACTTACGGAACAGCAAAATAATTGTAGGCGTTGCAGTGAATACAGGCTTTAAACGTTTAACTTCATCTAAATCGAATTTTGCTTCAAGCATACCCTCTAGAATTTCCACTGTAAAATAGTACTTATGCGCGTCATAACGCAATCCTTCTGCTCCCTCAGGTGTGGAAACGATCAAATGTCCATCAGCCTTGAGAACCCTGTAAGCCTCATCAATCAAACTGTGAGGATTCCATAAATGTTCCATTATCTCAGAAGCGATAACCACATCAAAAATGTTCGAATCAAAGGATAATCGTTCTGCGTCGCCAGTTACAACTAAGAGACCATGGTATCTATGCGCTTGAACAGCTACTGTGGGTAAGTCCACTGCTGCTACATCATTTCCCATTTTCAATATATGTTCGGCGATAATTCCGTCTCCAGAGCCAACATCTAGGATGTTCAAATCTTTTCCTAGGCTACCAACCATCTCAGAGATGATTTCTATTCGCTCCTGATTGAAGGGACGAGTGCGTGTGTCGTGAATAGCCTCAACAAGCGCCTCGTATGCACGTTCTGAGTCATACTTCTGCCATTCTATCCACATCCGCTTACTCTTGTTCCTGAACCGGTAACGGGTTTCTCTTAGGATAATATGCTTTAGCTGAGAAGGATTTGAAAGCAAATATACAAATCCATGAACTTGTTGTTTAATCAGTCGTAGCATAGGCGTCTCCATCACGATTCTTTAACTTAACCACATACACAACATTCAATGCTACTATTACATATGAAACTAGCCCTGAAGACACTTCTGAGCTTCCTTTAGCATAGATATAAGCGGTAAGTTGTATGGACATTTTAGTTCACATTCGCTACACTCTGTACAATTAGTAACATCAATTTCAAGTCCACTATACAGTTTTCTTGCCCAATTTTTCAACCCATAAGCTGTGGATAGGGTGCAAAACCTGAGAATAGCTGCTATGTCAAGTTTTTTAGGGCAAGACAGACAGAGCCCACAGTCTCGACAGTATTTTGTGTCAAAATGGACGATAAAACGGTTTTCTTCATCCTTTGTCAACTCTCTGAAATTTTTTCCCACTTTAGCAGCTGTTTCAACTTCTTCAATTGATTTGAATCCTGTGACAGCTACGGATACATCCTGTGACAAAACAAACCTGAGGGCCCCACGAACCATTGCATTCGTATCCTGCCCCAACAGAGCTTTCAGGTCGGACTCGTCAGAAAGTAGAGACAATGACGGATCATACAAACATGTTATGAGTTTAGAGGTCTTGGCCGACAACGGCTTCATTATGGCAACGCCTATGTTCAAATCGTTTGCAAGAGGTATCAATTCCTCCAAAGCTTGCCTTGTTACCACGTTAAGGGGCACAAGCACTGTGTCAAATTCGTTTGTTTTGATGGCTTTAATTAATACGCGAGGCTTGTGACTTGTTATGCCAATGTAATCAACTAATCCTTCGGAACGAGTCTTCTTACACATCTCTAGTGAACCACTTGAGTTCATTGCTCTCTCAAGCATTTTTTCGTCATCTATCCCATGAAGCTGAATCAAATCCAATCTGTCAGTTTTAAGTCGTTGCAAATTACTTTTGAAGTCACATAAAGATTCACTTTGTGTTCTTGAGGCAGTATTTGTAGCTAAAATACACTCATCCCGTACATCCTTCAAAGCTACTCCAATCTTTTCTTCACTATCTCCATCCAATTTTGCAGTATCGAAATAATTGATGCCCAACTCATAGGCTCTTCTAACAACCTCTACTGCTTCATCCACGTATAGCTGGGAAATCCATGTACCTCCAAAACCAACATTAGAAACCTGAAGGCCAGTTCTCCCAAAGGTTCGTTTCTGCAACAATTTACTCCTCAAGCAGAGTACAAGAATTGATTCCCAGAAACTAATCAGAAGCTTAGTTTGGCGCCTATAGTTCGTTTAAGCCAAGCCAAAGCAGTCTTGGTTGTTGAGTAGCCATATACTCCTCCTTTGCTAAAGGAACGAATGATGTAAGTTGGACGAAGATAGAATCTTCGATGTGCCTCATCATGTAGTTCTCTTAATTCCTTCATGCTCATTGTTGGAGTCTCAAAAATGGGTGTCGCAGTGTCATACTTGTTGAAGTCTGTTATCTTTATCCAACCCATCTTTTTCACGTAATCGTACATGGGGGTTCCAGGATAGGGCGTAGCTATGTAGACGCCTATCTCGTCAGATTTTATTCTTCCCAAAAGTCTTATGCTCTCCATTGCGGTTTCGTGGGTTTCGCCTGGAAAACCGAGAATCATACTTGCCACGGTCATTAGACCTACTTTGTTTGCCCACTTGAATGCATTAAAAGTCTGGAGGAGAGAGATCCCTTTACCCATCGCTTCTATAACTTGCTCTGATCCCGCCTCAACCCCAAACCACACAGCAATACAACCTGCATCCTTCATCTTCTGAAGCAAATCCTTCGTAACCATATCCACTCGGGTTTCGCAATCCCACTTTATCTTTAATCCCCGCTTCAGAATTTCGTTACATATTTCTTCGGTTCTGGTTTGGCTCACAGTGAACGCATCATCATAAAAAGTGTATTGATCTTCACCATATTTGTTATATAGAAATTCAAGTTCATCCACAACATTCTTTGGGGATCTCATACGGTACTTTCTACCAAACATCCGAACTGCAGAACAGAAGTCGCACCAGAATGTACAGCCTCTACTCGTCATAACTGGAAAGATGATTTTTCCATACTTTTTGAATTTTTCAATAGGCCAAAGATGAAAAGCTGGATAGGGTAAACTTTCAAGGTCTTCAATGTGAGGTCGATCTGAATTTTTTATGATCTTGTCACCTTTTCGGCAAGTTATACCCGCAACATGATCATAACTCTCGCCATTTTCTACCTTTTCCGCTAACTCAACAAGGGTAGTCTCACCTTCGCCCCTCACCACTACGTCAAGTTGTGGGCATTCATTAAGAGCCTCAGCATCCCAGAAGGTGACATGGGAACCTCCAATAAGTGTAAAGCACGTGGGCAAAACTTCCTTTGCTACTATAATTATGTTAATGGCGGACTTGTAGGTAAGAGTTGTAGAAGTTAAACCGACCATGTGAGGGTGTCGTTTACGAAGTTCGTTTTTCACATCGCTTAATGTAAGGTGTAACGCTTGGCAGTCGATGATGTTAACATCGTACCCTTTTTTTTCTAGGACAGCAGCGAGGTATCCTAAACCAAGAGGAATAAAGGGAGGATGCTGGTGAGCATCTGGTGGATATGGTGGATTCACAAGAGTAACTTGCATCATTCACACTTTCCGAGAATATTTTCGTTAAATAAGACAAAGAGGGCTATTAATAAGGTTAGTGCGGAATGTTTTCCAGAAAATCTAGGATTTAGGGATGAATATAGAGTGGAAATGATGAAAAAAACCGATCCGTCAGAAAGCCATAAAATTATGAAAGCACATCTAAAATGGCACCAAACCTAGAGGTAAAATTATGAAAACACTGCTCATCAATCCACCACAGACATTTTTTCCCGGTTCAGATCCTCCATCAGCTAATCTGCCTTTAGGTTTACTGTATATAGCTGCTGTTCTAGATGAAGCTGGATATAATGTGGAAATTCTTGACACATTTATGAGTGATTTGCCGTTCCGAATGAAAGGAAATATAATAGAAGTTGGAATACCTTACGAAAAAATAAAGGAAGAAATCCAGAGAAGAAAACCTAACATCGTGGGCATAGCAAATCCATTCACAAGCCAAGTAGAGCATGCAATTAAAGTTGCTGACATTGTCAAAGAAATTGACCCCAGCATTTTAACAGTTGTTGGAGGTCCTCATGTAACCGTAGTACCAGTAGAATTCTTGGAAGAGGCAAAGAATGTCGACATTGTTGTAATCGGCGAAGGGGAATATACGATGTTAGACATTGTGGGGTTCTTTGAGGGAACCAAGAAGATAGATACCGTAAAAGGGATTGCTTACCGAGTGAAGGAAAACGTCGTATTAAATTCTCCAAGACCGTTTAACCAAAATATGGACGACATACCGTACCCTGCTTACCATTTAGTGGATATGGAAAAATACCTTAATCCTATGACGATAGAATATCGAAGCTTTCAGAAAAGAGCATTATCTATGATTACCAGCAGGGGCTGTCCGTTCAATTGTAGTTTCTGTTCGGTCCATCTACATATGGGAAAGACGTTCAGAGGCCACTCTGTAGATTATGTTGTAAAACATATCGAGTATTTGTTAAAAAAATACCGAGTAAAGACGATATACTTTGAGGATGACAACCTCACATTTGACATAGAAAGGTTTGAAGCAATTTGCGACAAAATAATTGAAAAAGAAATCAAATTCCAGTGGGAAACACCGAATGGGGTAAGGGCCGATTTTTTGACTTTAGACCTTCTGAAGAAAATGAAAAAAACTGGGTGCCAAAGCGTCTTTGTTGGGGTTGAATCCGGCGATCAGTATGTCTTAGATAACATTATTGGCAAGAACCTCAGATTAAAGAACGTAATCAAGTTTGCCAAGATGTGCAAAAAGATAGGATTGAAAACTGGTGCATTCTATATTATTGGTTTCCCAGGCGAAACAAAACAAAACATGAAGAACACTGTCGAGTTCGCTCTTATGTTAAAGAGAAAATATGATGTTGGGATGCACCTGCTTTATGCAACTCCATCATATGGCACCAAATTGTATGAAGAGTGCAAAAAAAATGGGTATATCAGAGGTAGTTTGACGCCGAGGGCCTTTGCTGAGGTGAGGCAAAACTGGGGATTGCCATTAATAGAGACTGAAAACTTTACGACTATGGACGTGAAAGAGATTGCTACGTGGGCAATCAAGAAATACAGGAGACTCTCGTTCATCAATTATGTTAAGCAACCCAAGAAAACACTAAAGACTATCCTGAGCCAGCCAAATCTTATTGGTAAATTCATCAAGAACCTAAAATCTCGATAAATAACACTCAACAACAAGACTGGATAACAAATCAACAATCTTTTTTTCTACTTTTAGGTTATACTCAAAATGAGGCTATTTCAGAAACCTTTAATTCAGAATATTTAACATAAACACATGTATGGTAAACATCGTTCGGGTGAAATCACCCCCTTCTTACAATGAAATCGTAGATTAATCCTTTCACAAGATTGAATTAAAGTGAAAAATATGAAAATTCCAAAAATTTCCTGTTCAACAGTTGCAACCATCTTAGTTCTATTATTAATCATTTCGTCTTTTATGGCACTTCCTAGCTTTGCGAGCGGTTCAGATTATAAAAGTACTAGACTAGATGATTACGGCGATTTACTCCAGTATGAGTGGCCACAAATCCACGGCGATTCAGGATTCACTCGTTTCTCGGACGGCCCTGCTCCTGAGTCATCAGACATTCTGTGGAAAACAACCATAGTGGGAATAGAAAGTTATGTAGCAGCATTTAACGGTAAAATCTTTGTTACAACATCAAGCAATGTTATTGCGCTCAACAAGGATACAGGAGCAATTGTCTGGAACACTACAGTTCCTGACCGCCAGCGGTGGCCAGCAGTATTCAAAATTGATGAAACACGCCTGATTATTGGACAATATTGCCTTGAAACAGAAACTGGAGAAATATTGTGGACCAGTGAAGAATTCGCCGCTAAAGTATCCTATTGGGCTGAAAGTGTTTACAGTTCAGGAGAGCAGATGTTTTACACTCAAGGTGATTCGACAGTAAAAGGTTGGAACCTCTCTGATATGACTAAACCTCCAGTATTAGAGTGGGAAACTTATGTTTCTGGAAGCACTGGATCCGGAACAGGTATACAATATGGGGATGGAAGAGTATTCCCTGGATCTTTTGAACCCCACCAAGTAGCCCTTAATGCAACAACAGGTAAGCTTCTTTGGGACGTTGAAACAACAGGAGCAATGGCTTTTTCAGGTTCCTACTATGAAGGCAAATTACTCAAACCCGCCGAGCAAGATAATACGTTCTACTGCTTTGATGCAGAGACGGGCAACATAATATGGGAATACAATCCAGAAACCCAGCTTGGGTATTGGGTTAGCGCTAGCGCAGCGGCATATGATATGGTTTATGAACTCAATAAGGATGGACATCTATATGCTTTGGATGTAAATACAGGTAACGTAGTATGGAAATACAAAGGCGCAGATTATCTTTATTGGCCAGGATGGCCAGTAATTGGCGATGGTAAAATCTATACCACAATCGGTCAGAATGCATCAATTCATCCTTACACACTAGAATATGGTGAATCCTCGTATGTATGTCTCGACGCATATACTGGAGAGCTAATCTGGGAATTACCTATAGAAGCATATGCTCCAAGAGAGTCCACAGCAATAGCATATGGAAACTTGTATCTAATCCCAGGCTACATTGAAGAATTCAAAATGAACGAATACATAACTCTAAACGAGGTTTGGGCTATCGGCAGTGAGCCCTGGTCTATGTGGCGTAGAGATTCGGATAATAGTGGAAGTGGCCAATCAGGTCCAACGAATCTAAATGTGAGATGGAAGTTTACAACAGGTGGAGGAGTTGTTTCTACGCCAAGCATTGCCGATGGAAGAGTTTTTGTTGGTTCACAGGACAAAAACATCTACTGTTTGGATGCAAGAGATGGAAAATTTCTATGGAGCTTCGCTACGGAAGCTCGAATAAAATCTTCACAAGCGGTTGTCAATAAAAAAGTGTATGTAGGACCTGATGATGGAAATGTATATTGTCTGAACGCAATAGATGGCAGTCTCATCTGGGAGACTTATGCGGGCGGCTTTGTTGAAACACATTTCGATGCTGTAACGGGAATACGCTCTTCCCCAATAGTTGTGAATGGCGGAGTGTATGTTGGATCTCTGGATACCAAGTTATATTGTTTAGATGCAAACAATGGAGAAATCAAATGGACATACGAGACCCAAGGACCAATCAGTTCATCTCCAGCAGTATCAGATGGTGCAGTCTATTTCACTTCACAAGAGCCGAACTCAGGTGCACTTTACAAGATTAATGCAATAACTGGAGAGTTCATCTGGAAGCTTGATATGAAATACATAAAATCTGCTGACAGAGGCATTGATTTGCATGTATCTCCAACAGTTGCAGATGGAATGGTTTTTGTGGCTTCAAACAAGGATGAATATTATGGAGTATCCGCAGAAACTGGAGAACTTGTTTGGACATTCGTTACTGCTAGGGGTACAGAAGATGCTGGAGGATATTTGGTTGGTTCTATGGCATATAATGAAGGAAAATTGTTCATTATCGATATGTTTTTCACAACGGCACTAAACGCGACAACCGGTGAAGTCATCTGGAAGAGCTGGCTGGGAACTGAGTTATATACTTCACCTACTTATGCTGATGGAAAAGTGTATGTTGCCACAGACAGACGTTTGATGTATGTATTAAATGCTTCAACTGGAAATAGGCTTTCCTATTTTGAACCTCCTTCTAACAGTTGGTCATCACCAGTCGTCTATGAAGGAAGAATGTACATAGGAAATAACGATTGGAATGTCTACTGCTTTAGTAACTATCCAGTTACTCAAGGTCAGGTTTCTGCTACATTGAACAAGAGCGAGATTCAAAAGGGTGAATCAGTTACAGGTAGTGGTCAGGTGTCTCCCAAAATTTCTTATGTACCATTAACAGTATCTTTCATAAAATTTGACGGTACAGTAGATAAACTACTGGTGACAGCCAGAAATGATGGAGCATTTAACTTTGATTATACTCCGGATGAAGTAGGAGATTGGATGGTTTCTGTCAGATGTTCAGGTGGTTCATTTATCATGGAAAGTGTGGAGCTATCGCTCAAGGTGTTAGAGAAAATAACGGATCCAGATGAAGTACCACCAGAACAAGAGGATCCGACTAACGATCAGAGTACTGGAATACCGGTAGAATATGTCATTGTGGTAGTTGTCGCATTAATTGTGGCCGTAATTGTTCTAATTATTTATCTATTTGTTAAGAATAGGAACAAAAGTTCACCTGTTGTGATACGTGACTAAACATCAAAAAAGATGGCTTAGACTAAGTTTGTTGATACTTCAGAGTAGATGTGGAACATTTTCTTGGAACAAATATCCCAAGAAAAATTGTTGCTAACAAAGTCTCTGCCAGAGCGCCCCATCTTTTCTCGTAAGTCCTTGTTTGAAAGCAGACGGGCTAGGGCATTGGCCATCTCATAACTGTCAGGTTCAACTAATAGTCCAGTTTCTTTGTTTTTTACGACTTCGCTGATTGCGCTAACATTGAAGGCAACCACTGGTTTAGCGGTAGCTTGTGCCTCTAACAAAGATATTCCTTGGCCTTCTTGAAGTGATGGTGAGGCAAAAACATCTATGCAATTGTATATCTGGTGAAGTATGGCTTCTGAAACGTCGCCTAAAAAGGTAAAATTGTCAAAGACACCTTGCTTTTTTGAGTATTCGATCAGATTACTTTTGAGTGGCCCATCTCCAACTACTACAAACTTTATTTCTTTATATTCTTTGATGACATGCTTGGCTGCTTCGATTAGATAATGTAAACCTTTTCTGGGGATTAAGTTTCCAACGAAGAGTACCAAATGTTTGCTGTTTCCACCGATTCTATCCTTAAGATGTCCACAATTTTGTGCTGGTTTGAATCTTTGGATGTCTACCCCGTTTGGAACTATTCGAATTTTCTTTACATCAACACCATACAATTCAATTAGTTTGTTGGCTGAGTACCTACTAACAGTAACTATCAAGGTTGCATTTCTTGCTGCTTTCTTTTCGATTTTTGCAAGTTGCCACATGAAAACATTAGAAAATTTCGTTCGAAGTGACGGTGACACACTTTTTGAGGATTTAATATACTCATCCGCCAGAACACCGTGAATAGTCTGTATGAACGGTTTTTGGATATTACGTTTCTTTAGGGCATTTTGGAATTTGTAACCACTAACAGTGTGTGCTTCATAGATATCGGCTTTGATTGCGTTAACCATTCTAGACAGGGAACTATTGAAAACCCAGTTGTCTAGAGGAAAAATTACATCAGTAGAGAAGCAAGGAACGAATGTTGTTCCGTTAATTGTAGTAGTTTTATTGAATCCCCTTTTTGTTCCACTATAAACTGTCGTGTCAATGTCATTCCCCAAATTCTTGGCGTTCTCAACAATTCGGCGTTCAACTCCCCCGAAGTAAAGGTGAGGTGGCTGGGTATTAAAGACGGCTACTTTCAGCTTTGTTTTCATGGATATGTGCCTCTTGGCTTGAAGCCGTTTCTTCCATGCCATTCTTTGGTAGCATTAACTATTAAAATAAAACTAGAGGGTAATATCAACATCTATTGCAAAATGTGCTTTTTTGGATGCGCATCAAGATTTGTTGGTTAATGTACGATTATTGGATTTTAGATTTTCGTATTAATGCCACTATAGCTAAAATAATGACTAAAGAACCTAGAGATGGGAGTATTGTTGCAAGTCTTAATCCGAATGGAGTGAAACTTAAGATAAGCCCAGTTAGGGCTGTAATGGCGAAGCTCAACCCTATGGAAAAAGTAACTCTTTCAATGAAGTCCAATGCACTTTTTTCGGGGAACAATGTTTCGGTTAGACAATAGCCAGGTAGAAGTGCTATGAGAATAAAGGCGAATATATAACGTATATAGGATAGAGGTGTTCCTGTTTCTGGAAAGAACAGAATCGAAGTGAATGAAAGAACAGAAGTCACTACTACAATCCAAAACCAGAAACTTGTTCTCTGAGATATGAAAGAAATGAAGGATTTATGTATTGCTGGTTCTTCAAGGGATACCAGTCCTTTTTTGTGGAGGGACTTTATTTTTTGCTCTATAACTTTTGGTGTAACGTCGACCTGTTTTTGAACTAAAGAAACCAGCTCTTTCACATTACTTGGCTGTTTTGTCTCTAGAAGATCTAAGATAACGTTTTCTAGGGAGTTCATTTGTACACCAGCTTTCTTATCGACAGTTTTACATAAAAACGTAGTTCTTAATCTACTGATTGAGGATCGCATATTGGAGGGAAAAAGTGATAAAAATATAATAAATCAGATAACATGGAATTATTACTAGATTTTTAAAGAAAAAATAAAAGAAAGGGGCGTAAAGCCCACTTAACTTTTGGTTATTTAGGGGATTTAGCCGACTAGCTTAAAGAGTGGGTGTTTCCCTTCTTCGGCTGGTCTCGTGCCAAGCTCTGCGGTCGCAGTCAATATGTAAGTATCAACTACTGCAACGGTGGGGAAGACGAATTCTGCGAATTCAATTGGACCAAACATTATCCAGTCACATCCAATCATTGGCAGTATAGCGTTTTGTGCTGCATCAGTTGCTTTTTTGACGTCTTTTGAGAAGTTTCCTTTGACCCATCCTAGTGTGTCGGATACGTTTCCGATACCTGTTCCAACGGCTCCGCGGTCACCATACTGTTCTTTGATTACATATATCGATCGGAGGCCTGCTCCTATACTAACACCCCATGCGGGCATGGCCGTGTCTATGAGAGCACCTTCTATTCCTGCTTGTTCACCCATTTCTAGTATTCCGGGTAAAACATCGAGTTTGCCTTGAACGGTATCGTCTGTAGGATTGTCACATAGGATAATGGATGCTTTTACACCACAATCCTTTAGGTTTTGTAGTTCTTTTTCTTTGACGCCTTTGTAGATGGAGTTGTTGATGATTCTATCGGATAGGCCAACTTCGTTTGCCCATTTGATGGTTTCAATTCTGAGTCTGGGGCTTATGGCGTCTATCTGGATTGGCGCTTCTGTTACTTTACTTATGAAGGAGATGTAGCTTTGGAATGCGGGTACTGAAGTACCTACAACGTCCAATATGAATGGGTTTGTTGTCATGTCAGAGAGCTCGTCCATCCTGTTGATGAGAGCTTCTGCACGTTCCTTATCGAAAATTCCTTGCTTTTTATCTTTGACAATCTTGTGACCTATGTAAAAGATTGTTCCAGTAAGAGCTGTTGGAACTTCGCCAGGCTGGCCTCCGACTTTGATACCTCCAGCGTTAATGATTTTTTGTTCCTTTTCAAATCTAAACATTCTGTCTCACTTCTCGTTTTGTGCGGAATATTTCCCGCTGAACTTACTTTCCGAGAGCCTTCTTTGCGATGGCTACAGCCTCTTCCCTTGTCTCACCGAAGAGAGCACCTATTTCGTCAGCGTCATCTTTGTCTACTGCAGCTCCACCAATCATGATTATGACTTTGCCTTTTAGGCCTGCAGCTTCAATTGCTGACATCAGGGAGGGCAAGTTGTTTTTGGCTGGTGCGGTGTTTATTGAAACAGCGATTATGTCTGCACTGACTTCTTTAGCTTTTGATACAAAAGAGTCTGGTTTAGCTTTTTTGCCCACGTCATAGCATTTGAATTGTGCTTTCGTTAATGATTTTCTGACCATTTCTTTGGGGGTTAGGTGTACATCGGGATCGAGTGTGCCTATTACAATTGTTCCTAGGGGATTTTCTGGTTCAGGCGGTTCTTTTTCCATCATGGATTTCAACCAAGACATTAAAATTCCATCCTTTTTATTGAATAACTGCCGGTTCTATGAATAGACGAGCGTATAAGCTTTTTGTCGAATCTGAGTAAACAGATAGTTTTGGGTGTTGTTTATTGAACAAGCTTAAAAGAGCCTTATGGATCATATTTTTTCGTGTCAATGTGTGCGTGTTGAGGTACTCAATGTTGATTGTTAAAGGTTTGAAGGGTTTGTTTGGTTTCATGACGATATTACCTATTGGGATGGAATCGATTGAGACTGTATGCAAGTACTTTTTTTTGGCTCCCATTGTGGGTTTATTGCTCGGAACGGTTGCTGGGGCAGTGGGCTTGGGTGCTAATTATGTTTTGCCTGATTTGATTTGTGGTTTTCTTGTTTTGGTTTGTGTGGAGATTTTGACTGGTTTTCATCATTTGGATGGTCTTTTGGATTTTAGTGATGCGGCTATGGCCAGGGGGGATACGAAAAGCAGGTTAGAAGTCATGCATGATATGTTTACGGGTGCGGCTGCTGTGGGGTCTGGGGTGATTGTGCTTGTCTTGACGGGTTTGGCTTTTGGCAGTTTTAGTGGTTTGGATATTTTGAAAGCGGCGATTGTTGCTGAGATTGTCGCAAAGGAGAGCATAGTTTTAACTGCATATCTTGGAAAGAAGCCATCCTACAAAGGCTCGGGATATTACGTTGTTGAGGCAATGGAGAACAAGCATCTGGAGGTGCTTGTCTCTTTGGCATTATGTGGGGTTGTAGGTTTTGTTTTGGTAGGTGTCTGGTTTATTTTTGTTCTTGCTGCGATGGGGATTGCTGTTGCGCTTTTGACCTTTCATTCTAACAAGACTTTGGAAAGCGTAACTGGTGACGTTATGGGAGCAACTAACGAAATCAACAGGATGATAGCACTCATCATGATGCTTGCGGTCATAACATAAGGTCAAAAGTCAAGCAAACCAAAGATAGATATTATCACTGCCTTCCAAATAAGAGAAGGATATCAAAAATGCTCTATTATTCGTCTCATAAAATGATTGGCTTCGCGGGTCGTATTGGCTATTTCTTGAGTTCTAAGAGTTCTTTGAGGGGGTGGATTTCGATGAGATTGCTTGCGTGTTTCATTTTTGTTCTAAAAGCGGCTGTGAAGAGCACCAGATCCTCTATGTGTAGCAGCTTCTTGTAATAGAGGGCACATGCTACAGAGAGTAGCCTGTCTTCTTGTTTGTGGTAATTGTAATGCACTGGAACTACACCATAGACCAGTTCAAGCTGACTCTTAACCCTCGAACTTGGAGTAACTGCAATTATCGGCTCTTGAACCTTGAAACGGGAAATCATCTTCGCCGTGTAGCCTGACCTAGTCAACGTAACAATCTTGGTTAAGGGCATGCTCTGGCAAATTCTCTGAATGGACCAGCTTACAGTATCCGAGATGTTAACAAATCCCTTGTCCATAACGCTACTTTTTGCAGCTTTTTCAGTCTCTAGGGCTATACGTGTCATCATGGCAACAGCCTCAACAGGATAGTCACCAATAGCGGTTTCTCCAGAAAGCATGGTTGCATCTGTTCCGTCCAGTATCGCGTTTGCTACGTCACTTACTTCGGCTCTTGTCGGGTTGGACTGATACATCATGGACTCTAGCATCTCGGTAGCTGTGACAACAGTTTTTCCTGCCTGATTACATTTGCGAATTAGAGACTTCTGAAATAGTGGCACTCGTTCTGGTTCTATTTCGACGCCCAAATCTCCCCGTGCAATCATAATAGCATCTGTCGCATTCAAAATCTCATTGAAATTTGTTATTCCTTCCAAGTTTTCGATCTTGGAAATCACTGCTCCCTTGAATCCTTCGGCGGCTGACTTGAGTTTAGCTATGTCGGTTGCATTTCTTGTAAAAGAAAGAGCCAAAAACTCGACATCATGTTCCTTGACGAAGTCTATAATCTTCAGATCCCGCAGTGAAATAGTTGGAACCGACAATTTCTTGTTTGGAATGTTAACGCCTTTGCCGTCAGATACTAAACCGCCGTTCTCTACAAGCAAACGAAGAGACCCATCACTCTTTTCGGTAACCGATGTCTTGATTTTGCCATTATCAATGAAAACTAAATCGCCAACATTCATGTCATAAATGAAGTTATGATTAAAACTGATTGGTTCTCCGTTAAATCCAGCTTCTAATACTTCGCCCTTCTTGACGATATGTTCTTTGTCTGTTTGAAGCCTGATCTCAGGTCCCTTCAAATCAACCATAACGGGGACATCCGCTACTTCACGAACATTAGTTATGACTTGCCGGTATCGATCAAAGTCTCCATAGGCAGTGTTTATCCGTGCACAGTTCATTCCCGCCCGAACCATCTGCTTCAAAGTTTCTATTTGTAAGCTAGCGGGACCAATCGTACACACTATCTTAGTTTTCTTCAACATATTACCCTGCTCCGACGTTACAGAAATAATACTCTGTCAAATTGATGTTTTAAATTAGCGCATCAACAATCCAAAATTCAACAAAAGCAGGGCCATAAGTATTCTAAAACGAACCATCAACTTTAGACAACAAAGATGATATAGTGCGGCGGGCAGGAATCGAACCTGCGAACCCCTATGGGAAAGGATAGCTCATCAAACGCTGATCTTGAGTCCTCCGCGTTTGACCTGACTTCGCTACCGCCGCTCCATCTCTTCAAAACAAACAGGAAATATTAATTTAAGCCTTACCTATTACACATAAAATTACTCAATAATAGTTCCTATTTGTTCCCCATTCACAGCAGACAACACATTCTCTACAACATAACCATTTACAATAATTGTCTTCAATCTGCACATCTGCAGTATCTTAATTGCCTCAGGATCAATTATCTGGTTAATCCCCGCCCTATGCTTATTTGCCTCAAATATATTAGTCAAATCATCAAACTTTAGTGCATCCAATTTTGTTGCATCAGAATACTTCTTCGGATCCTTACTATATATGCCATCAACGTTTGAGCCTTTCACCAACAAATCAGCCTCTACCCGTTTCCCAACCAATGCAGCCACAGAATCAGTCGTCATACCTGGACACAAACCACCCAACACAACAACTTTTCCCGTCTCCAAACAATCTTGAGCTTCATTCACAGAAACAGGAACACATCCACAACCAGCTTCGCCTAAACCTAAAACAAACAACCGAGCAAACAAACGCGAAACATGAATTGCAACCCAGTCCCTTTTTACCTCATCCAAACCAAGCTTGACGGCTACTTTGATGAATTCTCTAGCAAGCGAGCCCCCACCCACAACAGCCACTATCTCGTGTCCTTGTTGTTTCAATTCTTTGAGCAAATCAACATACTTGCTTATCAAAGAGGAATTAAGTGGAGAACCAACCACGGAACCACCGATCCGAACTACGACTTTCATGACTCAAACCTCTATCAGATAGTTCACTGCGACTAAATATAATATTCTCTGCTGTCTCAAGATTCAAAGGCTTATAATGATTTGTTGCTATATTCTATCGAATAGAACTGTAGTCCATCCCATCTCGGTGAAAAAATTTGGATGAAGTTAAACTAGTCTTCTTGGGGACAGGAGGCGGAAGATTCGCTACTATAACCCAAAAAAGAAGAACCGGAGGAATACGTTTCTTATCTAAGAGTATTAACATTCACCTTGATCCCGGTCCAGGTGCACTGATATATTCGCTAGATGCAGGTCTAAACCCCCAAAAAATCAAGGCAATTCTTGTTTCCCATAGACACCCAGACCATTACAGTAACGCTGAAATTCTAGTTGAAGCAATGACCCGGGGCATGCTGAAAAAAAGAGGAATTGTAGCTGCAACCCCCAACATCCTAGTTGGAAACGAAAAAACTGGACCAGTAATCTCCACGTACCATCAGAGCATGATAGATCAGGCCATAGCATTGAAACCCGGAGTAAAATTCAAAATAGGCAACACCAAAATAGTTTCCACAAAAACTAGGCACACTGATCCTGAAACAGTTGGTTTTAGGTTCCACGTCCCAGAGATCGGAGACATCGGATACACAGCAGACACAGAATACTTTGAAGGAATAGAAGAAGAATACAAAGGAGTTAGAATTCTAATCCTTTCTGTAATGAGACCTCTAGGAAGCCCGTGGATAGGGCACATGACCCCAAAAGAAGCTGCTAAAATCGTTGACAATGTAAAACCTGAGATAGCAATAGCTACACATTTTGGTATGAAAATGCTATTTAGCGGACCAAACTACGAAGTAAAAATGATCGAAAACACAACAGGAGTCCCAACAATAGCAGCCTTTGATGGAATGAAAGTTCACGTAGGTAAAAGAGTCACGGTTAAAAGAAGTGGGAAAAAACCTCATCAAAAAGAAGAATACCTGAAACGAAATTAACAAAAAATAGAGTCTAAGGTTTTCTTGTTAAAAGGTTTGCATATGGGTCATCAATTGAAAGCTTCCCCATTTTTAACACTTCACAAATAGATTGTCAGCACATCACTTTTTAGTAACAAATATACGATATAGATACTGATCACAAACTCAACTAGCAAGTAACCTCCATTATATATTATCGAATAGACTGCAGGATTCATTCCTTCAGGCGCGTAACTAGAAAAAAAGATAATACCCGAAAAGAAGTGGGCAATGAATCGTCCGAATATACCTAAAGTAACACCAATATAGAAGTGTCTCTTAAAGAAGCCTGCAACTCCAAGCAACCCAAAAGCAAGTGGGTAATCAATCAAAACCTGTGCAGGATGAAAAATGTATGGTTCAAGCGCAAACTGCACGACTCCATATAGAATAGCCGCAAATAAACCGATTCTTGGTCCTCTTCGAAGTGCCAACCAAAGAATCGGCACCATGGACGCTGCAGTTACAGATCCCCCTTGCGGTAGCCTGAAAAGTTGGATATAACTTAACACTGTAGCAAGAGCTACAAACATGACGGTTTCTGCAATTATTCTTGTTGAAAACCCATGTTTCTTCTTGTTCACTTCATTTTTCCCTCCGCCAGCATTACCTGGATCAGGTTTTCAGAGTCGACAACAATCTAGTTGTCCTCTCAGCCGAGTTATCTCAGCTCCCCATGTACCTTACCAAAAACGTAGATGATCTTCATATTTAAGCATTAAACGATAGATTGAAATCCAAATATTTTAGCCATAATTGTTATAAACCGTTTTTTTGTTACGTTTCGGTATGTCAAATAAAGTTCATTGTGCCCACATTCTAGTCAAAACAGAAAAAGAAATAAACATAGTTTTAGAGCGTCTAAAGAAGGGAGAAAAATTTTCAGCCATTGCAAAAAACGTTTCATTGTGTCCCTCCAAAAAACGTGGTGGAGACCTTGGAACATTTGGAAGAGGCCAAATGGTGAAAGAATTCGAAAAAGCAGCCTTCGCCCTCGATAAAGGAAAAATCTCTGGCAGAGTAAAAACCCAGTTTGGCTACCATATTATCAAACGTCTGGAGTAGCATTCAGTCAAGCGCCAACATTTATTTTGTGTTTAACCGTAACTACCAAATAATACTGAACGAAAATCTACTAGAAGTAAGAAGGAAATACTTATGACATATTACAAAGTAAAAGACATAAACTTGGCTCCTCAGGGAGCATTACTTGTTGAATGGGCAGTGAAACATATGCCCGTATTAGCTCAAATTAGAAGCAGGTTTGAGAAAGAAAAACCCTTGACAAACATCACAATAGCCGCATGTCTTCACGTAACTAAAGAGACTGCTGTTCTTGTCGAAACTCTCAAAGCTGGAGGAGCAAAAGTTGGATTATGTGGTTCAAATCCTCTGTCTACCCAAGATGAAGTGGCAGCATATCTCGCCACTAAGGGAATAAACGTTTATGCTTGGCGCGCTCAAGAAACAAAGGAGTATTTCTGGTGTATAAGTAAAGTCTTAGACTACAAACCCACAGTCACATTAGATGACGGAGCTGACGTGGTGGGTATCCTTCACAAGGAACGAACCGAACTGCTGGAGGATGTAATCGGTGGAACAGAAGAAACCACAACAGGTGTCATACGATTAAGAGCCATGGAAAATGATGGTGCTCTCAAATATCCAATTATTGCTGTAAATGATGCATTTACCAAATACCTGTTTGACAACCGATACGGCACCGGACAAAGCACAATTGATGGAATATTACGTGCTACGAGCATTTTGCTGGCGGCAAAAAACTTTGTTGTTGCAGGTTACGGATGGTGTGGAAGAGGCTTAGCAATGAGAGCAAAAGGCATGGGAGCTAAAGTAGTAGTCACTGAAGTGGACCCAACAAAGGCTCTGGAAGCAGTAATGGATGGTTTCCAAGTGATGCCCATGGATAAAGCAGCCGAGATTGGAGATATATTTGTGACACTTACTGGAAACAAGGGAGTTATCAGAAAAGAGCATATGTTAAGGATGAAGAATGGAGCAATAATTGCTAACAGCGGGCATTTTAACGTTGAAATTAACATACCTGATTTGGAGAAAATGTCCAAATCTAAAAGAACCCTACGACCAAACTTGGAAGAGTACACTCTGCAAGATGGAAGGAAACTTCATTTGCTTGCTGAAGGAAGGCTAGTGAATCTTGCTGCGGCAGAGGGGCATCCTTCAGAGGTTATGGATATGTCATTCTCGAATCAAGCACTCTCTACGGAATACTTGGTTAAAAATAAGGGATTTGAAAACCGAGTTTACCGAGTGCCAAAAGAGATAGATAATCTTGTGGCTTGCCTTAAATTGAAGGCTTTAGATGTTGAAATTGATGAGCTTACGGAAGAACAAAAGAAATATTTGGCTACTTGGGAAGCAGGAACTATCTGATTTAACAATAAAGCTTATAATAGGGTTTTAGATAGAGTTGGCTACATCGTGGTGAATAATAGAATGGTTAGTAAAGATCAAGCTATCGGATGGATAATCTTTCTGGTCTGTGCAGTAGTCATTGTCGGCTACATCGTTACTCTCTTTGCTTACGAACCAATAATCCAACCCATAATTGACTTGGGAGCAACGACCGATGTACAATTCTGGCTTGTTGCTGTTCCAGTGTTAATTGCTTTTATTGCAGTATTGGCAATAGGAGCTTGGATCGGCTGGACAATGGGAACGACTCCACCTCCAAGACCAATCGAAGAGATTGAATCCGAGAGCACAACATAATCAAATCAAAATCCGTATTTTCTCCTTTTCTTTCATATTTTGGTAGTGTTTAAAATGAGCAAAGTCAAAGGAATAGTTCTTTGTGGTGGAAAGGGCACACGACTTAGACCGCTTACACATTATATTCAAAAAACCATGGTCCCGGTGGGAGTAAAACAAAAACCACTTCTAGAGTATGTGGTTCGGTTATTCCGTTTTCATGGAATAAAAGACCTAGTTTTTCTGGTCAATTACAAATCAGAACAGATTATGAATTACTTTGAAGACGGCTCCAGATTTAGAGTGAACATCTCTTATGTGAAGGATGATCCAAATTCAAAGGGAACTGCCGGCGCCCTGTTAACTGCCTATAACAATGGTGCAGTAAGTTCAGAAAACACTTTGCTTGTGTATTATGGGGACGTTGTAACAGACATGAATCTCACAGAACTGTTACAATACCATACAAACAAGCAAGCTTGGAGTACCGTTGCGTTGTCTTCAGGGTTTAAAGTCAGAGTTGGTTTGGCAAATTTAGACAGTGATTCAAAGATTCTTGGATTTGAAGAGAAACCAACTTTGGAGAAACCAGTAAGCGTAGGAATCTCTGTATTGAAAGGCGAAATACTTGAGGAAATGAAACGTTTGAAGGGAAAAAAACTCGAACTTGATTTTATGGGTGAAGTATTACCGCATCTTATAAAATCTAACAAACCAGTTTATGGCTATGTTTCAAATGCGTTTTGGTATGATGTACTTAGTACCGAAGCTTATGAGAAACTAGACCCAAAGCTGGTTGAGAAAATGTTTAAGGATATTTTGGGCTAAAACGGGTCTCCAGTTTATGTTTGCTCATGTTCTATTCCTGGGCAACATACTTGGACGGTTGGTTCTTCTTTTTATTTTTTGCTCATAACTTTTATAAACAGTCACTGATGTTAGTAGGTCTAATGCTGGTGATTCGTTGGAACCAAGTAGAAAACCCTTGAATGCATTAACAAAACAGTTGAACAATTACGTAGCGATTGTCTTAAAGAACGGAGTTGAATACAGAGGTACAATGGTTCGTTGTGACAGTCACATGAATTTGTTGCTAGAGAAGGCTACTGAGCGGGTTAATGACCGATTAAGTGCTAACTATGGAAGTATCCTTCTAAGAGGAAACAATATTCTTTATATCTGCGTCGATATGCCTCACGAAAAGTAGAAAATAATGCTCCCATGGACTTGTTTAATCCTTTTCGTTAACTTAGGTTTTGGAATCTTCTGTAACGTAGGTTATGGCATCTTCTAATCTGTTTATTAATCCGTGTTTTCGTGTAAAAAAGGTTAGAAGGTTCTGTAAGTCCCGTTCTAGTAGTTCCTTTGCGTTTGGATGTGTGGTGGAAACGTTTTGTGGCCAATCGATTATGATAATGTGTTGGTTTGGCTGTAGAATAATATTGAATGGACTAAGGTCTCCGTGAATCATATTGACATCTTGGTAAGTCTTTCTTACGTTAACTAAGATTTCATCTAAGACAGATTGTGAGTCAGGCAAACTCGAGTGATGAAAAAGTTCTACACCATCTATCAGGCTCATGGCCAAAACGTGGCGGATCTGCTTGATTGGCTCTGGAACTGCAACGTCCTTAGAATAAAGAAGTTTCAGGGCGACATATTCTTTTTTGGCTGCGATTCTAGATTGGTGGTGCCAGTCGGGCGTATAACGATAGTTAGTTGAGTAGTTTCGTTTGAGTTTAGTTTTTTTGAAGCTGGTTCGCCCTATTCGATGAAATTTTAGTGCCACCTGTTGGTCATTGGGTGTTAGGGCGTCGTAGACATCTGATTCTTTTCCTACACCTAATGATTTACCAAAGGCTTCGACTACGTCTGCTTTCACTAAAGCATTTATTGCTAAGATATCGTGTCCTGCAGTTGCGAGACGATAACCAACATATTTTCCGCGCCAGCCTTGAAGTAAGCCCTTTTTTATGAGAAGAGGCAACCGATACTCTATTTCTGATAACGGTAGCTCCGATTGTTTTTGGATGGCATCTTTTGGTGTATGTTCATAATTTTTCATTTGATATTCGATAGCTTGCAATAATTGAAGGTCTTCATGTTCAAGTTCTCGAAACACTCTCACAGCAATATTAGCGGCTGACATAACTAAATAACCTATATTAAAAGAGCATTTAAGGGGTTTACCAAAAACATGTTGGAAAATCACTTGAACCTGTTAAAATTAACATCATTTCCAAAATAATTAAGACTATATCCAGATTTTGAACATTGTTTTAAGTGGAATGTTGTTTTTAGGTCTATTTTCGATATTCAAGATTTGATAGCCTTGATACATCTATTTATTTTCATAATTCTTACTGTTCTGTTAATATTATTTCCGATTATTTCTGTAACCAAGAAAAAAGGTTCTAGTTTAATAGACAATTTTCAAGTAAGTAAAAAAGGCAATTCTGTAAATTTAAAAAAAGTCGGTTCCCGTTTATTATATTTTATGAATCTGTTTGAGTATATGTTCCAAAATAACTTTGGTGTTCACTTTATTTGGACATCAGGTTTTATATCTTGGATTTTAGGTTGTTGCTTCTGGGTAATACAAGCAGACTTTGCTTCATTAATTTTTATATCAATATCGATAATTTTTTGTTTACTAGCCTTTTTTACTATGTCTGACTTTAATTCAAATGAGTATTCTAATTTGAAAAGAGCTAAAATTGGCTTTTCAGTATACTTTTTAATTATTTCAATTTCTGTAGTAACTATGTTTACTTCAAAATCTTTCGCTGTTGGAATAACTACGAACACTCTTTTGCTGCTCTTTTTATTTGATTGGAGAGTGTATAAAAAAAACATTTAAAACAACAATAACGTTTTGTAATATGATTTAGGTGAATTTAAAACCCTGAAGTTCCGTTATCTTGGTTTTTATTGTTTCATGCGATCAATCCTAGGACTTTTAATCGATTCACATGATTAATAAGCACGAATCCAAGCATTACCTTAATCCCTGGTTTCGGGATTAAAAAGCGCATATATTTTCTAAGACCTGTGAATCAGGAAGTAAGAACTACTAACAAAATCCATTAGTTCTTCCCAAGTTTAAAACATATATTTGAATTGTCACGAGTTCTAACCGATCGAGTAATTTCAACCTAGATTTTACATAACAATCTAAACTTGCTGCTCAGCTTTTTTGGGTACAACATCCATTTTTTTGTTTGCTATGGTGGTTTTTAGCTAGTTTGGAGATTCTATATAGCATATATAGTTTATGGGGTATATGGATATATCATACGCTTAAGTATTGAATCATTACAGAACGCGAACAACAACATAAAGGCTAGATAAAAATTGGAGGTGAATAAAGAAATGATATGTTCTGACTGTAATTCGGAAATGAAAGTAGAGAAAGAATCAGGTTACATGATAAAATACAAATGCGATGTCTGTAAAAGAGCGGAGACTTTGTGGACGGTCTGTGTGGCTCCCTGAATCAATAAGCAAATAAACATTTTTTCGTCCTAATTAAGTAAATCCCATCACAAGTTTTGGGTGTTTTCTGGTTGTCCGAAGTGAATTGGTTTCTTTTTTTTGTTTAATTCGTTTAGAAAAGGCAATTATTAGAGAAGGAATTCAAATGGTAAAATCATTACACCAATAACAAATGGAAAATATGAGTCAATAACAAAGTATAGATCCCCTATAAAAAAACGACGGCCATGGAAAAAAAGATCTGATAGTCTTTTTTTCTTTGCTTCACTATTCCCACAGATTTATATTCAAAACCATTATCACAATAATTCCCTGTGTCAACATTATTGCCAAACTAACTAACGAAACGAACCAAAATCTTTCATTTTGTTTGCCTCAAGTCTATATAATAATATGTTAATTTGCCCAAAAAAGATAATTGAAAGCTTTTCTAAACCGATGGAAACAAATTATCCTTGTTATAGTTCAACGATTTGAATAGACTCCAATGATCGCTCAACCATTGCTTTTACATCAAGTTTCTCCTCTGCCTTTAGCACTTCTTCTAGTTTCGCCTTTGTGGACGGTTGATAAGGAACTGCAGTGCATGGTGCCGCCTTTTTGCTCGAAACAGCATAAGTTCCAATCTTTCTTCCTATAGTCTCAGTTTCCTGCTTATCAAAACCCAGTAAAGGTCTATGAACAGGATACTCTTTAACGGCAGCGTTAAGCACCCTCAGGTTAGTTAAAGTCTGGCTAGCTTGCTCGCCTATGGCTTCTCCAGTAACAATTCCTTCAGCATTCATTCGTTCTACCAAACACTCAGCTACACGATACATCATACGTTTACAGAGCAAACACGAGTATTTCCTGTTTGTTTTCATGATTTGTCTCAAGTTTTCACCGTGCTGAACCATGTAGACCTTTCTTGGAAAGCCGATTGCCCAATCAAACAACACTCTAGCAACATTCAATGCCCTTTGGGTTGTGGTTTCATCAGTGAAGGGACTATTATCAAAATATACGAATACAACTGGACTTCCTCGTTTCATAACCAACCAGCACCCAACAGCCGAATCGATTCCTCCACTAAACAATCCAACAAGCTTCGGCTGAACCCCAAGAGGCATACCACCAACAGCCATAACAGTCTGTGAATAAACAAAAGCTTGATTGTCTCTAATTTCAACGCCCAAAACAACGTCAGGATTACTTAAATCAACCCTCAAATCAAGTTTTTCCCCAAACTTGTCAAGAACCCGTTGACCCAACAATTTGCGGACATCCGAGCTTGAGTAGCCCTGATTGCCAACACGTTTACACCTAACTGCAAAACTGTTCCCCTTATCTAATGCGATACCTGCCACGAACAAGCTTTTCTCGATTACATCCTCAAGTTTAGATGACGTTTCAACTGCAGGAGAAACTGAAGAAATCCCAAAAACTCGCGCCAGATTATCCGCTGCATCTATTGCTGAAGAGGTTTTTAGGTAGAATCTGCTATGTCGACGAACAAGCTCACTGTAAGGTATGTTGTAATGCTTCAATGTTTTTTTCAGGTTTCTGGCAAGCCGCTTCTCATAATATTTTCTGGTCCAAAGCTTTTTGAGCCAAATTTCTCCGCTGAAATGAATGATAACGGTATCGTAAACGTTGTTTAGGCTAGTTTCCACTTGGGTCCCTCAGCAGTATCCTCTATAACCAAACCAAGCTCTTTCATTCTGGCTCTGATTTCATCTGATATACAGTAATCTCCTTTTTTGCGTAGCTCTTCTCTTAAATCAAACAGAAGCTGTACCAGATCATTAACTATCTTCTCGCCAATCTCTTTGGTTTTCTCTTGTTGGAAGAGACCCAAGGTTTTACCTAGCCCAGAAAAACTGTTATAAACATTTTCAATAATCTCATCGTTCACTTGTTTCTGTTCGTCTAGAAACTTGTTAATTGCCTTCGACAATTCAAAGAGGGCGGCTAAAGCCTGTGGAGTATTAAAGTCTTCATCCATAGCTTTCACAAAGTCTTCCCTAAGCTTCTCCACATTCTCGCTGAACTTCTGTTCCATCTCATTCGGCCCTCGCTTCACTGAAACTTTCTTGGCATCCTCCAAAGCCTCCAAAGCATTATAGAGCCTATTTAAACTGGTTTCAGCGCCCTTGAGCCGCTTATCATTATAATCTATCTCACTTCTGTAATGTGTGGACATAACAAAGAGCCGGATAGTCTCAGAAGAATGTGTCTTCAAAGCATCACGGACAGTGATGTAGTTACTTGACGATTTCGCCATCTTTTCTCCATTAATCTTGAGAAAACCAGTATGCAGCCAATATTTAACAAAAGGTTTTGTTCCGGTCATAGCTTCGCTCTGGGCAAGCTCATTTTCATGATGAGGAAAAATCAGATCACGAGCCCCGCCGTGGATGTCAATCTGGTTTCCCAGATACTTCATGCTCATAATCGCACACTCGATGTGCCATCCAGGAAAGCCCGTGCCCCATGGACTCCACCACTTTAGAACTGTTTCTAGTGCAGCCCGTTTCCAAAGTGCAAAGTCTCTGGCGTTTCTCTTGTCCTGATGAACCTTAAATCTGGAGCCCTCAAGCATTTCTTCAAGCTTGATTTTTGAAAGTTTACCATAATCATCCTTTTTAGACACGTCAAAGAAGACGTTTCCATTAACCTCGTAGGCATACCCCTTCAGTATTAAAGACTGGATTGCCTCAATCATTTCGAGCAGATGACCAGTGGCACGCGGAGAGATGTCTGGCCGTTTTACATCCAACGCATCGAGATCTTTGAAGTATTCTCTCATGTAATAATCTACCAATTGCATGGGCTCAACTTTTCTTTCAATTGCCCTTTTGACGATTTTGTCTTCAGCAGTGTCTGCAGTTAGATGCCCTACATCTGTGATGTTCTGTACATAGAAAACAGAATATCCCTTAAACTCTAGCCAACGAACAATAACATCAAACGCGATGTAAGTTCTGGCGTGACCCAAATGAGCCCAATCATAAACTGTGGGTCCACAAACATACAAGCTCACCTGCTTCTCTTTTAATGGTTTAAACTCTTCTAGTTCCCCACTCATTGTGTTGAAAACTCGCAAAACCATACCAACTCACCCATACCTAATATTTGAATTGTCGAACGTGAACCTCAAACAAAACTTAGGATATCAGTGATTTAAGTTTAACAGATTTTTATTAGAAAACAAAGTTCACGTTGGAAAAACAAAAATCTTGTTTTCACCATAAAAATACGCTCAAAAAATGGCTTAATTATCAAAAAAGGCTTTTTTTGTGGAGATTTTATGTCTAGATCCTGAATTCATTAAACCTAAATATCTTAAACAAAGCAACTCTTATCACAGAGCATTCGAGATGCATTTAGATTGACGGAAGAATCCTTGATAATTGTTTGTTCAAATCCAAGATGCCGAAAAGAGTTCGAAGAACCTATCCGGTTAACTATCCTCTCCGTCACACCACCAAAACAGTACGAAGCTTGTCCCTACTGCTTTGCGAAACTGGAACAAGAACCACCAATCAAACTAGATGTAGTTCCAAAACCACAATTTGAACAAAACCTAGTTTCAGAGCCATCAGTTGAACATGAAGAAAGGCCAATAGTTGAGGAAGAAGAGAAAACCATAGATAACATATCTGGAAACATGGTTCGAGAAAAAGTAAAAGATTCAGGTCTTGGATTTTTCAAGAAAATCAAAGCATTAATTCCAAGCAATAATGGATCCAAAAAAGAGAAGACTCAGAAAACAAAGGAACCAACAGCAGAACCGTTTATCAAAAATGAAGAAGCGTCAAAAGAAACTCCAAACGAATCATCCGGCTATGAAGAAATAACCAAAGATAAGACTAAACATGAAGAATCCGTCAATAATGATAGCGGGTCGTCGGGTTGCCCGGAAACTTTTGGATACTTGGCTAATCGACCCCAAGATGTTCCTATCCCTCAAGGGTGCTTGATTTGCCTACAAATGGTTGACTGTATGCTCAAAATTGAAGCAGACTAGAAAGTGACTATGTATTTATTGTTTACTTCTTTTTTTCCTTTAGTTAACTCAAGGTGCCTTCGGATGACTACCTGATTTTCAATTTCCCTTTGAGATAAAAAAAATTTCCCTAAAAATACTTGTAACATAGCTTTGCCTTTGGATTTTATGAAATAATGGATTGCCCTTTGTTGCTCATTTAAGTTGGCCTCAGCCTCAGGTCTACCTAACTCCTTAAAGCGTTTAGCCGAATAAACATTCAAGGGAGTTATATGCCTTAACATGATTGTTTTCTTCCATGTAGCAATCATCGGATAACAAAACATCATTTAGGATATACTGGTCTTCATACGAAATTTTGCTTCCACACTGTTGACAATTAGTTTTTTCGTTTTCATACATCTGTTTCATCCTCTTTGTAATTAAATATAAGTTAAATGAAATTAAATTTTGAACAATCACGATCCAACGCTACGACTGTTGCTACTCCAGTTAATTCTTCAATTTTGAAGCCCTGATGTAATGTTTCCATTTAAAGTGTTTTTTCAATGTTCACATTCAGCGAGATGTAAAATTTAAAGTGAATTCTCAAAAAACTTTTGAAAAGACTAAGAACAGTTTAATAGCTTCTGTCAGAAATATTTGGTTCATTCAATCGAAATTTAATTGCCTGAGGTGGAACACTTTCAATCTAATGCTACTGTAACTAAGTTGGGTGCAATTCTTTTGGGAAAGCACGTTGCATGCGACGCCTATGAAGAGTCTAGACCAATAAGAGTTGTCACTCATGCTCACGCTGACCACATGGTTGGGCTTGGAAAGAGCTTAAAGAACTGCGAAGTATCAGTCATGACTCCCGCCACGAAAGATTTGATAGATGCCTTGAAGGGCCCGCTATGGTTAGGTAGAGGACCCGTAAAAACGCTCGATTATGGGGAAGCTTTCACCTATGAGGATGAAATATTAACATTGCATTATGCAGACCATATTTTGGGAACCGCTCAGGCTCTTGTCGAGGACAAGGAACAAAGGCGGATATTATATACTAGTGACTTCAGATTTTCCCGAACACCAATAGTAGAAGCAGACATACTTGTTATCGAGGCCACTTACGGCGATCCTGTTCGCGTTAGACCATTTAGTATGATGGTTGAAGGCATGCTTGTTTCGATGGTGGAACAGGGTTTGAAACGAGGCCCTGTCTACGTTTTTGGGTACCATGGCAAGCTTCAGAAAATGATGCGCATACTATATGAGGCAAAAATAAAGGTTCCTTTTATAGTTCCAGAAAAGATTTTTAGGGTTTCAAAGGTTTGTGAACGGCACGGAATGAAGCTCGGTAAACAACTTCTTCCATTTGACTGCGAAGAAGCTCAATCAACACTTAATCAAAATGAACCATCCATCGTCTTTTACCACTCGTTTTCCAGGAAAAAAGTTGAGGGCGAAGCCTTGCAGATTCATGCAAGTGGCTGGGAATTCAGAAAACCGTGTAGAAGAGTTGGAGCAAACAGTTATGTGGTTGCATTAAGTGACCACTCTGATTTTAATGCACTTCTAGAATATGTGGAAAGATGCAATCCAAGTATGGTTATAACCGACAAGTACAGGTCAGAGGCAGCAAATATATTCGCCAAGGAAATCGAAAAAAGACTGAAAATCCCTGCCAAAGCAGCTCCAATCTAGCAAAATATTTAGGATTTCACAAATATTCAGGTATTAGAATTTTATTCAACTGCAGAATCAACATAAATTAATGGAAGATTATGCACCCAAATTCTTATTATCTCGTCTAGTGAAAAAGTGTGCTGTGGGTGTATTTTGTATGGAAGGTCCTACGATTAAAGGCGAATCCTTCAAAGAAATCATAATATTAGAACGAACGAACTTCAAAACTGTGGACGATCTGGCACGTTTCGCAAACATTGCGGGAGGAGGAAAAACAACTGGAGTCTACTGGGCAAATGGAGTCGTTTTCATATACTACCCATTACCAACATCAACCGAAATAGCCGCAAAAGCACTTATTGAAGAAAGGAAAGTTTACTGGGCATTTGTAAGTTACACACTAATGCCCCAATACAAGTCAATAATAGAAACAAAAGAAAGAATCATGGTACCAGTGATCGACATGTCCACAAGCAACCTATTTCGAAATGTTGCCAATTGGCTAAAAGAACAAACCTAAGTTTTTTGTCAAACTGCTCTTCTATTTTTTTACCATGTTCTTTCGGTCCATAAACGATTGAACGTAATTGTCAAACTCTCCACACTTCTTTAGGTACATGCCATAATTAACGAGGGTAGCCATACCACGAGCCGCATCCTCAGGAGAGAAATAAGAAGGAATCCCAAGCTTATCAAATCTTGAACGTATATGAAGAGCCATTTCAGTCTCACCCACGTCACAAGCAACAACAGACTTATTGTATTTTTTTGTCAATTCTGCTACACGATCAACGAAATCTTCCTGAAGGGCAGGAAGAGGATGCAATCCCAAAACAATTATTCCGTTAATTTCGGGGTCCTCAAAAAGAATGTGTATACCCTTTTCAAACATTTCAGAGGTCACAGATCCAGTGAGATCAACAGGATTTAAGTTAGTTGCAAAACGTGGAATCTTTCTTTTATTCTTAAGTTTCTCAAACTTTGCTATTGTCTCCTCAGAAAACTTCTTCACGTTAAGTCCCTGAGCTACACATTCATCAACAGTCATGATACCGGGTCCACCAGCATCGGTTATTATTGCAATATTGTTTCCATCAACAGGAGACTGAAATGCCAAAGCTTTATCCATATCAAAAAATGACTCAAGATCAGCTGCCCTTAGAACACCAACCTGCTTGAAGGCGCTAGAATATAGCATATCAGAACCAGCAATTGATCCAGTGTGGGATTCAGCAGCACGGGCTCCCGCATCTGACTTGCCCACTTTCAAAGCAACGATAGGCTTCTTTAAAGTAACTTTTCTGGCAACAGTCATGAATTCTCTTCCATTATCTATGCTCTCAGCATAGAAAAGAATAACCTGTGTTTTTGGATCAAATAAAAGGTACTCGAGCATCTCCGACGCAGTAATGTCCGCCTTGTTTCCAAAGCTTACAAACTTACTCACACCCATTTGTTTACCGGACAAGTAGTCTAAAGCTGCAGCGCCAAAGGCGCCACTCTGGGTTACTATGGCTATCAGACCTGATCGTGGGCGGGGAGTGGCAACAATTTCATCACCGGTAGTAAGGGTTTTCGTTTCGGGAAGAAAAAACATGTCAACGCCAGTTTCGGACTAATAAACACCCAAGCAATTGGGACCTAGAACACGGATTCCAGCCTTTTTGGCGATCGCTGTTACATCTTCTTCTAGCTTGTTATTTCCAACCTCACTAAATCCAGATGAGATGATTACCACCGCTTTTACGCCTTTTTTTGCGATTTCCTTCATAATTATTGAAACAATTTTGGCTGGAACAACTATAACAGCCAAATCAACTTCGTTGTTTATGTCTAGAATTGAAGGGAAACACTGTAAGCCTTGGATGGTTTTTTCATTAGGATTAACTGGATAAAGTTTTGCTTTGAATAGGTTTCTTTGTCTATTGATAACAAAGTTTTTGAAGATAACATGCCCTGCTTTCATGCTTCTGTGGGAGGCACCAATTATCGCAACTCCTTTTGGCTCAAAGAAAGTATTCATCTGCGCCACTGTCAGGCCCATTTCTTTCTGCTCATAAACACGTAGATTTGATTTTATTGATTCAATTGCGTTTTGTATCTTATAATCACTATGGGGTGGTGTTTTACGCTACCAAGCATCTTCCAAGTAACACCGGTCAGTGGGGTGTTAAACGTTTTTGCCATGTCCCAAACAGTGCTACCCGCCCCAGCCCCACGTGTTCGATTGGCTATTTTAGCAATATCAATAACGTCCTCGATTGTTATCCAAGGTCCTGATATTGCCAAAGGAGTGGCTCTTTTCTCCAATTTAAGAGATCTTCCAACCAGGTAAGCTAAAACCCCTCCAAGAGAATATATCCCTTTCATAGGTTTTGGCCGAGGAGTAAAATGGAATCCCTTAAACGAGTATGTTTTGTCGGTATCCACAATAGCAACAGAAATCCTTTTCCCAAGCTCAGTTTCTATTTGCTTTCGCAATTCATGGACAATATCTTGTGCGTTTTCTAATGGAAGACAAACATATGAATAGGGAAGATTGCTTCCGTCTATGCCGCCCTCTGAACCATGCATCAATGCCTGCAAAAAACCGCCCTTCTCAAGGGCAAGCTGCTTGTGAAGGCTCCCCTCTTCAGCAGGATAAGAACGAAGATAATCAATGGTTTTCTTTCTCAGGTGACATACAGGCCCCAGAAGGTAAGGCCAGACAAACTGCATCCAGTATTTGGCGATGAAACGTGCGAGCCTACTTGGTTGGACCTTTGTTTCGTCAATCAGGTTACCAAGCGCTGTGGAAATTGCTTTTTCAGAGACAGTTACGAAATCTCCGGTTTCTACAATGTTCTTTATTGCTTCAATTATATCTCGAATGTAATCGTCTTTTGGCTTCCAGTATTGGGTTTCAACTGGAACAGCCTTGTATTTACCAGCCACGTTTCATCACGGTAACTTCTTTTGTAATGATTTCTAAGAGGTTCACCTGAAATAAATAGATAAGCAGCTGAAATTGATTGTGCAGTGATTATCTGGCGGTAGCTTTTGTCGTCATTGAAAAGCAAAGAAATGTCCGCTTCGGAAACGGCCATTCACTCCGTTATTGTTTGAACCATTAATTGTGTATCTTCCAGATTAAGGAGGATGAAAACGAGTATATATTCACAATAAGTCTCAGGTTGTCAACTGTTGTTATCCTGTTTTCTGTAGCATCGCCTGAGTTTATATCATCTAGACCTGAATCTTTTGAGTACGCTTGATATTTATTAAGAAAACCGCTAGCCACATAACGGATATTCCCAGATAGCGAAATAACCGCGGGTATAAAAGGGGGAACTAAAAAACCAATAAACAAATAATTGAGGTAACAGTTTTCTTCATTTGACATCCTGATTTCATGGTTCTCTACATCACCAAATTATCATCTTATTTCCATTATTATTAGGGGTATCAGATTTAGACCCATTAAAGTTTGGAAATTTGAATACCAAACAATACAATGAGGATAGATTGTCGCAGCCAAAAATAGGGACGTATGAAAATAGGTAACATTTTGTAGGAAGAATACAACACAATAAATCAGAAAGTTGAGAGGAGATATACTGAAATGCCCAAAGAATCTAAGGAGCAAAGTGTGAACATTTTTGATCTCCTCTCAGAAGAACCTCTCGAGGAGAAGGGGCAAGAAAAAAAGATACCGAAGAACAGACGGGCTGAGTTTCTAGAAGCTATGAAAGTAAAGGATCTCTTTGAAGAAGGAAGCATCAACATTAACATGAGAACATGTAGAGGAATAGAGTGTAACTTGTGTGTAAAAGCTTGCCCCACTAACGCCCTTTACTGGAAAGCTGGAGAAATCGGTATCATCGAAGATCTGTGTATTCACTGTACCGCATGCGTAGCCTGTTGCATGGTTGATGATTGCATCACGGTAACCAGAAGGCGTTCAGATGGCAAAACAGAAAAATTCAGCAATCCAAAACAAGTTTTGGATCTTCAATGCAACATAAACACCAAAAAAAGAAAAGATAGAGTAGAATCGCTTTATCCAACCATCGAAGAATACCTTGAACGCCACGAAAAGTAAGCAACATAAGATTAGTTTTCGGTTTTTCTAATTATAAGTTCGAAAAGTTTATGTTATGTAATTAACCACAGAAAGTTTAGAGGAGATAATACTCATGTCGAAACTCAAATGGAAAAAGATTATTGAATCCGCAGTAAAAGTTGAAGAACAATCAATTGCCCTCTACAAAATGGCCCTAGAGAACTCCAAGTATCCATCATCCAAAGTTTTCTTGAAGCAATTGGTAGATGAAGAAAAAGGGCATAAAAACAAACTTGAAGCAATAATGAAAGATGAAAATAAAATTTCAGAACTAGGCTCCCAAGGCGAAGTTCAAGACCTCAAGATAGTTGATATGATGGAAGACACGCCCCTGTCACCTGAAGCAGACTATGAAACAATACTTGTTTATGCAGCGAAACGAGAAAAAAGCAGCTATGACTACTACAAAACCCTGGCTCTAGGACTCAAAGGAACAAAGATCGCTGAAGCATTCAATAAACTATCACAAGAAGAACTGGAACACAAAAACAAACTGGAAAAAGAATACGACGATTGCGTACTAACAGAAAACTAAACAAACATAAGTAGAGCTTAAACGCTGAAAATTCAGCGTCTCACTTTTTCTACAAAACAAAGATTATCTTCTCTAAAACTGCCAAAGATATTGGCAAGAGATTAAACTATTTTCGTCTGAAACTCTTTGGATATTAATTTATTATTTCAGCGGTAACGCCATCAATATTAACTGTTTTTTCTTCTTTGTTCTTCATATTCCTGAACGTAATTACGTAAATTGGATTGTATATAATTGCGTGCTCAGTTATTTGAAATATTTCGGTATCAATAGTGTCCACATCAGAGGGTTTTTTGATGAGCCTGGTCTTAGTCATCGAGATTACTTCTCGGTTAGAGATTTTTACCTTTTCAGTCTTCTTTTTGAACTCTTTCAAGAGTTTTCTAGGATTATCTTCAGATGGTGCAATAGGGACTTTATCAGGTGAAATCTCTTTCCCATTTTTGTCAAGAATAAAATATACTTTGTCTTCATAGAAAGACCATTCTTGACCTTCTAGACTAATTATCTTACGGAACTGTTCAGGTTCAGTACCAGGAATAGCTACAACTTGGGGTTTGAAGGATTCTCCGAGAATCTTAACTTCTTTTGCTTTCTCGGCGATCTCGACAGCATAAGTTTTCTTCGTGAAATACTCGATTCTGTATCTTGCATCAACAAGAACGTAGGGCTCATAATGCTTGTCAACCGAAACTACATGTATGTCTTCGGGTTTAGGTTTTGAAAAGCGTTTAATGAATAGTTCATTCTTCATTTCTTCTGCTTTCTGTTTTAGCATTGTGGGGTCTACCCTAGATTTGTAGACAATAACTTTCATCCGTACAATATTTTCAGGAATCTGTGGAATCGAGCTCAAGTATAACACCTGTTAGGACAAGATAAAGGAAATCGTATGAGAATTAATCATTTATGAATTCGCAGTATACATTTAATGTACATAGTAAACAGCTGAGGTCATGTCTATACTAGAAAGATTTGCGCAGAAATATCATAAGAATTAAATTGAAGTTTCCTTTTCAAGTTTCTTCTCTAAACTTAAAATGGAATGTTCCAAGGCACTTCTTCGAACCTCGATGGTGATGTCGCCTCGTGTGATTTCAATTAGATGCCTAGCAACATCCCCTTTTCGTCTGAGACCTTTAATAAGTATGTATGCGTCATCTAGAGCCGTCAGTTCAGAATATATTTGTTCCATTAGTTCTAAACATTTCTCAGCTTGCTCCACGTTTCCTTTCCGCATTAAATTTAGTGCTCTGCGTCTGAGTTCTCCAATCACGTCCCCCAAAGACAGCACATAGGGCTTTGCAGGAACATCGATTTCGTTTGGACTTGGAAATTGGTCGTCTTGAATCAGAGTGAGTAATATGTGCGCTTCTGCATTCTCTTCAAAGGCGGCTCCAACAGAACCACTATAAAGCAAATAAGGATAATTCTTTGCGGTCTCCCGAAGCTTCAAAAAAAGCACATTTGCTTCTTCAAGCATAGCTTTTGCATCATCAAACCGTTCCTGATGAGTAACCTGTATTGCCTGTTTAGAAAGACGTGTAGCCTTACGCATGTCCCTCTGAACATTTTCCCGCATTTGCTCTCTCCCACTCAAATCTTCCTGAATCTTTTGTAGAATTTCCTTCAACAACATAAAGTCCACAGCCAGAATCACCTCAAAATGAAGCCTAGGCTAACTTAATAGCCTTTTCTAAACTACTAAGTAATACAACTCTGCTGTCATGAGCCTCATCAAGCACTTTGTAGCCCATTTCCATAGACATCTGAGTTGCAAAACCTTTAATCTCAATATGAGTCGGCATATTACTAAAGTTCATACGTAGCCTAGAAAATCCTACATGCATGTAAGCTTTCGGCTCCAAATAGGTTGGATTCGCTTTTCTGACTAGCTCTGCGAAGAGTTTAGGATATTCAAGATTTAGGTGTCTCGCCAAAGTAAATCGGATTACAGTTGGGCACGTGAAACTAGGAAGCAAAGACAAGGTTTCGTTAAGCTTTTCCCATGCTTTTGGAACGTTTGGGCGGCAAACTTGAGAGAACATTTTTTTATCAAATGCTGAAACTGAAATGTATAATTGGGTAGGTTCTTGACTTAGATTTGAAAGCGCCTCTGGAACAGTTCCGTTCGAGACTAGAAACGTTGTAAAACCTCTCCTGTGAAAACCCTCGATTAACCCTCCTAGATGAGGATATAATGTGGGTTCTCCTGTCAGACTTATGGCTGCATGCTTAGGTGTTGTTGCCTCTAAACGTTTAGTTTGGTTAGCATTGGGGGTTGCTTTATATCCAGTCAGAATCCGCTTCTGCTCATGGATACACCCATCAATAATTTTTTCAGTATCATCCCATTTGGGTAGCCGAGTTTCATCCCATCGCAAGTTGTGGTCTCCACTCTGAGCACGCCAACAAAAAACACAACTCAAGGTACAATGAAAAACTGAAGGAGTCATCTGGAGGCATTGGTGACTCTTTATCCCGTAAAATTTCTGCTTGTAACATGTTCTGCCTTGAACTATACTATTATAGAGCCATCTACACCGTTTTACAGCTGAATGTTCACCCACCAAATGATATTTTTGCCTGAGCAACATACGAATTATCTCGTCGGGAACCAAAGATTGCACTGATTAATCCTACCAATTTGTTAGAAGGATAAAGATTAAATCATTGGAATAAAAACTACGTGGTGCTAAAAGAGGTGTACCTTGTGGTTTACAAAAAAATTGTTAAAATGATTCCCGTTGAAAAACGAGAAGCACTTTCAGATAAACTCCTTAACTATTTGCTAAAGTCTAAGAAAGAAGCAAAGATGCCCAGCAGCATGGCATACTGCTTCCTTAGCCAATGGCAAATAGGGACATTCGACGATGAAGTTGGTCTTGCAATTCTCCTTGAGGTAACTACACTACTTGAACCCGAGAAAACTACAGAATTTGTGGAAAAAGATTTGCAGTTGACCGATGTAGCCAAAGCACTCAAAGAGGTAGTAGTATAGGAGTTGTTTGATAATGGTGAAATTTGGAGTAGAATTTGTTCCGAAGGAAGCATTCTGGAAAACTGTCTATTATGCTATCCAGTCTGAGAAACGCGGTTTCGACAACCTCTGGATAACAGACCATTACAACAACCGCAACGTCTACGTAACCCTCGCAGTTACCGCAATGCATACCAAAGAAATCATTTTTGGTCCAGGAGTAACTAACCCATTCCTTGTTAACCCCATCATGACCACCCAGTCTTTGGCTTCATTGGATGAATTGGCTCCAGGACGAGTCGTCCTTGGGATGGGTGCAGGAGACAAAACAACTCTAGCATCCACAGGAATAGAAGCAAAAAAACAACTATCAGCAGTTGTAGATTCAATCGCAATATTCAAAGCGATGCTAGAAGGTAAAAGCGTTGACTACGAAGGAAATGTTTTCAAAGTTACGGGGACAAAATTCAACTTTAAACCAAGAGGGCAAATTCCAATATACATAGGCGCCCAAGGACCTAAGATGCTTGCCACCGCCGGAAAGATTGGCGATGGGGTTCTAATCAACGCTTCGCACCCCAAAGACGTGGACTACGCGGTGTCACAAATAAAAAAGGGAGTAAACGAGGCTGGAAAGAACATCTCAGATGTAGATGTTACAGCTTATACGTCATTCTCAGTGCACAAGAAACTTGAAAAAGCAATAAAGGCAGCATCCCCCGTAGTTGCATTCATCGTTGCAGGTAGCCCCAACATCATACTCGAAAGACATGAACTAGATTTAGCTAAAGCAGATACAATTCGAGGAGCTCTAAAGAAAGGCGACTTCGGCACAGCCTTCGGATCAGTGACTCCAGAGATGATCGAAGCATTTTCTATCGCAGGAACCCCCGATATGTGCAACCAGAAGATAACTAGACTGCTTAAATCAGGAATAACACAGTTTGTTGTAGGATCACCAATAGGACCCAATGTCCGAAAATCTATTGACCTCATAAGTGAACAAATAATTCCAAACTTTAGATAAAAAGCAACGCAAACCGATAAAAACTGCCCTTTTTTGGAAAAAGGGCGCAATTCACACCTTTTTCTTTTTTTTTATCTAATTGTCTCAATCATAATAAAATAAAACAGAGATGTGAATTTAAAAAACAAAAAACTTATAACTTTCCATGGGCGAAGCATAACTTGCAGATAGTGCATAAACTACAAAGAATTTTTTTGAACGAAGGACGTGGCACACATTGGTTGAAACAAAATATTGTTCCCCCAAATGTCGTTTGTTTAAATGTATCAAACGAGCTGTAATCTACCAAGGAAACCGAATCTGGTGCAGATGGACTGATGAACAATGCAATGTAGCGAACTGTAGCTATGCAACATGTATAAGAAGACAGTTACTACCAGGCGGTGTATGTAGTGAATCTGTAAAACGCAAAACAGTTGAAATAAGACCTGAAGAAGACATTATTCCATCAGTAAAACTCAAGGGCAAAGCCTTACGAAAACTAAGAGATAAAGAAATCTACTAGATTCATTTTAGCTTCTGCTAATTTCGTTTCTAAAAAAATCGCATCACTCTACTGGAGGGTAACCGAAACCGGCTAGTCATTATGGAAGCTTCATCAAATTATTTTATCCATAATCAGGGTAAATTACAAATAACAATTATTGATAATTCTAATAGCATCTCTTACTCTAGTATGTTTTGAAATGAAGCATTAAGAAATTAATGGATAACAGAAACTCATCTTTTAGTATGTTAGTGATCTTTTTTCAAGGAACTGTACATGCTCTAGAAAATATATTGTCATCAGTTTTGCCGCTATATATATGAAATACAATATTGTTCTTCATTTTTAGATACATTCCAAAGCTTTATGGAAAAAGTTAGGGAACAAAAACTGCCGCTGCAAGAACAGTTATCCATTGACCCTTTTTTTCTCCTTTCACCGTTTGTGTTATGTTACTTGTTTTGATGATCGTACCGCTTGTTTGGAATATCTGCTTTTTCTCGTCCCATGCCTGCTCTGGATCAAAAGGAATCCCCATGGTTGTCGCTAGCATGGTCGCAGCCAGATCTTCGGCATAATTACCCGCTGTGTCGGCTGATTGTCCAAAAGAATGATGCTCAGATAGGTACCCGTAACTGTTTTTACTTGAAGGAATTGCCATACCAATAGAAGCGGCAATTAACCGGTGGGGCTCCTGAACAGAGTTTTTTGACATTACAGCAAACGTTATCTCTCCTGGATGAAGCATCTTCAAACCCTCCTCTTTTGAGACCAATTTGCATCCTGGTGGTAAAATGCTAGAAACTTTCACTATGTTACATGCCTGTATACCTGCGTCTCTTAAAGCCAACTCAAAAGACTGCAAACTATCCTTATGTTTGCCAATGCCTTTAGTTAGAAATACATATCTCGGGATCATAGCATCAAATTACTCCCGAGATCGGAGTTATTAGCGTTTTCCATTTTAGGTTAAACATCTCTTTTTTGAATGTGAAATCCGGGGAAGCTAGGAGTTAATTATACATTTTACGTAAACCGATTTTTGTTAATAAAAAACTCTTAAAATATAGATTAATTCGCCTAGATAATGTTTTAGCGTCGTTTTTCAAGAAAGTTATTAGCCTTATTCTACGGAGACCCGTTTCACTACAGGTGGTCTTTTCTTTTTGAGTACGCGATAACCACAGTAGGTGCATTTTACGCCTCCGCCGCGCAATTCAAGTTCTTCAGTTTTTACTTGAGCGCCGCATTTCACGCATTCATATGTAAGTCCACGTGAAATTCTATCTGACATTTCATAAGCCTCTAAGCTTGGTAACGACTCCTCACAGGATTTAAATGTTTTCTATTTCAACAGATGTGACGAGTTGTTTAATTAGAGATTAATAATTATATCTGCCAAAACTTTAGCACCATCTCTAAATACTGGAGTTTTGTTTTTCTTCGATTTTCCTATGGCATCGATTAATTTTTCTAAAGTGAATTCTGAAAGAAAGGTGGCACCTAGCTTTTTAGCAAAAATTTCGGAGTCTCTTTTTGGGAAAGTGTGTTTAAGTTCTGGATTTGGAATTATGACAGATGGTTTCTTGTAGACAAGAGCTTCTAAGGGGGTGGAACCTTGATGAGTAACAATAACATCTGCACCTGCAATAAGTTCGTTAAACCTTAATGAAAAATCCATAACCTTCCATTCTGGATGTCGTTTCCGGTAAGGTTCAGGGTCAACTTCTCCAGTCTGCATAACTATGTTCGTTAGGTTGCTTTCGTTTAGAACATCAAATAGATGTTTGTAACCTAATGTTCCACCAGTCACCAATATGTAGCCTCCATTCCAAGGCGTAAGTTCAGGTTTTGGAAACAAAGGACCAACTACGATTCCTTTCAAGAATTTCTTCTGTTCAAACCACTGTAAAGCTGTGATTGTTGCGAAGGGCTGGAGAATACGAGCGGTCTTGGACGCTCCAATGAATCGAGCTTCTGATTCTAAGTTTACTAGGGGGATACCCTTCAAAAATGCAACCAAAGCTGGAGGGACACAAAAGTTGCTACCCGTACTCACAATAACATTAAAGTCTCTTGACACTTTTTTCATTGAAACTGCGAAGGCTCGGGCTAAATTGTAGGGAAATTCGCTTATGGGAGTTTTGGCTCCACGCGGCTTTGGCATGTGGTCCACTTTACCAAATTTGGTTAGACGTTTTTGGCTAAGTTGATCACCTTCTGGAATTAAAAAGGACAACGATACATCGTTTTGAAGTCTCTGAGCTAAAGCGAAAGCAAAGCCAGTGTGACCGCCACCCCCTGCCAATATCAAGATATGTTTCACTAGTTCCAAGAAAGATCAGCCAAACGAATTTTTTGACATCAACTGAATATAAGTTTGTGGATGCCCACTGCTTTCGAAATTTGAAGATGTCCTAGTTTTAAGACTTTTAATGTCCAAGTTTTCACTTATCTATACCATAACGAATACTAGTTTGCAGTAAACTCGAATTAACACTAGAAACGCTTATTAAATCTAGCTTTGCTTTTCAGGAATTCTCTTCAGATGGTTTAATGTATGTCAAAATAATCATCATGGTAGATGAGTTAATTATTTTAGCTAAGTAGTAAAACTATTGTTTGGGGATACAAATGAATGAGAAAACTCTAATTTTCGGTGTTTCATATGCTATTGACAGTCTGATCATGTCACTGCTCAAACAAAAGATTGACATGAACTTGGACGAAGATTATTACGTAAATATTACCCAACCACCAATACCAGACTTAACCGATTTTGGTAATTCGGTCATTTCAGGAATATTTGTTGATGCAACTGAGAATCTGGTTAAAGCAACTCTTGGTTGGCTTCGAGAAAGAGAAAAAGAGCAAATGGAAATACCAAAACTGAAGTTCTGCATCAACGGAAACCTACTCAATATAGATATTCAGGACATGGAGATAATGCTAAAAGTCCTAAAAGACTGCTCTAAAAGAAATAAGAGTTAACAAAACATTAATAAAACCAACTGAAGATTGCCATAGGTTCGAATTTTTTATTTGATAAAAAAGATTTTTCGTTGGATTATATATTATCTAGTTATAAGTCCCATGATAAGAAATAATAATCTGTTTTATTTTAGTTGTTATACCACAAATGGGACGCTATTTTGAACAAAGAAAAACTTCAAATCAAGCAGAAAATGCATAACCGCGGTAAACAAAGAGCCGAAGAAGCAATTATATGCTTAACTTTAAGCGGACATGATGCAAAATCAGGTTTGTTGCTTGATTTTGGCTGCGGTCCAGGTCATCTTCATGAATATTTTTTGAAAAGTGGGATCGAATCTATTGGTGTAGAGCTAAGTCAAAAAACTATTCAGGCTGCAAAAAAAAATGTACCAATAGGGAGCTTCGTCTTAGCTGATGGACGTTATTTGCCCTTCAAGAAAGAGTGTTTTAACACGGTAATATCAAATGATGTCTTGGAACATATTCCATATATTCATGCAAATCTAGTGTTAACTGAAGTTAACAGAACATTAAACGCAAATGCAAGATTTTACATTAGTGTTGCCAATAGATACCAAATTCATGAGCCTCACACCCTTATTCCTTTTTTAACATGGTTTCCTAGACCCTGTTGGAATCAAATTCATAAACTTCTTAGAAAACGTCCGTTAAAGGAGACGTATTTTCCGTACACAACCCGTATGTTGGAGAGACTTTGTCGAGAGACAAAATTTAGTTATAACAACTTCACGTGGATATACGCTTTGAAAAAAACATCAAAAATTGGTTATATAGGTAATCGGACAGTTAGGAAGATTGCTCAAATATTAAACAAGATTGGATTTTCCAGACCGGCTCAAATAATTGCAGAAAGAGTTAGTGTTATTATATTTGTTTGCAGAAAATATTAACAAATAATATTTTGATAAAATACTGGCTCATTGATCGCATACGCATATAGGTTTGGGATTAAAATTTAATCTTAAGCATATTTATTAAAATAGACAAACTTTTCCACTAATGTTTTCTTTTTCATTACTTAATTTACTAAACCAAACATCTTTTTCAAACGAACAACATCGACAGGAACAAAACCCAAAACATAGTAAGTATATTCTTGGATAATTTCTCCTAATAGCGTTGTTTGTTGTGTTTTGTGGTTTGAGTTATGTTTAGTCTTTATCAAGTCGATGAGCATCTAACGGAATTTTCCGCTTACTGAGAAAGCTCTTTTGTTGAATAACCAACCTAATGCTAGGGTTTTGAGGGTTTTGGGACTTTTGTTTTCCCCATCAATACTTTTAAAGGTATTTTTTCAAATAGGCAAATCCCCAACCTAAAGAACCCATTGCTTGAACGTCTGTGTGGCTGTGCCACCCCGACGCTATCAAGCCTTTTTCTTTAATTCGAAATTCTCCCTTTTTGTCTCTGAAGTTCTGGAAGGAAAAATAATAAAATAAATAATATTGTAACAACTTAAGTATTAATCATTAAAATAAGCAACTATTTATAGAGTAAAACAGATAATTTTAGCATCGGGTTAAATTAAATTTTTTTCATTGAAAGAGAATATAATTGAATTGGTTATTACGATGGCTATTAATGAGGAAAAAGTCTCAAAACTCTTCAATATCTTGTCCCATAAATTGAGAAGAGATATTCTAGTTATTCTTTTCGAGAAAAAAGAACAGTCTTTCTCGGACTTGATGAATACTCTTAGCGTTGATACCGGAAAAATGAGTTTTCACCTTCGAAATCTGAAGCTCTTTTTAGAACAAACTCCTACTGGAAAATATAAATTAAATTCATTTGGTCAAAATGCTTTAAGACTAATCAAAGATGTCGAATCTATTTCAATAGAAGCTGATTTCTTAGAAGATAACAGTAATATCCATGTTGCTAAATTCTCTAGAAGAGCCCTTGCTTTCGTTGTCGATATGGGAATTGCCTTCACAATCACTATTGCAACTACCTTGGCGACAGAAATACCTTTTCTATTTTCTGGTCAATATTTTTTTAACATTAACATTTTACTCTTTCTAGGATTACTCTGGTTGTATTCAACCCTCCTTGAAGGTTTTGCAGGTCAGACCCTAGGAAAATCTTTGTTTAGGATTAAAGTTGTGAGTGTGAGTGGAAAAAAACTATACTATGACAATGCAGCTGTAAGAAATTTTGGTAAAAGTTTTCTATTACCCATTGACTTGCTAGTTGGTTTTCGATTAAAGGATGAGAGATTCATCAAGTTTTTTGATAAATTTTCTGGAACTACAGTAATTAAATTGTAATTCTATTTCACAAAGTTTTCATACGCAAAGATTTTATGCTTGACGTACCCATCTTTTCATTTTCCAAACCAACAAAATCCAAATGGTTTCAAATCCTAAACCAAGATGTTTATGAAAAAAGTGAAAAGTCCACTAATTGTCCATTATTTTGTCACTTATCAACAATATCTAACAATGAATTTTTGTCGGGGTTATTGAATTATTCCTTGAGTGACTCTAAATTTGAAAATCTTTAATATCTAAGAAACTAATCAAAAAGACTAAGTAATTATTACTCAGGCTGGAATAATATGCCAAAAGACAAAAAAGATTTGAAAGAAAGACAACGCGAAAGACAAATCAAGCAACAAAAATCAGAGGAATCCCGACAAAAAAGAAGGGAGGCAAAAACTAATAAAAATTCAAGAATGCCAAAAAAGAAGATAGTATTGGCAATTTCAATATTATTAATAATAGTTGGCGTCATTTTAGTTTGGCAATTCGGCATAAAATCTTTCATGACCATTTACATTAGGTCTGATGGAATGATTGATCCATCTACTGCAACGATTTCTAATTTTGAAAACAGTTACTACACTTTTACAGCAGATGTTTTTGGTTCAATTACTATTGAGAGAGACAATATTGTCATTGATGGTGCTAATCATATTCTTCATGGAAAGATCGATACTAATTCTACTGGAATTAAACTAAGTGAAAGAAGCAATGTTACAATAACCAACTTGAAAATAAAAGATTTCAGGTATGGAATCTTTCTTGAATCAGGATCAAATATTGTTCTTTCCAAAAACAATCTAACAAATGAGTATAGTATCGGTTTTGATTCTTGCTTCAACAGCACAATAATTGAAAATACTATTGCAAATAGTATTGGAGGAATTTTGTTAGCTCAATCATCAAATAACAACATAATAAAAAATAACATGGATAACAATACTCTTGGATTAAACATTGACTATGGATCTTCAATTAACACCATTTCTGGAAACATAATAACTAATCATGAAGAGGTGATTAATATAGCACAATCGTCAAATAACAACACATTTTCTGAGAACAATCTGGACAAAAATAAACAAGGAATCACATTAGATCGGTCTTTATACAATATTATAGTTATGAATAAAATAACAAATTCTGAAGGAGCTATTGGACTTTCTTATTCATCATATAACGAGATAAGAGAAAACGACATTATGGATAACCAGTTCAACATATTTCTCTCCTTCAGCTCAGGATCAAATAACATTTATGATAACTACATAAAAAATGGAGATGCCGCAATTAGACTTAGCTATCAATCAAATAACAACACCATCGTCGAAAATATCATAGAAACCAACATAGAAGGTATCAGATTAGCTAATTCTTCACATAATCTTATGATGTATAATACAATAACAGATTGCGAAGGCGCTATTGGTCTTAGCGATTCGTCATACAACCAGATAAAAAACAATAATATCACAGACAACCAATACAGCATTAGTATAACTTCAAATTCTGAATTAAACAGTATTTCTGAAAATGATATTAAACACAGTGAACTTGGAATTGGATTTGATTATTCGTCAAGTAATCAGATAATGAAAAACAACATGGATTACAATGAATTTGGAATTTACTTAAATTCATCTTCAAACAACAGTTTTTTCCATAATAATTTTCTTAATAACACATATCAGGCATTCTCTTTTAACTCGTTTAATTCTTGGGATAATGAAGGCTTAAGTGAAGGTAACTTTTGGAGTGATTATGAAGAAAAGTATCCTGATGCAGAAAAAATTTATCAGTTAAATTTATGGAACATTCCATATACCATTGATGAAAACAATATGGATAAATATCCACTTGCTAATCCCGAAACTTGATACTATTTGGTGTGAGTTCTTTTGCGGGCGCAAAATGTTATTTACTTGCTAAGTTAGTAAGGTTTGGGGAGTCTCGTGTCCAGCGTTTATATTAACTCTACCGCAATCATTGATGAGGGAGTATATCTAGGAAGCGGTACTAAAGTTTGGCATTTTGTTCACATAATGAAAGATGCAAAAATAGGCAAAGATTGCATCATCGCAGACTATGTTTATATTGGAAAAGGAGTAACAATTGGAAACACAGTAAAACTTGAGAACCGAGCAACAATCTACGAAGGCGTAACAATTGAAGACAATGTTTTTATTGGTCCTCATGTTACGTTCACAAACGACCTTCAACCTAGGAGCTTCAATAAAGATTGGGAAATCATACCTACACTAGTAAAGGAAGGTAGTTCTATCGGAGCTAGAACAGTAATAGTTTGTGGGATTACAATAGGAGAGTATTCATTGGTAGGTGCAGGCAGTGTGGTTACTAAGAACATTCCAGCCTATGCTTTAGCGTATGGGAATCCAGCTAGAATTAGAGGATTCATTTGCAGATGTACAAGAAAACTTCAGACTGAAAAGGAAGAGAAAAACCATGTTATTATGATGTGTCCAGTCTGCAAAGAAAAATACAAGATAGCAAACAAAGATTATGTAAAAATAGAAAGGAAAAAGTGAAAAACTGTTGACCCGAAAGATTCCCATCGCAAAACCAAATTTTGGCAAGGAAGAAATAGCAGCAGTAAAAGAAGTATTAGAATCAGGTATTCTAGCCTCGGGGCCAAAAACAAAAGCGTTCGAAAAAGAGTATTCAGAATATATTGGCATAAAACATGCTATTGCAGTAACCAATGGTACAATAGCGTTAGATATAGCTCTCAAAGCTCTTAAGATCGGTTCTGGAGATGAAGTGATAACCTCGGCTTTCTCATTTGTAGCCTCAGGAAATTGCATACTATTTCAAAATGCAAAACCTGTATTCGTGGATATAGATCCCAAAACATTCAACATTGATCCCTTAGATGTAGCCAAGAAAATTACGCCTAAAACCAAGGCATTAATACCAGTTCATATGTTTGGTCAGCCTGCAAAGATGGATATTCTAGAAGAAATCGCCGAAGACAATAAAATTGCTTTGGTTGAAGATGCTGCTCAAGCACACGGAGCAGAATATAAAAAGCAAAAGACAGGAAGTTTCGGAGATTTGGGGTGCTTCAGTTTTTACGCAACAAAGAACATGACATTAGGAGAGGGAGGAATCATCACCTCAAATAATCAGAAACTAGCAGATACAATCAGGTTGCTCATAAATCATGGACAAAGCAGAAAGTATCACCACGATATATTAGGTTACAATTATCGAATGACTGATTTTTCGGCTGCCATCGGATTGATACAACTCAAGAAACTTGACAGATTTAACGACAAACGAATAGAGAATGCGAGCATTTTAAGTAAAGGAATCAGAAGATTCCAAGGTTTAACGGTACCCCATATAGATAAGAATGTAAAACATGTTTTTCATCAATATGTGATAAAAGTGGAAGAAAGTTTTCCCATAAGCAGAAACGAATTAGTTGATTGTTTAACCAAGAAGGCTATCGGTGTTGCTGTTCATTATCCGATTCCTATTTACAGACAACGGCTCTACAAGGAGTTAGGCTACAAAGAGAATCTGTGTCCAAATACTGAAGAAACTTGCGAGAAGGTCTTAAGTCTGCCTGTTCATCCACTAGTTGATAAAAATGACATTAAGTATATTTTAGACATAATGAAAGATCTTCTGTAGTATACTACAATCAGGAACTGTATTAAGGGTTACCCACATTTAGGGTATAATGAAAATGCAAAAGGTTATCCAAAAGAAATGTGCTTTTGAACGAGGTCTTAAACTCAATTCGTTAATGTCTATTCTACTTAGAAAGCAGCTCAATAAATTAAATCAAATTTTAAAAGATTACGTTTGAGATTACATTTATTAGCCCTATTATGCTATCTAAGTTTTCAATATTGGATGATTCTTAAGGAGGAATAATTGTTTGATTAAGCCAATAGTCCTAGTTATTGGTTTGGGCAAAGTAGGGAGATCTTTATTCGAATTACTAAAACAAAGCAAAAAGTTTGAGGCTTTCTGTTGGGATATAAATAAAAAGAAAACTCAAGATATTCAAACGGATAAACTATCAAAAGTAAACTATCAAAAGTAGTGGATGTTTTGCATATCTGTTATCGATGTGTCAACCAACAAAAATTTGTTAACATAACAACCGAATACATGAAGCAGTATAAACCTACATTAACAGTTATCAACAGCACTGTTCCTCCGGGAACCATAAAAAAATACATGAACTTATGGAGGGACATATTGTCCACTCTCCAATCAGGGGGATGCATTATAACAAAGAGACCATGAAAAGAGATCTGTTGCTTTGGACTAAATATATTGGTGGAGTAGATACCGAATCAACAGAGATTGCAAATACACACTTCAATAAGTTAGAATTAAAAACAAAAATTTTAGATAGCTCAACAGATACGGAGTTGGCTAAGTTATTTTCAACAACATATCGTGCCTGGATGATTTCCTGTTTCCAAGAACTACACAGAATTTCACGAAAATTTGAAGCAGATTTTGATCAAGTAACCGATTTTTTGGATGACACACACAGAATGCGATTTGATAGGCCATTACATTTTCCAGGCGTGATCGGTGGACATTGTTTGATTCCAAATTCTGATTGCTTCTAGAAAGTTATGATTCAGAGTTTATCAAACTGATTTTAGAATCAAATAAGATGAGAAAAAAAGAAATAGAAGACCCAGAAATAGCCAAGGAAGCAAAGAAAATTCGTGATAGAGTTGAGGCATTTCATACGGAAATGTCAAAAGTTGGATCAGAATCCAAATAAATATTACAAAACAGAATGCATTTTAAAAAAGGGAAAAAACTAGGTCACATTAGGAAGAATTAAATTCTAATTGATATAAGCCACATACGTCAAGCATGGATCTTTGAGAAGGAATAACATTGGAAGCTTTCACGGTTGTTATGCCAGTTCATAATGAAGAAAAGTATTTGCCCTTAAGCTTGCCATCTGTTTATAATATTAGGCCTTCAGAGATCATTTTAATTTTTGATAATTGCACAGATCACTCCATAGAAGTCGCAAAAAGAATTATGCAAAAATATGACCCAACACAACTTATTACTAAATGCGTTAACGATCTCCCTAAAACCACTGAATACACTTTTAGAGTTGCGTATGTAAAACGGTTAGGGATGAGTTTAGCTTCATATAATACAGCACTAATAGTTGATGCTGATACGATTTTAAACCCCAGAATTAGGGACTGTTTAAGTCAGATTGAACGCTTTCCTTTCATATCATTTGGACGTATTGATTATCCAATAAATTGGAGAAACCAGATAAAACATGTTTTAGGCTTTATTCCACTATGGAAAAATGAACGATTAACCGGCTTATATGCTGTTGACATAAATAAAAGAAATGAATGTGAAGATTCGGAATTAATCAAATCTATCTCTCTTGGTGAAGATACATTTTTACAACAAAGCATTAGAAAAAAATATTCCACAAAACATTATGACATAAATAGCTTTCATTTACGCCCAAGAGAAGACTCCAAACTTCATTACAGAAGAGGGCTATATTACTGGAAAACAGCCAGAAGAGGCTTCTTTAAGACGATATTAAGTGCCATAATCTCGGGAAGATTGAACCTAATCAAAGGATATATCCATGCCAGATTTAAAGGTTAAAATTATGATTCAAAGTCCATGTACTTAAATACATTTATGTGTGTGTTTTAAGTATGCTCTCGCGCTCGCTTGTTCGGTCATAGGCAACCAAATATTAAGAAAAAACAAAGAAAAATTAGTGCCAAAAACTAGAGATTGGTCTAAAGTTCTAGCAACCCATTTTCTGAATTATGCCCGCACTTCGGGTGTGTTTTTGGTTGAATAGAAGGAATAGGGGTTAGATAACAAATTTAATACTCATCCCTTTTCTTCATACCAATTATCTTACCCTTTAAAACGAATAACCAAAAGCTATAAACTAGAACTTTTACACAAACTCTAACTGACTATCTTTTAAAAAACATCATTTGATATAATCAAACCAAACTTTGGAGAGGCATTGAATGAATAAAGAGAAGCGTCAAAATCAAAACTTCATTTTCTCGCAACTATCCAAGTAACTATTGGATACCTCTCCTCATTTAGTGTGGCAATCCAATGTTTTATACTCCATCTAGTTTTTGGGATACGCATAAAACGAAATTTATTTCGTATTAAACAGAGTAAAATTGCATACGATTTCCCCACCCTTCACACTGGATTATTTGAGAGAAACCACAATCCTCAAAGATGTATCTTAGAGCATCAGGTTAGAAACGCCAAAAATCTCTTGGGGCACGATGAATATAGTTTAAAAAACATGTGGTATGAACAGCAATGCCCCCTTTTTTTAAGACTCGATATGACTCCTTTACTGCTTGGTATGGATTTTGGAGGTGTTCAACGACTTGGTCACTTAATACAAAATCAAATTCATCATTTTTGAAGGAAAGGTTTTGCATGTCTATGCTAGGATATTCCTCTTCTATTAATTCAGAATTCTTCATATCAATCATTGGATAAAAATTCGTAATTCCGCTTATACCTAAAATCTTCCCAGCAATTAGTTCTTTAAGGCAAGAATTTATTCTTTCATACATATAATATCTGGTTAAATGAACCATAATATTCAGAATGATACCCTGAATTTTATAACATTTGTGCTTGTGTGTGGGATTTCACACGTAAGTGAGAATAAAATATTAATCTCAAACCAAAAAAACTTGGATCTGCCGTTTTTATCAAAGATAAACGGTTTCTTTTTTCAGAACAAAAAAGCGGTGGTTGGGCTTTTCAAAGGGTCTGAATGATCGAATAATTTTAAGGCCCGCTTCATTGATATTTTTAACTATGGTTTTTAGTGAATAACCCGATTTTCCTATTTCCCAATAATGTTGACCGTCGAAATGATGGGCTATTTTGCGAAGCCTCGGAATCGGAATAATCTTCTTGAATACCCCTAATTTGGGGATTTGAATGTATATTCTGTAAATTCTATTTTCGTCTGGAAGCGACAAAAGAAGTCGTGATCTGGAAACACGAGAAATTTCCGATATCGCCGTTTTAAAATATTTAAATGGTAAATGCTCAAGTACTTCATAACAAGCTACTAAATCGAAAGTTTCGTCAGAAAAAGGAATTTTACAAACAGAGTTTACAATAACCGGGTTTAACCGTTTATCTATATCTGAGGTTAGAACGTCTAATCCTCGATTTTTTAGATATTTAGAAACAAACCCGTTACCAATCCCAATTTCTAATATGTTTCTGGGATTATTGGAGATTATTTCTTTTATTTGATACCAATAACTAGAGAATCGTTCTAAGGTATCATAAGTTTCATAATAGTGATTTGGGTTTACCCCTAACCTCAACTTTTAGCTACCACCAATATACTAATAATTTTAGGATTGAATTATCTTTGTTACTTATATTTCGAATTTTCTGTTTCTACCTGTGGTGACACCCTAAATCCTCCGAATCTATAGCATCCAAGGAGGAAATACGATAATAGATGAGTAAAAATCAGGATTTGGATGAAAATTCATATGAAAAACAAGTTATATACTACTGATAGACTATGATAGTGAGAGAGAAAAAAATAACATTGAAATACAGATAATCATCTGATAGATGATTCAAAATCATGGAGTTTATGTTCTTGAAGTTTAGCGTTATTATGCCTATTCATAATGAAGAAAAATTATTACATTATTCGTTGCCTTCAGTTTATAGGTTAAATCCTGATGAAGTTATTTTGTTATTTGATAACTGTAAAGATGATTCTTTCAATATTGCTTCAGGAATAGTAAAGAAATATGATAAAGATCATAAGAAAACTCGTTTTGTTTCTGATCTGGGCGATTCTTCAGAGTGGAGGTTCAGAATTGCTTATGTTAAAAGAAAGGGGCTTGAATTGGCCTCTTTTGATACTGTATTAATTGCTGATGCTGACACTATAATTCATGAAAAAGTAAAATCTCATTTGAATATGATGAAATATTATAAGCACATATCATTTAGTAGAATTGATTATCCAATTAATTGGAGAAGTTATATTAAAAGAATGATAAAATTTATTTATAAAAAGGGCAAACTCGGAGGATTAAATGCTGTTTCTGTTTCAGCCTATAAAGAGTGTGAAGACAAAGAAGAAGTAAAAAAAATCATAACAGGTGAAGATGCTTTATTGAGATTTAGCATCCAAAAAAAATACCCTGTTTTTTATGTGGATTCACCAAACATACATTTAAGACCAAAAGAGAATTATTTTTATAATTATAATAAAGGTGTTCAATTTTGGCAAATTCTTAAGACATCATTCTTAAAAGTAATTTTTAGTGGTGTTGTTTCTGGAAGATTCAGTCTAATCAAGGGGTATATCCATTATCGTTATGGCAAAAAAGTAGAGAGTATAGAAACATGAAAAAATGAAACCGATGGTTATAGAATTAACAAAAATCACGGAAAAAGGAAAGAGAAAGAATTATTCTTAATGATCCTGTTAGTCAATATACTTCAGTTTAAATTTTTTCTTCCAAGTCCGATTGCTTTGTATTTTATTTTTTGGTTAAATTCTTTAGGATTATGGATTCTTCTTGCATCTATTAGAATTGGTGTTTTCATATGCCGTATATAGTCTTCAGGTGTGAGTTGTTTAAATTCATTCCATTCAGTCACTATTATGCAACAGTCTGCATCTTCTAAACAGTGAAAAGGTGATGTGCCATATTCTATTTTATTTTTAAAGATTTTCTTTCCATTTGGTATAGCTATGGGATCGTATGCAATTATTTTTGCTCTTTTAGCAATTAGTTGGTTTATTATTGGTATTGATCTTGCTTCTCTCATGTCGTCAGTTCCCGGTTTAAAGGACAGCCCTAGAATTGCAATTTTTTTATTTGATAATTCTCCAAGTTCTGTTTCAACCAGGTTAATTACATGGTTGATTTGTTGCTGATTGACTTTTTGGACCGATTCCAGTAGGTTTGGGGTGTAGTTATTTTGTTTGGAAAATGCTATCAGGGCTTCAAGGTCTTTAGGAAAGCAAGATCCTCCATATCCCAGCCCAGCTCTAAAAAATTTTGGATTGATTCTTTTGTCCAATCCTATTGCTTTTGCCACTGTTTTGATATCAGTTTCCGAGATTTTTTCACAGATATTTGCTATAGTGTTTATGTAGCTGATTTTTGTGGCCAAAAAGGCATTATTTGCATATTTTATGAGTTCAGCTGTTGATAGGTTAGTTCTAACAATAGGAGGTTTTTCTTCAAAAAAAAGTTGATCATAGAAAGATTCGAGTATGTCACCTGATTCTTTATCATATTCTCCTATAATGATTCTGTCTGGATGAATCGTATCATAATAAGCAGAACCTTCTCGTAAAAATTCTGGATTTATGCATAATCCGAAATCTGTTCCAAGTTGCTTGTTTGAGTGTTTTTCCAGTAAAGGTTTGACAACATTAATCAGGGTGCCTGGGATTACTGTACTTTTTACGACAACAACATGATATTTTTTTTTCTTTGTAAGGGCTTTTCCAATTTCTGATATTGAATCTTCTATATATTCTAGATTGATTGCCCCATCTGGTTTGCTAGGTGTTCCAACAGTAACAAAAGTAATATCAGTATTTCTCACTGCTTCTTCAACACTAGAAACAGCTACCAAGAGACAGTCACTAATTCCCTGTCGAAGATATTTTTCTAACTCCGGTTCATAAAAAGATGATGAACCTTTATTAAGTAAGTTAATCTTAGCTGGATCGTTATCATAGACTAACACCCTACATCCTTTGACGGTAAATCCCACTGAAGTGGATAAACCAACATAACCTATTCCAATGACAGATGGTAACTTAGACAACAAATTCCCTCTAGTTCATAATGACTATTAGTTGTTCGCCATTAATTACATATAGTATTTCGGGGATAAAAACTATTGAAAATTGAGGTACAGCAAATGATTAAAAAAGCGATTGTTCTAGCAGCGGGAAAAGGAACGAGATTATTACCTCTAACCTTAGCTATTCCAAAAGAAATGATCAGAGTCGGTGTTAAGCCAGTAATTGAGCATGTAGTTGAGGTCTTAAAGGCGGGTGGAATAAAAGAGATTTTAATTATTGTTGGAAGAAATAAGGAAGCTATAATGAATTATCTAGGTTCGGGGGAAAGGTTAGGTGTTGAGATTTACTATCGGATACAAGAGGAGCCAAAGGGATCGGCTCATGCAACCTATCATGGAAAAGATTTCATCGGTTCAGAAGATTTTGTTTTAATTTACGGCGACAATTACATAAAACCATACGAGATTATGAAGGATATAATTGAGAAGCATAAAAAGAACGGTGCGAACGCAACTATTGTTCTGCAAAAAATTAAAAATCCAAAAAGATATGGCCTGGCTAAAATTGATTCGCGAGGAAACGTCAAAGATGTGATTGAGAAACCAACTTTTACTGAGGCAAAATCCTTCAAAATTGGTGACAGTTATTTTGCAATCGCTGGATTATTAGTTCTTAACAGTTCAGTTTTCAAATATATAGAGAAGACAAAACTAGGAAAGAATAATGAGATTTGGCTTACAGACTCGGTAAAATCGATGATTAAAGAGGAGGGAAGAATCCAGGGGTTTGTATTCCATGGCACCCGATATGATATAGGAACTTTTCAATCATTAAAAGAAGCAGACAAAGATGAACAGAAAGAAAAGATTAGTGGGTAACAATTAAGAATACGCAGACGTTTTAGTGAGTCAAAACCTTGTTTTTATTGTGTAAGAACTATTTATTAGCCATGTTATTTGTGTCTTGTTCTTCACATACCATGCCTGCGCAATTGTATTTGCTTTCTATTTCAATTGTTGAATATTCGACGTGATGTTTCAGGAGTGTTTCTTTTATTATCTGTTTCGTTTGTTCGGGTGCATTCTTGAGAGCATGATTATTTAACACAACGTGTGCTGTGAAGACGTCCGTTTCTCCTTCTAGGGACCAAATGTGGATGTCATGTACTCCATTTACTCCCTGGATTGAATTGATGGCTTCTTTGACTGCTTCGATGTTGATATGCTTTGGAACTCCCTGAAGAAGTATGTTGATTGCTTCTTTGAGGCTTTTAGTTACGTTGTAGAGGATGAAGACGGTTAATCCGATGGTCATTATTGGGTCGAGGAGATAAAAATTCCAGAAGTATATAATTACCCCACCAATAAGAATACCTGCCCAGCCTAGCACATCTTCTAGGAGGTGCCATGAGAGCACTTTTTCGCTTAGGCTCCCACCAGTTTTCAATAATAAAAAACCTGCTCCGTTAAATATTATACCGATTATGGCTATTCCAAGCATTCCGGTTGCGTTTACGGTTTCGGGATTTAGGAGTCTTGGTATAGCCTGGAAGAGAATTACGATGGAACCTCCAATTAAGATGGAGGCAGAGAAGAGTGCCGAGAATAAGGAGAGCCTTTGGTACCCGAATGTTCGGCTAGTGTCAGGCGACCTTTTTGCGCCTCGTTCAAAAAGCCATGAGATAAGTAATGCAACGCTGTCGCCAAAATCATGTAACGCGTCAGAGAGAATTGCTAAACTGTTAGTCCAGAAGCCCCCAACAATCTCCAAGACTGTGAAAGTGACATTCAATAATGCAGCAAAACGAACTCGCTTTTCTCGCTCAGGCATAAACTAAACTAGATTCTCTATTTGATAAAAACATATCCCGAACAAACGTTTACTGTCTAATAAAGGAGAAAAAACTAGTTTTGTTCTTCCTTTTCTTATTCGGTTTTTTATGATTATTTGGCAATAGATATTGTTTCAATGACAATTCTTCTAAGTATTTTTAAACCATGTCTGAAACCGAGTTTCTTTTTTCCTAATCGTTTTCTATATTTAATTGGTATTTCCAAAATCTTGTAACCCAATTGGATCAAATCAATATGAACCCCTTTTTGGTTTAGCAACTAGCTACTCCTTTTTGTCAAACCGTAGCTGTTTGGAAATTTGTTAAGAGTTTAATTGTCCTTTTAGTGCTTTTATGCTGTTTAATGCGGCGAAGGCTGATGATTCTAAGCTCGAGGCTGCAGATTCTATTGCATTAATGTAAATTAGTCCTTTGTCAAGGCAAGTGGGTGGAATTTTCTCTGTTGGTTTGAAAATAGGATAGGCTGCATTCCAAGTGTGATCCAGAATTGTTCTTCCGTTTTTAAAAAGATCATATAAGATATCTTCATCTAATGGGTCAGTTGAAGTAACAGCCACCCATGACTCATCATCATTTATTGATTTATTAATAGAAAATCGAGTTATTGGATTTGCTTCCTTGGAAGTTAATATGACAGACGGCAACTTGGAGGAGCCCAGATTAAAATACCTCGAATTTACTTTGCCCTTCATTAATCGGATGTAGATTTTCTTGTATTCACGAGCTTGAAATTGTTCTGATACACCTCCAAAGGTTATTTCAGCAACTTCTAGTGGTGTAGCAACAATCACTGCATCAAATACAGAAGTATCCTCTCCAGCGGTAACTCGAAAAGAACCATTAAACATTTTTTTGATGTTTTTCACTTTGCTTTCTAATTTGACTTTGGCATTGGATGCTTCAATAAGCTTTCTTGGCAAGACGTCGTTACCGTCCTTGAGACTATAAATTGCTTCCCCAAAAACTCCCAATAACGATGAGAGTCCGGCAAATCCTCCCAGTTCAGCATCTTGAGAGTAGATTATCCTTGAGATCGGTGTGATTAGGTCGTCTATTAATTTTCTGTCAATTCCCATTTCAACAAAAATTTGATCAAACGGCTTTTTATACCACTTGTCAAGACCAACACTCTCAAAAAGCTCAGAAAACTCTGCTGGTTTTTCATTTTTATATAGTCTTTTTATTTTTCTATTTGCTTCCATCAAAATTAGAAGTAGCTTTGGTATACTAAGCTTGTATTTTGTGAACAAATTTATCATCGTATAGATCATCGGGTGATTTGACTTGAAGATGATTTCAGTTCCATTCCACACTGCAAGATCCCTAGACTCTTCAAGTTTCGTTACTTTTAGATCCATTTCATTTACAAGATTGCAGAGGGTACGGTTAGTGGGATTAAAGAATGATGCGCCTAACTCGCTTTTCATTTTTTTTCCATGGAAGGAAAGGACTCTTCCTCCAATCCTATTTTGTAATTCATAAACAGTTATTTTTGAATCTGGAAGATATTTGCTGGCAAAATATGCTGTAGAACACCCTCCAATTCCTGCGCCTATAACCGCCAGAGTAACCATTTTACTTCAAACAAGTATTGTCATTAAGTGTAAAATAAACGTAACATGAAGCAATAAAACATAAACTTGGGTTCATTAATTTACGTACATTGTAGCTTTGGCTTTATTGTTACATTTACATACAAAGTGAAGCTTCCAGAACTATGGCTTGACGAAAACGGAAAGCTTGTTTTGAATGCTTCGAAATCTTCCGCGTGGGTTGGAACTCTTCAATGAAAGCAGTAACCGTGATAGAGCAAGATGAAATGGCTTCTGATGACCAGGATGAGAAGTTGTGAATCGTCGCTGAGGGAAACAGGATTCAATGAATAAGTTAATATTAACGGCTCTTTCGGGGGGAATGTTGGTTGGATTACTTTGGAAAAGAAAGGTTAACTATGTGTCACGATTTGGCTACGCGAACATGATCTGATAATTGGTTAGGGTATTTACGTAATGAAGAGTATGTCGAATGGTTAGCCGAGGCGACTGTAGGATACAGAAAAAGGCACAAAACATACGATAGTAATCTGAATCCAGTCAGTGCACTAGTTTTTTAAACACTTCATGATATTTTTTTACAGCCGCTCTAGGGTTGGAAGAGTATATGACTACTCGTCCTAAACTAACCAGTGGATTACGTGCATACATTACTTTGTTGGCTTGTCCACCTTGGGGTCCTATACCTTGCATCAAAAGTACAACCTTCTCTCCAGCGGCTTCTTGTATGCTCTTGATGTATTTATCCTCGACAAAGCCAGTTAAGCCTACAACGCAACCATCGGCTTGTGTTTCTTTCACGGTTTTGGCGATGTGTAAATAGTATGGTTGACCATCAACTTTTGTGTTGAGCATCAAGTTTTTTGCTTCGGGATTGGACATGAGGGTAAGAACTATGACTCCTAGATTGTTTTGGTGCGCTTTTTCTACGGTTTTGTGTATATTACCAGCAAATGGAGAGAATGTGAAGGCGTCAAATCCCATTTCTTTGATCCAATAAATGGCGGAGCTATTTGTGGAGCCGATGTCGCTTAATTTATGATCTAAAATTGCGAGCATTCCTTCTTTGTGGATCTTTTCTGCAATCTTCGTGAGTATGTCTGTGTAACCAAGATAGTATTGGGTGTTAGGTTTTATGGAGCAGCAGTAATCGCTGACTTGCTCTATTATGTCGAAAGAGAAGTTTAGAAGAGTTTCTCGATCGTCCATTGAAAAGTATCTTTCGGGAACCAAGTTTTCTGTTCTTTGTTTTGGCAGCGCGGGATCAAGGTTGATGTTAATGAAGCTACCTTTCTCTTTGATTGACCTCAAGTATTTCTCGTAGAACATATGTGACCCTTGATTCTACTTTTCTATGTTTTAGCTATTAATTTGGACGGAAAACCTTTCGGTTAACGCCTCCAATAATAATTGTGGTAATCATTTATAATAGCATAGTATCCAATTCTTCGAAGAACTATGTATTATCCAAAATTTCCGAAACATACCCAGCTCAAAAACATTGAAAATAGAAAACTAGGTAACTAAAAATTATGCTAGTTTTCCTACACTTTAAAAATAACCAGAAACAACCCACAAAACACGGCGCACAAAGAATTGAACAAAGTTGGGGCATGATTAACAGAAGTGTCAAGCATCTACAGAAAACGACTCATAAGCTCCAAATAAGCATTAATAATATACAGACTGGAAAACAATCAATGGTTCAGCAAACGGCACCAAATTAGTAAAGATATTCGAATATTAGGGTTTTTGACAAAAAACCACTTATATCTACTTTCAAAAAAATACCTTAAAAAGAAAAAAGGATTAGTTATAGCTGCTCATTTGTGAAATGAGACTGATGTACTCTTCAATAACATCTTGCTTAGCCTTCTTATTCTTAATATTATCTATCAAGTAACGCAAATGAAAGGCACGACGCTTCATTTTGTCTCTAGTCAAATCAATTTCCCTTGTTTAACGCTCGATAAATGAGCGAAGTGTGTTTTTAACATATAAAGATTATGTAGTTTTCGGAAAAAAAGACAAAATAGCCAGTTTTGGCTTTATTATTACTTCTGTGGTAATATACAAATTTCAGAAGCACACTTTTTATGTTTCTAATTCACTTTCAATATAGATGAATAATATAGAAAAAACTTAGAGAGCGTTAATACCGTGGAAAATGATAACAAACGCAGAGACAGACTTTACATAATAGCAGAAATACTAACCATAGCAAAAGATGGACGCCTGAAAACCCAAATCATGTATAGGGCAAACCTGAGCTTTACGCAACTAAATGATTACCTTTCATTTCTCACCAGAATGGATCTACTTCAAGTCCAAAAAGAAAATAGGAAAAATATTTACTCAACAACCATTAAAGGTGACAGATACTTAGAAAAATACAAGGATATCGCATATCTCTTAGGAAGAGATGAAGAAAACAATTAGAGCCAACCTAAAGGCTCTGTTAAACATTTACTCAGCATATATGACGAATATACTAAATTACTAAGAGATGATTTTTGCAGTGACACCATCAATTTTAACGAGTTTCTCTTCTCCAGTCCGAACATTACGAAAAGTGATTTCATAAATTGGACTATAAATCACTGCATGTTCAGAAACCTGAAAAATCTCATCCTCAATTTTCGCCATGTCGGACGGTCTTTTAACGAGCTTAGTTTTAACCATATCTATCTCCTTTTGTGGAGAACCCTGAACAGCTCCAGTCTTTTTACTAAATTCTTGTAATATCTTCTCAGGATGATCCTCAGATGGAGCAGCGGGTACCTGATTGGGTGGAATTTCATGACCTTCCTTATCAAATACCAAATATGCTTTATCTTGATAAGAAGACCACATCTCAGCTTCCAGCTTAATCACCTTAGTAGATTCTCCAGACGGATCAGCTACTATTTCAGGATCAAAAGTCTCTCCAGAAATTTTAACCTGCTCAGTTTCCGGATCAACAGCAAAAGTGTAAACTTTGTTCTTAAAATATTGAACACTATATTGGGCGTCAATAAGAACATAGGGTTCATAATATTTGTCAACAGAAACAACCCGTATCTCTTCAGATTTGCTCTTCGAAAAACTGAACTTGGCAAACAATTTGTATTTCATTTTCTCAGCAGTAAGTTTCACTATAGTGGGATCAACACGAGATTTGTAGACAATCATTTTTCTTTTGCTTATCTTTTCTGGAATTGGAGGAATCTCGCTCAAATATAACACCTACAGAATTAGAAATTCCAGATTCAGCAATTAATCATTTACGACTTCGTAGTATGTATTTAGAATCAGCTTCACAGATTAAAATTAAAGATTCTTCAAGTAGGTCATCTTTATTCAATGATGTAAAAACTTGCAGAAGGACTTTCATTTATCGTCGGGCTTATTAAGCGTTAATATATTTTTTTATTAGTTTAATTAAATGAATATTTTGAGACATGAAGAACACATTTTCGCTGGAAATATGAAGCTGAAACAAACGTAATTCTTCTCTTGGGATCATATACTCGAAGTATATTGATTCTTAATCCCGCTCGATAGGAAAAAAGTATATTCAACCGTATAGAGGGTAAGTCTATAAGTATCTTACATAGTCGCTAACGAATATTTCGCAATAGGAAATATTACATTTATCCTTAAAACACCAAGTTAAAAATGAAAGGATTCAGTAGTAGGAGCACAACTGTATATGCCATATTACCTGGCAGAAATCAGGTTCAATAAAAGCAGGACCAAAAGAAAGAAAAAAAAGAAAAATCTGATTTCTTTTATAGTCACTCTGATAGTAATTTTCTTGCTAATTTCAGCCCCAGTAACATTGTTTTCAGCAACAGTGACCGCAACTGAACCGCCCCTTGAATCAGCCCTAAATAATCTGGGTTTTACTAATATTGCCCTCGAAGATATTGAAACATTTCCTTCAGGGATGTACAACATCACATTAATGGCCGAATTCGCAGGCTACCGTAACCAAAACGTGCTCAGCTATTATATGCTTAACACAAGCGACTTCCAGTCAATTTTCAGCGGACCCGAAGGGGCAACCGGAGATGATGGTGGATATGTGGATCCACCGTTATCCAAAATATTTGCGGTTGATAATCAATTCGGTATATCATTGCTTTCGCCGGATGACCGATATTACACTCAACATAAACTAAATGGCGATTATCCTGAGCAGCATGCCAAGGTTTTTAAAAATTTGGACAATCCAGACATACTTCTGATAGGTTTCGAGAACAAGTATGGAGAATACGACAGGGATTACAACGACATGATCTTCTCCATGTTACATCTCTGCCCTCCAGAAATCGACAATGTGATAAGGACTCCTGAAACCCCCAACTATAATCAGTTGGTGACGGTTACAGCACAAGTCATCAAAGGAAGGAGTAATATTGAATCAGTTTTATTAAAGTATCAAGTCAATCAAGGGAGCTGGATTAACATATCCATGAGTCTTGATAATGGATTTTACACTACAGATATTCCTGCCCAGCCATTCAACACCACAGTAAATTATAAAGTCTATATTTCTGATATACAAGGACTCACTAATGTTTCAGCACTTTATTCATACACCGTGGGTGATTTTGTTCCTCCAACAGTATCCATTATCGATCAAGTTCCAAACCAACCAGAACCAAACGAAACGGTCATAGTCTCAGCAAAAGTAACTGAGCCTGTAGATGCCAGCGGAGTAAAAGATGTTACGTTAAGTTATGCAATAAACGCTGTTTGGTCATCTGTTAAAATGACGTTGCAAAGTGGAGTGTGGAAAGCCACTATTCCCGGCCAAAGTGGAGGAGTCAACGTTCAATATTTTGTTAAGGCTTTTGACAACGCAGAAAATATAGCAAAAACTTCCAGTTCAAGTTACACAACATTAATTCTAAATCGTTCACCAATAATTGTGCTCATGAATTTGCCATCGGTCGTGTTTACTGGTGAAGATGTAGATTTTGATGCATCAACCAGCTATGATCCAGACGGCATAATAATAAGCTACCTATGGGACTTTGGAGACGGAAACACCTCTTCAGGTGCCACTGTGATCCACTCATACTTGGAAGATGGAGAATACATGGTTAGCCTCCGTGCTATTGACAATGAAGGCTTTGTAGGCAATAAAGTGGTAATCCAAGTTGTGAAAAACAGAGATCCAGTAGCGGTTTTCACCGAAACAGCTGCATTCGTTGAAAAAGAACAGACACTAACATTTGATGCAAGTCCAAGCTATGACGTAGATGGCACAATCATTAGTTACTTATGGGATTTTGGAGACGGAACCAGTACGACTGGTATCAGTGTAAGTCATTCTTATTCACAGAGAGAATTATTCCAAATCAAACTTACAATAACGGATAATGATGGAGCAACAGATACTGCAATCGAAACAAAAAACGTTTGGAACAAGTCTCCTGTGGCAATCTTCACTGAAACAGTTGATACAGGAAATGATAGAATGATTGCCTTTGATTCCACTGAAAGTTATGACCCAGACGGGGCAATAGTAAGCTACCTATGGGACTTTGGAGATGCAAACATGGCAACTGGCGTCACAGCGACACATGTCTTCGATAATTACGGCCTATACGTTGTGACTTTAACTGTAACAGATAACAATGGAGCATCGGACTCAGCTTATTCTACCAAGAACTTCCACTTCATTAACATACCACCAGTTGCATCGTTCATCGACTCAGCTGAAACATTCAATATCCGCGAAGAGATTTCTTTTGATGCATCAAACAGCTATGACATAGACGGCAAAATAGTAAGTTACCTATGGGATTTTGGAGACGGAAACACGGCAACTGGCGTTATAGCAAAACATACATTCGCTCAGGATGGTACATACGTAGTGACATTAACGGTTACAGACAATAATGACGCAACCGACAGCATCAGCGCAATTAAGACTGTGAAGAGTCTTTCTCCAGTAGCTTTATTCACTCAATCAACAAAAATTGTATCTAGTGGTGAGAGTGTCCACTTTGACGCTTCAGCTAGTTATGATCTTGACGGTACAATCGTCAGCTACTTATGGGACTTCGGTGACAGAAACACTACCACAGGTGTTATGGTGGATTATGAATACGAAGACAATGGCGAATACACTGTCACATTGATAGTTATTGATGATAACGACCTAAGTAGTTCAGTTACCGCAACCCAAACCGTTATGAATACAGCACCCGTAGCAGCATTTACTGCTAATGCCACAACAGTAATACAGAATGAGATGATTCACTTCGATGCTTCGGAAAGTTACGATTCCGACGGCACAATTGTTAGCTACCTGTGGGAATTTGGTGACGGAAACACTGCCACAGGTGTGACAACGGACCACGCGTACAATGAAGAGGGAGAATACATAGTAATCCTTACTGTGAAAGATAATGATGGAGATTCCTCAATAGAAGTGGTAAATAAGGTTGTAGAAGCGGAAGTTGTTTTACAATTAGGATTTCTATCTGTGATTGGTTTAGGCATAACTACGCTAACAGCAACTCTTCTATATGGTTTATTCATAAAAAGAAAGAAAAAAACTGAAGACTAAAAATCATGGAACCCGACGCTTCATCCGCTATTTTTAGTAGATAATATTCTTTAGTCATAATAGTCTCATGGTTTTAGGGATTTAATCAATCATCTTACTTCAACATATGGACTTGCATCAAATCGATGATAGAAAGCTTGAAATATAATATAAGATTGTTCACACACTTGACTCAACTTTCAAGCTTTGCATAAAGACTCACGTAACTAACCATAAGATGTAACACAAAGGCTTCGTATAGCTTGTTAGGTAAATTTAACCGATGTTTAGAACGCCCTCGAAGATAACCTCTTCAGCAACATCCAATTCTCTTGACAGCCATAACTTCAGAAGACTGGAGTTATGGGGAAATTCTCCTGTGAATGACACTACTTTACCATCTTTTAGCGCATTAGTCTGAAATGTGTTCTCTGACGTTTTGAAAAGGTAAGAAACTGTTTTTGCGCTTGCCGCCATAGTCTTAAAATCTTCCCACTTTCTACATTTGACATTTACTGGATTTATTGACGTATAAGAAGAGGATGATGTATCTCGTGGAACGGCAAGGCAATTTGTTAAATTTGTTATTTCGCTTTGAAGAGTTGTCATATGCTCTTCAATTTTTTCGAATTTGCCGGTTATTTCTCCGGTTTCGCCCAAGCTTTCTGTTATTATACCAAGTTGACTTATGAGGCGATCTAGATCCTTTTCGTGCTCTCTCAAGACGTTTATTATAAAGTCTAAAGCTTCTAAAGCTTCGTTTTTGTTTTGTTTCGGTTCCATGTCTTTGTCTCCTTGAGCAATAATAGCATAACGCTTGTTAGATAAATAAACGTAATGCATCATTAAACTGTATCATTAGGTTGATAACTACATATTAATTAGCAATTCAAACCAAGAAAACTAATATCAATGTAGATGACCAAATGCATTAATAGAAACCTTATGAGTGATTCAGATACTCACTAGAATTGAAAGAATTCTTCTTTTCTATGTTCAATTGTGTTCTACAAGAACTTAAATTCGAAAAAAGTGTCAAAGGCTCTTGACAAATAATACGCAAACAGCATCTCCATTGGAGTAATGTAAAAAGTGGTCACGCTGCTGGTTGAAAGGTGAGCTTTGATTTTCGAACGCCCACATGTCGGAGAGGCGATATTTTCTTGGATTCGTTATAGATATCGGAGGCAATTTTGCCAAGGACAAGTTCCTGAACGAACTGGTCGAATGTGAGGATAGTTGCTTTCTCTTTGATGATCTTGCTCATGATACTACGAATATCGTGTTCTTGGGAGGTTTTTATACGTGAGAGGGTGAAAACAGAAGCAGCCAGGGTTAATCCATAGTTATCCTGGGTTTTTATATTGAAGATACCGTCTACACGTGTTGTTCTCCGTCTAACTAGGCTCCTCAGAAAATCTCGGGAGTATTCGTGCCCTTTAAAGACTGTGCGAGCAGTTTTGCCTTCAACATCTTCAATTCTGAAATACAATTTAAGATATTGATGCGCAAAGTCGTTGGTAATGTCATAGAGAGTACCGTCCACAATTCTTCCTACAAGTTTTGCAGGATCATCTGAAGGAATGGCTCCTAATTCAACTCCGCCGAAGTATGGTGGAGACATTACGGTGTACCATTTTTTATCGCGCCATTTGTCTTTTATGCGTCCTCTTCTCTTTGACATTTGAATCCCTCATTGTGGATTGAAAGATTTAGCGGGGAAGTATTAAAATCTTCGGCTTTTTGTGTCATTCTAACCGTTCAAGACCGTCCATTAAAGGTTTCAAAACTTGAGGAATTAGGATCGAACCATCTTTTTGTTGATACTGTTCTAGAATTGCGATTATTGTTCTGCTGGTTGCGATGGCAGTGTTGTTTAAGGTGTGAACAAATCCGATAGGGGCTTGTCCTTCTTTTTGTCTGTATTTTATGTTTAGTCGTCTTGCTTGATAGTCTGTACAGTTGGAGTTTGAACCTGCTTCTCGGTATGTACCGTCTGCCATCCAGACTTCTATATCATATTTTTTTGCTGCAATTATTCCGATATCTCCGGTGCAAACGTTTACGACCCTATAGTGGAGCCCTAAGTCTTTGTAGAGGTCTTCAGAGTTTTTTTGTAGTTCTTCATGGAATTTCCAGGAGTCTTCGGGAAGGCAGAAAATGAATTGTTCGATTTTGTTGAATTGGTGTACCCGAAACAGGCCCTTAGTGTATTTGCCGTGTGCGCCTACCTCTTTTCTGAAACAAGGACTTATTCCCACATATTTTATCGGTAGGTCGTTTGTGAGGATAACGTCGTCCATATATGAAGCTGCCATGGGGTGCTCACTTGTGGCGATAAGGTAAAGGTCATTATTTTCTATCTTGTAGAGTTGGTCTCCGAAGAATTCTAGGTCTGTAACGCCCAGATACGGTTTCCTATGCATCATCAGAGGTGGTTCAATGAGAGTGTAACCTCTGTTTCGCAGAAAATCTATTGTATAGTTCATGATTGCAAAGTCTAGCCTAGCCAAATCTCCTTTCAAGTAATAGAAGCCATGACCGGAGACTTTGGCGGCTTGTTCAAAATCGATTAAATCCAGATCCGAAGCGAGCTCCACATGACTCTTTGGCTCAAAACCAAACTTTGGAACTTTACCAACCAGTTTCTCAACAACATTTTCGTGTTCGTTCTTACCAAAAGGAACTGTTTCGTGAAGTATGTTGGGAAGCTTCATTAATATTATGTCGGTTTTTTCGCGATATTCCGCAACTTGGTTTTCTAGTTCCCTGATTTGTTGTGGAATATTTTTTGCTTGTTCTATGTGTTTGCTTGCGTCTTTTCCTTTTTTTTTGAAGTTTGCGATTTCAGCAGTTATCAACTTTCGTTTATGTCGGAGTTCGTTTGCTTCTGTGAGTAGTGCCCTCCACTGTTTATCGTAATTGATTAGCTCATTGAGCATTTCAATTTTTTCTTGTTCGCATCTTTTTTGCAGGTCTTTTTGTATGATTTCAGGATGCTCTCTAACAAGTTTAATGTCTAGCATCAACTATGCCCCATATTTCTTTCCGCTTCAAAGTTTAAACTAACTTAAACAACGGTTTACTGATTCATCGTTTATATATGATTCAATTAAAAAAACCATTGTGTTAGTTCGCTCCTTTGTTTCTCCCATGCTAATGAATATGATGTTACTTATAAAAAACTATATTCTTTTCTTGATTAACATAATAATAGAATCGATTGAAGTTCTTGTGGATACAAAAGCATCAACAATTATTCCTTAGAAATCAGTTCTTTTAAATAGATTTACTGTTCTGAAGTTCTTCATGCAACATTTGGCTATGTTTCAGAAAGGATTTGTTAAAGTTCAGTTTCTATTTGTAAAAAGACTTTGCTATTAAAATACAATCTTTACTGGATAGAAAACAATAGACCTTGAGAAACTATATTATAACTTTCTAGTTGGTACTTGGTCAGTAATTGTGACCAATAGAATTTACCATAGTACTCTCATTTTCTACTTTCCCAAAGATAGACTAGATTAAAACTCTCTAAGTGTGTACTTAAATTTTCTTTTAGGAATATTTTTTGTGAACACCCCTTGCGATTGCAATTGTAAATAATGTTGTTATTATAAATAGAGGTAGAACTAAAAATGTTGAAAATTCAGGTATAATCCCTCCTCCAATTATCCCGACCTGGAGGTTACCTAAGTGAATATAATTGAAGTAAAGGTTGGTGTGAGTTGAGTTTTGGTAGAGACTGTACTCTTGGAGTTCTTCATTAATTGTAACAAACCAAGGGCTTATCTCAAGAAGGTTATTTGGGATAGAAACATTACAATAACCTGTTGTAATAGCTTCTCCTGACAATTTAAAGGATATCTGTTTTTGTGTTTTATTGAAAGTAAAATCTGACAAAGTGGAATTACTTAGTATTGATACGGTTGATAGGATGGATGTCTGGTCATAATCTAAAGTAAACTCACTCTCCGAACCATGATCAAACTTGCCTAAATAGGGCGAATAAGTTTTGACGAAAATCTTATCTTGCAACGGAGAAAACTCGAGTATCTTAAGCCAACCATTTCCACCATTGTTTTGTAGCTGATAATCAGAAACCAATTCATACACAGTATGCCCATCTATAAGTTCAGTTGCATGTTCTGTTCTATCAATATGACCACAAAAGACAAGAAAAATCTGGTCAGCATGAGGTTTCACAAGTCTTTGGAAGATTCTTTCGCCAATATAGGAACGCCAACCTGCATAAGGCCATGTTATGTAATCATGGACAGAGACAATCACTCTTCTAGATGGATAATTCTCTATTATGCTACCAGCCCATTCTAGAATTTCATTGGTGGGGCTATATTGGAGATTCAGAATTAGGTAGTCGTCTCCTCCAGCTGATAACAGTTGATAGTTGTTTTTGTTATTGTTTTGGTACGTTCCACCATACCAACTTTGGTTTTCGAATCGCTCAGACCCGAAGTACTTTTCGAAGTTGGTTTGGTCAGAAAGTATGCCATCATGGTTTCCTGCCAAGACCCCCCAAGGCACATTGCCATCCAATTTGCTCATGCTATGGTTTGCATTCTCCCACTGAGCAATAGCATCCCAATCATCAACTATATCTCCTAGATGTGTAACGAACACTATATTCATTGATTCAACATTGTCAACAATCCACTGCGTTTGGTTGTCAAAAACCAAAGGATTGTCTTCAGAGTAAACTTGAGTATCTGGAAGAACAATTATGGTAAAATTCTCAAGATTGTATGGGGCGTATGTCCAAGTCTTCTCCTGCAACAAATCAATTGATGTTGCATTAACGTCTATTGTAAAAAATGGATTTATGATTAAAATGAGTAAACAAAACAGAACTAAAGTTACTTTTGTTAACCGGTTCAACATAGAGTAGTAAGAATTAATGTCCATAATAAATATTGATTATTTAGGAAATAGATTCAGATTATTAATATTTCTACTTTTTTCTAGTGTAAACAGTCTTGAGTTTGTCAAGCTGATTTTGATAACAAGTTCTGCATTCTTTGTCTAAGTCTTCAAGTTTTATTGGTTCAAGATGAACTTCAAAACCTAAGGATTCATACTCTTCATTAATCTCACTTAATCTAGGCTCATCAATAGTAGTACGTTTAACCCAACCCTGTTTCTCCAGTTCATTAGGCATAAAGTCTTCATTAAAACCCTAGTTTCTATTTGTAAAAATACTTTGCTATTAAAATACAATTTTTACTGGATAGAAAACAATAGACCTTAAGAGACTATATTAAAACTTTCCAGTTTGGTAATTCTGAAAGAAAAATATTCTAATCCAAAGAATAGTTAATAAACATCAAGCCATTGAAAGAGTGGTCTAAATAGTAGAGTTGAAAAGTGTACATGTCTCCAAGAAAGTCTCGTCAAGGAATAGTGGAAAAATGGGCTTATGACATATATCAACAAGAGAGAAGAAATCTTTCAACAGGCCCTTACATTTGTCCAAAATGTGCAGAAAAAACATTAGCTATAATTATTGATAAAAAGAAAAAAGTAGTTCATGGACAATGTGCCTGTGGATATGTTGATTATGTTAAATTCTATGAAGCTTTTCAGCCAATAGATTATTATAATAAAATCGTTGATAAAGCAAGAACTCGTTAGTTTCGATCGGTAAGTTATAGAGTTGATAATAGTACCTAAATCAAGGTTCATACTCTTCAATAATCTAACTCAAACAACGATTTACCCATCCTGATTGGAATCGATTGAAGTTCTTGTGGATACAAAAGCATCAACAGATTTCCATCTTTTTCTATTCTATAAATAGAATAACTCGTTCCGATTATCTCTCCAAATGTGTTGTTCCCATAATCAGGTGTGAATTATCACTGAATCTTCATTTTGTGAATTATTAGTAGTTTATATGTATTCAGAAAAAATGTTGAATAGCTTGAGATCTGCTGATAGATGTATTAAACAGAGATCGATATTGTCTAAAGTTTAATCCTAGTTGTTGTATTTTAGAAAACGGTTACTAAATTATTAAAATAGAACTTTATTGCCTTCATGAGGTTTATGATTTTTATTTTCAAAACTGTTTTATGGAAAAATATTATATTGCGAATAATAGATACAGCATCTTCATAAATGAGTGGTCGGGTCAATAATCAATCGTTGATGTAACCAAGATAACTTGGTTAGCGGGGGAAATCAAGATGTCAAAAAAAGCACATTACCTAAAACACGTAAGTTCTGAAAATTTTTACTCCAGCCTAACAACTTTTCAACATACAGTAGCTCCCATTTATTATGATCTTGAGACGACCAAAACTCATTCGAAAAAAAGAAAAGAAAAAAACTAAAAAGGAAAAAACGAAATGCAAATTTCAATAAACAAAAACAAATTAACAGCAATAATCATTTTGACTCTATTAATAACATCCGCTTTCATGCTAATGACTAACCTTCCAGTGAATGCTCAAACATATGAAAATCAGTACATCAACGGAGGTTCGATGCCACTACCTGCTGGCGTTACTCCTGATATAACTCTTGACACTTATGCACACCTAAGTTTTCGACCTACAACCGTAGGAGTGGGACAAATTTTCCTAGTCAACATATGGATAACACCTTCAACAGCCAATTTCAAACACCTCTCAGATTACACAATTACAATAACAAAACCTAGCGGACAAGAGCATGTAATAACAATGGATTCCTACGAAGGAGATGCTACAGCATGGTTTGAATGGATTGCCGACGAAGTTGGAACATGGTCACTCAAATTTGACTTCCCAGGAGGTTATTTCCCAGCAGGAAACTATACACGAAGACGACTCGGTTATGCTGACCGTACCACTGAAGAAATCTATTCAGTTTACTTTAAACCAGCCTCCGACGGACCTCGTGAACTTGCGGTTCAAGAAGAAATAGTTGAATCTTGGCCAGCCTCTGAGCTTCCAACAGACTACTGGACACGACCAGTACACCCAACCAACAGAGAATGGTGGCCAATACTAGGCAACTTCCCTGAAACAGGAGTAGTTGGAGGAGACTCAAATTGGCCAGCTGATACAAACCGCTACATGAGTGACTACGATTTCACTCCCTATGTTCAAGCACCAAACACAGCTCACATCGTATGGAAAGAACAAGGCACAAGTTCCGGCCTAGTGGGCGGAACAATGGGACAATTCTCTGACTATTACATTCCTTTCAACAATCATCCACGAATTGTCTATAATGGTATGGCTTACCAAGACTTTGACAAAGTAGTAAACGGCGTACCAACTCATGTATGGCAATGCTACGATTTACGAACAAGAGAAGTAATTTGGGAACAGATAGCAGACAGAACAATCATAGGAGAAAATATTTTTGGCCCAGTTTATGCCACATTTCCTATACCCACAATGATTACTTATACTGAACAGGACCGTGAGGCAGTAGCCGGAAACGTCGCATATGCCGGAAGCATGAGCATAGACCTCTTGAATGTAGGTAACGGACGATACATAAAATTTGATCCTTGGACCGGCGAAATAACTGTAAACGCTTCAATCGCTCCATTGTCATCAGGATTTTTGTACAAAGACCCATTCCTATTAACCGTACAAAACCTTGGCGGCGGAAACCGACGACTAATCAATTGGACAGTTGCTAGAGGAGCCAACACTGGTGTAACAGAGTTACAAGTATTCAACAACATAACATGGCCATGGAGTAACCTAGGTGACTCACAAGATTTCGAAGCCATGATAGCTGTCGACACGCGTAATATAGTTGAATCTGGTCAAAACGATGATGTAATGGACACAACAATAGAGGCTGTAAGCCTGTTAACAGGACAGGTTCTCTGGAGTAAACCGGCTGAAGTTGGTATCCGTCTTTTCAGCAGTCGACAGACAATTGCAGATCAAGGAAAAGTAGCCTTGCGCTTCCTTGATGCCACAGTTCGTTGCTGGGACCTACGTACAGGAAATCATCTGTGGACGAATGAAGCAACATCTTGGCCATGGGCAACATTTGGAACATATAATGCAATGTCATTTGGTGGAATGTACATTTCACCTCAATATGATGGCGTTCACGCCATTGATTGGGAAACAGGTGATGATGCATGGCTTTATACATACGAAACTCCCTTCCAGTTTGAAACTCCATATACTGGTGCAAACGGTGAGGGATTGTACTCATGGCACACCGCAGGCAAAGTTGCTGATGGAAAACTTTACATATCAAATGCTGAACACACAGCCCCTCAACCAATTACAAGAGGATGGAAGCTTCACTGCATTGATGTTTATTCTGGTGAGCAAATCTGGAATATATCAACAGGCTTTACTGGACTTTCTGATCGATCACGTGTATTCCAAGGTGCAATCGCAGACGGCTACTTAGTGTATGCTGACGCATATACCGGATATACCTACGCTTATGGCAAAGGAAAAACTGCCACTACAGTTACAGCTCCTGATGTTTCAGTACCAAAAGGATCCTCCTTCACAATAAAGGGCACAGTACTTGACATGTCACCTGCACAGCCAGGCACACCATGTGTAGCCAAAGATTCAATGACATTACAGATGGAGTACTTACATATGCAGATGCCAATCGATGGAATCAAGGGAGATGGAATAATAACTGGAGTTCCAGTGACATTAACAGCTATTGATTCTGATGGTGATGTAATTAACATCGGGACAACGACAACTGAAGGTTATTATGGCACTTTTGCACTTGCATGGACACCATCTGAAGAGGGCACATACAAAATAATTGCCTCTTTTGAGAGTGACGACTCATATGGCAGCTCAGGAGCAGCAACCGCAGTAACAGTTGGTCCAGCACCTTCACCGGGACCACAGGGAGAACCAGGACCTACAGGAGCTACTGGACCTTCAGGAAGTCAAGGAGCACCAGGACCTACAGGACCTACAGGAGATACAGGATCAACGGGACCTCAAGGAGAACCAGGACCACAAGGACTAGCGGAAGCGGGCTTAATTACCCCAGAAATAGGTATGATAGCAGCCGTTGTCATAGCAGCCATCATAGGCTTAGTCACCTACTTGCTAGTCAAAAAACAAAAATAAACCCAAAATTTTCCCTCCCCTTTTTTTGGGAGTAAACATTTAGAGGAATAAGGGACTGAAAAGCTTAGAGCAACGGATCAGAAATTCTCATCATCCCCCATGATGGTTGAGAACGACCTGAACTCATCAACAACCGTTGGTCTAAAGCCTCAGAAATCCCTTTTTCCAAAATATGTACAATCAAAATATGAAATGAAATTAACAAGCCATCAGGGGGACTGAAAAGGCCTAATATAGATAATGATGAAAATTTTTTATTGGTTTTAAATTTTCATGATATTATTCTCCTTGAATGCCTCTGTGTTATGCCTCAGGAAACCCCTTCTTTTAATTTTGGTCTTTATTGTTTATAGAACTGTTACTTCTGTTAGGAAGTCTTTGAATGTGATTGGATTCTGGTTATTTGATAATTAGAAAGCAGTACCCCAACCAAAATAAAACTGAGCTATCAGGGGGAGATAAAGCTAGTTTCAGATTGAGGTACTACTCTTATTAGTCCATATGGAATATGAAGGAAATAAACTTTACTGAATATAAATCCACATTAGGCTAACAAAATAATTAACAGATTATTTTCAATAACCCTGACAAAATAGTAAATCCTGAACTCTCCCCCTGAAAAGTTCAGCAATAATATTACACTGGAATATACCTAAAAGGTTTACGTTTATTTTTTAAACGATTCAAAAACAATAAAAGAGTAAAACAAAATTACTCGTTTCGACCTTTGTCCCAAAATGTGTTGTTCCCATAATCGGGTGTGAATTATCACTGAATTGAGATATCACTTGACTAGTATCCAATTTTGTACATATGATAATCTAATGTTACTGTTTTATTATAAGAAAAAAGAGGAGATGCGTACATGTTGTTTTCTATCTATTTTGGTACTTTGGCTGTAATCTTTGATTTTATTAGTAATATTGCAATTGATGTGACCACAAAGATTGGGACTAAATGAATCAATGGAAACTCTGGAACTACAACAGGACCAAACCATTCACCAGGATTCACGTTCCCTATCGCTCTGGCGTAAACTGAAGGGGTGCCAGTTATTTCCCCCATGTTGTATTGCACAGAATAATGTGTGAGCTCAATATTAGCAGTGTTCACCGTTTGAACATCTCCAATTGTTTGAATATCTCCATCTAAATCAATTTCAATACGTTCTACATAATTAAGCGAAGCCCATACTCCAGGTGCTTGTTGTGGTGCTTGATGGGTAACCGTTATATTTAGAATGAGGTCAGTTCCCTCAAAATAATGTTCTATTGAGTCTATTTGTAGAGTTTGAGCAGAAACAGGGTTAATGTTAAAACAAACAATTGTCGAAAGAACCAAAAGCAAGCCAAAGGCTAAACTTTTTTTCTTAGTCACTCTTTTTCACCTCCCCTTGATATTTTCTACCTAAGAGAAAGATTGACAAAAACTACCTATTTGTCTTCTCCCCCTTAGACTTTGAATATGACTTTTTTATTCATAATATGTTACATTTAAGTTTAATTGTGTAATATTAACAAAAAATTGGTTAGAATGCTCCAGATTCTTTAGTTCTGTTAGCTAGTCTTTGAATAAGATTTGATGTTAATTATATCTTAAGTCTTACCCAAATAATCTACTAGTCAATGTTTCTTGACCAACTAATGGTTCATTTTGGTCAAGGTTTCTTGATAAAAACCCTTTTCCCCATTATTAACTAAGGTATTAGTGGTGCCCATGTTGGGAGATAGAAGGGCAACTATCATTCTATTGTTGGTTCTATGTTTTACAGTCGTTTCTATTCCACCTATTGGCGTAGTGAATGCACAAAGCACAATTTACATCAGAGCTGATGAAAGTGTTGAGGGAACTGATAAGATTCAACGAAACGGAGACATCTACATTTTAACGGGCAACATTTCTGGTGTGATTCAGATTCAGAAAAGCAACATTATCGTTGATGGGGCGGGGTATACTTTGCAGGGAGATGGAGAAATTCATGGACCCAGAGATATTCTTGGAATGGGATTGGAAATTGTTGAATGTAAAAATGTTACTATAAGGAATTTGAACATCAAAGGATTCAGTAGAGGTATTCGCTTCACCAATTCGTTTGATTGTAATATCTATCAAAACAGTCTGACTAACAATTCTAGGGGCATCGAAATTGGTTATGGAGATGAACCTTACTCGAACAATAATACAGTAAGTGGAAACCTTATTAAAGAAAATAATTCGGGAATTCTATTAATCTGTGGCTCCTCAAATACTATTTCTGGAAATATTATAACTGCAAACGATTATGGGGTCTGGGTTTGGCACCCCGCAGGGGGAAATAATATTGTATGGAACAACATAACCAGTAACAATAGAGGTATTTACATAGAAAGGTCTGGAATTAATAATATTCACCACAATAATTTTATTGATAACACAAACGATTGGTGGGATTATGGTCTAACACCTTGGCCGTTTCAATTGCCTTTTTCATTTAACATCTGGGATGACGGTATAGAAGGAAACTATTGGAGTAACTACAACGGCACAGATAGTAACGGTGATGGTATAGGAGATACACCCCATACTCTTTACCTAGACAACAAAGATAATTATCCATTGATGAATGTTATTCCAGAGTTTCCTTCATGGACAGTTTTACCATTATTCTTAATTGCGTCAATCATTGTTATTGTTTGTAAAAAGAAATTGACAAAAACATAACGCGCCATGAAAGTATCACTGGTAAAAAATCTGTGGATAACAAATGCCCTAACATTTGTCAGGGTATAAAATTTTAACCCCAAAAAAATAACGCCAATGTGGGCTTTCAACGATTGTGAATTCCCTTGTCGTTTAATTTTGAAATGAAAAGCCAAAGGCATTCTTTATTAGAAAAGCTTATATACCATATGTTATATAGTTCTAATATAGAGTTAGAAATGAATAATAAAAAGTGTGAAATGACCAATAGGAGTGAATAAAAAATGAACACAAAAGAACTTAGTTATCTTACATCCCTAGGAGGTTCATTAACAGTTCTCGGCATCATATTTAATTCAGATCAAGTTGTTGGCTATTCGTTTATCGGGGCTGGAGTGCTGCTATCAATTATCAGCATAATTAAGTCGAGAAGAGGCTAACAAAGACCTTCATTATAGACAAGTGTGAGAGTATTAATGTCGAGTAAAGGAGAGAGATAGAAATGGCAAGTGATACATGGCCAATAATTTTGGTCTTAAACGCAGTCGTGGTGGTTCTGGTTGGAGTGTTTGTTTTGTGGAAACTTAATAAAGACAAAAAATCGGGTTATCCTATTAAAGATGAACGCACCATAAAGATTACTGGAAAAGCAGCTATTGGGACTTACTATATCAGTCTTGCTTTCATGATATCACTATTGTTGTTCATAATATTTGGAAAAGAGTTTCTAGCTTTGCCTGAACTTGAAGCTGGATGGGCCATAATGGCAATAATGCTCGTATCTGGCATCTCAAATGCTTTGTTAAGCTGGTATTACAGCAGAAAAGGCGAAGACTGATGAAATTTAGAACAAGAATCAAGGAACTAAGAGCAAGATACGATCTAACACAAGAAGACTTAGCCAAGAAAGTCAATGTGAGAAGAGAAACAATCCTCTACTTGGAAAAAGGCAAATACAATCCATCGCTAATCTTGGCACATCAAATAGCCAAAGCCCTTAACACTACAATTAACGACATTTTCATTTTCGACGACTCGAAAGCTTCAAATGAGACTTCAAAATGGGTGTGAAAGAAGGATGATTATTTCAATTGCACTTGTAGTATTATTATTAACTATTATCGTGTCAATTGCTTTGATGCTAGTTGTCTGGAAAAGAAAGAAAACAACGGAAATTCAAAAAACCAATTATAGAGCTTTCTTTATCATGGGGATTTCCTTTCTACCATTAGGTCTAATATTTATGATAGCGTCCTTTCTTTCGGACATTGATATTACAATTGGTTTACCACTTTTTATTCTTGGAGTAGGATACACTTCAATTGGTTGGGCTAATCGAAATAAATGGAGAAAGAAACAATGATTTGTGATAAGTCTCTTGGTTTGGGGTTAAAATTTTAACGCGCGCATTTGCCTTACAGTTAACACTTTTTAGTAAAAACACGTTACACACGCGAGTTAATTTGCTTGTGCAAAAAGTTCTCTGGTGAATCAAAATTGTTACTCTGGGGTTAAAAAATCTAATACTATTTTTTAAGTTGTAAGTTAATCATAGTCTCCTAATCCATTATTTTTTCCAGTTATTTAAAAAATGACATACAATGGATTAATCAGGTGATTTGACCTTGTCCTTTTAGGCAAATCTCTGTGAACATTTCTATTTCAAACTTCAGTTACTTGTTCGTTAGAAATGAGAAACAACCCAATTTCCGCGAAAACATTTGGAAAAACATTTACTCTTTTATTTTTTCTCAAATAGATCGAATCATTCATTGTAATCTTCCTTTGAGTACAATATTCGAGGAAATCTGAAATACTCAAAAAGTGTAAATTTGGTGTTTCATACCATTCGTGAGGGAGAGAGGGAGTCACAGGAACTTTTCCCCTAAAAAACATCTGGAATCTCGCAGGATAATACCCAAAATTTGGGAAGCTAACTATTGTTTGTTTTCCAACCCTCAACGCTTCTTTTAGGACAAAAGAGGGCTTTTTCACTTGCTGAAGAGTCTGACTTAATATTACGTAATCAAAGGATTTATCCACGTACTCAGACAATCCAGTGTCTATATCTTGTTGAAAAACGCTCAATCCCCGTGCTACACACTCATGAATAGCTTGCTCATCAATTTCTATGCCCTGTGCACGCACTTGCCTCTCTTGAATAAGTAGCGAAAGTAACTCCCCATCACCGCAGCCAAGATCCAACAAAGAAGAATAATGCCTGATCCACTTGAGAATAATCCTGTGTTCTAACTTAGAGGACGGATTTTTCATTCAATTCTTTCTCCTGTCCGTTCTTCTCCTGTCGGTTCGATACTGTTCTTAGGAAATGTTTGATCAAATGCGTTTCTTCTTTAACTTCCAAAAGAAAAGCGTCATGTCCATATGTAGAGTTGATTTCACAGTATGTAGTATCGATCCCAGCCAGTTTACATGCCTTAACAATTTCTCTGGATTGGTATGCCGGATAAAGCCAATCTGATTTAAATGCTACGACAAGAACTTTTGCTTTTAATCCTTTAAAAATTTTGGAAATCATTTTTCCGTTTAAGATGTTGAAGTAATCGATTGCTTTGGTTATGTACAAATAAGAATTAGCATCAAACCTTTTCACAAAGTTGTCGCCCCTGTATCGTAGGTATCCTTCTATCTCAAAGTCTGTGCCAAACTTGAACGGTCTTCCATAATTCTTGCGGCGCCTACCAAATTTCTCAGCCATCGAAACGTCACTCATGTACGTTATGTGTCCCACCATTCGAGCTACAGCTAATCCTCTGTCAGGAGGCGAACGCCCATAGTAGTCGCCACTATTCCATTTATTGTCTGCCATGATTGCTTGGCGACCTACCTCATTGAATGCGATTTGTTGTGGAGAATGCTTCATTGTTGTAGCTATTGGAATTGCAGAAAGTATTTTGTCAGGATAAGAAACCATCCATTGCAAAACCTGCATTCCGCCCATTGATCCGCCGACCACCGTTAAGAGTTTATCAATTTCCAAGTGGTCAATCAGGCGACGTTGTGCATTAACCATATCTTGTATTGTTATGATTGGAAATTCTGTGCCATAGGGTTTACCTGTTTTTGGATTTGTTGATTCTGGACCTGTTGAGCCCTTGCAGCCGCCAAGAACGTTGGAGCATAAAACAAAATATTTCGTTGTATCCAATGCCTTTCCCGGTCCAATCATTGTATCCCACCAACCAGGATGTTTATCTCCTATATGTAAGCCTGCGGCGTGGGCGTCTCCAGAAAGGGCATGAAGAACTAAAATTGCATTCGACTTTTGTTGATTAAGCTTTCCATATGCTTCGTAAGCTAGAGTGATTGGTTCAAGTTTTTCTCCAGATTCAAGAGTTAACATTGTCGGATTGTTGAATTTGTAGTATTTTGTTTCTTCTGTTCCTTCGCTTCCAACATTTTCTGTCACTGGTTGTCACCTCCATTTATTCAATAGTGAGATTCCCATGTAGATTGCTACACGTATCATTGCTTTACTGCAGCGCGTAAAGCTTGGTCAATATCATCCTTAATATCTTCAATATCTTCAATGCCGATTGAAAGTCGTATGTAATCCTCTGTAACTCCTGTTTCCGATTGTTCTTCTCTGGTTAATTGCTGATGCGTAGTTGATGCAGGATGAATAACTAAGCTCTTTGCATCGCCTATGTTTGCAAGATGAGAAAGAAGTTCCACCGATTCGATAAACCTCTTTCCAGCGTCTAATCCACCCTTTATTCCAAAACCAACAATGCCTCCATATTTGCCTTTCAAGTATTTTTTGGCCAATTCGTGGTTGGGATGATCTTCTAATCCCGAATAGTTTACCCATTCGACTAATGGGTGTTCTTTCAGAAATTGAGCTACGGCAAGAGCATTTTCAGAATGCTTTTTCGCCCTCAAGGGTAACGTTTCCAGTCCTTGGAGAAACAGAAAAGCATTGAAAGGACTCAACGCTGGTCCTAAGTCTCGAAGCAACTGTACTCGTGCCTTGATGATAAAGGCCACGTTTCCTAAACCTGAAAAGTTGCCGAAGGTTTCCCAATATTTGAGTCCATGATAGCTTGGGTCTGGTTCAGTGAATTCAGGGAATTTTCCGTTGCTCCAATCAAATTTTCCGGAGTCAACGATTACTCCGCCGATAGACGTTCCATGTCCCCCAATATATTTAGTAGCAGATGCTACGATTATGTCCGCTCCATATTCTATGGGTCTGACTAAACCAGTTCCAACAGTGTTGTCAACAACAAAGGGGATACCGGCTTCATGTGCAATTTCTGCAATTGCCTCAAAATCTGGTACATCTAATTTCGGGTTGCCAATCGTCTCTGCGTAAATTACTCTCGTTTTGTCTGTGATTGCTGTCTTGAATTCCTTTGGTTTTTGGGAGTCAACAAAGGTCGTTTTTCTTCCCAACTTCGGAAAAGTGTAATGAAGCAGTTGATATGTTCCGCCGTATAAATTATTTGCCGCTACGATATTGTCACCTAATTGGGTGATTGCTAAGAGCGTTAAAGTTTCTGCAGCTTGTCCAGAAGCCACTGCCAATGCGCCTGTACCGCCCTCAATAGCGGCGATTCGTTTTTCGAAGGCCTCATTTGTTGGATTCATTATTCGGGTGTAGATATTTCCGAATTCTTTTAATGCAAAGAGATTTGCTGCATGTTTTGTGTTTTTAAAAACATATGATGTTGTCTGGTAAATTGGAACTGCTCTTGATCCAGTAGCTGGATCGGGAATTTCCTGTCCAGCATGGAGAGCTATTGTAGCTAATCTTTTTTTGGTCAATTTATTAACCTCTCAATGAATGATGATAAAGATCAACAACCAATAACACTGTTATAATTCTTCTTGTGGAAAATATTCTTATCGGAATAAATTTACCTACAAATAAATTACCTCATCTTGGATCGGTTAAAAGATTAGGGAATGTTGGGGGGCAACCGTCAATTAGATAAATAATAAATTGATGCAAAAAGGGGAAAAATAGTCAATCAATCTTTTTGAAGTTAAAGACCGCTTATAGTAGCTCTTCATGTATCTCTAGAAATTGTTCTCTTGTCGGTTCCCCTTTTGCATATCCGAACTATCAATTTAATGAATGAATAATTTGTGCAATTATTTCATTGCTACTTTGAATGTTTTTTCTGCCACTGAAACGCAAGCCAATAGGTCATCAATAGTGGCTATTAACGTCTGCAGTCTAGCTTGACAATCTATCTTTGTATGGACTTCGATGCCGTTTCTCACTGTTTTAATACACAATCCTGAGGGAATCTCTACATTGTCCGGAGAAACAGCTTTTGTAACTGCTTGCGCTTCTCGTTCGTTTCCGTAGAATATTCGAATTTCAGCTTCCAATTTTTTCTCCAGCCAACTGTCTCTTAACTAGGTCATTGGCAAACGTGATGAAATTTTCCAAGTCTTTTATAGGTACTTGAGCTCCGGCTGCCACGTCGTGTCCTCCGCCTCTACCTGAATACTTCTCTGACGCAAACTGCATAATATCGCCTAAATTCAATCCCTTTTGTATTAGTGGCTCTGACCCTCTAGATGATATTTTAACCTGATCTTCACCTGAGATAGTAGCATAAGCAATGATGGGTTTTCCCAGTTTAGTGAGAGTTGTCGACAGTATTGTACATACGGGACTTAGAACTTTCTCGTCGATAAAGCCACCTCCACGTACAACATATATACTGTCTAGTTCTTCTAATCGTTCTGGCTTCTCGGTGACCCAACGAAGATATTTTGCGATTGTTTTTCGATAATCCCGTATCACTACTGTTGCCTCTTCTAGGCACTTCTTTCTGTCGCCCATACAGATTGCTGCACCCAAACCAGCCTTGTCCATGCGTCCAGTAGCATTAAGTAAAACAGAAAACTCTCGAGCATCACGCAAAGGAGTCCATGGCTCCTCATGAGTCAACGTGTATACGTCACCGACTAAATCAAATGCGATGTCTCCACTTAAACCAGTTGACACCAAATGATCTGCAATAGCAGAGAGCAACGTTTTCTTCTCCTTAGACGAAAGATCACGCAAAGCTCGCCACTTGTCATTTCGCTTAGGTTTGATGCCTAAATTCGTAAGAAAAGCGAGACTCTTGTCCTCTTCTCCACTAATGTTTGGAATAAATGGGTTTGTTGTGCGAGCAAGAGCTTGATGAATGGGTCGCGTTTCTCGTCCAAAAAACAGTAAATCGGTTTCCACTTCAAGACATCCTGACTTAACCGCATCTTCAACAATAACCTTATTTGCACCACCCAGCTTTCGCTCTATATTCTTATCCTGCAAATCGCCAAGTGCACCCACAACCGCAAGACATGCTAAATCAATATTCTTTTTATTCAATGCTTTAGCAGTAAAATAGGCGACTCCAGCACCGCTGATGTCTCGGGTTCCATCTATTCCATGTGTATGTGGGTTAACTTGAATAAATCCAGCAGGAAGTTCTATGATGGGTTTATGGTGATCAAGAATTATTACGTCTCGGTTTACGAGTCTTTCTCCTAGCAGGTCAAGGTAGCCGCTTCCCATGTCAGTAAAAATCGTTAGTGCCGGATGTTCATTTGCTATTCTGTCAGCAACTTTTTCGTCCATCCATCTTTCTAGCCGTAATCGAAACTTTCCTCCTGCTCGAAGCAAGGCCTTTCCAATTATCCCTCCAGCAGATATGCCATCAGCATCTACATGTGAAGATATGTGAATAACGTCACCTTTTTTGACATGACCTAGAATAACTTTAGCCGCCTCAGATGCGTCCTTTGTGAGGTTGGCAATCTGCTGCTTACTCACAGACAATGTGAATCACAAAACTAGAAGAGGGAAATTGCCTTTGGCGAGTATTTCCAGTCAGCAGGAAGCACACCTTCACGTTTGTAGTAACGAGAAAGTTTGTAAATTTTTGCTTCTACTATCTGGAGTGCCCTCTTGTTATGCAAATCTGCCTTGTTTTTGTCGTAATGAACATGAAGGCGTGTGGCCTTTCGTAGAAGATTTTCTAAATCTTCTGGAAGAGACGAGTACATTTTCCTTTCTTTTAGAACTTGTGTAACGGATTTTCCAGTGATAGGTTTTGCCAATGGCACCCCATGCTGGTCACGAAGAATGATTCCAATCTTACTGGGGGGATATCCTTCTTTGGATAGTTTCAGGATTAGAGCCTCAACTTCTTCAGCTGTGTATCTACACCATGCTGGTGGTCTCTTTGTTACTGGTCTTGTCTGATGGGATATACCCTTTTCTTTTTTCGGCATTATTCTTCTACTCCGGAAGCTCCCTACAGGCGGAGGGAATGCGGGTATTTAAAATCTTCGTTTGTTAACATGAGAATACCATTCAGCGAACTTTCTTAGAGCTTTGGCACGATGAGAATACCCATTTTTTTCGTCTGTAGTCATCTCCGCAAAGGTTCTACCATCGCCCTCTGATGGAATAAATATGGGATCGTACCCAAATCCAGAAATTCCACGCTCATCTAAAGAAAGTTTTCCATCAACTTTGCCAACAAAACATAATGGGTCTTCATTTGGACTGCCAAAAGAAACAACGGACATGAAATACGCACTTCGATTAGTTACGTTTTTCATCAACTTCAGGATACCCTTGATTCCAACTGTATTGTAAACATATTTAGAGTATGGCCCAGGAAAACCATTCAAAGCATCAACAAAAAGTCCGGCATCCTCCACGAAGACGGGTAATCCACAGTTTTTCACAGCATCTTGGACACTGTATTTTGCGATGTTCTCGAGGCTGTCATCCTGAATCTCAACTGCGTCTACTTTGAATTTTGCCACGGCAATCTTGTATTTTGCTAGGATATTGTAGGCTTCCTGAAACTTGTGAACGTTGCTTGTTACAAAATAGGCTATTTTTCCTGTTGGAAATCCTGCTGGAAAGTTAGTTTTTTGTTTTATTGTTACCGCCCCTTAAAATTAGTGAGTGTACCAAGTTGTAGGTATCCATTTCATGTTTTACGAATAAAAATCATGTCATTTATTCCGGTTTGATGTCAGGATATTTTTCTCTAATTTTTTCATCCACTATTTTGGCGATCATTGAGTTAGATATAAGCACGTACTTAGCTCCCTTGAGATTCATCAACTCCGCAGGTTTCTGGTCTTCAGTCACTAGCAGCATACTATTTATTGCGGCGTATTCTGCAACGGCTCTGTCTTTCGCTCCCCGGAGCCCTGATTCTTGAGCGGTTATGACATCCCAGCCTAATATCTCGAAATATTCCTTCAAGCCAGCGAGCATCTCATCAAGCAGAATTTTCAACAACACACCTCAATAACTCATAACCCTACGCTATCACCATATTTAGAGACTTTGTCAATTCTGAAGCTGAATTATCCTCTGTCGGTGACGTAGCGTCCTCTTTTTTCTATTTCTCGAATCTTGGCTGTAACCTTTTTTGCTTCTTGTTTTCCAACGGCTCCAGCGTATCCTTCCATTACTGATTTGAAACACTCTTCTGCGTATTTGTAGTGACTGCTATGTAGGGTTCGTTTCATTAGATGAAGATCAACCCCTTTAGGTTCTAGCTCCACTGACCGCTCACTCAATCCAAAGTCAATAAAAACAATCTTGCCGTATGGTGTTAGAATCATGTTTGAGGTTGTAAGGTCACCGTGGATTATTCCACTCCTGTGAAGGCGCCCAGTTAGTTTACCAATTAGTTTACTCAAGCGTAGCCGCTCTTCCGAAGAAACGTTGTCTAATACTTCTTTGACTTGTTTTCCTTCAACAAACTCCATGATGATGTTTGCGTCTGCAACATCAATCATAAAAATTGTTGGTGTAGGGACCCCTGCCTCCTTGGCTTTGTGGATATTGTGAGGTTCATGAATTGTGCGCTGAGAACGAATCATATTGTCTAGTTCAGGAATGCGATACATTTTGGGTAATCGCCGTTTCATGATGACTTCACGGCCATGCCACGTTTCTAAGTATAAGTTTGCTTCGGCTCCTTTTTTAATCAGCACCATACTATGTTCTCCCAACCCAAGGCGCATACACGTCTTCTAGACGCCAATGCACATTAACATAACTATTCTCCACAGGTGTAGACAAACCACTCCCATACGCAAGAATACCTGCCCAAGCGATCATAGCACCGTTATCTGCAGCAAGATTCAGGGGAACAACACAGAAACGGGCATCATGATCCTTGGCTATCACCTCAAGCATCGACTGCAACTTCTTGTTTGCAGCAACACCTCCAGTTAAAAGAACCTCAGGTTTTTGTGTGTGAGCCAAGGCACGTTCAGTAACTTCAGTCAACATAGAAAAGGCAACCTCCTGAAGACTAAAACAAATATCTTCCAAAGAACCCTTCCTAGATTTGAACGCCTGAACAGCAGCAGTAAGAAGTCCACTGTAAGATAGGTCCATCCCTTTCACAACATAAGGAAGAGAAACAAAGTTCTGGCCCTTACGCGCCAACTCCTCAACAACAGCACCAAAAGGTGCACCCTTCCTTTGCTGTAAACCTACTGCCCTTGCAAAAACATCCAAACAGTTCCCCATGGCAATATCTAAAGTTTCTCCGAAAATTCTGTATCTGCCGGCCTCAAAAGCTGAAACTATAGTGTTTCCTCCAGAAACATACAACGTAACTGGGTCAACTGCTTTTGTTACCAGTTTCCCAATTTCGATATGACCCACACAGTGGTTAACGCCAACCAAAGGAACATCAAGATAGGAAGCTAAAGCTCGGGCTGCGGTTGCGCCTGTTCGAAGACATGGACCTAGACCTGGTCCCTGAGAGAATGCTACTAAACTAATATCTCTTGATGCTAATGATGCTTTTTCAAGAGCTTCTGTTAGAACTTTCTCAGAAACTTCTGCGTGGTGCCTAGCTGCCTCTCGAGGATGGATTCCGCCTTCCTTTGGCAAGTAGGTATCGTTTGCATTTGATAGAACCTCGCCGCTGAAAGATACTACTGCGGCGCCGAAATCATCTGCTGTGGATTCGATGCCCAGACAGTAAGAGTCTGATGATTTTTTTTCGAGCAAGTTTGGTGTCCTCTGGAAAAATTAATGCCATTTATTATGTAAAAGTCTATTTTGTTAATGGGGTGTTAAAATGTTTCGTAATCCATTCAGCAACTAAGCAGAGAAGCGTTTTTTTGACGGATATGCATAAATGGGGCCTGAAACCATACATCTTTTTATGTCTTAAAGTGTCTATATATTAAGAAAATATAAGGACAGATAGTAGATGCCGAGACGCAACGAACTGGAATACAAAGCATTGAATGTTATTTCCAACAATGGGAACGATGGGGTGCTTCAATCCGAACTTTGGCGAGAACTAGACGCCACAAGTAGGGAAGGCAGCAGAATTGCCCTAAAACTGGAGACAAAGGGTCTGATTCTCCGCGAAAAAGAACTCTTTGATGGAAGATGGACTTATCGTCTTTATCCTAAGAGAAAACCTGCATCATTAAATTCCATAATTGATTCTCCCTGTTTGATGTGTCCGAACGATGCAAGATGTGGAGCTTGGAGTCCAACTAATCCAAATGAATGCCCACGTTTGACCGCGTGGATTCTAGGCATAAATGAGCCAGAAATGGAAACTTCTGGTGAAGACTAGTTTTGCCTAGTGCGTGGATCAATGAACGAAAAAGAGAATATTATTACCGGAAAGCAAAAACAGAAAAATTTCGTTCACGAGCATCATATAAGCTTCTTCAGGCAGTAGAGAAACACAATTTTATCAAACCCGGATATGTGGTGGCTGATTTAGGGGCTGCCCCGGGCGGATGGACTCAGGCTGCAAGAAAACTTGTTGAAGATTCAGGTTTTGTGTTGGCAGTTGACCTAAAACCAATAATCCCTTTCGATGAACCAAACGTGTTAACCATCATTGGTGATATTGGTGGGAAAAAAATAGTTCAAGACATCCTAAAGTTGTTACCGCGCTCAGTTGACGTTGTTATATCGGATGTTTCACCTAACATCTCTGGAATCTGGGAGCTTGACCATGCCCGACAAATTGACCTGGCAAACCAGTCTCTTCGGATAGCAACTTTGATTCTTAGGACTGGAGGAAACTTTTTTGTTAAGGTTTTTCAGGGCGGTACAACAAACAGTTTTGTTAAAGAAACTCGCAAGTATTTCCGGTTCGTGAAGCTTGTTAAGCCAAAGGCTAGCAGATCACAGAGTGCGGAATTATATCTTCTTGGAATAAATTTCAAAAAGATAATAATTTAGTCACCATTTTCAGATATTTTATTCGCTCAGAGTTTCCAAAATAGATATCTGTGAATTCAAATATGTTGTGTTTTTTGTTAATTTAGTTGGGTAGAAACGAAGACTTTCTCAAGCATCATGCTGACATAAAGTGTAGGCGATCTTACTTTCGGAAAACATTGCATCCCAGCTAGAATATCTGACTTAATTTCAGGTACCCATACCCTCCACTACAGCGCAAAGAAAGCAATCAAAGAAAAAATCAAGTTGAAACTTGGCGTTCAACCAATCGTCAAACCAAAATCCTACAAAACAGAATATGGCTACATTCTTTGATTCCAACAAAAAACGAGGTGTTAGGATATGCTAAATGCAACAAAGAAATTATCGATAACACCAAGATTATGAAGAGGATCAATCCATTTGGTAGAGTCTTCAAAATGCTAAAAATAATTCCGCTATTGCTTTCTTTGTGCTACATCAGTGATTATTTTGGTGGCTGCTTCTAAACCGTCACACTTGACAACGGTTTTCTGGAGTTGTTCTGATTTTAGCTGAAAGTTGTTATCCAAAACTTTTCGTATAGCATTAAGCAGAAAGTCCTTGCTAAGTTTTTCTTGCATGATAATATCCGCAACTCCCAAATCAACAACCTTACTTGCGTTATTGAGTTGTTCAGTATGACTTGGAGTGGGAACAAGAATCATTGGTTTACCATAACAAATCGACTGGGACAAGGTTCCATGTCCGCCTCTAGAGATGACAACATCACAGGCTTTTAGATATTCGAAACGGTTTGGAATCCACCCGTGGATAATCAGGTTTTCATTGGTAACTGGGTCTGTTGAAGATTTTGGGTAACCAAGGGACATGATTATCTGGTAGTCATCTGGGAATTTGCTGAAAATTTGTCTGAGGATTCCCGTGAAATAGGCACGCTCCTTTGCAGGTCCACTGATGGGTGCAAAGATTACATGTTTATTCTCATCTAAACCAAGTTTTTTTTGGAGTTGCCTTTTTTCAGGCAAATCTTTTGAGCATATTGGAAGGATTGGCCCTATAAACTTCATTTTTTTGTGGTACGCCTTTGGAATATGGAGATTCTTGGTGGAAATAGTATAGGGTGGAGGAAAGTCTGGAATCAGGGCTTGCATTACATCCGCCCATATTCTTCCAACAAGAGTCAAAGTTGTGGCGTCTGCTATTCGGGCAAGCTTTAAGAACCTTTGTCTTCGAGGAATCATTACCTGAAACTGGTTTAGAATAGCGATTCGGGGTACGTCCAACAGTTTTGCAGCTACAAGAGAAGACGCGCGCGAATCTGAAACTACTACATCTGGTTTGAAAGTTTGCATATAATTGATTTCAGCGTCAACCTGCTTCATGATTGTATAAATAGACAGGAAGGGACCAGGATTTACTGTTGTTAACCTGAAGTCGATGCTTCCGTCAGGCTTAACCGCAACTCCAATGTCGGGAGCTTCAACTGCTTGGAAGCCTTCTTGCTGAACGTACTTTAAGCCTTCACGGTAGGTAGAGAATAGGATCCGTGCTCCATTTTGTTCAAGCCTCTTGGCTATGGGGATACATCGACCAACATGACCCAAACCCATACCAGATGGAGTGAAAAGAACACGCAAGATTATTATTTCCTTAAGATTTTTTTTCGTTCTATGTTACCTTTAGGTGAGACTTCTTCAAAGATAATCGCTTGGAACCTGTATATTCTTGTATCTTTTAGTAGCCATGAGTCAGGTGGAAGTCCTGCTTTCATGGCGGTTTGGCAGAGGAATTCTTCTTCTTTCCAGTTTAGTTCAACTGGCACCTGTGGTAACAACAAGCCCTTATTGTAACCATATTCAATTATGAGTCCGTCACGTCCAACTTTGATTTTTTGCGGATAATCGGTCGGTTTCTCGGTTGAGACCAGTTCTGGAGGAGTTAAGACACTAACCTCGAAGACTATCTGGTCAAGCTCTTCAGGGGTAACTGGTGAGAAACGTGGGTCTTGAGTTGCTGCGCTGATTGCAGCCTCTATCACAGCCTTAGCTAGTGGAGTTGTGGGATAAGGAAGACCAATACAGCCTCTCAACATCTTGTTTTCATTATTATAAATGCTTAAGGTAACAAAGACTCCAACCGGTTCCATCAGCTTAGAGGAAATTTCATCAGAAACCTGCAACAGTAATCCGTTTTCTAGGTACGTAGTTACGGTTTGTCTTGCTAGCTTTACGAGAAACTTACCTTCTTTTGGTGTCAACTGAAATGTCATGTTGTTTTGCCCCTGGCCTAAATGGAAAAGGCAGTCCTAACGGTATTAAAGTTTCTGAAGAAAAATGCCTAGAAAAGGGCGTTAAGAAATGTAGACTAGTTAGTTGGTTTGATCAGAATTTGATAGTTTCTTCTTGAATTCCAGCTTTTGTAACAATAAAGAGGTCCATACCATCACCGCTCTGAGAGTCTCTGCGTATAGCAGATTTCATGGCTTTTAGAACCAACACTTTTGCGTTTTTTTGGGACATATTGTCTTTGTATCCTTGTTCTAGGACTCCTGTTGCCATCGTGGCACCTGAGCCTACAGCAGCGTAGGTGTCAGGTAAAAGGGAACCAAGAACATCGAGCACGTATATTGCTGGTGTGTCGTCGTCCATTCCGCCTACGATTGTTTGGGTTATTAAAGGAGCCATTCGTCTATTGAAGAGAACGTTTGACATAACTTTGGCGGCTGCCTTTGCGGACATAGGTCTCTTTGCATTAAATGTGAACAGTTTAGCTTGTGCTTCTACTTCACGCGACAGAATTTGCATGTCGGAAACTAGACCAGCACATGCTACACCGACTTGGTCGGCTATTTTGAAGACCTTTTTTCCGGTTTTGCTCATTATCATGGAGCCATAGGTAACCCTTTTTTCAGACACTAAGATTACTCCATCTTTGAAAACTAGACCTATTGTGGTAGCTCCGGGCATGTAAAATCGACCTTGGGCTTCGTCACTCAAATGTTGTTCCTCCAGTTTCAATGCAGTAATGTCCTAAAAGAAGCTATTAAAGTTAATTGTAAAAGCCAAGTTTGAGGATATCGGGTCCTCAAGTTTATTATTTTGGTTAGAACTACAGTTTGATCTTGAAGGATTACAGAATCGAGGAGATGTTGATGAAGAAGATTGGTTTAGTTACAAGTGGAGGAGATGCTCCCGGAATGAATGCTACAATCAGAGCTGTTACTCGTGTTGCTTGTTTAAAAGGTTTGGAGGTTGTGGGTTTTGAGCGTGGATGGGACGGTTTAATTAGCAACAATTCTAGGAAGTTGTCCCCACGAAATGTTGGTGGAATTCTTCATTTGGGAGGTACTATTCTTCGAACGTCAAGAAGTCCTGAATTCAGAAAGCCGAAAGGAGTAAAGAAGGCTGCAGATGTTCTTGCTTTAAATAATGTTGATGGGCTTGTTGTGATTGGCGGTGATGGTTCGTTGCGTGGAGCTTTGGAGTTGAGCAAGGTGTCTGATGTGGTTATTGTTGGGATTCCCGCAACAATCGACAATGATGTGTATGGAACAGATGAGACAATAGGCTTTGATACGGCAGTGAATACTGCAATCACAGAGATTGATAAGATTAGAGATACAGCAAACTCACATGAACGAGTATTTGTTGTCGAAGTTATGGGCAGAAAAAGAGGCTTTTTGGCTTTGAATATTGGATTGAATGTTGGTGCCGAGGTGATTCTGGTTCCAGAAGTTGAGCATACTTTAGGGAGTATCGTTCACACATTGAAGGTTAATGGTGCGAAGGGAAAGAAGTCTGGAATTATTGTGGCGGCGGAGGGAATCGGTGACACCCGTAGACTGTTAAATGATATTGAGGAACAGGCCGGGGTAGAGGTACGGCTAAGCGTTACGGGTTATGCACAAAGAGGTGGGAATCCAACAGGAAGAAGTAGGCTTCTGGCTAACCTCTTTGGAAACAAAGCTGTTGAACTTTTAAGATCCAAACAAACCAACAGGATGGTTGCCCTACAAAATGGAAAAGTAACCAGTATTAGCCTAGAAGAAGTCTGCACAAACCAAAAACCATTAGACCTCAACCTAATGAAACTAGCAGAAACACTAGCAACATAACCAACAAACCTTGGAAATGAAAAAGAGACCCGAAAATAATGTCGGAAAAAATAGACTACTCTTTACCTATTGGAAAATCGAAAAACCATTTACTGGTTCTGATTTATTCCTTTGGTTTTCTAATGAACAGTTTGGTGTGACTGAAAAAACTTTTAACTCTCTTGCTACTCCAATGGCTTAATGAACTCTTTAAGGCAAATCGAAGAAAAGTGGAGAAAAAGTTGGGAAGAAGCAAAAATATTCGAGGCTGACCCAGATCATACTAGAAGAAAATGCATGATCACATTTCCTTTCTCTTACATGAACGGTCCCCTTCATGTGGGGCATGGCTTCACAGCTACCCGTGTTGATGCTTATGCACGTTTCAAAAGAATGCAAGGTTACAATGTTTTATTTCCTTGGGCTTGGCACTGGACAGGCGAAACAATAGCAGGCGCAAGCGAACGCGTAAAAAACGGAGATGAAACCCTGATCAGAGCCTTTAGAGAAATGGACGGAGTTTCAGAAGAACATCTAAAAAAGTTCGTTGACCCAATTTATATGGCATCATACTACACAGATGATAGCCGAGAATCTGTAAAACGAATCGGCTACTCAGTAGACTGGAGACGAGAATTCCACACAACTTCATTGTATCCAACTTTTAGCAAGTTTGTCGAATGGCAAGTACTACGACTTCGCGAAAAAGGCTACATCATAAAAGGTACATACCCCGTGGTCTGGTGCCCCCATGATCAAAGTCCAACAGGTGACCACGACAGACAAACTGGAGAAGGCGTAGTCGCAGAAGAATACACTCTAATCAAATACAAAATGGAAAGTGGCACAATACTTCCATCCGCCACTTTTAGACCAGAAACAATCTACGGTATAACAAACATCTGGATAAATCCTGACGCTGACTACGTCAAAGCAAACGTAAACGGTGAAAACTGGATAATCAGCAAAACAGCCGCAAACAAACTAAAAGATCAACTAAAAAAAGTCAAAATCTCAAAAACCTTCAAGGGCAAAGAAATCATAGGAAAACACTTCACAAGCCCACTTAGCGATAGACAGATGCTGATTCTGCCAGGCTGGTTTGTAAGCCCAGACCACGCAACAGGAGTGGTCTACAGTGTTCCAGCTCATGCCCCTTTTGACTGGCTGGCACTAAGAGACCTTCAAAACAACCCCAGCATACTAAAAGATTACAACATCAACACAGAAGAAGTCAAAAAGATACTACCAATATCACTAATCAAACTCCAAGGCTTTGGAGAATACCCCGCCATTGAACTTGTCGACCAGATGGGAGTAAAAGACCAACATGACTCAAAAGCTGAAGAAGCAACAAAGTCTCTCTACAAAAAAGAGTTCCACGATGGAACCCTAAAAGAAATTTGCGAAGAATACTCTGGAAAAAAAGTCAACGTGGTAAAAGACATACTCATACAAGACTTGAAAGAAAAAGGAATAGCAGACTCCATGTATGACCTTCCGGAGTCCGTGGTCTGTAGATGCATGACGCCCTGTGTTGTTAAGCTTCTTGAGGGGCAATGGTTCGTAAAATATTCTGACCCAGAGTGGAAACAGAAAACCAAGAACACTCTAAATCAAACTGACATTTACCCTGAATCCGCTAGACAATGGTTCCTAAACATTATTGATTGGCTTAGAGAATGGCCATGTGCAAGAAAAAGTGGTTTAGGAACTCCCTTGCCATGGAGTCCCGATTGGATCGTTGAAACTTTAACGGACTCAACAGTCTACATGGCATTCTACACGATAAACAAACATCTAAAACAGTATAACATAACTGAAAAACAGTTGAATCCAAAAGTATTCGACTACATTTTCTACGGAAAAGGAAACAAAAAAGAGGTCGCTTCACAATCGGGTATCGACACCAATATTTTAGTTGAGATCCGAAACGAATTTCTTTACTGGTACCCTGTAGACATCAGAGTATCAGCCAAAGAACTGGTTCCAAATCACTTAACCTTCTTTCTTTTCCAGCATACAGTACTGTTTCCTGACCATCTGCCAATGGGGATTAGTGTAAACGGTATGCTTAGCATTGAAGGAAAGAAGATGTCAAAATCAAAAGGCAACTTCATAACACTCAAGACTGCTCTCAACCAATTTGGTGCAGATGCAACCCGTTGCGGCCTACTACTAGGTGGAGAAGGAATGAACGACCCTGATTGGAGACAAGAAGGCGTTAGTGACATTCAAAACAAACTTCGCGGTTTCAAGAGTTTAACATGCAACATAATCGAAAAAGCCAAAGAAACAAAAACAGGGCATTTGGAAGAGTGGCTAATCAGTGTACTACAAAATAGAATTAAAATCGTTACAGAGAACATGAATTCGATGAAAACCAGAACTGCCCTAGAACATGCCCTTTTCGAAACCTGGAACGACTTCCGATGGTATATACGAAGAAAGGAAAAATTCGATTCAAAGGTTCTAAGGCAAGCCTTAGAAATATGGACACGGCTTATGGCTCCTTTTGCCCCCTACCTGTGCGAAGAAATTTGGAGTAAACTAAACAAAAAAGGCTTTGTCTCATTGGCTGATTGGCCAATTTATGAAAAAAACAAAGTTAACATTCAGGCAGAAGAAACTGAAAATCTAATAAAAAACCTCCAGGAAGACACCTCAAACATTCTCAGAGCAACAAAGATAGAAGCCAAAGAAATGTACTATTATTCTGCCGCAAAGTGGAAATGGAACGTATACCTGAAAGCACTCAAAAAGTCATTATTCGACACACTAACCATAAGCGATCTAATGAAGGAATTAATGACAGACACCGAACTAAAACACGTTGCTAGAAAGGTCGCCAAATTCGCCCGCGAAATTACCCAAGAAATTAATCGGATGCCTGAAGACATGAAGCAGATACAACTACAGATTGGAACTTTAGATGAAACAGGTTTACTGGAAGAAGCGGCAGGATTCTTTGAGAGAGAATTCAATGTGAAGCTTCACATTTACTCGGAAGACGATCAGAACATTCATGACCCACAGGGCAAAACAAAATTTGCCAAGCCTTATCGTCCTGCGATTTATATTATGTAAATTTGAAGTTGAGACAATAGTGGATGAAAGATTATATCTAGGCAATTAATAGACTATGGCGGTTCACAAGGGCCCGTGGCCTAGACAGGATAAGGCGTCGGCCTTCTATTCCAAAAAGAAGAAGAAAGCCGAAGATCCGGGGTTCAAATCCCCGCGGGTCCGCCACATTCCATCTTCAAAATGTCTCTTGATGAGTTAAATTTATCTGTTTTGATTTCCATAGTTACCTTGAAGCACCCAAACAGGCTTTTTAGTGGTTGACCAGTTTCTAGTTGCTTCTATTGTTATACGGAAATTATAAATCTATCCAAGTCAAAATAGGTAACGTGCACATGTATTAATTGATATGTTGCTGTGCAAAGAAATGTGATGAATAAATGAATACACACGCAGAAGACCTGAAACTTCGGTTAATGACAATCGAACTACTTCGAACAGCCAAAAAAGAATACACCTACCGAGAGTTATCTGCAAAAACCAACCTGCCAGTGACAGTTCTAAGCAGGTATGCCAAAGGTCATGTTCTACCAAACGCCGCCAGAGCCAAGGAACTTTGGGAGATTTTAACTAAACTGGTTGGCTTGAAGAGTGAGCTTCGTAGACGAATAAAGTTTAACACGGCTGGATACTTCAACAACACTTGGATCATAGGCGACCATAATATACTTCAGCAGGCAGCTCAACACGCCCTTGCAAGTTTCGCTGGGGGTCGTGTTACAAAAGTTTTGACTGCTGCTGTTGACGGCATACCTTTGGGCACTATGGTCGCGAACGCTTTAGGTGTTGATTTGTTAATTGCGAAACGCAACAAAGAGGTTGGGGTTCCAGCTTTTCTTGACGAAACGTATGTTTTACGAGGTTCAGGCGTGACCATGACATTATATTTACCAAAAGATGCTTTGAAGCGTAGGGATAGCGTGCTCATTGTAGATGACATGATAAAGTCAGGGGAGACTCAGGCTGCATTGGTTAACTTCGTTAAGAAAGCTAGAGCTGAGGTTTCTGGGATTTACTCTCTAATTGCTGTTGGGGATGATTGGCGGCAGAATCTGAAGCTTCCTAAGGGAAGCCCAATTGAGGTTGTAATTAAAATCAACAAAAAGAGCTAATCACAAATCATAGATGGGTTATCTATGATAATGTATGATTATGTTGTAGATTTGGGGAAGCACAAGTAGGGAAAAAATGAATATTATCTACGTCGTTAACGATTGCGGACATTTCTATTTGCCATTTGAATTTCTTAAGACTAATCCAATAATTAAACTGGAAGTTTACAGTTGAACCCAGTGTAATGCATAGCACACAAATATCCTTGGTTTCATGCGGAATTATAAAATATGCTTAAAATCTTTGTTACCTGAGTCTTTCTTTATCTAATTATTATTAAAAAGTATCTACTAACCTCAGATAATATTTATTTTTGCAGAAAACGTATTATCGAAGCAATTATTAAATCAACATAAAGGATAGTGGGAATTCATGCGAACCATAGAATGGAAAGATGGTACAGTTATTATTATTGATCAAACAAAATTGCCAAACGAGTCCGTTTGGATAAGCATAACCAACTATAAGTCTATGGCTTCTGCGATTAAAGAGATGAAGGTACGGGGCGCTCCTCTTATTGGTGTATCAGCTGCATATGGTCTTGCTTTAACCGCTTTTCACTCTAAGGCCAAAACAAAAAAGGAACTGCTAAATGAGTTAAAAACGTCGGCCGCGGTTTTGGGTAAGACTCGCCCAACTGCTGTGAATCTGTTCTGGGCGATTGATAGGATAATGAAGAAGGCACAAGAAACGACCGGAACTAAAGAAGCTTTGGTAGAGGCTCTGGTGGCAGAAGCCCAGATGATGGCGGATGAGGATGTACAGACAAACCGGAAAATGGGGAAATTTGGCGCAGAGCTTATCGAGGATGGTGATACTATTCTAACTCACTGCAATGCAGGCAGCTTGGCTACGGTTGATTACGGTACAGCACTAGGAGTTATCCGTGGTGCTATTGACGCAGGTAAAAACATTAAGGTTATCTCCTGTGAGACCAGACCGCGGCTCCAAGGTGCTAGGCTCACTTGTTACGAGTTGATGCGCGACGGCATTCCTGTGACTTTGATTAGCGATACTATGGTGGGCTATGTTATGTCGCGGGGAATGGTGGATAAGGTTGTGGTTGGCGCGGATCGTATTGTTCAGGACGCGGTTCTAAACAAGATTGGAACATATAATATCGCAGTCTTGGCATATGAGCATAGGATTCCCTTCTATGTGGCAGCTCCCATGTCAACGATGGATCAGTCTAGCACCTCAGAAGATGCTGTTATCGAAGAAAGAAACCCAAATGAAATTACAAACATAGGTTGTGAGAGAATAGCTCCCGAAGGCATTAAAGTATTGAATCCAGCATTTGACATAACGCCCCTAGAGTTTGTGGACGCAGTCATAACAGAAGAAGGCATCCTATGTCCAGAGGTTACTTTGAAGGAAAAAAGAAAGGATTAAAGCATACAATTTATTGTTACCCTCAAGACTTGTGTTTTGGAGAGTTACAGACACTGGATAAAATAGAATGCAACCAAAAGCACTGCATAAATAACTCTAACGGACACTGCCAATTACGAATAAAAAAATGGTTTGGAGTCTGCAGATTCAAGAGAAGACCCAAATAGCGATGTAAAATCTAAGAATTTGAATATTTAGATAGTAAAGGGTATATTAACGTATTTACGTGCAATAGGAAACTTAGCTTTTTCTTCTTGTATTTTACTATTTATTTCTGTTTCTGCTCTTCAGTAAGCTCTTGTTTATGCCGTCTATCATTGCTTCAACGCTTGCCATAACAATGTCTTCGTTGACTGCCCTTGAGGAGACCACGTTTCCATCTTTATCTTCAACTTTTATGATGACCTCTCCGATAGCATCTGAGCCACCAGTAGTAGCCTCTATCCGGTACTCCTTCAACTTAACATTTACTAGTGGAGATGTAAGTTTCTGAACTGCTTTAATAGCAGCATCGACAGGACCAAAGCCTGTCTCCGAAGCCACATACTCTTTCCCATCTAGCACAAGCCGTACCGAGGCTGTTGGAATAACTCCAATTCCAGTAACAACAGAAAAACCCGTCAAGTCAACAATTCGTTTCTCCTTGACAACCTTCCCCATCACAACCCTTGCAATGGCCAGCATATCAGCATCTGTCACTGTTTTGCCTTTGTCGCCTAGTTCCTTGACTGTTTTAACGACCTCTGCCAGCTGCTCCTCATTGGGATATAATCCCGAATCTTCTAGCTCTGCTCGTATTCCGCTGGTTCCAGCCAGTTTTCCAGCAACCAGTTTTCGTCTTCTTCCAACAAACTCGGGCTTAATCGGCTCAAACGTCGAAGGAGCAACCGTAACTCCACGGGTATGGATACCAGACTCGTGAGAGAAAGCGTTCTCGCCTACAATTGCCTTGTTAGCCTGTATCTGCATACCAGTTAACTTGGCAACCAGCCGCGAAGTTTCATACAGTTGTTTATGATTGATTCTGGTTTTCTTGTTGTAAATCAAATTGAGGGCAACAGCAACCTCCTCTAAAGCTGCGTTTCCTGCTCTTTCGCCTAAACCGTTAACTGCAACATGAATCTGAGCTGCACCTGCTTCAACTCCCGCCAAAGAGTTGGCAACTGCCATCCCAAAATCGTTATGACAGTGCACACTTATGGGAATATTAACAACACGTTTGATGTCCCTAATTAGTTGCTGCATGGTTGTGGGAATCATAATCCCAACAGTGTCGGGGATGTTTATTCTGTCGGCTCCAGCGTCCTCAGCTGCTTTGCATATTTGTTTCAGAAAATCTCTGTCTGTTCTTGAGGCATCCATCGGAGAATACTCGCAAACTAAACCGTGACTCTTGATATACTCTATCGAATCGATGGAACTTGCCAGAACCTCTTCGGGTATCATGTTCACAGCATACTTCATCTGAATCTCGGAAGTAGAAATGAAAGTATGAACCGCATCAACGCCACAAGCGATGGCTATGTCAATGTCCTTTCGTTTGGTGCGAGCTAAAGCGCAAATCTCAGCAGATAAGCCTGCATTGGAAATTTCTTTAGCTGCCCTTTTTTCGCCCTCAGAACTGACTGGAGTACCAGATTCTATAGTATCTACGCCTAACTTGTCAAGCTGCCTGGCGATCTCAAGCTTCTCTTCACTGGTTAAAGAGACTCCGGGGGTCTGTTCCCCGTCTCTTAAGGTAGTATCGAAGATGCGTACGTAATTCCCGTTTTCTGTCCTCAAGTTTTCCCCCTTCCATACTTCCCCTTATTTGTTACTATGTAGAATCTCCTTTGCCATGGCTTGCGCCATCTCAATGGTCTTGGCATTACCGCCAAAATCGGGAAGTGTTACACCTTTATGCAACGTTATAGACACAGCATCCTCTATAGCCTGAGCAGCCTTCAAACATTCTTTGTCGTCATATTTTTCGCCCAGCCAATCAAACATCATCTTCGCAGACAAGATCATAGAACACGGGTTCGCTGTCTGTTTTCCTGCCCTGTTAGGCGCGGAACCATGAATAGGCTCAAACAACGCAAAATCGTCTCCGATATTTGCTCCCGGAGCCATTCCCAAACCTCCAATAAGCTGAGCTGCCTCGTCAGAGAGTATATCACCAAACATGTTCGGAGTAACAAAAACATCAAACGTTTCTGGTTCCTTAATCAGCCGCATCGACGCAGCGTCAACATACAACTCATCAAAAGTTATATCTGGATATTGTTTAGCTACTTCTCTGCAAGTTCTTGCGAAGAGTCCACATGTTAATTTCATAACGTTAGCCTTGTGAATAGCAGTAACTCTTTTCTTACCGTTTCTTCTTCGGGCTATTTCGAAAGCTTTCTTTGCTATCCTTTCGCTGTTTTTCTTGGTTATAATCCTAATGCAAATAGCGGTGTCATCCATTTCGAATTCAATTCCTTTGTAAACGTCTTCTGTGTTTTCTCTAACAAAGATCATGTTTATGTCAGGTTTCAAGCTTGGTATTGGAGGATATGTCTTGATTGGTCTGAGGTTGGCGTAAAGATCAAACATGATTCTTAGTTTTACTATAACGTCAGCTGCGGTTTCTCCTACGGGTCCTTTCATGCATGCTTGAGAGTTTTTGATTACTTCGACGGTTTCTAATGGAAGTGCTACTCCAGTCTTTTCGAGGCATCTGTCGCCAGCTTCAACTTGAATTATCTCTAGATCAATGTCGAACTTTTGTTGAACGGCATTTAGTATTTCCATTGTTGCGTCTGATAATTCGGGTCCTATTCCGTCCCCTGGGATTAAAGATATTTTGTATTTACTCATTGTTTTCAGATCTCCTTTTCAGATGTTCTATTAATCCTCCATCATTAAGAATTTCCATAATGAACTCTGGAAGCTTGGTTGCGTGAAATACTAAAACATTTGCTTTATCCTCAACTTTACCTGTTTGCAAATTCACAACCAGTTCATCTCCTTCTTTAACTTTTCCTGAAACACCTGCGCACACCAAAACAGGTAACCCTATAGTTATTGAGTTCCTGTAGAATATCCGTGCAAAAGATTCGGCTAACACACACTTGACTCCTGAGTACTTTAATGCGATCGGTGCTTGTTCCCTGCTTGAGCCGCAACCAAAGTTTTTGCCACCAACAACAATTACGCCATCGACTGCCTTTACTGGAAATTTGGGATCTAAGCCTTCCATGGCATGCTTTGCTAATTCCTTGGGGTCTGTGTGAACTAAGTATGGTCCGGGCAGAATCACATCTGTATCTATGTTGTTGCCAAACTTTATGACTTTTCCACTTATTGTCAACTTTATTACACTCTCACTACTTTTCTTGGGTCTGTGATCTTTCCGGTCAATGCTGATGCTGCAACTGTTACTGGAGAAGCTAAATACACGAAAGATTTTGTGCTTCCCATTCTTCCAATGAAGTTTCTGTTTGAGGTACTTATGCATGCTTCGCCGTCTGCCATGATACCCAAGTGTCCACCTAAACATGGACCACAATTCGGGTTAGCAACAGTAGCGCCAGCATTCATGAATGTATTGATTAATCCCTCGTTCATGGCTTTCAAATATATTTCTTGGGAGGCTGGAATAACAATCAACCGTATACTCTTCGATATCTTCTTGCCCTTTATTATTTTGGCAGCATCCCTCAAGTCTTCTAATCGACCGTTGGTGCAGGAGCCTATGAACGCTTGGTTTACTTTGGTTCCATCTACTTCTGATATGGATTTAACATTGTCAACAGAGTGAGGAACCGCAACTTGAGGCTCCAACTCTGAAACGTCCATATCTACAATTCGTTCGTATGTTGCGGCTGGATCACTTCTTATTGGATTAACTGGTTTATCGGTTCTGGAGTTAACATAATCTAAGGTTTTTTGGTCAGGCTCAATTATACCTGCTTTGGCGCCCATCTCCACAGCCATATTAGCTAATACCATTCTGCCATCGATGCTCATGTCCCGTATTGTGGAACCGGTAAACTCTAAGCCCTTATAGATTGCGCCATCAGCACCAATATTGCCAACTATGTTCAGAATCAGGTCTTTTGCTGTTACCAGCTTCTGGAATTTACCAGTAACCTCAACTTTGATGACTCTAGGCACTCTAAACCATAATTTACCTGTTACGAATACAGCAGCCATTTCTGTGGAGCCGATTCCGGTTGAGAATGCTCCGAAGGCTCCATATGTACACGTATGAGAATCTGAACCAACTATTACTTCTCCTGGTCTAACGTGTCCCTGCTCAGGCATCACTTGGTGACAAACTCCGCCTCTGCCTACATCATAGAAGTTTTTGATCTTTTGTTCTTCAACAAAGTTTCTTACAATCTTGTGTAAGTTTGCTGATATTACAGAACTGGCTGGAACAAGATGGTCTAAAATGACAACAACTTTGTTGTTGTCCCAAACTTTCGTGGTACCAATCTTTCGAAATGACTTGATGGCTAACGGTCCGGTTAGGTCATGGATCATTGCCACATCAATGTTTGCTTCCACTATCTCTCCAGGAGAAACCTCTTTTTTGCCTGAGGCGTTGGCTAAGATTTTTTCGATAATGTTCATGGTATCTCACCTTCAATCTACATTTTACTAATAAATTTATCCACTACGCAGTACCCTGAGGAATAATGTTTGGGTAAAATGAAAATGGATTCAAAAGAGGCTGTGCTAACAAAGTTTGGATTGTTTTGGTGAACTTTCTTACCGCTGGAGGAAACGATCCCTCATTTTTACAACCTCTAAAAAGTCAGTGGGCAAGCATTCTTAAAAAGTTTTAGGATTTACCTCTGAGTTTAACTTTATTGATTGAAAACTATTTGTTCACTGTTTTTTTATTGTTTTCTGAGTCTATCCCATGATTTTTGAGGATAAATCATCGGTTACAGTGATTATCCATGCTTCATTTGATATTGGGCTAACTGGTGATCCATATTGTTTCTCTTTATGGTGACTGGCAATAATATGTAATAGCTGATCGACTTCATTAGATTGAATATATTTAGATACAAGTTTTACTCCATTGATTATGTGGTCTTGTTCTGAAATAGTAAAGCATACGTCAATTCCACCATCAACAAGTTTGTAACAATTAATTTTACCTATATCATGGAGTATTGAACCAGCGATTATTAGGTCCCTGTTTATTTTGATACCATTATCAAAGGTTTTCATCATTCCAAAAGCTAAATCAATAATTTGAGTTGAATGTTCAAGAAGTCCATGTTTATAAGCATGATGATGACGTTTTGCTGCTGGGCATTTGTAATAAAATGGATTATCCTGAAGAAGTTTTTCAATACCTGTTTTCAATTCTGGATTTTCTATTTGTTCAATGAAGTTTGCCAATTTCGTTCTTAATTCGACTTCAGACCTAGCTGGTTGAGTCTTTAATACTCGACTAGATAGTTTTCTTATTCCTTCAATTCCGATATACCAATATTTGGGATGGCGATCACCTTGAAACCTTAAAGAATAAACGTCTCTTAGTTCCCTTTTCAGTAAAGGTCGATTATTCAAACGATACATCACCTCTTCGACCAGAATAATTTTATCTCCTCGTTTTTCCAAACGAAGACCCTGCTTGGAAAGTCGCTCATTTAGCTTTGCTAAATTGCCTTCAAGAAACAACGCAATTCACTACTAATAAACCATGAAATGCCATTTTATGTTTTTCTGTTAGAGTTTGGAAGTTGCTAGTTGATATCTACAAATTTATGTTTTCAAATGAAGAGTGTACTGAACTTTAAATCGAAAACAATATTAGCCGCAGTTTTTTCATTCTTTTCGATCACACTGAACATACAGCATCTAGACCGTGAGTTTATGGTAAAGGATAATTCCAAAGAATCCCAAAAACAAAAACAAGAGATAGAGGAACGTCTATCGCTGGAACAAGAGAAGGCAAAAGATTACCTAATGAGGTTAAAGTATCTGCAGGCGGACTTTGAGAATTATCGGAAACGAACAGAAAGAGAAGCAAATGAGTTGACTGTTCGATGTAATGAAAAACTAGTTGCGGAGCTTCTGTGTGTCGTTGACGACTTGGAGAGGGCTCTTCATTCTGGAAAAGAGACAGATGATGCTTCGGCTCTTTTGAAGGGTGTTGAAATGATCCAGCAAAACTTGACCCGTATGTTAGAGAAAGAGGGCCTCGAGCATATCGATTCAGTGGGTAAGGTTTTTGATCCAGAGTTTCATGAGATAGTGGTTAAGATACCTCGAAATGATTGTGAGGAAGGTTTAGTTCTTGAGGAAGTTCGAAGAGGGTTTGTGTTTAAAGGACGGGTTCTTAGACCATGTATGGTTAATATTTCTTGTTTAGCAGATAAGGAGAAAGATAAAAATGAGTGAAAAACAAAAAAGAGAAAAAATCTTAGGAATAGATCTTGGAACAACCAACTCAGCTGCGGCTATCATGGAAGCTGGCAGACCTGTAACAATCCCCAGTGCGGAAGGACCTACTATTGCGGGTAAAATGTTTCCGTCAGTAGTTGCTTTCACCAAAGAAGGACAGTTACTTGTGGGAGATCCAGCAAGACGGCAAGCAGTCACAAACGCGGAAGGGTCCATCTTTGAGATAAAACGAAAGATGGGAACAACCGAAAAAGTAACAATTCGGGGAAAAGATTATACTCCGCAGCAGATTTCTGCTTTTATTTTGCAGAAAATAAAACGTGATGCAGAAACTTTTCTGGGCGGACAAGTGCAAAAGTGTGTAATTACTGTTCCTGCTCATTTTAATGACAACCAAAGACAGGCTACTAAAGATGCGGGAGAAATTGCGGGATTTGAAGTTTCTCGGATACTCAACGAGCCAACAGCTGCCTCTTTGGCTTATGGTTTAGACAAGATTGAAGAGGAAATGAAAATTCTTGTTTTCAGTTTTGGGGGAGGAACTAATGACACTACAATTATGGATTTTGGTACTGGTGTTTTTGAGGTTTTATCCACTAGTGGAGATACACAACTTGGTGGAACTGATGTAGACAAATCTATAGTTAATTATATCTTGGGTGAATTCAAAACTAAAGAGAAGATCAATCTTAGCGGCGACCCTATGGCGTTGCGCAGACTAAAAGAAGCAGCTGAGAATGCGAAAATAGAGCTTTCTACGCTTTTGACTACAGACATTAACCTTCCTTTCATTTCATCTGACGCAGTTGGACCTAAACACTTGCACATCACGCTCACTCGCGCAAAACTTGAACAGTTAGCTACACCAATAGTTGAGAGGATAAGAGCTCCAATACTTAGAACGTTAAAAGATGCAAAACTTGAAACAAAAGATATCGATAAAATCATTTTGATTGGTGGACAAACCAGAATGCCTCTTGTCAAAAAGTTTGTGGAAGACTTGCTGGGTAAACAAGCTGAACGTGGAGTTGACCCGATGGAGTGTGTTGCTGTAGGTGCGGCGATCCAAGGTGGTGTTTTAGCAGGTGAAGTAAAAGACCTATTACTGTTAGATGTTACACCGCTCTCTTTGGGTGTTGAGACTTTAGGTCGCGTTTTTACAAAGATTATAGAACGTAATACAACCATTCCAACAAAGAAAAGCCAGATATTCTCAACCGCGGCAGATTCTCAAACTGCGGTAACAATCAATGTTTTGCAAGGAGAACGGGCAATGGCGCAAGACAACATTTCTTTGGGAATGTTCAATTTGACTGGAATTCCTGCTGCTCCTCGTGGTGTTCCTCAGATCGATGTGTCTTTTGATATTGATGCTGATGGAATACTGAATGTTTCTGCTAAGGATTTGGCTACTGGAAAGGAACAAAAAATCACCATTACAGCTTCGACGAAGTTGTCGGAAACCGAGAAAGAACGTATGATGAAAGAGTCAGAGAAGTTTGCGGAGGAGGATAAGAAGAGGAAAGTGGAAATTGAAGTGCGTAATAACGCTGATTCTCTTCTTTACACTGCTGAGAAGACAAAAACGGATTTGGGTGACAAGCTTAACAAAGATCAAACACAGAAGATAGATGATGCAGCAGCTAAACTTAGAGAAGCAGTAAATGGCGGCGATATTGAGAAGATTAAAGCTGAGAACGAGGCATTTTCGAAGGTTCTGCAAGAGGTTGGAACAGTTATTTATCAGCAAGCGGCAGCAGTTCAAGCGGCGGCTCAAAAACCTGAGGAGAAAGACAGTGAATCTGGTAAGACTGTTGTTGATGCTGAATATGAAGATGTAAAAGATGAAAAGTAACATACAAGGGTGCTTCTTTAGGCTGATTGCCATATGACAAACAAGCGAGATTACTACGAAGTTCTAAATGTTTCCAAAGAAACATCTAAAGATAAAATAAAAAAAGCGTATCGAAAGCTTGCTTTGAAATATCACCCTGACAGAAATAAGGCTCCAGAGGCTGAGTCTCAGTTCAAAGAGATATCCGAAGCCTATGCTGTACTATCTGATGATGAAAAAAGAAGTCAATATGACCGTTTTGGCCATGAAGGAATAAATGGCAGATATACTGCAGAAGACATCTTTAGAGGCGCAGACTTCGAGTCAATTTTTCGTGGAGTAGGTTCTGGTTTTGGAGATATCTTTGAAGCAATATTTAGTGGAAGAAGTGGTCGAAGCAGCAGCCGTAGGGGAACAGACCTTAGGTATGATCTAACTATCACATTGGAAGATGTTGCGTTTGGTCTAAAAAAAGAGGTGGAGATGCAAGGTTTTGAGTCATGCAGCACCTGTGGTGGGAATGGATTAAAAAAGGGGGCAGATTCAAAAAGGTGTTTTGAATGTGGCGGAAGAGGGGAGGTTAAAACCGTTAGAAGTTTTGGTTTTATGCAGTTTGCAGAAGTTCAAGTTTGTCAAAAATGTCACGGTAAAGGTGTACCAGTTGAGAATCTTTGTGATGCATGTAGGGGTGCGGGTGCAGTACAGGGTCTTCGCAAAATTATGTTAAATGTTCCTGCGGGTGTTGATGACGGATTTAGTCTAAGGCTTAGTGGTGAGGGTGCACCCAGTAATGCTACCGGTCAAAGAGGAGACCTATACGTTGTTTTGCATGTTAAGCCCCATAACCTCTTTGTAAGAAGGGAAAACCACATTTATTATCGAACAAAAATTAGTTTTCCTAAACTGACATTAGGAGCAAAAATTTCTGTGCCAACACTATTTGGCGAAACAAAGTTAAAGATACCAGCTGGAACCCAGACTGGAACATTGTTTAAGCTACGAAATAAGGGAATTCCTCATTTTCGTGGATTTGGAAAAGGAAACCAGTTTGTTGAAGTCACTGCAGAAACGCCAACAAAACTATCACGAAAACAAAAGGAACTCTTCAAAGAGCTGGAAGAAGAATTCTAAGGTTAATTTATTTCTTTTTTAACGTAGAACTATCTGACAAATTGATGTCACCCATTATGGGTTCACCAATGTATTCTAATGTTGAATCCCCGCTTACATCAAAATCTAGTACACCATCAACGTTTATTGTTGCTCGACTTGCTCCACTAACATCAATGTCAACATGATTAACAGGGAAATTCGAAAGGTCTAATTTGCTTGCGCCAGTAACTAAAGAGGAAAGGTCGTTTGATGTACCTCTAGCATTAAGGGTGGATGCCCCGGATAATTCAATTTCAGCTTTTCCCACGTTGATATTGGTCACTTCTAAGGAACTTGCTCCTGATAATCCCAGAACGAAGGTGTTCGAATTTCTAAATCCATTAGCAGTTCCACGTGTTGCTCCTGACAAAAATAGTTTATCGAGTTCAGGCATTTTGATTTCAGCTTTTCTAAATAAAGCGCCTGGATTGATACCTTGTTCAAAACCGATTGTTAATGTTTTTCCAGTTTGGGTTACTTCAACATGGTCGATAATTTTCTCGTCGGCAGAAATGACAACATTAAACGAACTTGATTGTGTAATGTTCACTTCAAAAGCCCAACCAACTTCAACTTCTGTGAAATCACTAAATACCATTTCTTCGGTTTTCAAATCGCCAGGCCAAAACCAAAAATAAGCAAGAGAAGCCCCGAATACCAAAAAAAGAACTGCAGAAACTAATACTATGATCCCAATAGAACCCAGTGCCTTATGATTCCCCAAAAAACCCAACATTACCACCGTTTCTAAGGATTTTTCAAGCATAACGATGATGGATGTTTTATTTAACTTCTTCCAGATTAGTGTTTTCAATATTTGAGTGGTAAATTATTAATTCTCAACCATGCAGGCTGGTTATTTGGTTATTGTTCTATTAGTAGGAAAACATGGATATCGCTGATTCATCTAAAGATGGGATTTTAGCTTTAGTGCCTATTGTCAATTTTAACGATAGTTCTTAAAATTCCTTAAATCTTTAGTTAGCTAAAGATTAAAATCTTAAGACCTTATGATTAGCTGATAGTGAAGTATCGAAGGTTTGAGAATTGGATAAATCGGAGCTTGAGACAGAGAAGAGTCGAGAAATCGAATTGCCTGTTGGTGCTTCTCTGAAAGGAACTGAGGTTACTGTCTCTTTATTGGAAGGAATGGAAGAATTTTCCTCAAAAGGCTATGGTGTCCCTAAAGATGATATGCTTCGTCTTACGTTCTATGAAGCCTTATTTCTTCTGGGCAAAGGAGCAATAGAAGTCGAAGACCAAAAAACAGAGGAAAAATTGTCTTTTCAGGGACTACTCAAACGTTTTCAGTCAATTGACAAAGACGCATGGGTCAGGTATCTCATTTATCGAGACCTAAGGAGTCGGGGATATGTAGCACGGGAAGGCTTTGGATTAGGAATAGATTTTAGGCTCTACGAACGAGGAGATTATGGGAGAGGAACTGCGAAACACCTCATTTTTGGGATACAAGAGGGGCAACCTATTTCTTTGGAGAAACTAGCGAGAACTCAACGATATGTCCAGAACTTGAAGAAGAACTTGATTCTCGCAGTCATTAACCGTAGAGGCGAAATTGTTTACTATTCTCTTTCAGAACTTAATTTAAAATAGAATGGTGGTGCTGTAAAGTGTTCAAAACTGTCCGGGGAATGCGAGACCTTTTACCCAAAGAGGCTGAGATAATGCGGCATGTCGAACAGGTTTCCAGAAAAGTTTCTAAGCTTTTCGGCTACGATGAGATAATTACTCCAATTTTGGAATCGTATGAGCTTTTGGCAACTAAGACCAGCCAGGAAATCCGTGAACGAATGTATACTTTCAAGGATCTTGGAGATAGAAAGGTTGCTATGCGTCCAGAGTTCACAGCATCTATTGCACGTTTAGTATCAACAAAAATGCGAAATGAACCAAAACCAATGAGGTTCTTCTCGGTAGGGAGCCTTTACCGTTACGATGAACCTCAGTATGGTAGGTTTCGAGAGTTTTGGCAATCAAACTATGAACTTTTTGGCTCGAGCAGACCCGAAGCAGACGCAGAAATTCTCATAATCACCAACAATATTCTCAAAAAGCTAAGACTCACGAATTACCGTTTTAAGGTTGGGCACACAGGAATTCTTAGGGGAATACTGACTCAAGAGGGACTAGATAACAAAAATCAGAACAGCATCAGGCAATTGTTGGACAAGAAACTTTGGAATGATGCGTTAGTGCTTGCCCGTGAAGCGGGTGTTTCACAAAAGGGGATAACAATCATAGAGAACCTCTTAGAAATAAAAGGTGAAAACGCCTTTCAGGTTATCACGCAAATTAGAGATAGCGTTCAGGATTACGAAACTGCTCTTGCGGCTGTAGACAACCTCTCGAATATCCTTGAGCTAATACAAGACAGCAAAGAACAAATAGAGATATGCGTAGAAGCTGGTTTTGCTAGGGGCTTGGAATACTATACTGGAATGATTTTTGAGTCATATGTTCCAGGACTCGATATTGCCTTGGGCGGTGGGGGACGATACGATAAACTTATTCAACTCTTTGGAGGCGAACCCATCCCCGCAGTGGGAGTTGCCCAAGGAATCGACCGTATCGTTTTGGCTCTAACAAAACAAAAAGTCACCCAAGAGACAACTAAAAAGAGAAGTGTTGTGCTCATCTCTGCAAAAAACAAATTTACACCAAACATGCTAGAATTATCCGCAATGCTCAGAAACAGAGGGATCCCTGTAGAAGTCGCTGTTATGGGGCGGTCCATCTCAAAGGCCTTAGCGAACGCCGACAGAAGGGGCTGTGCTTTTGCCGTGATTGTTGGTCCAAGAGAACTAAAGGATGGAAAAGTGGTTCTGCGGGAAATGAAAAAGGGTAAACAACAAACTATTCCAATCAGTTGTCTTATTCAAGAGATATTGCCGAACTCGGTGTAATTTGTTCCTGACTCTTTTCACTTCGTTGGGCTAGTTTGAGGAATCCAAACGATACTACGGCTAACCATCCAAGTATTCCAAGGATCAGGGTGAGTATTGTAACTACTGTCGCTAGGGGAGCTACTACAGGGTAGATTTCTGAAAGGAGAACGAAAGTGTTAGTGTAGGCGTTAAAAAACCAGTGCATAATTATGGATGAGTGGGCACCATAGAGTAGATAACTTAAACCAAGAGCTACTCCTGCAATCCCTGCAGAGGAGATTTTTCCAAGTTCCCAGCTAACTCCGGGGTTGAAATGAGCCATACCAAAGATTAATGAGGTGAAAAGGAGCATCCCCCATTCACCTGGGCTGATCCCCCGTTTGATTCCATATTCGTTAACTGTTGTTGCGCCAACCATTCTTTTGGCACTATCAGGAAACAGAATTGACAAAAAAAACAGTTTGAGATTTTGTTTCTTAGAAAACTGTGTGTTTGTCTTCTTTTTGATTATGAACATGTAGAGAACCATAAATGCCCCGATTGGAATAAATCTAAAGCCAACTTCTTCGATAACGGCAGCGTATGATAGGTCTAGGAAATCAAAGAAAGATTCTCCGGGTATAGGGGGTGTTCCTGTAGGGATACCTCCTGCTTCTTGGATGCTTTGAATCAATATAACTGCAAGTAGAGTCATACTATTTAGAAGTGGCATGACAAAAAGGCTGCTAGTGAAAAGTTTTTTTATTGGTTGAAAAATACTCTCTTTGATTACTTTGTGGAAGTTTTCTCTGACTTTCCAAGCTGCAACAAAGCTAAGAGTAAATATGCTCCAGAGAACAAAGAAGAGCACACCTATGTTTACCTCTACGGGAATAGCAATTGATTGATTTAGGAGCCATATTGGCAAGGCTGGCAGGTGATTCATGCTAGTAGTTTGGCCTTCAGTTGTGAAATAGAACATTGCTGGTCCTAATACGATTGAGAAGAGATACAAGAAAATCGTAAAAATGACTGTGATAACAAGAAACATTTTGGCAAACATTTTAAATATATCTGACATAATTGGCGGCTGCTCCACACGTAAGTTATCCGATATAGCTCTGGAGATGTTACTTTAAACAAATTTAAGTTTCATGTTTCAGAAGGTAACTTTTCATTAGTTGTTACGTTAACGTATTTTTTTATTTGTTTGTAGGTTGGTTGAGATAATTGTTAGTTAATGTTGAAGGTACTAAAGTTACTGTGTACTTTATTTGCTGTGTAGTTTGTTTTTCTGGAGGTTCCTTGATATTAAATAAAATCATGGCATAAATATTTTTTTTATTGATCTTTTAGTCTGATTTTGTAATTGTGTTGGGATTTTTCCTATTCCGGGCATTGAATTGTTCCAATGAATTGGAGTAATGTTGAAGTGTGTTTAGAATCTTGTTGAATACCGTCATTGGTTGGTCTCTAGAGAGGTTGATGTTGGCGTTATACTGATTAGGGACGCTATAAAATTGTGTTTCTGTATTTTTGCTGGAATGATTCCAGAATAACGACATATATTTTCTATATTTTAACTATATAATAATAGCATATAAGATATTTCTAGAAATTGCATAGGGAACTTCTTTTCTTATGTCTTTATATTTCAGAAGCCGAGAAGTCATTATCAATATCCAATCGCCTAAAGAAACTCAAAAGAATAACAACAACCACGCCACAACTCTTTTGTTTGGCGAAAAATTCAACAGGGACTAATTTGGTTTTACAGGCGAATGGAGGAATCAAATAATGAAACGCGCTGAAGTGAAAGAATTCGTTAATGACTTGAGAACCGAATGGAAGAGCCTATGGCAAAATCGCATAGATGATAAGGTCCGAGCTGAAGGAATAGCCAAACAAGATTATTCAAAACTGTTAATTGAACAAGGAACAGTAATCCAAGCAACAAGAGACTACAAACATCTAGAATTCTTTGACATAGTAGAAAATTACCTTGGATGCGACACAAGCAAAGCAGGCCCCCCAAACCCAACTGTAGGCGGATGGGGCAAATTCGTTCGTAACAACATACAAAAACAGAAAAGCAGAACCAAACGATATGCTCCACCCAAACCAACACCAAAAAAGGGACAACAACAGAAGAAGGGTGGAAGAGGCTGGCTACACGCCAATCTGCTCTAAAACCATTTCAAAAATCAACAAAGTTTTCTAGCATTCATTATTTCAAACAATACTAATGTTCATCTCATTAACCCAAAAGCAACCGTAAACAACTAAAAAGAGCATTTGTGAATGGCGGGCGGGACGGGATTCGAACCCGTGACCCCGAGCTCACTCCCACTATCCCTGTTAGGAGGCTTACACCGGCAAAGATACGCCGTTCGTGCCCTATCCTGGCTAGGCTTCGGTAGAAAGCTAAATGAACTTTCTATACCCGCCCAGGTTTTTCCCGCCAAAATATGTTTTACATGTTAACGGTTATAACCATAACGCCAAATGAAGAACATTAAAGATTACAACCAAACAACAGTATGGCTCTAAAAAACAATTTAGAGCGATCCACAAAGAAAAAACAACAACGATTAGGCTATGTAGGTACTTGTTGGTCAGGTAACATTTATGTCGAAGGTGTGTTGTGAATATTGAGGTGGCGGGGGTACCCGAGCCAGGTCTAAATAGCGGGTCAAATAGATCCCCTAAGAAAAGGGGGAGGACTTAAGATCCTCTGGCGCAGGCCTCCACGGGTTCGAATCCCGTCCCCCGCACCAGCGAATTCTTTGAGTATTTAAAAAAAATAGTCTAATCATATGAGATGACTAACGGCAGAAGATTGTTGATGACAACTTTTTTCCAGAAAAAAATAACCACTACTAACCATCAGTTACATCTTGAAATGTTTTATATAGACAGACATGAAATGAAGAAGACATCGTGGTTCAAATTATTAATCATCATGTAATCTTCTTTCAGATTTTTGTTTTATGAGTATTCATTACCCTTCTTTTGGTGCTGTCTCTACCAGAATTAATAAAACCCAAAGATGCTGGATCAAACAAAATAGATGAATTATCTACAGATAACGAAAAACGCAACTAGAAACAATCATCAAGAAAGCTTTTTTTGTTGTTGTTTAACGAGAATGAGAGTGGCGCCGCCGGAAGGACTCGAACCTTCGACCCACGCATTAACAGTGCGTTGCTCTACCGAACTGAGCTACGGCGGCTCAATCACCAACTTGAGTGATAATGCTATTCTGAGAATTTATGGCACTATTTAAGTTTAATCGACCAAAACCCAGGAGATCCCATGCCAAACAATAATAACAGAGAAAAATGACATAGAATAAAATAAATTCGACCACGAAAAATATGGATATGATCATAAATGAAAGTCGAAGTCAGGTTTTTCACGTCGCTGCGAGAAATTACAGGTTATAAAGTGAACAAAATCCTACTACAAAATAGTAGTACTGTCGAAGAACTACTTACTCTGCTATCTGAAAAACATGGGAAAAATTTCAGAGAATACATATACAACAAGAAAGGAGAAGTGCGGGGATTCCTCTCATTTCTAGTAAACGGCAAAAACATCAATATCATGCAAGGATTCGACACAAAACTGAAAGAGGATGATGTTGTTGCGATTCTTCCTCCAGTGGGTGGAGGATAAAGTCAGTTACACAATCTCCACTTCAAGATAGGTGGAGAAGGCATTAACAACCCTAACCTGAACAAACCGTCCCAACAAAGACTCGCCTGCGTTTATTACAACAGGTTTGTAAGCAAAGTTCCTTCCCATCCAAGACTCGCCTTTACCGGGTTCATCAAACAAGACTGGGCCCTCCCAACCAATCCACGCTCTATTTTTCTCAAAAGAAATCATTCTAGATAACTCCGCCAACTCTCTACTTCTACGGTTTAGCTCCTTTGGAGCAATAGGAGACAACTTCTGTGCAGGAGTACGAGGTCTTGAAAAAAACTTCGACACATTAATAACATCAGGTTGGACCTCAGCTACAAGTTTCTTTGTCAATTCAAAAGCTTCTCTGCTCTCTCCCGGAAAACCGCAAATAACATCCGTCGAGAGGGTTAATTGCGGAATTTCTTTTCTGAAAGCCAAAACAATCTGCTTGAAGTTATCTACAGTATAGTGCCGGTTCATAAGGTTTAGAACAGTATTATCCCCGCTTTGGACGGGCAAATGGAGAAACTTGAAAACCTTCTCACTCTTGTACGCCTCAATAAGATCATCAAGCATAGCCAGCACATGATCAGGATTCATCATTCCCAATCGAACAAAAAAATTGCCCTCAAATTCACAGACCCGCCCCAACAAATCCGCCAAACTAGTCCCAATGTCCTTACCGTAACACGCTGTATCCTGAGAAGTCAACCAAAACTCCTTGACGCCAAAAACCAAATCCCGCTTCACCCGCTCAACAACTTCCTCAACAAGATTACTTCTCAGGCGCCCCCTAGCAAAATGTACACAACAATAAGAACAATCACCTAAACAACCATAATTGATTGGAATAATGCTCACAACAGGATTCACAGGAACCCTAGGAAGACACAAATCAGATTTTGAAACGTCCCCCAAAGAAACAACCTTCTCACCAGCACTCACACAACCTAAAACATCAACAATCTTAGCGCCCGGTGCTGGACCTGTTACACCATCAAAATCCACCTCATTCTCTAAACGCTCAAAATTTATCACAGGTAAACAACCAGTCACAATAAGCTGCTTATCTTTTGGAGCCTTTCTCAAAATGTCTATGATCCGGTTTTCTGTTTGAGACTTAACCGCGCACGTGTTGTAAACCAGGAATTCCGCATCTTGAGGATCCTCAACGAGCACAAAACCAGCATCTGTAAGACAACCGGCTATGACTTCGCTATTTGCAAGATTTGCAGAACAACCATAACTCTTAAGGTAAACACGTTTAGATCCTTTAAACATCAAGTTTCAGTCCAATTGTTACAGCCACGAATATAGAAGGCACAATATGAGTTATATGGTTTTTAGAGTATGATAGAACCATAAAGATTATGCAAACTAGTTTTTTACAGGAGTGGAATACAGCAACCAACAATGGATGGCAAAAGTTTATAAATAGTTGCACGTTCATATTTGAATCATATTTGTTTCTTAACATTAAGACATATAAGACGCAAACAGTCAGTCCTTAGTTAATTGTCCCAACGGAGAAAATAAAAATGAGACTTATCACACTACACCTACCTGAACCGTACATTCAGGCACTAGACAACCTTGTCGACGAAAAATACTACCCAAACAGAGCTGAGGCAATCCGGACAGCCGTTAGAGATCTACTCAGTATAGAGGCTTGGGGAAGAAGTAGAAATGGTTAGAAGTATGGAAAAACTCATTAAAATTGAGCACCCAACGGAAATTCCAGAAATGAAACTAGAAACACTGGAAGTATTTCCCACAACCCCCACACTAGAACTAATGGACATAGATCCACATACAGGACCAGAAATCATCTGTCAGATCGACTTAGGTCTAGACCAACTAGAGGATCATGAAGAATAGTATTTTTCAACATTACTTTTCAAATTTTCCCTTTCAGATTTAAAGCAGTTCTTTCGAGTCGAGTTTTCAAAGATATTCCACTTCCTCTAGGAAACGTAGCACCACGTTTTATAGCATCAACAATTTCATCAACATCCAAATCAGCCTCAACAACAGTGTAGGCTGATCCAATTTCAGGGGCATAATGAGAATCGCTCCCACCAGTCTGAGGAAGACCCAATCCCTCAGCAAATCTTTTGCTAAAATATGTCAAAACAGAAAAAGGAACAGAAGATGCATTCATCACCTCAACTGCATCATAAGAACGTATATTTTTGCTCGGTGGCGACTTATAGAACGTAGTAGGATGAGGCGCCACAGCTATTCCCCCAGCATCATGAATTCTGTGGATGGTCTCTTCGATACCCAGTTTTGCGGGTATCTGTGTGGTTATGTTAATACCAAGAAGATGCCCTTCCAAGGTGGATACTTCTATTCCAGGTACAACAAGGATTTCCCGGGTTTTTAACTTGAGAGCACCTGTAACAGTGTTGTGGTCTGTTACTGCAACTCCATCCAATCCTCGTTTCTTAGCGAAGCAAACAATTTGTTTGAGGCTAATAGAAGAGTCATGGGAATAACATGTATGAACGTGTAAGTCGATTTTTAGTCCCAAAAGCTTCCCTTCATCCCACCCTCTTTTTATGCTTTAGATTTTCTTAGTTTAGCCCTCGCTTCCTCCAGCTTTGCTTGAAGCTGCTCTTCATTATCCTCTATTTTTTTGAACAGAGGCTTCGCCTTTTTGATCTGGTGATTTGGTGGAAGCTCTTTTTCTGTTTCATTCCACGTTTGCTCATGAACAGATCCATCCAGATTAAGTAACGCCCAGAGCTTCTCTGCAGTATAAGGAATAAAGGGTTCCATTACTATCGCCAATTGTTTTACGATTTGGGCAGTGACATAGAGTGTGTTTGCTGACTGTTGGCGATCAAACTTTATTGTTTTCCATGGCTCCTTCTCATTAAAGTACTTATTGCCCAAATGGCCTAAGCGTATGGCATATCGTAGAGCTTCTTGTAGTTTGAAGATTTCCATCCGTTCAGCAGTTTTGTTTACAAGTTCTTTAGCTTCTTTCAGAACCATCTTATCCTTCACATCGAGATTGCTTGGCTGCGGCACTACACTACCAAACTGGTTGTTGATGAAAGTTAAAGTTCTGTGAATAAAGTTTCCGAGAGTGTCATTTAGATCAGAGTTCACTTTTTCGATGAGGGTTGTCCATGAAAAGTTTGTATCTTTGACTTCAGGGCGTATGGACAACAGGGAATATCTCCAGTAGTCTGCTGAAAAGAGTTCTAGTGCCTCATCGATCCAGATGCCTATCCTTCGGCTTTTGGAGAATGCTTGACCATCAAACATCAAAAACTCCGTAGAATAGACCCCCCAAGGCAAATTGTAAGGTTCATGCGTAGCCAAGAGAAGAGACGGTAAAATAATTGTGTGAAAAGGAATGTTGTCTTTTCCAATAAAGTATAGAGTTTTCGCTTCCTTGTCGAACCAGTATTCCTTCCACCGCTCTTCATTTCCTAGCCTTTTGAAATACTGTACAGTTGCTGAGAGGTATCCCAGAACAGCTTCAACCCAAACATAGATTGTTTTGTCCTCAGAACCAGGAAAAGGCGACTGAATCCCCCACTTGTTATCTCTCGTAACGGGTCTAGGCTTCAATCCACTTTTCAGAATGTTCAAAGTAAAGTTTCGAGCATTATCGGGCAACTGCTTATTATTTTGGATATAGTCTTGAAGCTTTTTACTTAACTTTGGCAAATCAAAATACCAGTGTTTTCTAATCTCAACAGTTGGAGTAGAATTGCATATTGCACAACGAGGATTAACAAGATTGGTAGGTTCAAGAAGATTCCCACAAGAATCACACTGGTCACCACGAGCACCTGTATCTCCGCATTTGGGGCAGGTCCCCTCCACGAACCTGTCAGGTAGGAACCTGTCACACTTTAGACAGTATAGTTGCTCGGTTTTTTGAGTGAAAATGTAGCCATTCTCATAAATTTTCATCAAAAAATCGCGCACAAACTTCTTGTGTACTGGATTTTCCGTGCGTGTATAGTTACTAAAAGCGATGCCCCATCGTTCAAAAAGATCTGACACTTGTGCATGATTCTGATCGGTCAACTCTTTAGGAGGAATATTCAAACGAACAGCCTCTATCTCGATAGGGGTTCCATGCTCATCTGAACCAGTTACATAAATAACATCGTTTCCTTTTAGTCGATAATAACGAGCTACAACATCCGCAGAAAGAATGGAACTTACAATATTTCCTAAATGTGGAACATAATTGATGTAGGGCCACGCCGATGTAACCAGAAACTTAGCGAACGCAACACACCTCCAATATCTTTCTCAAACACAACAATTTCCTTACGAAACTAATGTACTTAAAGACAACGGAAACATAATTCTATCCTAGAAACTAAACGATACAAACTTTTTGTTTTAGGATAAATGGAGTGAATTACATTATCGAGCGTTTCCATTTTTTGTCCATCTAAAATACGACCCAATTAAACGGCCGTTATGATTTACAGTTGGCATGTTGTTTACGGAAAACTCTTCAATCAAGACAATCCAATAGTGAAAAGAGGAGAATGTTAATGACGACCGACATAAAGGATACTGAACAAATAACAAAACGTTTGGTTGTCTTTGATGTTGAAGGAATACTGATACCAAAGAATCGCTATCTCCTCTTTGATATCTCCAGAAAACTTGGATTTTTAGGTTTTTTACGAATAATTGCGCTAGGATTTCTTTACGAAACTGGGTTGTTATCTCTTGAATCTGCCATGAGAAGAATATTTGGGATGTTTAAAGGGCTAAACATAAAAGAACTCTTTCAGATTCACAAGAAAATACCTCTGATGCCTGGAACTGAAGAAGTTTTCAGAAAATTAAACAAGGATGGATATAGAACAGCACTGATTAGTTCAGGTCTTCCCACTACAGTAGTAAAAGATTTTGCCACCAGACTCCAAGCAGACTACGCCCAAGGTCTAGAACTAGAAATCGTGAATGAATGTTTTACTGGTGTTATAGGAGGTGACGTCATAAAACAGGGCGGCAAAGCTTTAGTTCTGAAAAGAATTCAAGAAAAAGAGAACTTAACACCAAAAGATTGCATTATGGTTGCTGATGATAGAAACAACTTTTCTATGTTTTCTTTATGCAATTTGAGGATAGGATACAATCCCGATTTTGTTTTAACCGCAAAATCCGACTTTGTGACAAGAGGGGCACTAACAGAAATATTACCAGCAATAACAGGAGAAAAACCGCCAGCATCAAAAGTAAGCGTATCAAAAAGAAGAGGTCTACGAGAAACAATTCACATAAGCAGTTTTCTGTTAACATTTATCTGCATATACCTAACAGGAAACATACTGCTATCGTTTTATATACTAGTAATAGCTGTGCTCTATACAATATCCGAGTTCGCCAGAGTGCGTGGAATCAACCTACCTATCCTCTCGCTAATAACTTGGAACGCAGCAAACAAAACCGAACTTTACGAATTCGCAACGGCCCCAATTCACTTTGCCTTAGGCACAGCAATCTCTTTGCTCATATTCCCAGAACCCATACGTTACTTAGCCATCACGGTACTCACGTTGGGTGATGGTGGTGCTCACATATTCGGAATGAAGTTTGGAAAAAACAGACTACCATTCAATAAAGGAAAAAACTTGGAAGGAACAATCTTCGGTTTCATACTCGCCTTCCTTGGTGGCATGATCTTTGCGGACCCAATGAGAGCTTTTATTGCCGCCGCCGTTGGAATGCTAGTGGAGGGAATCCCTAGTCCAATAAACGACAATCTAACCATACCCCTAGTCACTGGACTAATACTAACACTGATAATGTAGGGTAGACGGGCTATTACGATAGAATTAAAAGATTCCATTTTACCATATAGTATCGACGCGGTAAATTGATTGCGTGTAAAAAAATGTATCTAAGGAAGTTTTCTCTGCTTGGCAGAATCAGGTAAAATTGAGTATAGACCGGTCTCTGTTCGCGAAGCTCTCACTGAAATGAAAGACGTGTCAGAGATAATGATAGACCTAGCATACTCCGCAGCCCTTTTCAACAGTCACGAACTCGCAGAAGAGGTTTTGGAACTTGAAAAACGTGTGGACTACCTAGAGTACATCATTGAAATGAACACCATGCTGGCCGTTAGAGATGCAGAAGATGCCCAGCATCTTACCGCAGTGACAACAGTAGCTGCCGCTACAAACAAAATCTCGGACGCAGCCGCGGACATAGCAACCATTGTTATAAAAGATATTGGAATTCATCCAATCGTTAGAAAGGCGTTCGAACAAGTTGAAGAGAGGCTGGCACGGGCAATAGTCAAATCGGATTCGATCCTTGTCAACAAAAAAATTGGAGACCTAGAATTGGCTGCCAAGATAGGAGTTGATGTGATAGCCATTCGACGAAGCAGAGAATGGACTATAGATCCAGATGACGATGAAAAGATTGTGGAAGGCGACGTTTTAATTGCCAGAGGAGCGCCTCATGGCATTGATGAACTGAAGGCAATAGCATCTGGTAAACTGAAAAAGATGGAGTGAGGAAAGAGCTAAAGTGACTATTACTGAAGAACATTTCAAAAAAATTGTTGACACACTCGTAATTCTAAAAGACACCTCTGAACTCATGATAGACCTTGCATACTCTTCATTACTTCTCAACAGTCAAGCTTTAGCTGAAGAAGTAGAAGCCTTAGAAAACCATATGGACAACCTACACACTGACTTTGAGCGTTTAGTTTTGTCCAGTGGCTTTACTCCTGAAGAATCCAAAGACTTCCTTGGTCTGATTCGGTTGGGAGTAGTTACAGAAAAGATAGCTGATGCAGCTATGGAAATCGCGGGTGTAGTACTTAGAGGATTAGACCCCCACCCCATCCTAAAACTTGTAATAGAAGAGGCAGAAGAAACAGTAACTAAAGTTACCGTTTCAGATACTTCCACGTTGGTAGGAAAGAATATTCGAGAAGCCCAAATCCAAGAAGAAACAGGTATGTGGGTGCTGGTTATCCGAAGAGGCAACTGGTGGCTGCGACCCCGCCCAAACACAGTGATTTATAGAGGCGACGTTTTAATTGCCGCAGGCTATGCTGAAGGAGAAGAGGACTTTGAATCCTTAGCGTCAGGCGGCAAATAGCAAAACGACAAAAAGTATTAGACAATTTTGCTTTTCAGACAATAAGTACCAGCGCTACGATTACACCGACGGTTGTTATTGTGTCTGCTAATGAGCTTTCGATTGGGATTACGAAGTTGTCTGGGTTCCATCCGCGTCGGAAAGTGAAGATAGCAATGGCGTATGCAATAACGATCATAATAGAGACGGCGAAAACGTTTGTGACTGTAAGCTGCCCAATAAAGGTTAGCAGGTCTCCTAATGTTGATGCACCGCTAATAAGTGATGACAAAATCGCATAGATTACGAACATAATTATTGAAGCAAACCATGCTCCGCCTATCTCGTTTACATGCTGCTTTATAGAATAAAATGATGGCTTGATTAAACCTAACGCAAGTTTTGTGGTGGCTGTTGAGCCAATTATTGAGCCCACTCCTCCGACAGTTGCGATTATGGCGGGATAGACAGTATATATAACATTCCCGGTTATCTTGTTTAACAAAGACCCCGTAATGTTAACGATTACAGTCACAAACAACAAAGTCAATAGAAACTCTCTAATTATTCCAACAAAATTTGTTTCACCGATATTTTTTACCAAAATATAAGCCACAAATATAATGAAAATTATGTCTAGTATCCAAATCAGGAAGCGCCCAAACGAACCAAACAAGAAAAATAGAGACAAACTGAAGATGTAACAACTGGTGTTAATGATATCGGAAACTGGAGAAGTCATAGGATACACAACAACGTCTGGGTCAAGCCCTCGTCTGAACGAAAGAACAGAAAACACCATCGTTAAAGGTGAAACAAACACCACAGATATCGCCATTGTCGCAATAATCACCGCCATCAAAGGAACAAAATCGATCAGGGTGGCATTCCAAATAAATACACCAAATACCCAAGTTCCAACTCCCATGATAACTCCGCTAACAAGAGCCAACGTCACAATCACGCGTAAAAGAGAGTGAAAATACTTGGTGTTTTTTGTAAAAACTGGTTTGATGGTACCCAAGTGCAAACCAGTACCTAGGTGTCCACTAAATAGACCTCCTATAGCGCCTCGAACGCTCAGAATTCCAGGAAACATTAATAGAATCCATGGAGCCTCGTCTATGGAGACTCCAAGATATAGAACAAGAAGAATTCCAGTTAGTAATCCAAGTATGTCAAACGATAAAGATAGAATGGACTGGGCTAGGCTGGCTTTCAGCTTCTTTCGGGATAGAGCCACAGCTATGTTGGTCTCCGTCATCGCTGTCACTTCCGTCCATCCAACTTAGCCTCCCACGTTTTGGTATTATACATTTTATGTTGACATGGGGCATACAGACGGGTGTGTAGAGTTCTTGATCCATTTCTGGATCGATAGTCCTCCGTAATGTTAACACCTCTTTCTGTCGCTCCTTATACAACATTGACTTAACAATAGCCCTTAAAGGCTTTTTGTACAAACTTTCATAACAATTTTGCATGTTGCGAGAAAATCGAATGAACAAATTAGAAAAGAGGGTGACAAGAGCCTCACTTTGGCATGTACAATTATTATGTTCATAGTCTACGCTAATTCAGTCTTCCATCACTTCTTGGTGCATTAAAAAAATAGGCGGGTGCCCAGACACTATGATTTTGTCAGGCTGAGACTTTTCATCAAGTCCCGCTTTCGGTTTCTAACAGTAACTTCAGTTACGTTAGCTGCTTTAGCAAGCTGGGCCTGTGTTACTTTCTCCTTCAACATCTTCGCCGAAAGGTAAAGTATTGCAGCTGCTAATCCCGAAGGATCTTTTCCAGTGGTAGCAAAATTCTTCTTAGCTTCTCTTAACAGTTTGATGGCCAATCCCTCAACGTCGCTAGAGACCTTGGCTTTAACAGCTACTTTTGTAACATAGTCAGCCGGATCGTCTATAGGCATCCTCATATCCAAATTCCTAACTATCACGCTATAACATCGAGCAATCTCCTTTCCGGTCCGCTGGCTGGCTTCCGCGATCTCTTTTAGAGTCCTAGGAACCTTAGTGAACCTAACTGCAGCGTATAAGGCTCCAGCCACCATCCCTCCGATGCTGCGTCCCCTAACTAAGCCTTCGTTCAAGGTTTTTCTGTAGATTATCGCCGCCATGTCCTGCACTGAGGATGGCATATGAAGTATGTCGGAGAGGCGTTGGAGTTCACTCATAGCTAGCATGAGGTTTCTACTTTGGGAAGCATGTACTTTTGAGCGCGTCTGCCATCTTCTGAGGCGCCACATTTGCTGTTTGACTTTTGGGGAGAGGGGACGACCGAGAGCATCTTTTTCTACTCGGATCACAGTGGATAATCCTTTATCGTAGTGAGAATAGTTAGTCGGGGTACCTGCTCGCGCTCTAGTGTCTCTCTCTTGAGGAGTAAAAGCCCTCCATTCGGCTTCTTGACTTTGAAGGTTTTCTTCGACGACTAAACCGCAGCGACCACAAACATATTCTCCCATCTCTGAATCCACAAGTAGGTTTGCACTCCCACATTCGGGACATCTGACTGTAGCTATTTGTTCTGTCACGGCATATCACCCCTATTAATGTGAATATATATAGTGTGGTAAAAGCAATATTTAAATATGACGTATGTCATATTTCGTTTCTCATATTTCTTAAACCAAAACAGGCCAACACAAGAATAAAAATATACCAATTAAGACCCCACCCAATTGAAATAATAGTTCGTAATTGAAGATTCTCGTAAATCTCATCTCACTTTCTCCAAATTAATATTAAATCAGACAATTAGATGAAGTAAAAAAATCGACCTGATAAGTAAAATACTAGTATGAGAGAGTAATGTTTTCTTGCAGGAAGTTAAGTTCATGTCGCAACGCAACAATAGCGCCAGAAAAGAGATTGAAATTTTAAGAATTTTGAGCGAATTTGATAGCCCAGTAGGTTCGACATTACTTAAGCGGGAGTTAAGAAAAAGAGGCTTTCTCCTTAGCGAGCGAACAGTGAGATATCACCTTCAATTGTTAGAAGCAAAAAGTTTCGTGTTGGGGCACGATCGACGAGGAAGAACAATAACCCAACAGGGTTTAGAAGAACTAAGTAGGTCTCTTGCTACACAGAGACTTGGTTTCACTATAACCCGTTTTATGTCCTTGGCATATTCTGCGACATATGATCCTGCTAAAGATACAGGAACAATTGTTGGAAATGTGTCACTACTTGATAAGAGTCTTCAGGAGAAGACTATGGATACAATGAAGGCTCTCCAGAGCATGAATCTCTTGTCAGCGCCATACATCAAGATGCTAAACGAAAAAGAGGAATACTGTGATATATCAATTCCCAAGGGAAAATTTGCCCTTTTTACAGTCTGTAACTTAACACTAGACAGCATCCTAATCCACTCGGGAATCCCTCTGTTCTTTAAATTTGGTGGTCTAGTTCAGGTAGTAAACCACAAGCCAATCAGATTCGTGGAAATAATCTCTTATGAAGGAACAACGATACCACCTCTGGAAGTGTTTGTATATAGGAAGATGACGTCCATCTCAAGAATTTTGAAAACTGGATCAGGCATGTTACTTGCGACTCTAAGGGAGATACCTTCTGAAGCAAGAGATCGAACTGTAAAAATTCTTGAAAATCAGCAGAAGAAGGGATGGGGAGGAGTCCTAGTTTTGGGAGAGCCAAACGAGCCAATTCTTGGAGTACCTGTTGGAATGGATAGATTTGGTATATGCATGGTTGGTGGCATTGTTCCCGGAGCAGCCATGGTAGAAGAAGGAGAACAAGTTGCCACATTTGCTCCCCACTGCTTTGTTCCAATCGAAGATATGACCCGAATCTAAACATCAAAAGGATATTTATTAAGTCTGAAAGCTAGGCACTTGTTTTTTGGGTTGTTACAAAGAAGACTTTAAAAGATGCTCATCTGAATTAAGGGCTTAATGCAGGGATAGCCCATGAAACACGATGCTATTTTGGTTCTGGATTTTGGAGGACAATATTGTAATCTTATAGCCAGAAGAATTAGAGAACTCAAAGTATACTCTGAGATAGTAACATCTGATATAACTCCCGAAGAGATCCAAGAACTGACCAAGACTATGAATATCAAAGGATTGATCCTATCCGGGGGACCATGGAGCGTTTACGAAAAGGATGCACCAAAATTTGATTCACGAATCCTAGAGATGGGCATTCCTGTTCTTGGGCTATGTTATGGACATCAAATGATAGCTTACTATTCGAATGGAAAAGTAAAACTTGGTACAAAGAAAGAGTATGGAATAGCATACGTTTCCGTCAATAAACCTGTTGGTGTCCTCAAGGAACTTAACCAAAAAGAGAAAGTTTGGATGAGCCACGGGGATACGGTTTACGAACTTCCTGAAGATTATGAGATGTTAGCTTTCACAGAAAGCTGTCCAATCGCAGCTTTTCGCCACAAAACTAATTCAATATATGGTCTTCAATGGCACCCCGAGGTAGTTCACACCGAAAACGGCATGAAAATGCTTAGCAACTTCGTCTTTGAAGTTTGCAGAAGTGAAGCAAACTGGAGACCCGAATCATTAATTGACAAAGCAGTCCAGGAAATAGGAGAAACTGTCGGTAAAGGAACCGCCATAATCGGCTTGAGTGGGGGAATTGACTCTAGTGTTGCTTCATTTATGGCTGCCAAAGCTCTTGGAGAACGTCTTTTGGCGATTTATGTTGACCACGGTTTTATGCGTCTTGGCGAAACAGAATACGTTGAAACCACATTCAAAAAGCAGGGTATCAACGTTGTTGCAATTCACGCTCAGGAACGTTTTCTAAAGAGACTTGAGGGCGTTATTGATCCTGAAGAAAAACGAAAAATTATCGGCGAAGAATTCATCAGAGTCTTTGAAGACGCAGCAAAAAAGATAGCGGCAGATTATCTTATTCAAGGCACCATTTACCCTGACAGAATCGAATCGGGTTTCAGGAAGCACTCGGATACAATAAAGACACACCATAACGTAGGAGGCTTGCCTAAGGATATTAATTTCAAGGCAATTATTGAACCCCTACGAGATCTATACAAAGATGAGGTTAGAGAAGTTGCAAAGATTATGGGTTTACCCGAAGAACTAGTTCACAGACAGCCATTCCCAGGTCCAGGTTTGGCGGTTAGAATCATCGGTGAATTGACAAAAGAAAAGACGGACTTAGTACGGAAAGCCGACAAAATAGTTACAGACGAGATTGAGAAAGTTGGGCTGGGAGATTGCTTGTGGCAATATTTTTCGGTGTTAACGGAGACAAAAAGTACAGGAGTAAAGGGTGATTCTAGAGCTTATGGTTACACTGTTGCTGTCAGGATTGTTGAAAGTAAAGAAGCCATGACGGCTGGTTTTGCGAGGATTCCGTATGATATTCTTGAGACAATCTCCACACGCATAACTAACGAATTACCGCAGGTAACGCGAGTTGTATATGATATAACGCATAAACCACCAGCAACAATAGAATGGGAATGAAAAGAAGAATCTAAGAATGCATCTCAAAATTTCTGGGCTCTCTGTAGTTACGAAATTTATTAGGGAAAAACTACAAAGAGATTATGGGGATAGATTTCGGTGGAACTTAAGACAGTTAAAGTTGAAATTCCTGATAACTGCAATGTAATTTTGGGGACTGCCCATTTCATCAAAACTGTTGAAGATATTTACGAAGCACTAGTCAACGCTGTTCCATGCATTAAATTTGGGATAGGATTCTGTGAAGCATCAGGACCATGTTTGGTTAGATCTGAAGGGAACGATGAAGAATTAAAGAAGTTAGCCATAAATCACGCTTCTAAGCTGGGGTGCGGTCATTCGTTCATCATTTTTCTGAAAGATGCATACCCCATCAACGTTTTGGGTAAGATTAAGCAGGTACCTGAAGTGTGCACAATCCATGCCGCAACCGCTAATCCGTTAGAGGTAATAGTTGCTGAAACAGAGCAAGGTAGAGGAATTCTTGGCGTCGTTGATGGCTTCAAGACAAAAGGAGTCGAAACTAAAAAAGATATAACAAAAAGAAAGGCGTTCCTTAGAAAAATCGGTTACAAAATTTGAATTGATTAAGTTACATCTATCTGTGACATCTATGATTGCTAGACAGGTATGCTGTTTATGTTCTGGGCAAAGTCCACAGTCATATGGACACCCATCAACCATTGATTTTGTTAAGATTAATGGTTTGGTTGGTTTTCTTTTAAATCGGAAGGATCTCTGATATAATTGATAATCACTCTAGACTATTCCTTGAAAAGAAACATGGATAGGACATGTTTTATTCATAAAAACTCTGGATCCATCTGTATATATATGCTGAACAATTTGCATACAAGATGGACAGAGGCTCTTCGATTCTTCGATTGGATTTATTGTTTGTTTTTCGCAGATTATATTCTTTTGAACACACATGATTATTGTCCTGAGTATTAGATAAAAATCATTATTTAAAATGGACACAAATAAACCAGATAACATTTTCTGAAGGTTATGGTGTTAAGTTTGTGGACAAATTATCTTCCGACTGCTCCGGAAACTCCACGATTTCGTGAAGGTCAAGTTGTTGGTGACCTGACATGAAGTGGAAATATCCCCTGGTAAATCCCCTTTTTTAGGTCTGTCTTGTTAAGTAATTGTAATAGAAGCACAGCATATTTTTTAACACTTAATGTACAACAGATATATCTATGAAATTGAAGATAGTTTTAGGCACGATCTTAGTTGCTGTTCTTTTCGTTTTGGGAATTGTCTTTGCTTTAGCGTCGGTCTTTGCACCAACAAGATTGTTGGTTGCTGCTCTATTCTTCTTTGTTGGTTTTGTGATTGTATATTATATAACTCGAAAACCTAAAGTTAATATTCATAGATTGGAACTGTCGGGTCCGATGAAAGCTGTCGCATTGAAATGCCCAAATTGTTCAGCTTCTATAATATCAGATCGTATCAAGATTGTCTCGGGAGTTCCATACGCAACTTGTGCCTATTGTGCTCATACGTTTGAAATAGTTGAGGAGCCAAAATGGTAAAATCCCATGTCTTTCTAGTTGTGATGTTCGTTGGATTAGTTTATATTTCCTCTATTAGCGGAGTGGACGCACAAAGACAATACTCTTTTGGACAAGAATGGATGGAAGTATGGATAAATCAGAATGGGTCAATTGATCTTTTCTATAATATTAGCATAACTCTTGATGTTGGTGAGGAAATAAATTGGATAAGTGTAGGTCAGCCTCAAAACGATTTTTCCATCGGTTCCGCCATTGATCAGTATGGGAATACGTTAATTACAGCAGATGCTAGTTCTGGGAGTGACTATAAAGTCAGGATCAATCTTGATTCTCCTCTAGAATCCGGACAAACTATTTGGTTTACGTTGATTACAAATGTAGCTCACATGATTTATGAGGATGAAACTAATCCCGGAAATGATGGAATGAAATTCACCGCGGCATGGTTTTCAGATACAATTATTGAAGATTTGCGTCTACTTATTGTTTTACCTGCAGGTATTTCTGAGAGTGAGGTGAAAACAGGATCTATCTTTTGGAGTAATGTCCAATATGAAAATGAAAGATTAGCAATATATTGGGAAAAGCAAAATCTAATTCCGGATGAAAAATTTACAGTTGGAGTTTCTTATCCTAAACAAGAAGGATGGACCGCTTTTACTGATAGGTCTAATGGTTTAGTAGATTTTTTTGAAGATTTTGGGTCTTTAATAGTCATAATTGGTGTTATTAGCGTCACTTTAGTTGCTATATTATTCGCTATTCGTAAACGACCTTACACAAAACCCACTATTGGCATTGAAAGCCTCGGAATAGTGAGAGGATTAACTGCTGTAGAAGCATCTTATCTTTTGGATATAAAACCCCCTCAACTTGTTACTGAGATATTATATAGTCTTCTTAAGAAGCGAGCTGTATGGGTTGAAACTACATCACCATCTCTAAAATTTGGAATATTGAAACCTTTTATTAACAAAACTGGAACAGCAGAAAATCCGCTAAGATATTATGAAATCGACTTTCTTAACTCTATTCAAGATGATGGAACACTTGATGAAAAGAAACTTGCTTCAACGATTATGTTTCTTCGATCTACAGTTGAAGAAAAGTTGAAGGGATATTGTAGACGTGATACGGTAGAATATTATCGAAAGATTGTTGAGAAAGCTTGGGAACAGGTTGAAGGAACTGGAACAACTGAAATGATCTCCAAAGCTTATGATGAACAATTGCTTTGGTTGTTTCTTGATCCAAATCTCCCGAACCGCACCCAAACCGTGTTTAAGAATCGGGTATTCGAGCCAAGTCCTTTTTGGTTTTGGTATTGGTATTCTTATAATCATTATTATCCTAAACCTACATACAAACCGAATATTGGACTTCCAACTCAATCGCAAAAACCTCCAAAAATACCTGGCGCAGAATTTGCCAATAATATGGCTACAGCAATAGAAAACAGTGCTAACAATTTTGTTGTCAATTTGGAAGAATTCGCCAACGCAATAGTTCCCATGACTCCCAAGCAGAAATCATCTGGGAAACCTGTGCATCAAAAAGCCAAGTGTGTATGTGCTTGTGCCGCTTGTGCATGTGCTTGTGCTTGTGTTTCATGTGCTTGTGCATGTGCTGGGGGAGGGGTCGGTTAGTAAAGGAAGATTGGTTATGAATTTCATTAATAAGATATTTCGTGGAACGAAGATTCCAATTGGAAGATACACTTATAGAGGGAAAGGCGATTTTAGGGGTTTGGCTCTTCAGCTTCGAGTTGAACCTGATGGAAATGGCCTTTTAATTATTAATGCCAACACTGTTTTGTTTCTCAATGATACTTCAACAGCTTATGCCTACTTTCTATTGCAGGGATTAACAACCGAGGAGATTATCTCCAAAATCAGAAGCATATATCGCGTAAAAGAAGGACAGGCGAGGACCGATTTTGAAAAGTTGGTCTATGCTGTCAGCACATTAGCGAAGACTGAAGAAGTTGATCCCATATCCTATCTTGACTTAAAAAAGATTGAGCCTTTCAGTAAGGTATATTCTGCTCCTTTACGTGTTGATATGGCTCTCACTTTCAGATGTCAAAATAGTTGTGGTCATTGTTATGCGGGGGGATCACATGAAACAGACGAACTTACTACTATGGAATGGAAACAGGTAATTGATCACCTGTATCAGATTGGCGTGTTTATTTTGACTTTTACTGGTGGAGAGCCAACTCTAAGAGAGGATTTGCCTGAACTTCTTAGTTATGGACAAAAGAAGGGCTTGGTAACGGGATTAATCACTAATGGAAGAAGGTTAACTGATGAAATTTATGTTAAATTCCTTGAAGAAGCTGGGCTTGATTTTGTTCAAATAACTCTCGAGTCTCATAATCCAGAGATTCATGATTCAATGACTGGAAATATTGGAAGTTGGATGGAGACTGTAGCGGGAATAAAGAATCTGATTCCAACCCAAATCTATACAACTACAAACACCACACTAAGTAAATATAATTCAGGGGATTTCCTTGATACAATAGATTTTGCAAAGGATTTGGGGATTGCGGCCTTTGGATGTAACAGTTTAATTTATTCTGGGAAAGCAAAAGATTTGGTTGAAGATTTTATTTTGCCTCTAGAAGATTTGAAGATTCTTTTGCCAAAGGTTCAGAATAAAGCAGCTAAACTGGGATTAAAATTCTTGTGGTACACTCCAACTCAGTACTGCAGGTTTAATCCAGTTAAGCTTGGTTTAGGTATAAAATCGTGTTCAGCAGCCATGATCAACATTTGTATTGGACCAAACGGCGATGCATATCCTTGTCAGAGCTTTTTTGAGAGTTTAGGAAACATCTTGGAGGATGATTGGAAAAGCATCTGGAATCATCCGCTAGCTGTCAGAATTAGAAATAGAGAGTATGTAGAACCAAAATGTAAGGAGTGCGCTCAACTGCAGATTTGTGGAGGAGGATGCCCTCTTGATCTTCAGAAAAATCATTATCTTTGTTTCGATATGTAATAGACAAAAAAACGAAAAGGAGAACTAATTATTAATCCCAAAACCAAACTAGCAGTTAATACTCCACGAAATGCCACAATTTTGTGAGGGAAAACCATGAGAGTTGTTGCTGACCTTCATATACATAGTAGGTTTAGTCGTGCTACTAGCCAAAACATGACTATAGGCGAAATTACGCGTTACGCAAAAATAAAGGGACTAAAACTTGTTGGAACTGGGGATTTTACCCATCCAAAATGGTTTAGTGAATTGTCTGAGGAACTAACAGAATTTTCGGACACCAGTCTTTACAGTTCCGCAAAGCATCCTGAGTCTCCTATTCGTTACATATTAACCGCGGAAGTCTGCACTATATTCAGTGTTGACGAGAAGTCCAAGAAGATACATCATGTTATTATTACGCCCAGTCTCGAAACTGCGATGCAAATCAATGAAAAATTAAAGCTTTATGGTGACCTTGGCGTAGATGGTAGACCTTTCTTGAAGATGACTGCTTCGCAACTTGTAGAGGAGGTTATGCAGGTTTCTGAAGAGAATGAGGTGGTCCCTGCACATGTTTGGACTCCGTGGTTTAGTCTTTTTGGCGCGTTTAGTGGTTTTGATAATGTGGAAGATTGTTACGAGGATATGACTAAGCACATTCACATATTGGAAACAGGTCTTTCTTCGGACCCGCCCATGAACTGGAGACTAAGCAGCCTAGATAAGTTTACGTTAATTTCTAATAGTGACTGCCACAGTCACTGGCCATGGAGAATTGGAAGAGAAGCAAACGTCCTTGAATTAGATCGACTAACTTACAATGAAGTGATCGATACCCTCCGCAAGAAAGATCCTAAGCGCTTCAAGTTTACGATAGAAACCAACCCTGCATATGGAAAGTATCATTGGACTGGACATAGGAAATGTAACATCTCACTACCTCCTCAAGAAGCCATAAAATATGGAAACCGTTGTCCATCATGTGGCAGAAAACTCACGAGAGGAGTAGAGCAGAGAATCGAGGAACTAGCTGACCGCCCCGCCGATTTCATGCCAGAAAATCCGATAGGATATAAGCGGCTGATACCTCTTTCTGAGATTATTAAAGCTGTTTTGGGTGTCAGCTATCCTGGAGCTAAAAAAGTCTGGAATATCTACAATCCATTAATAGCAAAGTTTGGTGACGAATACAGCGTATTAATAGATGCTTCTAAAGAAGAAATGAGCAAGGTTGTTGATCCATTGATAGCTGAGGCAATTGTTCGAGTTAGAGAAGAAAAAGCCAAGGTAATACCGGGATATGACGGTGTCTATGGAGAGTTGGCAATCTTTGAAGAAAATCAGGAAGTTGGTCATCATCAGAAACCTAAGCAAAAGAGTATGTCCGATTTCATATAGTGTATTTATTGCTAACAGTTTTAAGATGCGACTGAAATCTTAATCGACATAAAGATGGCGTGGATGCGTTTTGAAGGACAAGCTGATAAAATCTGTTGATTATGGTAAGAGTCTAGGGGCCGATTATGTTGAGATCAGGGCGCAAAGTCTCTTCAAAACGTTCTTGACAACCAAGGACGGCAGGGTTGAGGGGGCAAAAGAGGGAACCGAAAATGGTGCAGGTGTTAGAGCCTTAGTGAATGGTTCTTGGGGATTTGTCTCTCTTGGAAAACTGGACTCTAAACTGCTAATAGAGGCTGTTGATGATGCAGTCAAACTGGCTAAATTGGCTAGTCTACAGGTTAAGTCTCCAGTCAAACTTGCCCAAGCAAAAACAGTAGAAGACAGGGTATTGTCTAAACCCAAGAAGAAGCCTCAGGATGTCTCAATGGAAGAAAAGATTGATAATACGTTGGCCATCGACAAAACAATCTTTGATGTTGATAGCCGAATAAAGAGCTGTACCATCAGCTACTTGGATATAACGGGAATAAACTTTTTTGTAAACAGTGATGGAACTTTTATCGAACAAGACAAACTTTACGTATGGTCGCGGATTCTTGCTTCAGCTCGAGAAAGCAACATTTTTGCTTCTGCAAGAGAAGAGATAGGTTCCACGGCAGGCTACGAAGTTTTTGATACGGAGACACCAGAAAAAGTAGGAACCATAGTTGCTGACCGAGTGGTTGAACAGTTGAAGGCCAAGACGCCAAAGGGGGGAGCGTTTCCAGCGGTTATAGGACCAAATGTTGTCGGGGTATTTATTCATGAGGCCATGGGGCACTTGGCAGAGGCAGATTTGACATTGTCTGGGTCTGTGCTTCATGACAAAATAGGAAAACAGATTGCGTCAAATGCTGTTACAGTTTATGACGACGGCACACTTGAAGGCGCCTTTGGGTCATTCAAATATGATGATGAGGGAGTTCGTGCACAAAAAACGCCTTTAATTGAAAATGGAAAATTAACTGGTCTAATGCATAACCGCGAAACTGCATGCAAACTTAACATGAAGCCAACAGGAAATGCCAGAGCTGAAGATTTTCGGTTTGAGCCTATCATTAGGATGCGGAACACGTACCTTGCAACCGGCGACAACAATTTCGAGGAGCTAATCGAGAATGTTGAATTTGGTTACTATCTCAAAAGTTTTCGGGGTGGTCAAGCAAACTTGGATGGAACGTTTCAGGTAGGAATACAGGAAGCCTACGAGATTGTTAAGGGAAAACTAGGGGATGCCGTTAGAAGTGCTTCGATAAGCGGGAACACACTTGAGACTTTATGTAAAGTGGATGCGGTTGGCAAAGATTTTGAGTTGTGGCCTGGAAGATGCGGTAAAGGGCAGACAGCGTTCATCTGTGATGGTGGACCCCATATTCGGGTAGGAGAGATTATTATTGGTGGCGGAGCATAAACTAGAAGAACTGATCAGTTTTGGTAATAGGGCAGTCGACTTTGCTCTGAGTAGGGGTGCTCAAGAAGCCGAAGCTTTCCTGAATATATCCAGTGGTACTTCGATTGAGGTTGAGAGAGGACAAATTGTTAGAAGCTCCAAAAGTATGGATCAGGGCTTAGGAGTAAGAGTTGTTTACAGGAAGGCAATTGGTTTCTCATACGCTAACACCTTAATAGACAGAACTGTTGAAGAGACTGCGACTAGAGCTTTCAGGGCTGCTAAAGCAAGTAGACCAGACAAGAACTGGTTGAAGCTTCCAATCCAAGGAGGTTTTGGTGAACCTAAGAACACATATGACAAAAGAATAGTTGATGTTTCTTCTGATGAGTTGGTTGAGATGTCAGTGGATATGCTGGGGGCGATTGAAGCGTATGATAAACGGGTTTTGGCGGTGGATGGTGGAGTAGCAAAGTCTATTTTTAGTACGGTTGTTGTTAATTCTCATGGCGTGGAAGCCTCTGATGTGGGTACTGCTATCGGATGTTCTATGGAGACGATCGCATGGGATGGGACAGATGTTACTCCTGCGTGTTATGAAGTAGACACAGAGAGAGTTTATGATATTGATCCTGTTAATGTAGGAACTGAAGCGGCAAGGTTGGCTGTTTCTGCGCTTAAAGCTCAGAAGATAGGATCTGGAATGTTTCCAGTGATATTTACTCAGGCTGCGTTTCGTTCTCTTTTGTATTATACGGTAATAAACGCAGTTAAGGCAGATTTTGTTCAAAGGGAGCGGTCTGCGTTTAAGGCCAAAATTGGAAAACAGGTTGCCTCAGAAACCGTTACAATATATGATGATGGACTTCTTGAGGGCGGTCTTCTAACGAGAAAATTTGATGGAGAAGGCGTTCCATGCCAGAAAACGTTGATCATAGAAAAGGGTATTTTGAAGAATTTCTTGTATGACAATTATACGGCAAACAAGGCAGGAGTTAAAAGCACAGGAAACGCTTCGAGGTCAGGAGTTTCGTCTTATGCTTCTACTCCCGTTCTTGCGGCTAGCAACTTCGCGTTTAAGAAAGGAAACAAATCACCTGAAGAGCTTATTGGAGAGGTGAAGAAGGGACTCATAGTTTATGGTGTTCAGGGCGCTCATAGTAGCAATCCTGAGAGTGGTGAGTTTTCTGTTGTGGCTACTCCAGTGTGGAATATTGAGAATGGAAATGTAGCGCATGCTGTACGAGATGTTATGCTCACTGGTGTTTTCTTTGACGTTTTGAAAAACGTATCGGGTCTTGGAAATAATGTCAGGAAACGGGGACAACTAGTTGCGCCGTGGATTAGAGTTGAAAACGTTAAAGCCGTTGGAAGGTTATAAGAAAAATCCAAAGAATAGATTAATCCCAAACCCAAAAGTTTGTGTTCTTTGTACATAGTTAAAGGTCTAAGTGCTAATTTATAACCATATTATCAAAACATATAGTATCTATGTTATGCAACCATAATTGACCCTGCATAAAACTTGAGACCAATATTCTACTGGTTTTTAATGAATATCCAGATTGCTATTGAGCTGTCACACATTTCAAATATCCCTTCAACATTCGTAGTGCGTTTAAAGTAATCCATTTACTAGGTTTTCCTTTCGATTCTATATTGGTAATGAAACGTCCGTTGAATGTACTTTCTAAAGTCCAATAACCATTATCATCTTGTTTGGAAATCACTAAATCTACAGCCTCTTGCATTCGACCATCTTTACATCCAAGCTTGGTCAAGATCCCCAAAATCTCCAGTACATCATCTTGATACATAAGAGGAAAACCAAAACGAAGCCAACCAGGTTTTGATATGCGACTCAAATTATGACTTCTCTTGTAAACATGATGTTTCAACAAATAATCAACAGCCTTTTCAATAGTGACCTTAACATTCTTTGACCGGTTCTCCACAGGTATCTCTGCCAAAGCCTTCAGAGCCTTTACAATACCCATATGACAAGAATGTTTTCCAAAACAGCTTGTAGCTTTATCATAAGGCCAACCTTTAGGGCGACCGGAAATCCCGTCATCAAACCTTTGATAGTTAGTTATCCATTTTATTCCACGCTCTACTCTAACATCGCTCAAATATCCCAGTCTGATTAAACTCCAAATCATGTTTCCAGTTAAACATGGAATAACCCCGCTATGTCTACCTCCACCTTTCCTTACACTATGCCAGATTGAAAAACCGCCACTATCACGATCCTGAGAGTACTTCAAGATGAACTTGCATGCCTTTCTAATCCGCTCATCCTTTTCATCGGCTCTTAGCTCAGCTAGAATAATTAATTGCCAAACAGTCCCTTTGTATTTGGCAGAATAGAATCTATCCGGACCCACCCAGTATCCTTTGTCATTCTGTTTCGACAAAATCTTAGGAACAGTTCCAATCTTCATAATATTTTCCTTTGTTGCTTTCACTTTTTTATCCGAAAAGGGTTTATCTAAAAGTTCTGTTAATGCAAAAAATCTAACTGAAGGATTGTTTTCTTCCAACAACCAATCGATTGGATCAGATTTTAAAACAGACATCCAACTATCCATGATTTATCTATCCAGTAAATAGGATTAAAACTATAAAAATAGAAAAGCAAGAAACGTGTAGAATATAGAGGTGAATTTAATGACAGTTGTTAAAATAATTGAACTGATAGGCACTTCACCTAATAGTTGGAGTGAAGCCGCTCAGAATGCAGTGACAGAAGCAGCTAAAACCATCAAGAACATCAAGGGAGTTCACGTTAAACGGTGCACAGCCAAAGTAATTGATGACAATATTGTAGAGTATAATGTTAATGTTAAAATCTCTTTTACTGTAGAACGCTGAAACCTATTCCAAATAACCTCCTTTTTTTCTCCAAATTCTAGACTTTTTATAACAATTTTTAGAAGTTTTTAACTTTCTAACATCTACAATTAAGAAGAAAATAAGTCTCAAAGATTTCAGATAAATTATAAAATAGAAAGTAGAAATTCTTTGGAAAAAAACTTATTTTTATTAACTGGCACATAAACAATCCAGAGAAAACAAATCAGAGCGAACAATAATTGCGTTTCAAGATTAGGATTGAACTCAACCAGAACGATTTCATGAGAATAAAAAATGTTTTAGGTGAGAATCCAAGCGCATCACTTGAGCTTTTTCCAGGTGAAGATTTCCTGTTTGTCAAATTTTCCCCATTTTTTGTAACCTTTGAGGACTTTGGATACTCATTCAATGGTATGGTGTCATTTCAACAACCAATAGGATTGAAGGTTTTTGATCAATTAGAACTTGGCAAAGAAACAAGTAGAAATCTCTCAGTTAATTATAGAAACATCAAATTATTGAAAAATGTTACAGAATCAAGTAAACTTGAAAGTGATCTAAAGGAATGTTTGAATCTAATAGAGAGAGTGTTTAACAAAGTTTGTAGTATGCATTATAAACTGATCTCGAAAACGATAACGATTAACACTGAAAGTTTGGATAAGCAGTTAGATTTGATTATTAGAACTGAAGAGTTGGAGAAACGAGGTGAACGTCCTAAACCTTTTGGAACAATTCACGCAAAGGGCAGGAAAGATGCTGTGAATCGCGTTGGTACTGATTTAGTTCCAATCTATATGGAAAAAGATAAGGCGTATTTGTACGAGGATAAGAAGATCTTCATACTTTTACCAAGAGATTTCGTTATGAAATTATTAAAGCTTGACGACTCAACTCTTACACCCGCTGAACAATTTACAGACGAAGAAATTCAGGTATTAAGAAAGTTTTGTATGCGAAAATATGTCAAGAAAATGAAAATGACTGGAAAAACATTCTATTATAATCTTGACGGAAAAACACGAAAATTCATATTAAAAGGAATAAGGAAACTTTGAATTTCCTGAGTTTCTAGATTCTAAAATTTTTTAGATAAGTTATGAAGTTATTATTAGAAAATCAATTGTTTACATTCTTTTTCATATTCACAAACTCTGCATTTGTTATTATTCGATGTTGAAATGGCTTCTCTTTGACCTTTCCAGAATTGAATAGCCCATTCTAAACTTGATTCAGCTTCTTGTTCATCAAACTTGTTGAGGTAAATCACAGCATTATCAATCAGTATAATTGCCTTCTTTAGTCCATTCTTCATTACTGCCTCAAACACATTATCTTTAAGGTTAGGATCATCTCTTGCTCTTCGGTCTGCAACAACAATTGCATAAAACATTTTTTCAGTATTGAAACCAAGATTCTTCAATAAAAGGCCATAAAAACCAGCCTGAACATGGTGACTAGGATATGCTCTTTTTCTTCTTGAAAACTTGTACTCAAAGATAATTAATGGAAAACCATTTTCAAACAAAACCGCATCAGGTTGACCGGCCAGAACGATATCTTCATACTCTGCTAAAAGCAACCATTCGAGGGCAAGAATTGGATCGTCCCCATAAATTGCTTTCCAAATTTCTTCACGTTCAACTGTTTCGCTTCCTTCAAGTAGGTTTTCATGAGCTTCAGTTCCCTGATTCTTTGTTTCTGTTTCAACCTTACCAAAAAGGTACTCCATTTCAATTTTCTTTTCACAATAATACTGTCCTGCAACATCGCTTGCTTTAATAGTGCATCGATTAAACCTAAGTTCTCCTTCGTTCTTCTCTTTCTTTTTACTAATAGTTTCTAGTAAAGAATTGTATTTTTTTAGTTGCAGCTTCCAGGTAGTCATAGATTCAAATCCATCATCACAAACGTTATAACAAATGTAAAAGATTCTATTCCCTATTTCCAAAAAAAGATTCTAACTCTTTAATGCCTCACCTTTAGGTTTCTCTTTTTATTGGAGCTCAGTTTTTATTGTTGATCATTATACCTATTTATTTACAGTTTTTTCCAGATAACTTAAGTAACCATTTTTGGTGAGGGATTAAATTTTAACTCCTTACATATAACGTGATTAGGGTTTATGTGCCACTATATTGGCAAATATAGCATACGAATGTCTTGTTCTAGCATTTCTGCCTCTGGAAAGCACTACGATATTAGTGAAACCAACTTTTCTCATTAGATCTAGAAAGGCTTTCTCTGTCAAAGCTCCACCTATGCAACGGAACCAGTCGTCTATCCTTTTTCTGATCTCCTTTTTTAGTGGCTGTTTTAAGACAATTTCTGAAAGAGCAATTGTACCATTTGACTTCAGAATTCGATATGCTTCTTTAAAAACAGCCTCTTTGTTGGGGGACAGATTATAGATCCCGTTACTTGTCACTAAATCAACAGATTCATCGTTTAGAGGAATCTTGTCAGAAGGCGTTCTCTTAATCTCGACGTTTGTAACGTTTAGTTTTTTCATGTTAGCTTTTGCTTTTTAAACCATTTTTTTTGAATAATCAATTCCAACAACTTTCCCATCGGGCCCAACGATTGTTGAAGCTATATAGAGATCAAGACCTGCTCCACATCCGATATCAAGTACAGTATCGTTTTTCTTCATCTCTTTAAAAGATGGAGGATAGTTGACACCACAGAACGATTGGATGATTGATTTCGGTAAATTGTCGATTAGTTTCTTAGGATACCCCGTGGAAATCGCAAAATCTCTTCCACTTGGAAAATTGAAGCCCTCTTCAGGGTTTTCAGCCACTGTCCATATTTGAGGCAACACTCTTCCTTAATCTCTTCATCGGTCATGTCCTTGAGTTCTCTAGGCATCTTATATTTTCACCTTTTTTCACATCTCAAATTTTCAGACCTATAACGCCATTATGATTTGACCTCTAGATATTAATATTTTTTTGGCAATTTTATTCCGATATGAATTTCTTTATCAATAAGAATTATATAACAGGGTTATAGTCATGATCGCGGAAACAACACGTCAATAAAAGATGGTGAAATAATTGAGTGTTTATAATTCAATTTTAGATGTAATAGGAACAACTGCATTAGTTCGTTTAAATCGAATAACTGCAGATCTCAAATGCACATTATTAGCAAAACTTGAAGCCCAAAATCCCGGAGGTAGCGTAAAGGACAGAATAAGTCTTAGTATGATTCAAGAAGCAGAAAACAAGGGGCTAGTAAATAAAGATACCATACTAATAGAGCCTACCAGTGGAAACACTGGAATTGGTTTATCGTTAGTTTGTGCTGTTAAAGGTTATCGATTAATACTTACTATGCCCGAATCAATGAGCATAGAACGTCGAAAACTTCTCAAAGCATATGGAGCAGAATTAATTCTCACTCCTGCCAAGGAAGGAATGAAAGGCGCAATAAACAAAGCCGAAGAACTCTCCGCAAAAACAACAAACTCTTTTGTTCTCCAACAATTCATAAATCCTGCAAATCCCAAGATTCATCGAGAGACCACAGGACCGGAAATATGGGAAGCAACAGAAGGAAAAATCGACATATTAGTGGCTGGTGTTGGGACCGGAGGAACAATAACAGGAGTAGCAGAATACATTAAACCTCTTAAGCCAACTTTCAAAACCGTCGCTGTAGAACCATTTTCTTCTCCAGTATTAAGTGGAGGAAATCCCGGACCCCATAAAATTCAAGGAATAGGGGCAGGATTTGTACCAACAGTTCTTAATACCGATTTAATTGATGAGGTCATTAAAGTCAAAGATGAAGATGCATTTAATACAGCTAGACTCCTTGCAAAACAAGAAGGATTACTCATGGGAATTTCTTCTGGAGCTGCAACTTTCGCAGCACTACAAATTGCCAATAGAAAAGAGAGTGAAGAAAAAATTATAGTAGTAGTCTTACCAGATACAGGTGAACGATATTTTAGTACTCCATTATTTCAAGCTTGAAAACCGAAATATCACATTCTTTCAAAATAATAAACAGCTATGCTATTGTTAAATTGCAGTCACAATATCCAATTATTTAAGCCGGCAAAATAATTTAATATATTCTATTGTTTCTATCACCTAAAATCAAGGGTAGAACCATGACAAAACATAGATACTTAGAACTCAAATCTGAATTACTTGTCAATGGAGTTAATGCTACTCCAAAAGCCCTCAAAGGCCTTGGAAGTAAATATAAAGAACAAAATCATGGGCTTTTCGGATGGGATTTTGAAGACCACCTAAACATAGTCTTACCTGATGATTTCGCTCTTCCAGACGGTACCATAGTTCAATTCAGAAAAAATAGTAGTTCCAAATATTTGGTTGATTTAGTAAATGAAGAATTAGTCTTACGAAATAGTAATGAAATATTGTGCCAAATTAAGTGGTTATTAAGACCTCGGTTCTATACCCAAAAAACAACATCTGATAAGGAGATGGTGAAAATTGGGTAAATTGGGGGAGAAGATTGTTTATTCTTTTGTTATCAATACTTCTGCAGCCATTTTTCAAAAAATGACCAGTGCCTCTTCTGTAATCTAGTCTCAACATCCCAAACTTACAATTCAGTTTTGAAAAAGAAGGCTACTCAAGACATCGGAGAAGTTGCCAAAGCGGCATTTTCTGAATCTAACGTAAAACATGTTCTACTTACGGGTGGATGCTTTGAACATCAAAAAGAAATAGAACTGGTAACAGACATTGTTAAAACAATTAGTGATTTTACGAGTCTAAATCGAGTCCCAGGAACAATTCTTCCATCGGCAGCAAAAAATTTGGATGAAATTGAGAAATATTATGATTCGGGCATAAATGCTATTGGATTCAGTATGGAAATCTGGGATGAAATGTTGTATAGAGCCATTTATCCAGGTAAATCAAAGAGTGTGAGTCATAGCGAATTTGTTGATTCTATTCGGAATGCTGTTGAGGTCTTTGGTGAAGGAAACGTTTATGGGGTTTTTGTAATGGGGCTAGAACCACGGGAAACTTTCTTAGATTGTGTAAGAGTTCTTACAAGTTTGGGCGCTAACATTGTGCCTTTTGTTTGGTCACCAAGCCCTGGTTCAAAACTTGAAGGACATCGTGCTCCAACAAGCAAATGGTATTTGGAAACCATATTGGAAGCAGCTCAGATAGTATATGATGCTAAGATTCCATCTGGTACTGAAAACCATTGCTTCAAATGTGATGGAAATTCATTGCTTCATGATGCTCTACGTTTGAAGGGAATTGAATAACGTCAATAATAGATAAACTAACTTAATAGGAATAGAAAGTTTTGATCTTTTCTGATCTTTCATCTCCTCTCGATCCTAGTTCAATTTTTTAGTGCCTACTTTTGTATGCTTCGACTTGGACGCTCGTTATTTTTCCTTTCAATTCTTGAGAGATGTCAATTGTGATGTTTGATTCTGAGACAATATTGACTTCTTTAAATCCTGCATTTCGTATTGTGGCTAAATATTGGTTTTTTTCTTGAGCACCTGCAACACAGCCCGCCCAAGCACTGATGCTTTTCTGGACTTGTTCAGGTAGGTCTCCTTCAGTAACTATATCAGAGATCAGGATTCTTCCACTTGGTTTTAAGACTCTGAACGCTTCTTTGAATACCTTTTCCTTGTTGGGAGAGAGATTAATTACACAATTACTAATTATGACGTCTACTGAGTTGTCTTTAACAGGTAGATTCTCTATTTCACCTAGCCTAAACTCCACGTTTTTGTGGTCAAATTTTTGGGCTGTCCTCTCTGCTTTCTGGATCATTTCCTCGGTCATGTCAACTCCAATTACCTTACCGGTTTCTCCAACTTTCTGAGCTGCTAGAAACGCATCGATTCCTCCTCCAGAACCCAAATCTAAGACAGTTTCTCCCTCTTTTAGACTCGCTAGTGCAGTTGGATTTCCACAACCCAAACCCATGTTTGAGGCTTCTGGAATATTTCCCAGTTCATCCTTCGAGTAACCTATCTGCATTGCAGTATCTGTTGAGGATGGTCCGCAACCACATCCACAGGATGAACCGCAAGATCCTGCATTTCGAGCGATTTCCCCATACCTTTTTTTCACATAATCTTTAACTTCGTTTTCTTTCAAATCGAGCACCTTCCATTTATCGTATGTCCAATATATCAATGGACAATATTTAAATGTATCGGACATCCAATAAATGATGATTTCATATGACAAATAATAACTGTGAAGCTTGTCCCCCAGATTGTTGTGACATGCGTGGAATGCTATCATTTATGATGTTGTGGTTGCTATCAAAAAAACCCATGTATGGACAAGAACTAGCAACCGAAATTGGGAAAAGAAAAGGTTCCAAACCAAATCCCGGAACCATTTACCCAGCGTTAAAGGAAATGAAAAAACGAGACTTGATAAAATCAACAAAAAAAGGAAGAATTATCACATATACGATAACAGAAAAAGGAAGAAAGGGATTCCAATTAGCATATACATATTTTTACAAGGTATTCGGTGAAATCTTCCAAGAACAAGAGCAAGTCACGTCCACGAAAATATCATGCTATTACGAAGACAAGAATAATAAACATAAAAAACCTTAAACTCCTTAGCGTGCGAAGCCATTTTAGGCGTTCTATGTTTAAAATATTGTGGATAATAAGAACAAACACCTAAAAAATGGAATGAACAACCATTTCCATAAAATTATTATTCTTTTTATGGATTATAGAAAAAAAAGGAATTTGTTTGGCCCGTCTTTTCTTTTTAAAACCACATAGTTTTATCAGATTCCAAGACCAAATCGTTTAGAGTTGCAGCACCAACGATCTTAACTCCAGGAATTAAATCCACTTTCTCCCAGCCAAACATCTGTTTTGATGCTTCACAAACGAATATTTCAATACCCATTGCAAGAGTTTTGTCAATCATTTCCTTAACACTTGGAAAAGACCCAAGTTTTATTTTTTCAGCCATTCCTGGAAGTAATACTCGCAATCCTTGACCAAGATAATACACCTTAGCTTCGATATCCATTGCCTTTGCAGTTTGAGCTAAAACCAAAGGAGAATATTGTCGCTCGGGAGCATCATTAGTCTGAACATAAAGAATCGATTTCTTTTCAGTCATAACTTTTCCCCAATAAAAACCAAGCTTGGCCTTTAATAATTGTTTTTAAATAATAAAATAGAATGTAGATAATTCCTTGGAAAAAATCTTATTATTTTATTAATATAAGATAAAAGAGGTTTACGGAATAGAAATCTTGATCGATTTCGTTTTTCTTTTTAGGAAATTTCAACATGAAACTAAAGCTTAGTTTAGTAACAAATTATATAATTATTGTAGTACTCACAATTTTCACATCACGTGAGATCAGAGGACCTGAAGAGTCTGTTTCAAAGTAAGAATTATAATAAATAAAAAAGTGTAAATGTGGGATTTGTTTTGAATATCAGTTCAGTAACAAAATGTCAGAATTAGCTTGACTGTATTTTTGCGATTGCTTCTTCGACACCTTTGCTTTCGTTGTCCAACCAGTTTTTGTATTCAGTTAGTTTCTTGATTTTTTCTTCCTTTGTTGGGAACATTCTTCCGTGATGATGGAAACAACCTATGTTTTCTTTTCCATGATGCATTTTTTCACCTCCAAAAATGATATTGGTTTATCGATATCGGACAACCGATATCTGGATATAAACTTATCGGTTTTCCGATATAATTTTAACAAAGCTTTAATGTCGATTAACCGATATTAATCATCATGGAACACTGTAGAATGAAAGGATTCCTATCTTTCCTATTGTTATGGTCACTCAGTAAAAGAAGTATGACTGGAGTAGAGATAGCTTTAGAGCTAAAAAAAAGGAAAGGAAAAAAACCGAGTCCCGGCACGATATACCCATTATTAAAACATATGAAAGAGGGAAATTTCATTTCAATAGATGAGCATAAGAGTTATACTCTAACAGAAAAAGGAAAAAAATCATTAACCGTCCACGTAGAGACTTTCGTAAAAATTTTCTACGATATAGACGAAATGAAATCCTACCTCGACTAGATATCTTATTTAATGTTTCACGAACGTGTTTTTCTAAAGGTAATTAAACGAGGGGAGCGTCGGTTTAAAAGCCAAATTACACCTTCAATATCTACATTAAGACATCCGCCGGCAACCTTGAAATAGACCTTTTCCGATCGTATTTTCGTAAACAAACCGGTGCAAACCGAGAAGGGAAATGTTTGAGCGTATTGAGGATATTAAAACCTGAATTAACTGATTTTTGCAAGTCTTTTAAAAAAATAATTAATTCTCGCTGTTTTCTACCACGCGGGTTAGTGGCGCGGGGTGCGGGATTTGAACCCGCGTGGCCCCAAGGACCACAGACTTAGCAGGCCTGCTCCCTACCAGGCTAGGAGAACCCCGCTTAGGATATTTTGTTCAGAGCGAAGCCTAAAAAAAGTATCTATCAAAGCTGAAACCAAGTTTTTATAAAACCGTTTGAATCATACTGTTGAAAGATGGGCCGGTTGTCTAGTGGTTAGGATGCAGCCCTTACGCGGCTGAGGTCGCAGGTTCAAATCCTGCTCGGCCCACCACTTTTCACCAAATCCCCAACAACAGCAACACAACAATCATGTTGAGAAAACAATAACTGAAGATTGTTGAAAACAGTACTTTTTTCTGTAACCATCCACACAATAATCCATAAAAGAGCTAGAAACATGAAAAATGCGTTTACCATTCCCATAATATGCATACTGATTATCGCTAGTCTTGCTTTTTTTGTATCATCAGTCTACCAAACTGAGGTCACAAAAGAAACGGCGGACTGCTACGTTGGCGTCTCATTTTGTGGAAACACAACTGCAGAAGCAAAGCTTCTTATCGACAGGGTAAAAGACTACAGTAACCTATTTGTGCTACAGTCAGGTCCAGTGAGCTATAACGAAACAGCCACAAACGAGATTAGCGACTACGCAGTAGAGGCTGGACTAGACATCATAGTATATTTCGGTGACCTTTCCTCGAGAGCACTTGAGAGAAAAATGGAAGAGCAAGGAGTGGATTTGTTTTGGCGGTTATCTTGGATCAGTACCGCTGAAGAAAAGTGGGGTGACAGTTTTCTTGGAGTATACTATTATGATGAATCGGGCGGAATCTGGCTTGACACAATGGGTGACTGGCTTAACTACTTAAATTCACAGAATATAACCAACCCATTTTTGGATCCAACATATGATAGCGTAGCAGAATTGTTTAACGCTTTCTTACCAAGAGACAGGGGGTACCAAGCACTAAAAAACAACTCCATCAATGTTTTCGCTTCAGATTATGTGCTCTATTGGTTCGACTACAAGATGGGGTACAACACCATATTTGCGCAAGTAGGTTGGAACCACACTCAAGAACAGGACATCGCACTAGTAAGAGGTGCAGCAACCCTACAAAACAAGAGCTGGGGGACAATAATCACATGGAAATATGATCAGCCACCCTACCTTGACACCCCAGAAAACATCCTTTACCAAATGCGAACATCCTACGAAGCAGGTGCCGAATACATTGTCCTCTTCAATTTTCCCACATACCCCGAAGACAACAGTTATGGAGTCATGACAGACGCACACTTTGAGGCCCTAGAAAAATTTTGGAAGGAGACCGTAAAAAACCCTGTCGTGTTTCATGGATCAAAAAAAGCTGAGGCGGCACTGGTGCTACCAAAGAATTACGGCTGGGGAATGCGAAACCCACAAGATACAATCTGGGCATTCTGGGGACCAGACAAAAACTCAGAACAAATATGGACAATCTCACGCCAGCTCCTCGCGCAATACGGCACAGGATTGGATATAGTTTATGACGACTCCGAGTTTCCAGTTACAGACCAATATGAGGAAATATACTATTGGAATCAAACAATAACAACGAATCCTTAAAAAAGCCAAAAAAATGCCCAGAAAACGGTTGTACACTACATTCTGTTAAATATTTCATCTAACTTGTAGTCAACATTTATAAGCAGCCTATTAGCTTTTCAAAAGTTAACCAGAACAGTCTAGGCAAACTTACGACAGGAGACACACAAACACATGAACGCATCCCAGAACAGCTCAATAATGCGGATTGTCAAAAAACTTGCTAAAACAAAACTCAGCAGCCTCGCACTTCATAAACTAGAGCAAATCGCAAATAAGCTTGGAGTAGAAGAAAAAGAACTATTTCAACTCTACGTTGAAGCAAAGAACCGTTCTCTAAGAGAAAGTTTTGCATCCACACCTTACAAGGAAAGGATTGTATTGCTGCCTCAATGTCTTCGCGCCAAAGATTGCCCTGCAGAAATAGGACAATATGGCTACGAATGCCAGCAATGTGGAAAATGCAGTGTCGCAAAGATCTTACAACTAACCAATAATTTGGGCTATAAAGGTATGTTCATCATGCCTGGAGGAAGTTTGGCAAAAAAGATTCTACTTGAACTGAAACCTAAAGCATCTCTGGGTGTTGCATGCTATAAGGAACTTGTTATGGGAAGCTATCTCTGCGAAAAAGTGGGAGTAATAGGTCAAGGAGTGGAACTGCTCAAAGATGGATGCATCAACACAGTCGTAAACATGAAAAGCCTGATTAAAACACTAAACGTCGGCATGTATTAAGGTTCAGTAATCAAAAGCTTGGCTACCGACAGCTTTAAGGATTTTTTTTGGCGAAAAAGGAATAAGAACAGCAGACTTAAGATAGCGCCCAAGCTTAGGAATTATCCCCACAGCATCAGTTCCCAACTTACAAAGAACAATATGCTCAAGAGCCCCCAAAGACTCTATTTTGATGACGTCCCGATAGTGCCTCGACAATTTTACGGCTTGCTCAACATCAGAAAAGAGAGCCCCCAAAATAATCAACCGATCGAACCTATAGCGAACCCATCTATGAAACAAGGTAATCTGCGCCTCAGAAAGAACAGCATCAACATTATTACGCTCACTCTCAACTTTTTCAACGATCTTGACTTCAATGGGAACGTTATCATACAAACAAAAGAGCTCAACCAAACTCTGAATCGAAAGCTCCCTACCATCAGCCAACTGAGAACGTAACCGATTCTCCGAAAGAACCGCATCACAAGTTACAGGAGAAAAAATCCCTAAATCCACATAAAGCTCATTTTTTCTTTTGTTGGAAAAAACGATATTGCCCCGCATAATAGAAAACTTTTTGACACGATCCAAAGATACAGGCGCCAATCCGACTTCGCGATCTAGCAAATTTAAGGCCGCGGTCTCGTCTGCTCCAGAGACATCTAGTCGTATCCACCCGCGGTCTGTTGTGCCAACTAAACGCAACTGGACCTGAAGACCTTTGACCAAACTAGAATATAGTTCCTCAAAGGTTTCAGGGGAACCTGAACCGTAAATTTTCTTAAGTACTGTAATTGTCGGCATTAAAATCGCCTATCAAAGGAAAAAGCTCTTCGTGCAGCTTTATAATACGATCTATAGCAGGATGGTCAGCCCCCAGTTTTCTAGAAAACTGTTCTATTGTCCGTTCTATGGGCACCACATTAGAACTTTCAATCAACTTATCAGCGTAAGCTACAAGTTTTTCTTCCAAAGTTACAGGAAAATAATCCATTACAGGTAAACCAAGCTTTTTTGCTTCATCAGAACTTATTCCTCCGCCAATGTGACGCTCAATAATTGACACAATAGAGTCTGGCAAATTCAAGGATCTAGCAATTTCCACACCAACAACAGCATGTGCTACATCATGCGTTTTTGAGCGTCCAATATCATGAAGAAGAGCTCCTACCTCAACAAGTTTAACATCAACAGTTAATCCCTTATTTTTGCAGGCTTTGGCAAACTTCACAGCCATAGTAGAAACCGCTTTACTATGAACAACAACCCTCTCGGAACAGCCACAATCATTAAGAAGAGTCAAAGCCATCTGGGAAGACGGCAGTTTCTCATTCACCTAATTCCTTCCTCAGAGCCTCAACCCTTGCAATCAAGGAAGCTTTCAGTTCAGCATTATCAAAATGCATCAACATTTTATTACAGGTAGGACATCGAAAAACAAGTTCCATAGCATCCACAAAAGGAATACGTTTACAGCTCTCTGTAAAACACGAGTAAAATTCATGCTCCTGCTCATACTCAAGTCTCGTTTCCAGTTTTTCCAGAACGCGACGCTTTTGGTTCAAAATAAAACCAGCTAGCTGATCAAGCTGCAGCCTCCAATGAAATATGAACCAGCCGGTGGTTTTATCCCGAGACCGTCTTAGACCAACTAAAGAGTGGTCGTATAGCTTGTAAAGAATCTTGCGAACAGTGTTGAGTCTTATCTCGATTTTGGCAGCAATCTCATCATCTGTAGTTTCTCCAACTCCCTTGAGGACATTAACAATCTGAACTGCCTCTTCGCCCCCAAAGGCTTCAGCAACCTTTTGTAAAGTTTTATCGTCTACGAAAGTCAACATTAAACAGCTACTCCACTCTTCCAATATACAACGTAAACAAAGCTTAAATCTGTTTATGCAGGGTAAAACATTATTTTCCTTGTCGTCTTGTAAAAAAATAGTTATATCTGAAATCACCTGTTTAGAATCAGCAAAGATTTTCCCTTTTGGAATTCTGGAATTAAATAAAACATAAGAATTGTAAATGTATATTTAACTATCCTTATGTTGCAACTTACCATTTGATGTTGAAATTAGTACAAATAAAACCTGAATTCTTATTGGTTTTTTATTTTTCTTATAGGGGTAGAGATGGTCGTAAATAAATGTAAATGAAGTAAAATATCGTTTGGGTTTGAGGTTAAAATTTAATCCTTAAGAAAAACACATACCAAAAAACAAAAAAACAGTTTAGCTTAAATGAATTTAAGGAGATGAAAAAATGCCAACAATTGTACATTTTGATATATCGGCTGACAACATAGAGCGAGCAAAAAAATTCTATAATAAATTATTTGGTTGGAAAATTCAAAAATCTCTGGGTCCAACAGAGTATTATTTAATTGAAACCCGCACTTCAAAAGGTGAGATAGGTATTACGGGTGGAATTGCCAAAAGAGAAAAAGATTATCAAAAAATCACTAATTTCATTGAAGTGGCATCTATAGACGAATCTATTGCCAAAGTTAAGATACTTGGTGGAAAAATCATCGAACCAAAAACTGCTATTCCCACAGTGGGTTATATCGCCGGTTGCCTTGATACAGAAGATAATATTTTTGGGATTATAGAAATTAATAAGAACCCCGAATAACCATAATATGCTCAAGAAATTTCTTAACCTGACTAAGAGTAGGCTTGGGTTTGAGGTAAAATTTTTCCAATAGTTGATCGATTAAAAAATTTTTTTCAACGATTAACTGCCTAAGAAAACAGATTTCCTGTTAAATTACAATTGATCGCCTATGACCATTTTTTATGGTAGTTAAACCATCAAAAACATTTTTTAAAGGTTTATTTTTAATTCCCAAAACTAAACTTTTTTGTTTGTATGAAAATCTTAAATACAAGTTAAATCTGGGTTAGCGTTGAGGGACAAATTATGCCAGTAGGCAAAGATAAATGGAATGCGGGGAGAACGTGGGAAACCCTTCAAGCACGAATTTTAGCATTCTTAAAGACCAACCCAGAACAGGGATTCTCCGATAACGAAATATACAACGGTTTAGGATACAAGACGGGATCTGGTTTTTGGGACATTATGGCTGAAATAGCTAACCTTTTGACTATTCAAAATGCCTTAGACGCTTTGGTTAAAGAGGGAAACATTAACGCAAAAATAGTCAAAGAAACTGTTGGTGAAATCACATATTATATGGTCGCCTAATGTCTCATTTTTTTCTATGATGCCAAATGTATTTTAGCCCCAAACCGAAACTCATACAAGTGCGCGCACAGTCGAAAGAAGCTAAAACTCAATTATTTGACTAACCAATAATAAAGATGCTTTTTTTAGAGAATAGATTGCTTAATACTCTTACCAAAACGGTTCAATAACTAAACTTCAACGACCATTTTTCCTCTAGCCTGAGGAACTATCTTCTTTTTCCCGTTACAAATAACATCCTCTGAAAGAGATTGCCCCTCAAAAAAGCGGTCGAGAAAAATTGCTAAACTGGCGCATTCCGAATGAGGTTGATTTCCTACTGCAACGTTAAAATCTGAAACAGTTTCAGAAAAGAAACCAGCAGGAACTTTTTGGCTACCCACAATAACCAAAACATCTTTTCCTACCATCCCAATTCTCTTCATAACATCACTTGTTTGTATATTTTCTCCATACGCAGTAAGATGAACGGTTACCCCATTTTTAGCTTTCCAAGCCTTAACCACACGTTTCCACGGCTGCCCCATCTCAAACTGGAAATCTCCACCCCAACATTCCATAACTTTTTCAATTGTCTCTTTCACCTTGGAATCGTTTATGTCAGTCATTATGAATCCAGAAGCACCTAGCGCCCTTGCAGTCAAAGCTACATGAGAAGTGAGCCTTTGATCCCTATGTCTATGACCCCATCTTAAAACAACAACTTTCGTCAACCTTACTGGTTTCTCCTTCACTTTTTTTTTCAGACAAAAACATGCCTCCCAGTTTCTTCACACGCCCTTTAACCCTGTCTGCAAACCAAGGAATCGCACGAAAAACAACCTTCACAAGATCATGGTCATACTCAATATTTTGGACATGAGCCCGACTAAAAAGCTGCGAAACCAAGGACATAGATTCGTCATTTATTTTTACAGAAAAAAACACTTCAACAAAACCTTCAAGGTAACGGGTAATCTCTTGCTTCAAGGAAGCTATATTGGTTTTATTCAATGCTGATATTGGAACAGGGGTTGGTGCTAACTCCTTCACAGATTCAATCTTGCTCTGCAGTTCGCCTTGTTGAATCAAATCGATTTTGTTGAGGGCTGTTACCACGGGTATTCCTGTTGCTCCAATTTGTTGTATCGTATCGAGACTACAAGAAAGCTTTTTTTCAATGTCTTCTCTTGATTCGCTGAAATCCACAACCAGGATAATCGCGTCTGAAACTATTGTTTCCTCAAGGGTGGAGTGAAAGGCTTTAACCAACTTTAAGGGCAAACGATCTATGAAACCTACGGTATCAGTTAACAAAACCTTTCTTTTGGAAAACTCCACAGCTCGAGTTGTCGTAGAAAGAGTAGTAAATAATGCATTGTCAACAGGAACCGTTTCTTCTGTGAGCAAATTAAACAGTGAACTTTTACCCGCATTTGTATAACCAGCCAAAGAAATTGAAGAAAATCCCAACTCGGTTCTACGAACACGATGCAACGCACGCTCTTCTTGTTTCTTTTTTAGTTTTTGTTTGATAGAACTGATTTGTCGTTTCATAGATTCAAAGTAAGGGTCTACCTCATACTTGCCCAGCCCCATAAAACCGGGCTGCTCTTCCATTTTCGCCAGCTTTATCCTTTCTTTTATCCTCGACAAATCGTAACGAAGACTTGCCATCCGAATCTGAAGCTCCGCCTCGTAGGTTGAAGCTCTTCTGGAAAAAATTTCGAGAATAAGCTGAAAGCGATCAATAACAACTATGCCCGTAACCTTAGCCAAATTATAGGCTTGAACAGGAGTCAACTCGTTATCGAAAACAATCTTCTCCGCGCCAGTTTCTTTAACCAAATCGGCTAGGTCATTTATTTTTCCTCGTCCAATCTGATATCGGGGATCCCGTTTTCTTACCTGTTCAAGGGAACCTACAGCGGTATATCCTGCCGCATTAGCGAGACTCCGGAGCTCATCTAAGTTTGAAGGCTCCTTGGAAAGCCGGCGTTGCACGACGATAACTTTCGTTAGTTTTCTTCCTCCTCGTTCTTCAACTTAAACTTGATAAGGTCTCCCAAGGTTGTTCCACGGGGTTTAGAGGATGAACTAATCTGAGCCTTAGGATCTGTAGGAGGCACACGAAGCTTTATTTTCAGGGTATGCTCTAGCCTTTCTGCAAGCCCAAGATCAGGAACCATTTTTCCCATCTCAATCTTACGTAAAACCGAAACGCGTTCTCTGATTTTTCCACCTAAATCCTTATGGCTCATACCCAAACCTTCTCTAGCCTGCCTCACTAACTGACCAAAATTATTCACAAGCTCAAGGCTTTCGGGCATAGTTGTAGGTGGTTTTCTTGTTGGGAAATGTTGGATTGGCTTACGGTTTATACTCGGTTTTGAGCGCTGTTGAGGCTTAGGTTCCCAGTAACCAGAACCTAGTTTACTGCATCGAGGACAAACAGTCATATTGACTCCTTCAATTACCGCCCTAAAAGGGGCACCAAATATTTGACCACCACAAACTTCACATTGCAAGAGAAGAATTCACCTAACTATTCCATCGCAAACCGATTCTTTATACTTGTCGATTTTTATTAAATTGACTGCAAAGTACCTGATTAATAAACCTAAAAATCAGTAAATCACTATTTTGTTTGACATAAAAGCCGCAAATTATTTAGGGAGACGAGAACTATCAGTGTATTGTGGAGAGATTGTTTAATGCCTATGGCTTTTGTGTTGATAAACACTGAGATAGGATCGGAAAGCGAAGTTTTAGATGCGTTGAAGAAGATCGATGCCGTAAAGGAAGCTTACATGGTTTATGGGGTTTACGATGTTGTAGCTAAGGTCGGTGCAAACACTATGGAGAAACTTAAAGAGATTGTCACATGGAATGTACGGAGACTGGACAAGGTTAGGTCAACTCTAACAATGATAGTGATCGAGGGACAAAAGTAGCCTCCACTTTCCCCTATTTTCTTTACATTCATTTAATCCATAAATGGGTAATTTTTTATCTGAAGGTTATTATCCGCAGAGCAACCTAACTACAGGCAACGAGCGGAAACTAATGGTTAATCTGCACATAGGATTCGACGACACTGATTCACCCAACGGAGGCTGCACCACTTACATAGCTGCCATCCTCGTCGAAAAACTGAGTAACATAGGCGTCTTTTTTACGGATTATCCCGGGTTAATTAGGCTTAATCCAAATGTTCCATGGAAGACCCGAGGTAACGGAGCCCTCTGCTTACGACTAAATTGTTCAGAAAAAAGCGTAGACACAATCAAAGAAACAGTAATAGATACAGTTGAATCAAACTCTGAATTAAATTATGGCGAAACAGACCCAGGAATCGTATTCGTTTCAGGACAAGTCCCCAAAGAAATCACAGAGTTCACAAAAAAAGCCGAACAGAGCATACTAACAATTGAGGAAGCCCTCAAGCTCACTAAAAGAGCCAAGGCCGAGGCACTAGGATTCAAAAAGGGAAGAGGAATTATCGGAGGATTAGCAGCCATCGGAGAGGACCTAAAAGGAGACCACACCTTCGAGAGTATATCATATAGAATACCAGAAAATCGAAACAAACCTCGCCGTGTGCAAGCTTCATCCGTGAAAACTATGGATAAAAACTCGCTCTTCACATACAATAATGTAGACTCTGAAAGGGGTAGAATTCTCATTACGCCCAGGGGACCCGACCCTATCCTTTGCGGAATAAGAGGCGAAACTCCAGAGGCAGTTAAACAGGCACACGAGATGATTACAATATATGAACCTGTTGAGAGGTGGATGATTTTTCGCACAAATCAAGGAACTGACGCTCACCTTCGAAAAGTCAGTACAGTTAAAGAAATAAAACCATACAATCCTGTGGTAGCTCAGGGAATAGTATCCAAGGATCCAATTGTAATCCAAGGTGGTCATGTGATCTTTTCAATCAAGGATGAAACAGGGGAAGTAGATTGTGCCGCATATGAACCTACAGTTAGGCTCTGCAAAACAGCAAGAAAACTGTCTAGGGGAGATATCTTGAAGGTCTATGGAGGTGTCCGCCCATCTTCTTCAGAACATCAGTTAACCATTAATCTTGAGAAGATGCGAGTTCTGGAATTGGCTCAAAGAGTATCTTTTGTTAATCCAAGCTGCCCCGAGTGCGAGAAGAGAATGAAATCCATGGGAAGAAATCAGGGATTTAGGTGTGACAAGTGCGGTTTTCGCTCTTCGCAAATGAAGAAGGCAATAATCAAGGAAAAGAGAGTGCTTGAGAAGGGGCTTTATATAACGTCACCAAGGTCTCAAAGGCATCTGACAAAGCCCCATTGTCGATACGGGAAAGAAAAAACCGGGCCACCCAAAAAAATGATCAAAAACTGGCATTACCCTTGAAAGACTCCAAGAACTTCTTTTGTAACACTTAACGCTTCTAGATGTTAATGACCATTTTGACAGTAAACTTAAATGCCTCTACAGAAAAGTTACGATCTGGAAAAAGGATACAACTTGAAGTTCTCTTTAATTAATCCGGGTCCAAATCCTGATTTGCCTATCGAAGATGTTAAAAAGATGATCGGAGCAGCACCTCCTCTGGGAATGCTTTACATTGCAACTTACCTTCGAGAAAACGGAATCGACATCTCCATCATAGATGAAGCAACACAAGGTTACTCCCTAAAAGGCACAATTGATTGGGTGAAAAAAGAAGACCCTGAAATCCTAGGTTTTTCCACATGTAGCAGTTCAGGACGAAAAGCAGCGCTTATCGCAAAAAAAGTGAAAAAAGAGAATTCCAATATAGTCACTGTTTTTGGTAACTTTTATGCTACATTCAATGCTGAGCGGATTCTGAAAAAGTATCCTTTCTTGGACTTTATTATCAGGGGAGAGGGAGAACACACCAGCCTTGAATTGGCTAAGTGTCTAGAAAAAAAAGGCGACCTAAAGAAAGTTTTGGGAATCGACTTTAGACACAATGGACACATAGTTTCAACTCCTGATAGACCATTAATAAAGGATATTGACTCATTACCATTTCCAGACAGGGAACTGCTGGATGTAGAGTATCACAATACTACTGCGGGGATAGTAATTGCACCAAAAAAGTTCAGTAGCTTCGTTACATCTAGAGGCTGTGTGTTTAATTGTCGTTTTTGTGGATGTCGAAGATTAGCTCGTAACCTTTGGCGTTCAAGGTCTGTAGATAACATAATGAAAGAACTACATATGTTGTCTAGTCAGGGCTACAAGCAGTTTCTTTTTGTGGATGATAATTTTACATTGAATACCAAAAGGGTAATTAAACTTTGCCAGCGGCTAAAGAAAGAGAAAGTTGACATTGACTTTTTTGCTGAGGGCAGAGTTGATAATTGCCCCCGAGACATGTTACAAAATATGGCAAGAGCGAACTGCAAAATGATGTATTTTGGAATCGAAAACGGCACTCAGAAAATACTTGATTACTATAACAAGCAAACTACCACTCAACAGGCAGAAGTAGCGCTCAAAAAAGCTAAGAAGGTGGGTATAGATGTGACTGTTGCATCGTTTATTTTGGGTGCACCAAAGGAAACAAGACAAGAGATTCTAAATACTCTGAAGTTTGTTCAGAAAATTGAGGTCGACATTCCCCAGTTTAACATATTAGCCACTTTTCCGGGAACCGACATATGGGAGGAACTCAAGACGCAGGGTTTAATTGATGAAGAGAAGCATTGGGAAACTGGAGTTATGGTTTCTGATGTTTCGCCTGATGTTGTACCTACCAAGGAGATTTTGCAGATGATTCATGATGGCTATCAACGGTTTTTTATTAGACCTGAATATATTCTGAAGCAACTAATAGGAATTGCCACAAGCTCCTACCGATTCAATGTTTTACTAAGTAACCTGAAGAGGGCAACAACCGTAGCTGAGGGCATAAGGGATGTCACTTAAACATAATAACATGAAGACCAAAAGATTATGGGTTACAGTGTAACCAATAAGTTCTGTCAGAAAGTGATAAGCATGTATGATGTAATAATTCTTGGTTCTGGACCAGCTGGTTTGACATCTGCTATATACACGAGCAGAGCTGGATTGAAGACACTTGTTATTGCAGGAGCTATCTGGGGAGGTCAGCTTATGCTTACGCGAGAAGTGGAGAATTTTCCAGGATTTGAAAACGGAATCCTTGGACCCACACTCATGGAACAAATGCGAAATCAGGCTGAACGGTGGGGAGCAGAATTAGTCTTCGAACATGCAACTACCGTAGACTTCAAAACAAAGCCCTTTAAGGTGAATGTTGGAAACAAAGTTTACGTGGCAAAAACGGTAATTCTAGCCACTGGTGCTTCAGCTAAATGGCTGGGATTGGAGAGCGAAACGCGACTAAGGGGTAGAGGGGTTTCGGTTTGTGCAACTTGTGATGCACCCTTTTTTAGGAATAAAAAAGTCGTGGTTGTTGGAGGAGGAAACACAGCCATGGAGGAGGCGCTGTTTCTTGCTAAGGTAGTGAGTGATGTCATGGTTATTCATCGCAGAGACAAGCTACGGGCTTCCAAGTGCCTTCAGGACAGTGTGTTTGCGGACCCGAAGATATCGTTTGTCTGGAACAGCACAGTTGCGAAGATTTTGGGCAAAGAGAGAGTCGAAGGAGTTAAACTTAAAAACATTGTTTCTAACGAAGAGTCTATTCTTTCTTGTGATGCCGTTTTCTTAGCCATTGGATATATACCTAACACGAACATTTTCAAAGATCAAATTGAACTAGATAAAACGGGCTACATTGTAGTTAGAGAGGAAACAAGAACTAATATAGAGGGAGTCTTTGTTGCAGGCGATGTGGCAGATTACCGTTACCGACAAGCTATTGCAGCCGCTGGTTCTGGATGCAAAGCTGCCCTTGATGTAGAAAAATACCTGATCGGGACTTGAAAACTAGTATTCTCAATTTAGTTTGACATTAATTTGAAAAAGGAAGATGTTGAATCAGAGACTGACAAAGCTTTTACACGTGATAAAGCAATAAATTTGGTTGAACACTTTTCGATAGAATATAGATCTTAAAAAAATGGGAAGAGCCAGCCATGAGCGTACAGTCTTACTCGAAAAAGTTGGGAATTGTCGGCAAACCAAACACAGGTAAATCCACATTTTTCTCGGCTGCGACTCTAATTCCTGTTGATATCGGAAACTATCCATTTACAACCATTAAGCCCAACCGAGGAATAGGATACCTGCGAACTCCTTGCGTCCACCAAGAATTCAATGTTGAAGACAATCCAAAGAATTCCCTGTGCCTAGACGGAACTAGATTGGTCCCAGTTGAATTAATTGATGTTGCAGGACTTGTTCCTGGTGCATGGGAAGGACGAGGACTAGGAAACCAGTTCTTGGATGAAATCAGACGAGCGGATGCACTTATTCATGTAGTTGACGCTTCAGGATCAACAGACTGTGAAGGAAGAATCTGCAAAAAAGGAGAACATGATCCATTAGAGGATGTCAAATTCCTTGAAAACGAGATAACAATGTGGATGAACCAGATATTGAAGAAAGACTGGTCTAAACTTTCTAGGATAGTTGAGTCAGGTAGAAAAGACCTAGTTTCTCTTCTTGAATCTCGATTGAGTGGACTATGTATCAAACGATTCCACATAATTGAGAGCCTAAGAAAAACCGATCTTAACATGGATAAACCTACACTCTGGAACAATGAAGATGTCATAAAGTTCTTGGATATTCTAAGAAGCGTTTCCAAACCAACATTGATTGCAGCCAACAAGATTGATCTTCCATATGCAGAAGAGAATGTCAAACGCCTAAAAGAAAGCGGATACATGGTTATCCCATGTAGTGCAGAAGCAGAACTAGCTCTAAGAAGAGCTGGAGAAAAAGGATTAATTACCTACACACCTGGAGACTGCAAGTTAACAATAACAAATTCTGACAAACTTAATGAAGCACAAAAAAGAGGCTTGAATAGTATCCAGGAACAGATTCTATATAAGTTTGGTTCTTCTGGTATCCAAAAAGCCATGAACACTGCATTCCTTGAGTTATTGCAAATGGTTGCTGTTTATCCAGTAGAAGATAGCGAACATCTTTGCGACCACAAGGGCAGAGTTCTCCCAGATGTGTACCTTGTACCTTTCGGGACTACTGCACGTCAACTTGCCTATATTATCCACACCGAACTTGGAGATAGTTTCATATATGCAATCGACATTCGGGGAAAAAACAGAATCGGAGAAAATCATGTGCTAAAGGATAGGGACGTAATTTCTATAGTCAGCGCCAAGAAACGTGGATAAGTTTATTCACCGAAACGACGTTTTCGTCTCTGGTATGTTCTTACTGCGCGCAAAAGGTCAATCTTCCTAAAGTCCGGCCAGTTTACATCCACAAAGCAGAGTTCGCTGTAGGCTGACTGCCAAGATAGGAAACCGCTAAGTCTTTCTTCTCCAGATGTTCGGATGATTAGATCAGCGTCTTGTTTTGGCATGTGGGCTGTATAAAGGTATTTCTCGAAAATTTTCTCGTTTATCTCGTTGGGATTTAGTTCGCCCTTTACCGCTTTTTTGGCTATCTTTTTTGTTGCGTCAACAATTTCTGCCCTTCCACCATAAGCCAAAGCCACATTCAAGAGTCGGCATTTATACATTTTTGTTGATTCTTCTACTCGTTGGATTACTTCTTGAATTGAATCAGGTAAAAGGTCTATTCTTCCGATGGTCTTGACTCTGATTTTGTTTTGGTGAATTCTTTCGTTTTCTAGAATTGAACGAAGTTTGTTTTCAATCAGCTTCATGATTTCTTCTACTTCTTGGGGGGGACGATGAAAGTTTTCGGTTGAAAAAGCATATAATGTAATGGCTTTTACGTCCAACTCGATGCACCAATCCATCAGGTCATCAATCTTGTTGGCGCCATGACGATGACCAATCCAAGGGATTAATGATTTATTGGAAGCCCATCTTCGGTTTCCATCAAGGATGATTGCTATATGCTCTGGTTTTTTTCCGTTTCTAATCTGGAACCATAGCCACTTCTCGTATACCTTGTATATGCCCAAAATAGAGAGTAATCCCTCAAGCATAATGGTTACCACAATAGTTAACGAATTTTGGCATTATTGTTAGGTTCAATTTTTTAGTTTCTCCAATTTCCTTACTGGATACCGAGAATATATAGACAGAATTTTTAGATAATAAACTTTTCAATGTTCTGAAAGTTATTACTTAGCACTAGATTAGCGTCCAACTAGGAGAAATTTTTAGGTATATGGTCTGTATGCTAGTTTTCTTTGAAGTCTTCCATTTTGTCTTCTGGTTCTTTGAAGTAGCTACTGTATTTTCTACGCAGTAGCAACGCGGTTAAGAATGTAGATACTATCACAGGTAGTCCACCAACGATAGCATAAATCAATGTTGTGTATGGAGTTATTTCCGGTTGGATGAGTATAAGTGATGCCTCAACAAACATGACTGAAGACCATGCAACTCCAATTATTATAATAATGGTACGCCAAATCCGTAAGTCGCGCTCAAAGAACCAACGAACAGCCCTTCCTGACAAGATAACACATATTCCAAGGGCTATGAGGTATGTTGACGCATAAAGAAATTCTCCGATAAGGCTTGGAATCTGCGCAACTAGATCAGCCGATGACATATCAACCAGAGCTCCCACTGCAGTTCCACCTAAATATCCACCAATAAGAATTAGCAAGATTCCGGCAATCGCAGCAAAACCTGCAATCTGCACAGTGAATGAGGGTGGGGAGTATTCTCTTATCCATTTGACAAAGTTATTGGCCGTTTTGTCGAGTCTAAATCCTCTTACAACAAGGAATGCACCTGCGATTACGCCTAGGGCTGGTATAGCGTATGTCAAACCACCAGGGATAAACGCAAGGGCACCTAAAACAATGAATAGTAGTCCTGGGAGACCTAGAAGCATTCTAGAATAGCGTGGATTCTCTACAAGAATTTTCATATATCGACCAAAGAGCGCAGCTGATTCTTCGATGGATTTGCTGTGCTGTATCACAATTCTTCTAACAGAGGTAACTGGAACTCTTGATTCAATCAGCGGTAATACCATCTCGTCTGTGTAACCGTCTGTAACAAGAATAACATCTGTTGCCGGAAACTTGTTTAGAACGTCGGTGAGTTCGGATACCAATTGCCTGTCAGCCTCTACGCCATGTAGATCAGAACCTGCTATGGTTGCAACTTCGTATTCTCCCGATCCTTTAGCATTCTTCTTCAGGTTGTCGAAAATCCGGACTGCCTCGAACATAGCATTAGCATCAGCTTCTTCAGGATCTCTGAGAGCTAGACTTGCAGCAGCATTCACGTTTTCTTTTCGTCCAAGGATAGGTGTGTTTATTCCTGCTTTCATACCGATATCGTCGTCCCTGTCAACGCATAGAACAAGAATGCGTTCTGCTTTGGCTGCTTTCGGCATGTTTGCTCTCCTTATACTATTCTTTTATATTTGGAGGCACACTTTAATCTTGTCGTTTTTTTTATACAACGATTCGCGAATAAACTACGTTTACCAATACCTAGAAATTAGAGCAGCCCTTTCTCAGCCAAAATCTGAAATTCTTCCCACAACAACTTCTCGCCACTTTTCAACTTCGCTAATGCCTTCTCCTCAAGCTCTTTTTTGAGTTCATCTTTACGTATTGCCTGTTTATTATCGGCAGTTTCTTTCAATTCTTGTTCGACGGCTTTGATTTGTTTTAATAACTCGACACATTTTTCATGTTTCTGTTGGGCTTGATATCTGGTTTCTACACATTTTTGGTGCGCCATATCAGCCTCAATTTGGAGTTCACTGGCTTTATCTAAGACTCCCACCATTTGTGTATGGAGCTTTTGGCTCTGTTCAGCCAATTCAGACAATTTTCCGTGAATTGTTTGCGCTTCAGTTCCAAATCCTCTCTGTTCAGTTCGCAGTTCGTAGAGTTTGTCTTTTACTTTTTTTATCCGTTTTTGAACTACAAGCTGTGTTTCAAGCTCTCTTACTTGATTAACTAGTTCTTGCTCTTCCTTTACTGGGAGAGAGTTCGTTTGAATTTCCCAATCGATTTCTTCAATTTGCCTAGCCACCTGTCGAAGGTTTCCGTTAGGTCTCTTTTCATTTAACTCGCTGATTTTATCGTGTAGTTCATAAATTTTGGTGCGTTTCTCTTTCCCTTTGTAGTTCACTTGATTACGGATGTTTTTTAGTTCTTGGACTTGCCTGTTTATGGCGTCTCTTTTTTCTTTGATAGGGGAAGCGTCTTTTCGTAGGTTTCTGGCTTTTTCGTGAAGGGCGTTTCTTTTATCAGCCCACTTTTTTGCTTCTAAGTTCAGCTTGTTTCTTTCTTCTTTGATCGGAATTAGTTCTTGGTTTAATGCTTCAATTTTATTTTTTGTGGAGTCAGCCATTTTATTCAATTCCTTTGGAGGGTTTTAGCTTCGGCAAAGTTCTTTTGAGTTTGATGAGTTATTTGTTTAATCTGGAAAGAATGTGTATTCTAAAATAAGAGGTTTATTCTAATATGATTCTTGCATCGACCGTTTTTGCTCCTTTTTTATAGACCATTACAGGATTTAGGTCGAGTTCTTTGATTTCTTGGTGATCAATTATCAGTTTTGATGTATTTAGCAAAATTCTTGCTAATGCATCGATGTCAGCGGGGGGTTGACCACGGTAACCTTGGAGTATGGGATACGCTTTCACTTCGCATATCATCTCTTTAGCGTCTTCTTCTGTAATTGGAGCAATTCTAAAGGACACGTCTTTCATTACTTCCACGAAAGTTCCGCCAAAACCAAACATAAGAGTTGGTCCAAACTGTGCGTCTTTGATTGCTCCAACTATGACTTCTATTGCGCAGGCAGCCATCTCTTGAATTAGAATGCCAACAATTCTTGCATTGGGATTGTGTTTCTTTACGTTTTCTAGGATTTTGTTGTAAGCCTTTTTGGCTTCCTCTGGACCATTGATGTTAAGGATTACTCCACCTACATCAAATTTGTGGATTACATCAGGAGAAACGATCTTGAAAACTGTAGTGCATCCCATTTCTTCTGAGAACTTTACTGCTTCCTCGACGGTTTTTGCAATTTTTATTGCTGTGATGGATATTCCATACTCTTTACAAACAGTTTTGGCTTCGTGTTCAAGGAGGAATTTTCTTCTCTCAGCTCTGACTTGCTCAAAGATTGTAGTAACGTTTTCCGACACTGTCAACAACTTGTTCCGTGGATGCAGAGAGGTAAGTAATTTTTCCCCATTCTAACTCTTTCGTTTGTATATTAGTTTTAAACAATAATTTATTGTCATGATTGTTTTTCTAAGAATAAGGTTGTTTTCAACAATAAAATATTTTCAGGCCCCCAATATGCGGATTTGTTAATACCAGTTTTGGCTTTCTTGTCAGACCCACCAGAAATGGAGTATGGTCGGGCGGGCGGGATTTGAACCTGCGACGTTCCGGTGTCTGTACGCTTGATAGGCTAAATGATGCCCACCATACTGGTAGACGTCTACAGCGTCTCCGTCAGCCCAGACCGATGTTAGGCTGGCTCGGAAGCTCTACCAAGCTGAGCTACCGCCCGACAGACTTTTACAACGTAAATATCACAATTTATGCGTTTCGTTACATTTCATCAAATGAATGATTGGTTGTTTGGATTCCAGAGGATATCTTCTTATTTCGTGGGTTCTAGGGTTGTGAATTCAAGTCTATATTGCCTGTATTGTGTGATAATAAGATAAAAAATGTAGGTACCCCATTTTTGGGGTGTTATTTGCTTAATTCTTTTATATTTTCTTCCACGGCTACAAGTTCTTTCTTTAGTTCTTCTGCGTAATTTTTAAGTTTCTCGATTCTTTCTGTTTTAGTTAATACTTTTCTAGATCCGTGTCCATAGTCCTGACAATCTGAGCCACAACAACAGTCTCCGTTCATGTTTTTTGTTCACCTCCACTTCCACGCCATAAACGATATCCAAAGTAAAGTATTTAAACTATCAAGTTTATAGTGACATAGTTACTATTCTTAAAGAAAGTGATATTATGCACATCGAAGAGGGCCAAACTTGCATCTGTCCACTTAAAGGTGTCATCGACATAATTAGCAAAAAATGGACACTCCTCATCATCAACGCATTAGGCAACCATGGAAGACTAAGATTTAATAAACTCATGGAAACATTAAACGGCATCAGCCCAAAAACACTTTCAGACACGCTAAAAGGCCTACAAACCGAAGGCCTAATCACAAGAGAATCATTTGCAGAGATACCACCACGAGTTGAATACTCTCTAACAAAGGATGGTACAGAACTCAGAAAATCTATTATACCTCTCTTAAAATGGACTGCAAATAGAAGTAGCATCGACAAAGAACAGTGTGCCAACTGTCCTCCGCAAATTCGTGCACATAATAAAACAAATTTAGGTGAACAGAAATGAAACGTGAACAAATTCATGAAATATTATCAGAGTATAACCCCAAAGAAGTAAAAATTGGAGTACTTGGGTCTCACTCTGCCTTAGAGATGGGTCATGGAGCCAAACAGGAAGGCTTCGAAGTAGTTGTGGTTTGTCAGAAGGGAAGAGAAAAAACATACACCAAACACTACAGGAACCTGTTTGATTACGTGATTTTATTAGACAAATTTTCGGACATAATAAAAGAAAAAAACCAAGAAAAACTACGAAGGCTAAACACCATTTTTGTTCCAAACAGATCATTCTCAGTATATACAGGCTATGATAACATCGAACAAAAATTCAAGGTTCCACTACTAGGAAACAGACTAATGCTCAGAAGCGAAGAAAGAAACGTTCCCAGAAACCAATATGATCTGATTATACAAGCTGGATTAAACCTCCCCAAAATTTTTGGCTCACCAGAAGAAATCGATAGACTGGCGATAGTGAAGGTTCCTGAAAAAACAAGGAGTATAGAACGTGCCTTCTTTTACGCTTCGTCTCCACAGGAATTCAAAAAAAGAGCAGAAGAACGAATAAAAAAGGGAATAATCGACCGCAAAGACCTAAAAGAATCAATCATCGAAGAATACATTGTTGGAGCCAAATTTAACGCAAACTATTTCTGGTCTCCAATAACAGAAGAACTCGACTTGCTAGGTTTTGACAGAAGAATACAAACAAATCTGGATGGGGTCTTGGATTTACCCGCTGATGAGCAATTAGAAGCAAAACTGCCAACTCAAAACGTAGAAATCGGGCACACAGGTGCAACTATGCGAGAGTCCCAGATAGAAAAAATTCTTGATGCAGGCGAAAAATTTGTTGAAACATGCAAAAAAGAATATCCTCCAGGCATAATCGGCTTATTTGCCCTGCAAGGTGCAATGAACAAGAATTTGGAGTTCTACATTTTTGATGTAAGCCCAAGAATACCTGGTTGCCCATGCGTGGAACCGACATCTCCATACATGAAATATAAGTATGGTATGGCGATTGGTCCTGGAAGAAGAGTTGCAATGGAGATTAAGATAGCAGTCGCAGAAAAGAAGCTTGAGTTGATAGTCACATGATATCTAAAACAGAAATAGATATTGTTCTAAACAAATATGACCACAACAAAATCACAGTAGGTACTCTTGGTTCTCATTCTGCCCTTAATATATTCAAGGGGGCAAAAGAAGAAGGCTTTGACACTGTTTGTGTATGCAAGAAAAAAAGTGAAATCGTTTATAAACGGTTTCCCCTAGCAGACCAAATTATGATAGTTGAAGAATTTGACGAACTTTTAGATGATAGAGTGCAACAGAAACTAAAACAAAAAAACACAATTCTGGTACCTCATGGCTCCTTCAACGCATACATTGGAACAAAAAACATAGTTAACAAATTGCGCATACCCTTGTTTGGTAACAGGGAACTACTTCACTGGGAAACAGACAGGGAAACTCAAAGAGAATGGTTAAAAAAAGCGGGATTAACATTACCCAAAACTTTCGAAAATCCAGACGAAATATCTGGGTTGGTTATCGCAAAGTTTCCTGGAGCAATGGGTGGAAAAGGCTACTTTATTGCTGATTCTCCAAAGTCATTTCATAAAAAAGCAAAAGATATGCTCAAAAGGGGACATATAACTAAAGAGAATCTAGAAAATATTCACTTACAAGAATACGTCATCGGAGTAAATGTTTATCCACTCTACTTCTATTCGCCTCTCACAAATGAGGTTGAGCTTCTTGGAATGGACAGACGCTACGAATCCACCGTAGACAGCATAGGGAAGATACCGGCGAACGAACAACTGGAAACCAACGTGAATCCTACATACACGGTTGTCGGCAATTTTCCAATTGTCGCACGGGAGTCTCTTCTGCCAGAGATTTTCAGAATGGGTGAAAACATAGTAAAAGTATCAAAAAAGATTGCCCCCCCGGGCATCATAGGACCATTCTGTCTGGAGATGGTTATCACGGATGATCTAAAAATCTACACGTTTGAAATTTCTGCGCGAATAGTTGCAGGAAGCAACGTTGGTATTGGCACTTCCCCATATGCGTATCTCAAGTATGGTGAAGGAATGTACATGGGTAGAAGAATCGCCCGAGAAATAAAAAATGCAATAGACAATAACGAATTAGAAAAAGTCGTCTATTGACACTAACCTTATTTCTGGTTCATTCTTGTTTTCATTTCATGTTCAAGAATACCACGATATAGTATAAGAGGTGCAATCTGTTCATTTGGCGCAGTTGCTGCAATCTTCTGCGTTATACTTTGGTCCAAACTTTTCCTATAAGCTTGAAGTTCAGCTAAACACATACCTTTCAGTTTTGTTTCAAAATATTTCACGGGATCACTCATACCATTCCACTTCTTGACTTTACAGATAATCTGAACAATATTGTACCAAATTAATTTTATATATGTATGTGAAGAAGAATTTTGTGAAAATTTGAATTTGTTTACAAATAAGAGTTTGAATTAATGATCCTTGTGGGCAAAGCGTCTGTGCAGAAATGATTGATTTCATAAATAGAATAATCGATATGATAGAAGAAAACGAGTCCCAACGTTAATAATTAACCAAAATCAGCAAAAAAACCCAGACTCACAATACAACATAAAACTAGAAACCGCAATTTCTTTCGCCCGTTCTAACAGAATCACTTTTCCCATGATACAGGGAACGAGTATTAGTTAAGACACAAAACTTTTTTCAAATTCAACACAAGATTACTGATGGTCGTATTCTTCAACTTTGTTGCTCATGACAACCAATTCGACGTCTGCCATGTTGAACAGCTCTATTGTATCCTTGTCTGCGTGATAATGCTTCTCACAAACTACACGCTTGATTCCCGAATTTACGATAATCATGGCACATGTTCTGCAAGGCGTCATCTTGCAGTAGAGGGTAGAACCATCAAGAGGTATCCCAAATTTTGCAGCCTGAATTATCGCATTCTGTTCTGCATGTAAAGTGCGTACACAATGTTGCGAAACGTTGTCCTGTTCATCAAAAACCTTTCTCATATGATGTCCCGCTTCGTCACAATGTGGTAATCCAGCAGGTGCTCCAACATAACCTGTTGTCATTATTCTCCTATCTTTTACGATTACACAACCTGCTCGTCCCCTGTCACATGTGGCACGCTTAGAAACAGCTTCGCACAGATCTAGAAAATATCGGTCCCAGTCAGGTCGTAGTTCACAGTCCATCCCATGCAGCTCCAACTTTCGAGTATACAACTAATCTAGGCATCAAATAAAACTGTTTTTAACTCTAGAAAACGACCAACTAATTAACAAAGGAAGCTATTTAAGAAAGAAAACCAAAAAAATCGAGAAATAGAAACTAAACAGCTCCTCCAACAGCTGCGTATTTAGTAATCACTGTCAACAAGGTGAACAAAAGAAAGGCACATGGAAAAGAAGAAAACATCAGTTTTGCATGCCCAAATCGATAGTCTAGAACCCTAACAAAAAGGAATGATTTTTTCCTTAGTCTAAGAGCTACTCGCTTCAATAATGTTAAATATTGTCTTTGATTCAAACGATAAGAGATGGGCCGGTAGTTCAGTCTGGTATGAACGCCGCCTTCGCAAGCACCAAGCAGAAAAAGGCGGAAGCCGCGGGTTCAAATCCCGCCCGGTCCACCATCATTTCATGTTAAGTGAACCGTAATCAAGAGGTTTTGTTTCTTGGCCGCGTAATCGCCACCAACCATCCAATCTAGAGTAGATGAGTTGTGCAGGAATTATGTTGAGTAACGCTTGGGAGATATTAAACGCTGCTAATGGAAGCAGGATCACAATTACGGTTGCCTCAGATGGGTAGTATTTGGACCAGAATATTGGAAGCAGATAATAATTTGCGGCTGTCATCACTAGAACTCTGGATGTAACCGCTGCAATTGTTTTTGGTATGAAGCCTCTGCAGATTGCAGCAAACGCCAAAATAGTTGCTAATTCAGCAATGAGTTTTAGTAAGCCACCACCAACGTTTCCACGAAGAAAAATAATTGAACAGCCGATAACACACGTGTATACTGCGGCAAGGGGACCAGCAACAAGTAAGCTCATCGTCATGGGCACTCCAGTTAGGTCCCAAGAAACAACGCCTGGCAGAAGTGGGAAGGGGATGTCGAATGGTGGACCTTTAATCGCCTCTGATGCTGCAGCCAGAGCTCCCAACATGCTGGCTAATGCAAGTTTTTTGGTGTCTAGTCTTTGCAATTGGGTTTCCCCTGTAGAGCAAAAGAGGGTGTACGCTAAATAATATTTATATTTTTTGCAAAACAACATGTCTTTTTTGCTAACTAATGTTAGCGTGGTCAGAGCATCTTTTCGGCAATTCGAATAAACTCTTTGACAAGTTCCATGTTTTTCAAGTATAACACTCGCGAACGTCCAACCTCGTAAACTCCAACAAGCCCGCTCTCCTCTAGGACTCTGACGTGCCGATAAATCGCAGCGTAGTCCTTCTTTAGCACCAGAGCTACAGCCTTTATGTGTAAGGGCCTCTCGGTTTCGCTTACAAGCTCAACTATCTTCAATCTTGTAGGGCTACCCAATGCACTGAATATCGAGGAAACTTGGCATAATCTCTGTTCATCAGTCACGAAGTAAACCAATTTTATTGTATATGCATCTAATTTATGACATTTTCGCTAAACGTCACAACAAAACACCAACCAAACCAAAACAACAAGAAACGTTTGATAACCACTACGAGCCGAAAAAGTTTGTTATCTGTTTTTGCTTCTCCTCCTTTTTGGTAAGGCTTGAGAGCTTGACGCCCACTCTTCTTGCCTCAACATCGAATTCACCTAAGAACTTTTCAAAAAGCTCTTTCACAGTCATTTTGAATGATTCCAAGTTGCTTGTTGGGTTTTCGAATGTTTTTGACCTGCTGTGAACACTAAGGTTGCTGGCAACAACTTGTATGCTCACTGACCTGTAGACTAGCCCCCGATTCAGTAGCCTAACGTGAACATCATCACATAACCTGAAAGCTTCGTTAAGGATAATCGCCAAGTCTTTTGTATCCTCTCTGAGCGTGGAGATTCGACTCACAGATTCAGGTTTGTTTCTTTCCTGAACAGATTCATCATCTATTCCCAAAGACGCGTTATGAAAGTAGGTTCCCAGTTTTCTTCCAAAAACTTCGATTAACCGCTGCACATCAAAGCTCGCTAGCTGCCCAACAGTTCTAATTCCTAAAATTTCCAACTTTTTTTCAGTTTTTATTCCAACACCTACTAGACGGCGAACAGGCAAAGGTACCAAGAGTCTTTTAACTTGCTCGGGTTTAACCAGTATTAAACCGTCGGGTTTTTGAATGTCTGCTGCAATCTTGGCAACGAGCTTGTTTGGTCCAACGCCGATGGAGCAGGTAAGTTGCTGTTGGGTAAAAATGTTGTCTTTGATTGTTGTTGCCAACTGTTTTGCTTGTTGGTTATTTGCTTTTGTTCTCTGTGTTACGTCAAGATAGGCTTCATCTACACTAACTTGCTCAAAGTGGTCACCATATCTTCTGAGAATCTCCATTATGCTGTCCGAAATCTCCTTGTAGAACTCCTTATCAACTGGCAAAAAGACCGCGTCTACATCTTTGAGTTTCTTTTTGGCTAACGATATTGGAATTCCAGATTTTACGCCATACTTTCTGGCTACATAATTTGCAGTGCTTACGGCTCCACTATCTTTGGTGCGCCCAGAATAAACGCAAACAACCACAGGTTTGTCCTTTATTGAGGGATTTCGTCTCTCCTCGCATTGAGCAAAGAAATAGTCCAAATCAACTAGCATCACGATTCTGGCTTGCAAGCTAAAAGTGGCCTCACATATCAAAGTAACAAATGTTTCCAGGTTTAGATTGTAACGTTTATCACTTAATAAAATACTCCACAAGTAATAATCACAAAAAACATCTGTTCATCGCATTTAGTATCGCTAAAATGATGTTTATTCATCCCTTTATTGGTCTTGATTTTCTTAAAAAGAACAAGTTAAATCACCAATCATATCTATTCATTTTCATGAACTCTTGTATTCTATACTTTTCGCAAACAGGCAACACAAAAAAATTTGCAGAAACCACGTCTGATTCCATAAAAATTCCAGCAATATATGACATAACCATCACAAAACCCACAATCGTCAATGAATATAACACGATAATTCTTGGAACCCCAGTCCATGGTTTTAATCCGTCAAAAGAATCTTTAGCGTTTATAGAAAGCATGACAGAATGTGATGGGAAAAGGGTAATTCTATTTTGTACTTACCGCTTATGGAAAGGTAGTACGTTTGGCAAATTGAAGAAAGAACTAGAAAAGAAGGGGGTTAGCACCATTCTATTTGTTTCAGCAAAAGGAAAAGAATTCAGTGAAGAGAACTTTTCAGAGGCAATAGAAAAGTTAGCAGAAATACTAAAAGAATAAAGTACAACAATACTATTTTTTTTCCGGCGTTTCTTCTTTGTCAACTAAGCATTCTTTTAGGTAGTCTTCTAGAGTCTCTCCTGGGATTACTTCGATAGTGTAGTCACTTGGATCGATTGAGTGCTTGTAGTTTTTGGCTGGAACAATGACCTTCTTGAAACCCCACATCTCGGCGGCTTTGATTTTCTCATGTAATCCGCCAACTGCTGTCACTGGAATCACATCATTTACGCTAACGTTGATTTCTCCTGTAACTGCAACGTCTTGTCTGATGGGTTTTCCCTCTAGCATCGAACAGAGGAGAATGGCCATGGTTACACCTGCGCTTGGCCCATCGACCCTATAGGTTTGAGCGAAGTCAATATGAGTGAAGAATTCTTGGGCAATGTCAACCCCATACTTTTGGAGGATAACGCTTCTTACTTTCGCTACGCTATCTGCGATGAACTGTTCTTGTCCTTCTTTTGCTACACCTGTGACTTTATAATATCCACGCAGATTTTCGCATCTTTTGTCTCGTTTTTCTAGGAAGCCTTTAACTGCAAGGACGTTTCCCGTCATCTCTCCGCTATATGCATCTTTGACTATTGCTACTCCATAAATCTGTCCCAACTTTATTCCTTCTGGGTTGATTTCTAGAAGTTCTCCTCTTTCGCTCATCTGATGCTCAAGCATCTGTTTCTGGATTGTTTTGCAGTGCTTCTCGATAGCTTCTTTAACATACTTCCTTTCAACAAGCTCCAAGCCCTCGTTCATCGCCAATGTGGCTGCTGTCTTTATTAACGAGATCATGGGACGAAACTTGGTAGACAACGCATTCTTTTTATTACTTCTTCTTCGTCCTTCATCAATTATTTCTTCGCATGCTCCTCTGCTGAAAGGTATCAAATTGAACCGCGAAACCTCTTGGGCAATAAACTGAACGTATTTACGACGATTCGCAACAGTGTTTTGCATGTCGTTATTCATTCGCACTACTTTACCATAACCATATATTCGGTCCATAAGCGCTGGATGAAGTTGTCCAATACTATCGAAGTTCCCTGCGCCAACCAAAAAGCACATACAAGGCACAGGCTCTGTAGCCACTGCCATGGCAGCTGTTCCTCCTGCCCCGCTTAAGCGGCTTCGCATAGTTATGGGCAGTTGACCATCTTCCAGAACAGTTAGCAGTGTGATAGCTTCATCAGGTACCATATTCTTTATCTCGTCAATATATAGGATTCCAAGATGGGCTCTGTGAACATCTCCAGCACTTACTCTTTGATGTTCTGGGGTACCAAGTCCCCCCGTCTGCAATGGATCCCATGCAATGCTTCCGAAGAGCTGTGCAGATCCGTGCCCTGTGGCATCAATGAACGGGGCAACTTTTTTAGCGTTATCCACGATGAATTTTGGAACCTTTGTTGCTTTTGCTCCACCTATTCCTTTGGCGCTTCCGAGAACCCCAAAGCGTCCAAGCACAGTTACTAGAATTAGGAACATGAGCATCATTCCAGCTGGCAGAAACGTAATGCTTCCAATCTTAATGAAGCTATCTAGCATATACGTAGAAAAATCGCCGTTATTGATGGATTGGAGGGTTTGCTCTCCAAAGCCAGTCATAGCATTTACATCCCAAGCAACTTTCTCCTGCCAAAGATAATAGAAACCTGCGAACATGAAGATAGAGGCTACAATTATCATCAGATAGATTATTGCTTTTATGCCTAGCCGCTGAAGAAACAGTTTCTTTGCTTCTTTTAGTTTCTGTTTCAATAAGATCTTTTTTCCTTCACCAGCTGGATGACAAGAAATTTTTGGTTCACTGGGGACTATGTCGTTTTGCCAACAGACCACATCTTGAAGCTTAATATCCTCTTTCTTGTAAAGATCTGTCAAGTGAACAGAGAGGGCTCTTCCAATCAGGGACTTACCTGTTCCAGGGTCTCCCAGCAAAAGAAGGTAAGGTCCAGGAGGAGCCATTTTAGTGACGTGAGGCTTCTCCTTGTTTGGATCGCTCCACGCTTCATACAATTTCTCTTCTTTTAGGTGCTTAAGTTTGTGGACTAACTCCTTTAGACAGAGGTAGCACTCGTTTAGTGCTCGTTCTTGTCCGATAACCCACTCTAGAAGGTTGTCAGAAACTGAATAGCCCTTTGTGGATTCGAAGTTCTTCCAGTTCCACTTCTTGCCACAGATAATCTCTTCGTCTTCTCCGAAGTAGTCCAAATTTTCCCCTCACGACACGTTAACTAATTTTTTTGTTGGGTCTGCACAAGCTTTTAAAGAACATATGCTGTCCTGAAACAGAGAGGACGTTATTAACGAAGATAAAGCCATATTACTAAAACGAATACATTCCGAAAACGGAGTGTGGGAACAAGTTTTTTCGAATGTTTTGAAGAATACAGAAAGAGTTTTTGGGGTTTTCGAGATTTATTATGTCGAATCGCTTCTGGAATTCTAATGTTTTTGGATGTAGTTGATCAAGAAGATTTTATTAGTAAGTAGCTTTGGAAATGTTAGTCACAAGTTATTGGAAGGGAAACTGGGATGAAGGATACAATTGCGGTTATTGGTGCGGGTGTGATAGGCGGATCTGTAGTGAAGAGCCTTTTGAAGAGCGGATATGATGGTAAGATCATAGTTGCTGAGATAATGCCCGAAAAAGCTAGAGAACTAGAGCAACTGGGTGTAGCTGTAACCCGTGATAACAGGGAGGCAACAAGAGAGGCTGATGTTGTTTTCTTGTGTGTGAAGCCCAACATTCTGAAGACCGTTCTAAAGGAAGTGAGTAGAGAAGTTATGGGGAAGCTTGTGGTGCCTACGGCTGCGGCGGTTACTATTAAATTCTGTAAGCGTGTGGTACCTAAGGCTCGTTTTGTGCGTATTATGCCTAATGTCGCAATTTTAGTTCAGGAATCTTTTACGGCCTATTGCTGCGACGATGATGTAACTGAAGAGGACAAGAAAAAAATAAAGGACGTTCTTGATGTAATGGGAAAGTCTATGGAGATTGAAGAGCGTTATATGGATGCAGTGACTGCGGTCAGTGGAAGCGGTCCCGGATACCTTTCTATAATAATTGAAGCGCTTATGTATGGTGGCTTGAAAGTTGGTTTGCCTAGAGACTTGGCATTGACTAGTGCGGCTCAGGCTGTCCTTGGAACCGCAAAGCTTGTGTTAGAAACGAAACAGACTCCTGCTCAGATACGGGATAATGTTACGACTCCGGGCGGAACAACAATTGAAGCAATTTATGAGGTTGAGAGTAGCGATATTAAGCAGGCTTTGATGAGGGCTGTTGAGGCTGCTACCAAAAAGAGCGAAAAGATACGAAAACAGTGGGAATAAACATCTAATCAGTTAACCAAAATATATATCCAATAATTCAACGAAGGATATAGATATGACAGAAGAAAAGATTGTTGTTCTTATGGGGTCTCCAAGAGACCTTCCGTTTGCAGCAAAAATCAAAGATTTCTTGAAAAAGGAAAAAATTCCAGTTAGTTGTGTTTACAACGTTGCTTCTGCACATAGGACTCCAGAAAAACTATTGAATGACTTGAACAAATATACAGAAAGCGGCGACAGAATAGTCTATGTCACTGTTGCGGGTTTATCTGATGCCCTTTCAGGAGTTGTTGCCGGATACACTCTTTGTCCTGTTATTGCTTGCCCTCCAGACTCGGACAAACATGGAAGTGACAAAGTGTTTTCTTCGACTGCAATGCCAAAAGGAATACCTGTTGCTTATGTTGTTAAGCCAGAAAATGCTGCCCTAGTAGCCATAAGGATTTTTGCTTTAACAAACCCTGAACTAAAAGAACAATTGGACAAGTTTAAGGAAAAGATGGCAAAAACAGTCTACGATGGAGCAAAAGAAGTAAAGAAAATAACAGAAAAAAAAGACGTTAACAGGCTTGCGGTCTAAAAAAAGGTTGTTTTTAACAATTTCCTCTTATTAGGCTCCTAACGAGATACGGCTCTTTAACAACAATTTCTTTTTCATTCCTGCTTGACCAGCGTAACTTATAAGAAAATTTAGCGCATTGGTCAGATGTGGATGGCTATGTCAAAGAAGCTCACCTATTCTGAAGCTGGGGTTGACAGGGAGACAAGGCGAAAATCTAAAAAAGCTCTGTCTATATTGAAGCAAACCTACACTTTGGGCAAATATAAAAAAATTGTTCAACTTCCCTATGGTAACATCTTCCTTGCTGGCGACCATTACCTAGACCTTGTAGTTGAAGGTGTTGGAACCAAAGTCCTACTCGCCCAGTTAGCAGACAAATATGACACTATAGGAGTGGATGGGGTTGCGATGGCAGTCAACGATGTGATAAGGTCAGGCGCTACGCCTCTAGCTTTAGTGGACAACTTCCATGCTCATCTATCTGAACCAAAATTGGTACGAGAATGGTTGAAGGGTATAGTAAAAGGTGCAATAGAATCGGATTGTCCAGTTCCCGGAGGCGAAATCGGAGACGTAGCAGCCATCATAAAAGGAATAACTGAAGGAAAAGGCTTCGATTTAATTGTCGCAAGCGTCGGCGATGTTCTAAAAGAAGATATAATCACTGGGACAGCCATCAAGGCGGGTGATGTCGTTGTGGGATTACGAAGTTCAGGAGTTCATAGCAACGGAATCTCTTTGGTAAGAAAAGTTTTGTTCACGGAATGGGGTGGCAAATACGAACCATTCGACGTTCCAGATGGCTTCAACAGAGAAATCGTCTACGAAGTACTAGAACCAACAAAAATTTACGTTAAATCTTTTCTGAACACCACAAAACAAGTAAAAGTGAAGGGGGCAATTCATATTACAGGAGACGCCTACGTCAAGTTTAACCGATTCATGAAATACTCAAAAGGAATCGGCTTCGAATTCAACAACTTCAAACCACAACCAATCTATGAACTAATCCAAAATACCGCCCTGGAAATTGGTGGGGAAATAACCGACGAGGAGATGCTGAAAACATTCAACATGGGCTGGGGCTTCGGTGTCATCGTAGATAAAAAAGATGCAGATGAAGTAATTTGTACCTGTGAAAAGAGTGGCGGTGAAGCTGAACTAATCGGAAATGTAACTGATTCGGAAAAAATTGTTGCTTATTACAAAGGGAAAAAGATACATTTGACTATTTAGATTTAATTTGCTAGTTTGTTTAGGATCTTTAGTGTTGTTGTTAAAATATTCGGCTTGAGCTCGAGTTTTTATTCCCAAAAACTCCTAAGTATAGCAGGATTATCCAACTATGCAGCGAAATTGCTGTAGACAAAAGGTAACTCTGGAAAGCACTCACATACAACGAAGACATGCAATGATTTCATCGCTGTTTTTCTTTTATTCCACCTTTCAAAGTCAGCCAAAATTAACGTCAATACCAAACATTAAGCATATACATGATCATCTGATCGAAAACGTAAAAAGTGACTAAAATCCACCGGGAGTTTAACTTTTCATTTAAATTTTTAAATGGATAAGATTTAAATTTTGATTATTTTACTAACAATCACAATGTATCGTGCAAGAATCGAAGTCAGCCTAAAACAGGGACACTCAGATCCAGAAGGAGAAATGACAACCCAATCATTAAAGGAACTGAAATTCTCCGCCAAAAAAGTTAACGTAAGCAAAATCTACACAATAGTTTTTGAAGCGGAATCAAGACAAAAAGCTAAAGAAGCATTAGAGGAAATGTGTCGAAAGCTCCTAGCGAATCCAACAAAAGACAACTACAGCTTCAAAATCGAGGAAGTAGAATGAGTCGCTACGCCAAAAAAGATGTATCGTTCGAACTCAAAGAAATAGACCTGAAAAATGCTGACGAGATCCAACTCGTAAAAATCAGCAGTGAGTTAGGAGTCGGCTTGAACCTAACCGAAATGAAACATGTTAAAGATTACTTTTCAAGAAAAAAAAGAAATCCTACAGATGTAGAGATTCAAACAATCGGGCAAACGTGGTCTGAACATTGTTACCACAAAACTTTCAAAGGCGATATAACAACGCCAAAAGGCGAAATATGCAGCCTCTTTAAAACATACATTTCCAAAGTAACCGAAGAACTCGACCCCGAATGGTGCATCTCAGTGTTTGAAGACAATGCTGGAATAATCGAGTTTGACAAAAACTATGCAATCGCAGCAAAAGTTGAAACTCACAACCATCCTTCAGCAATAGAACCTTTCGGAGGAGCAGCCACAGGAACAGGTGGAGTAATACGTGATATATTGGCAGTTTGGGCTGATCCTATAGCATGCACAGATGTACTCTGTTTTGGTCCCCTAGATTATGATTATAATAAGCTTCCTCCTGGAACAAAACACCCAAAATATGTATACAATGGTGTAGTTGCGGGGATAGGCAGTTACGGTAACAACATGGGAATTCCAACAGTTAATGGTTCCATAAACTTCGACGAAAGTTACGTTGGAAATGTTGTAGTGTATTGTGGTTGTGTTGGGCTTCTTCCAAAAGACAAGTTCGTTAAGGACACAAGAGCCGGAGACATAGCACTTCTTGTAGGCGGAGAAACTGGAAGAGATGGAATCCACGGGGTCACTTTTGCTTCGACAGAACTAACCAAAGAGTCAGAAGAAATTTCAAGACCCGCAGTTCAGATAGCAAATCCCATAGAGGAAGAAAGAGTCAAACGAGCTATAGTGAAACTAAGAGATACAGGTTTAGCTTCAGCCATAACAGACATAGGTGGAGGCGGAATCTCTTGTGGCACTGGAGAGATGGCGGAACGGTCAAACCTTGGAATTCATGTTTACCTAGAAAAGATTCCCTTGAAATATGAAGGCCTGTCGCCATGGGAAATTTATATTTCTGAATCGCAGGAACGGATGCTACTTTCGGTTCCAGAGAAGAACCTAGAGAAAGCCTTAGAAATTTTTGAAACAGAAAACGTCAAGGCAACTCCTATAGGTAAATTCAAAACCGACGGAATCCTAACCGTCACTTACAAGGGGCAAAAAGTTGCTGAACTAGACATCGACTTTGTTTTTAATCCCCCAAAATTTGTGGGAACCACAAACTGGAAGCCACCCAAACTAGAAGAGCCAACGGTTCCTTTGCCAAAAGATTTAACAAAAGAACTTTGGGGGCTACTTTCTTTACCAAATATCGCTAGCAAAGAATCAGTAATAAGAACCTACGACCATGAAGTAAAAGGAAACACAGCACTAAAGCCCCTCCAAAGCAAATATGGCGGACCAAACGATGCCGCAGTTCTAAAACCGCTCCCCGATTCATGGAAGGGAGTAGTCATCTCCAGTGGAATGAACATAAACTACGGTAAAATTGACCCATACTGGATGGCAGCCTCAGGTATTGATGAGGCAATAAGAAACAATGTCGCGGTTGGGGGAAGAAGAATCGCCCTGCTTGATAATTTTACATGGGGAAATCCACAAAAACCCGACCGACTAGGCTCTTTGGTTAGCGCATGTAAGGCATGTTACGATTTTGCCAAGGGCTTCCAAACACCATTCATTTCAGGAAAAGACAGTCTATACAATGAATCACCAATGGGACCAGTAACACCCACGCTTCTAATCACAGCAATTGGAGTAACTCCAGATATACGAAAAACAGTTTCCATGGAACTAAAACAGCAAGGAAATACAATCTACATGATCGGCCAAACCTACCCGGAGCTAGGAGGCTCACAATACTACCAAAACAAGGGTATCCTAGGAAATTCTGTACCAAAAGTGAATATAGAACAAGCCAAGAAAACAATGGACAAAATAACAGAAGCCATCGATTTGTGTTATTTGCGGTCATGCCACGACCTCTCAGAAGGAGGGTTGGCAATTGCCTCTGCGGAAATGGCTTTTAGCAGTGGATATGGAATAGAACTGGATCTAGACAAGGTTCCAAGAACTAAGGAAATGTCCAGAAATGATTTTGTTCTTTTCTCGGAATCAAATAGTAGATTCTTGGTAGAAGTTTCAGAGAAGCATAAAACAAACTTTGAAACTTTAATGAAAGACGTTGTTTGTGCTCAGATTGGCACTATTAAGAAAGATGGCTATCTATCTGTTTCGGGATTGGATGGAAAACAGGTTGTTCATGCCGATTTAGAGGAGTTGAGGAAACGCTGGAAAAGCGTTCTTGGAGTATAAGTGTATGAGGGTGGAAGAGATTCGCGTCTGTGTTATGAGGGTCGGCGGAACAAATTGCGATGGCGAAACTAAAAGAACGTTTGATGAATTAGGTGCAAGAGCGGAGGTGCTTCACCTCAATGAGCTCGTGAAAAGCCGAAATCTTCTAGATTATAATGCTCTTGTTTTTCCGGGTGGATTCTCGTATGGTGACTATGTACGGGCTGGAGCAATCTGGGCTACAGGAACACTAACAAAACTTCGAAAAGGTCTGAACCAGTTCGTTGAGGAAGAAAGACCAATATTAGGAATCTGCAACGGCTTTCAGGTCTTAGTTGAAGCAGGACTATTACCCGCCTTTGAGGGAATCAGCGAATATCCCGAAGCAACACTTGCAACCAACATTCCGATTGGGTATCGCTGCAAGTGGATTTATCTTAAACATGAAAACTTGGGAAACTGTATCTTCACCCAAAAGATTCCAAAAGGAAAAGTAATGAAAATACCTGTTGCCCATGGAGAAGGACGCTTCTTATTTGCCAAAGAAAAGGAAATTCGTTACCTAGAAAAGCTTTATGAAAACAATCAGCTAGTCTTTAGATACTGCAACAAAGAAGGCAAACACGCAAATGGCGAATTTCCAGCTAATCCTAACGGAGCATTCCATGACATAGCAGGTATCTGCAATCCCGCAGGAACAGTTTTTGGCTTAATGCCACATCCAGAAAGAGCGTTTTATGGTTGGCAACTACCTGATTGGACAAAAACAGAAACTATGCCAACTTTTGGGGACGGAAAACTGGTTTTCGAATCTATGGTAGAATACCTAAAGAAGAAATTCTAGACATCTTTTAGATCTGCTAATTGTGGTAGTCCGGTTCTGGCACCCATCTTTGAGATGCAACGGGAAGCAACAAAGTTACCCAGTCGCCCACACTCATACAAATCTTTTCCATTGATTAAACCATAGATGAATCCTGTACAGAAAGCATCCCCAGCACCAGTTGTATCAATCGCTTCCACCATATAGGGTTTGATCAGGTGGCTCTCTTTCCCATCAGAGACATAGCAACCCCTTTTGCCAAGCTTTACCGCTACTAACTCAGCACCTAACTTCATCAACTTTTTCGCTCCATCTGAATAGTTTTTTCCTGTAAGCAGCTTAACTTCCATCTCGTTTGGAAACACTGAACGACTTCTTTTTAGTAATGGTTTTAGTGCCGCTAAACCCTTTCTTGCGTAGAGGACTCCGGGATCAAAACTTAGTTTCACATCAGAAAGCATTGTTATGAGTTGTTTTTGAGCTATGAAAGGCTTTTCTCCAACAAATGATGATATATGCAGAAACTCTGTACCAGAAACATAGTCTACATTAATGTCGTTGAAGTCTAGCTGGTCGTTGATCCCTGGATCAACATATAATGCTCGATCTGCATTTGGATCGACGTATCCCATGACCGTACCGCTTCTACCAACCTTAGAAATTGTTATGCCGTTGATGTCAACGCCTTCTTTTTTCAATTCATTTAAGAGAAAAATTCCTTCACGATCAACGGCAACCTTCCCAATAAAACCAGTTTTCATTTCCAGCCTAGTTAAACCAACAACAGTATTAGCTGCCGATCCACCACCAGACTCGTTGAAGTCTATTACAGATGCTTCTTCCTCTTCCTTGGCGATCATGTGCACCTTGAAGAGCTTATCCAGGTTGAGGGCACCAAAACCAACAACATCAAAGGTCATCAGAACAACTCCATCAGACGTATTTTGTACCTACCCAGTTTTCCATTATAATTCCCGGCAGAAATTATTACTACATCATCCACTTCTAAGGCGGCTTGGATACCCACATTCATTGCTTCTTTAACTGCTTCAAGGGAGGTTCCGTTGATGACTATTTCTGGAATATACTTTACGCCTACAGGAACCTTTGAGTTCTTTCCCAAGATAGTTTTTAGGCTAGAGCAGTATGGATGATTGGTTGTTGGACCGATCAATGGAAACTTGGTTTCAGGTTTTGAACCTGCAGAGCAAATATCAAATGGTGTTATGACGCCTGGAACTTCGTGTATGGCATCTAATGCTTTTTTTCCTCCTTTCATAACTGCTTGCTTGGTTTTGCACATGAACCAGAAATTGGCTCCCATAACTCCTCGCGTATAACCCAATTCTTTTTCAATAAAAAACTCGGAAACCATCAAAGGAACCGCAATCATGTTTCGTCTGTACCGTTGTTCTTCCCATTCAAAACCATCTCCGCAGTGACCGACCCGTTCCATCATTCCAATTTTTCCTTCTGCATTATGTAATGAGTCAAAAACTGCAGTAAACGGTTTCACGAGAATATCCTGCCTTATCCTAAATGAGAATTCTGCCTCAAACTTTTTTACAGAATAGTCTCGAGACTTGTTTTCGTCTATTCCTCCCCAAAACTGAAGAATAACACCTTCGCGTCCGTCTGGCGTTTCTTCTTTGTTTAGATATTTTTCGACTCCGCCCTCAATTCTGCCTATTACTATAGCTGGAGTGGCTGTTGCATCAGTTGCAGCTTTCCGCAAAACTTCATGATGGTCAGCGGTAACGATAACTCTAGAATATATTCCGTCGAAAGCTTCAGCGTAAGTGTCTTCGATTTCAGCCTTCATGAAATCTCCCTTCTAATGTTAACCTAACTTTCCTATAGCCTCTCCCCTCACGGTCTTCCTAAAAACACCGCTTTCTCTCATCAACCGTTCCATATTATCGTTAGTTATGTGTTCAACCTGAAGAAAACCGCCAGAAAACAACACTGACATATGCTCACATAACTCTGGAATAACACAATATTTCTCAAGCCCAGATGGACTCCACTCATTAACCAGTTTAAGTGCTCCCTCTTTTCCTAGTCTGTTGAACACATCTGCAAGAACTGAAGTTACTGTAGTGTCTCCTGAAATTACCGCGACATCTGATTCCCGTACAGAATAATCGTTGCCATTAAATGAGACCGCAAATCCACCGTTCTCTCGAACTAGCTTTAAGGCTGGTGCGTCTGTTATGCTATCACCCACATACATCACTGCATCAAGGGTACTTCCTAACTTTTTGACAATATCTTTTACAGCCCGTGCCTTCTCTGTTCCCCCAACAGGATTAACTTCAGTTAACATCTTGCCAGAATTCATGTTTGATAGTTCTTTCCAGAATATCTCATTCAATCGGTCTATGGTTTCTTGATCTCTTTGTGAAAACTCGTTTAATGAATTGCTGTTGTTGGGGATTTCAATCATGGGTAGTGTTGCTATTTCGTTTCCCAACTCTTTTAGGCGTATTATCTCTTCGACAGGTATGTTGTATTTGTCCATATTCAAGCGGGTACAGTAAGTGTTCTCAAAGGGAAAATCTATAACATTACACAGAGCAGAGATATAATGCTCGTAACTGGTGCTGACTATGAATGAAGGCAAAAGTTTTCTGACAACAGCGAGCGTGTTTTTGGCTCCTGGAACCAGTAGAACATTTTTGGATGAAAAATCTCTAATCTTTTTGTCTGTAGCCCCATATGCTTTCAGGAAAGGAAGAATCAGTCGCAATGTGTCTCCAGCCTTGTAGTTGGGCTTTTTGACAACATCCGCAAGTACATCATCATACTTGCTTACAAGAGCAAAAAAGCGGTCACCATCCTGCACAAAATTGCCTGCAAGTTCGAAGGCATTATCGTTTTTTGAGATTGGTCCCTCACAGTCGGTAACGAATATTCGCGGATTAGTTTGGGACGCTTCTGCTGACATCAGAGCCTCCTCAATTCTTCCATATGTTTTATGCTATTATTGATATGTAGCATTTCTGCGATATCGTTTCGGTTCCAGAGTGCTCCGCCTTTAATCGCATTTATGCCTTCAAGGGATTTTTCTCTTGCCTCAGATATATTGTCCCCTATGCCTACAACGGCTACTGTGCGTGAGCCAAGGGTAAAGCTTTCTCCATTCCTAAGCTCCATAGAACCAGGATACACTCTGATGCAATCACCGTTCTTCGCAACCAGTTTCGCTGCACCACTCAAGTTAACGGCAATATCTACTTCATTTTTGTTTATACGGTCGGGAAACTTGGTTGCATAGCCGCCGTAGTCTGGCGGAACTTTATAGGTTACAACTGTTGCCTGCTTCTTGAAGTTGACTTTTCTTAGGTTGCCGTCTACCATGTTGTAGCATACTTCAACGAAGTCGTCCTTAAGGGTGGGCAAAAGAGTCATTATTTCCGGGTCTCCAGGTCTACTGTTGACCTCTAAGATTTTTGGTCCTTTGCCTGTGTGAATGAAAGCAGCATAAAAAGGAACACCTCGTAGTTCTGGATTGCTGCCTTTTCCTTTCAGTTCTGCAAAAACTTTGTCGATTAGCGCGATTTCTTTCTCTCTGTCTTTTAATTTCATGAAAGGTAATTTGTCTCCAGCATTTTTGTAGGCACCCATACCTCCAGTGTTAGGTCCTATGTCGTCGTCGAAGGCGCGTTTATAGTCTCTGGTTTCAGGCAAAGGTACCAAACGTTTTCCATCACAGAAACTTTGGTAGCTGGATTCTTCTCCCTCCACTTTCTCTTCGATTATAACTGGACCATGCTCATAGTTTGAAATGAAATGCTTAAAAACCTCGTCGGGTGTGTTGAAGTGGTCTCCCCAGACTCCAACTCCTTTTCCTGCAGTTGCCCTATCAGGCTTTACTGCTACTTGATTGTCTAGTTCTTTTAACCAAGAATACACGCTCTTCTTAACTTGTGCTGTGCCACGATAGTCTTCGGGGTCGAAAACTTTGAATTTGGGATTAACTTGTGGTGCAACCTTCTGGAATAGTTGGCGCTGAGCTACTTTGCTTGCTTCGATGGCGTATTTTTTGGTTGGACAAATTATGGGAATCTTTGTTTCTTTCTCGATGACATCTCTTACTCCTACGATGATTGGTTTTTCGGGACCAACAATACCAAAGTCGATTTTGTCTTTGTGTTTTTTGGCAAATCTCGCAATCTCCTTTAGGTTAAAATCAGAAATAACCGTGTGTTTTTCTGCATGTTTTACGTTAAAGGGGTTTTTCTGTTTATCAATAACATAGAACTTTGGGGCATAATCTTCGCTTCGAACAAAAGTATCTATCATTGCGGCTGCTCTTGAGCCGTAAGAAATCACTAAAATACCCACTTTCTCCATCACTGATCACCTAAACATACTAAATTGTTCATTATTGGTTAGTTTGTGTCAGCTTTCGTATATTCTACCTTTTTCGGTGTATCCGTTCTCGAACCTTTCTTTCATCTCGTCAGCCAACTTCTGGGCAATAGGAGTTGGATACTTTCCTGTGATACATCCCAAGCACAGGTCCTCTTTGTTTAAGCCCGTAGCTTTGATTAAGCCATCAATTGACTGATAGTTCACTGCGTCCGCGCCAACTATCTCGGCTATCTCCTCTGCGTCGTGCTGTGAACCTATAAGTTCTCTATAGGTTGCCATGTCAACACCGTAGAAACATGGACCAATAATTCTTGGAAATGTTATGAATAAATAAACTTTATTTGCGCCCATTTCCCGCAACTTCTTTACCACTACTTTGGTGGTGTCGCCTCTAACTATGCTGTCATCAACTACGCCAACATTTTTACCAGTCAGTTTGTGGTCAACAATATTGATTTTTCTGTCTATTGTGGTGTATCGTTCGTCTGAAAGCAAAATAAACGCTCTTTCTGCTACGTATCTATGTCTTCTAGAAGCTCTTTCCCATCGTATACCTGTCAACTCGTGGTATCCGAATGCTGCGTCGTTACCTGTTTCGGGCATCGACAAGATCATGTCCACTTTGCTTGTGGTTTCAGGATATTCCCATGCAAAGTTTCTCCCAAATGCTTCTCGAACTTCATAAACGTACCTGTTACCTAGTCTTGAGTCAGGCCTAGCAAAGTAGGCGAACTCGAAAGCACACAATGCCCTTTTATCTCCATTACACAGTTGTTTTCTGGTGAAACCGTCTTTTGACGCTACAACAAACTCTCCAGGGTTTATTTCAAAACTGAAGTCGAGGCTGTTTATGTCTAGACCCACGGTTTCTGATGATACAGCGAAGGTTTTTCCGTTTTTGCTACATCCACAACAGAGGGGTCTTATTCCACGAGGATCTCTGAAGGCGAAGAGCTCTCCTTTTTCTGTCAGACCTGCAACGGACAAGGCGCCTTCTATTTCTGTCATGCATCGTTTTACAGAGGAGGCTAAGTCGCCGTTTTTTCCTTGTCTTAGTAGTTTTCTGGAGATTAGTTCTGCATCGTAGTTGAATCTGAAGTTTGGGTATTCTTCTCTTATTTCTTGTATTATTTCGGGAGTATTGACGACATTACCATTGAAGGCGATTCCTATCTGTTTTTCTCCCCGTTTTTCTAGAATTGGTTGTGTGCTCTTAACAAGTGAGGCATAATCTGTTCCGCCAGATGTTGAATATCTGACATGCCCCAATCCAACAGAACCGGGCAATTCTGTAAGCCACTTTTGGATTTCATCCTTTTTTATTTTCGGAACAAGGTCAAGGCCTTTTTTATTGTGGAATGTTCCGTCGTGGGTGAGGAATCCGTGGGATTGGTGGCCGCGGTGGTTTTGGGATCGTAGTCCCCAGTAGAGGTAGGGGAATACAGGCTTGTCGGTAAAGTCTTGTGCTGCGAAAACCCCGCATGCTTCTTTTAACTGTTCACGCATATTTTCCACTATTCAAATGTCCTATTTATCAATCTTTACTACAATTTTAAGGCAAAAACTGTGAGGAGAAACACTGTTGTTCTTTTGTATGTGGAGTTGTTGGCATTGAAAAATGGAGATTTTTGGTATGATTTTGTTGTTGGGATTTGTTGTCCGAATTATCGTAAGGTATATATGAATTATCACAGTTAGCCTTTCGTCAAGGTGTTTTCATGAGGAACATACTTGTTAACGGTTCGAAACGGATACCTCTTGATAAGCAACCAGTAGAGATTGTTGAACGCAAGGGTGTCGGTCATCCTGACTCAATGTGTGACGCCATAATGGATCAGGTCTCGGTGGAACTTAGTAAAGCGTATATAAAGGAGTTCGGGACCATTTTGCATCATAATACTGACAAGTCGTTGCTTGTTGCTGGAGACGTAGAGTGTAAGTTTGGGGGCGGGGTCGTGAATGATCCTATGCTTCTTATTTTCGGTGATAGAGCAACTTTTGAAGCTAATGGAAAGGATATTCCTGTTGAAGAAATCGCAATAAAAACTGCTAAAAAATGGCTGACAGAAAATCTTCGTTTTGTTGATCCGGAAGAGCATATGAGATACCAAGTAGAGATAAAACATGGTTCCCAGGGGCTTACTGACATTTTCAAACGAGAAACCTGCATGTTTGGAGCTAACGACACTTCTGCAGCTGTTGGCTACGCGCCACTGACAAGGACAGAGAATATGGTTTTGACTACTGAACGTTACGTGAATTCAGCAGATTTCAAGAAACGGTTCCCTGCGGGTGGAGAAGACGTTAAAGTTATGGGCTACAAGAACGGTAATGTTCTGAATTTGACTGTGGCCATGGCTTTTGTTGACCGTTTTGTTGATGGTGAGAAAGATTACATGCGAAAGAAGGCTGACATTCAGGCGGATATAGATGCGTGGGCTAACGCGAAAGGCGACTTTGATAAGGTTAACGTTTTTGTTAACACTCTAGATGTTGAGGGGCGAGGCGTAGATGGCGTCTACTTGAGTGTGCTTGGCACTAGCGCGGATGGCGCTGATTCTGGTCAGGTAGGTAGAGGAAATAAGGTCAACGGAGTAATCTCTTTGAACAGGCCAATAGGTACTGAGGCTGCTGCAGGAAAGAATCCAGTCAGCCATGTTGGTAAAATCTACAACGCTTTAACGCACCAGATAGCAAGAAAAATCTGCAGTGAAGTTCCTGAAGTAGCAGAGACTTGTGTATGGCTTCTTAGCCAGATTGGAATAGCGATTGATCAGCCCGCTATTGCTGCTGCACAGGTAGTCATGAACGATGGAGCTTCTCTTGATAATAAGGTGCAAGCGAGAATAATAGAAGTTATCGACGTAGAACTGGCAAACATAGAGGATTTCTGCGAGAAACTGACTTACGGAAAAATCTCAGTCTGGTAAAACAGCCAGACACCATAGACTTTTTTTTATTTTTCTTTTTTATTGTTGTTTGGTTTTTCAGAAAAAAGGTAGTTTTCAACAATGAAGTATTATTAGTCTCCTATTACGATTGTTAAGGTTTATAGTATGGTTTTGTGTGTTTGGAATTACCTGTGCTTTGCCTCTTCTGGATTCTTTTGAAGTACGGCTCGTATTCTTCTGACTCCGGCTGCGATGCCTTTTTGTTTTGTTATTTTAAAAGTCCCCAAATCAATTGTACTATCAACATGAGGCCCACCACAAATTTCGGTCGAGAAATCTCCTATGTTATAAACAGATATTACCGCACCACCGTATTTAGTATCAAACACAGCTTGTGCACCCCTATTTTTTGCCTCTTCAACAGTCATTTCTTCTCTAACCACAGGCAAAGTTTTCCTAATTTGCTCATTAACCATTTTTTCAATTGAATCTATTTCGTTATGTTCCAGAGGTCTATCGAAATTAAAGTCAAAACGCAACCGTTCTGGAGTAATGTTCGACCCTCTTTGAACAATATTTCTATTTTTTAAGACTCTTCGCAATGCTTCATTTAGTATGTGTGTTACAGTATGAAGTCTTATAGTCTCTATAGATGCGTCACTTAAACCACCTTTAAACAGCTTTTTTGCACTTGCAGACGAGACTTTCTGATGCCGTCCATACTCATTCCTGAACTCCTCCTCGTCAACTTCAATACCACTCTCTGTAGCAAGCTCTTTTGTCAACTCAATAGGAAATCCGAAGCTCTGAAACAACAAGAAAGCATTTTTTCCGTCAATCTTTGGACTATTATTTGCTATTCGCTTGAACTTCCTCAAACCCTTTGCAAGAGTCCTCTTAAACTTGACCTCTTCTTTACTTATCTCATCAAGTATGCTAGCTTCTTTTTCTCTAAGCAGAGGATACTCAAACTCGTTAAGTATTATGACAATGTCAGCAAGATTCGTCAAGAAATCTCTTTCAATTCCAATTAATCGTCCAAATCTTATTGCACGTCGGATTAACCGACGTAAAACATACCCTCGATCGGCATTGCTTGGCTTAACTCCTCGTTCGTCACCCAGAAAGAATGTTGAAGCACGAATATGATCAGTAATAATTCTAATAGATTTTTCTTCAACAGGAGTTGGCACACTAATTGAGGCAATCTCCTCCACTCTTTTTGCTATTGGTCGAACTGCAGCAATCTGAAATACGTTCTCTTTGGCTTCAAGCATTGCGGCAGTATGTTCTACGCCCATTCCAGTATCAACGTTCTTCTGTTTTAGGAGTTCATAACAGCCTGAAGAAGTTTTGTTATATTCCATAAAAACATCGTTCCAGAGCTCAAAAAATTTACCACATGAACAACCAGGTCCACAGGATAGACTGCAGGACGGCTTTCCAGTATCATAGAACATTTCAGTACAAGGTCCACAAGGTCCTGTGTTACCAACTGGACCCCACCAATTATCCTCCTTTGACAAAAAAAAGATATGATCATCGGGAATACCCAAAACACTCCATGATTCACAACTCTCAGTGTCTTTTGGAGCATTTTGATCTCCCGCAAACACAGTTACGAACAACCGTTTTTTGTCCAAGTTTAGCCATCTCTTGTCTGTAAGAAAGTCATAGCTCAACCTAATGGCCTCTTTTTTGAAGTAATCACCTAGAGACCAGTTACCCAACATTTCAAAAAAAGTTAAGTGCGAATTATCCCCAACACATTCGATGTCTCCAGTCCTAAAACATCTTTGAACATTCACGAGTTTCTTTCCAAGCGGATGAGACTGCCCCAAAAAATATGGAATAAGAGGATGCATACCTGCCGGAGTGAAAAGAACTGTAGGATCATACTCTGGAATAAGAGGAGAATTTGGAATTAACTTATGCTCGTTTTCACTAAAGAAATCCAAGAATAATTTCCTTAACTTTTTTGAATCTATAGCCATAGATAGGATTTTGGTCAGAACTGCTTAATATCCATAGCGTAACCGGTTTATCCACAAAACTGTCTTGAAGATGTTCTGTTCAAGATCCAAAAAAATCCACTTAAGTTATTTAAAGAGCTAAATAAAGCATCAAATCTACCAATTATTAAACACTGAAATCAAAAGGGACTATAAGAGATTATAAGTTCTCCCTTAAAACGACTCGAGTGATAAATAACTTTGCAGTAGCTAAGAAAACAAAGAAATCAAAAAGAATACAGAGAGAGGAAAAGCCTCCCCTCAGTTCAGGAAAACGATACTAGACCGTTTATCCGAACAGGGAACCTAAACCTTCCATTGCTGCTTCTTCTTTCTTGCTCTCGTCTTCTTCCTCTTCTTCTTCCTTCTTTTCTTCTTCGGCTGGTGCTGCAGCTGCAGTCGCTGGTGCTGCCGCCATCATTGTAGGAGCAGATTTGATTGCTTCCTCGATGTCAACTTCGGCAATGGACGCCACTAAAGCTTTAACTCGGACAGAATCGGCACTTACGCCGGCTGCCGTGAGAACTTCAGAAACGTTCTTTTCGTTTATTTCTTTTCCAGCTTTATGCAAGAGCATCGCAGCATATACGTATTCCATATTCATTCTCCTCCATCTTTTCAATCATACTTACTTTTCAACTTTTCTGAACTTAATTCGATGACCCATTCTTTTTCTCGGCTTCATCTAGTTTTTCGTTTAGGCCTAACATTTCCACGCTAGCCTTTCTGATAAGATCGGCAATAGTGTCCTTGGTCATGACACCAGCATTCAACGCTAGACTATAGGCTTCCTGATGACCACGCCTAAGAAGATAATTAATGTTCTCTGGAAGAGGATAAGCCGCCTCCAAAGACAAATTGAAAGCAAACTGATGAGCCTCTTCAACGCTTCGTTGAACCCCAGCTATGTCCACAACCAAATCTTCTTCAGTTATGATTGCCCCGTCATCATAAACCACTTTTAAGCTTAAACCGACCTCAACAGGCTTTATTCCAAGCTTAGAAAGCAAACTCGCAAGCTGACTACTTATAGGTTCACCTTTCTTAACCACCATTGTGGCTCTTGACACATAAACGCTACCTGATTCTATTCGTGTACGCAAACCGACAGCAGTAAATTGACTAATGATTGGACCAGGAGGTAATCCAGTGTTTCCAGCAGGAACTGTAACATCAAATGCTGCCAAGTCTCCTCCCCTAGCGGTTGCGTTAACCCTGCTCTTTTCAAGAAGAATTGCAAGTTTGAATGGATTTAGGTTCGTAAAAAGATACAAGTTGGGTCCTGTCAGGTGTTCCTCAAGCTTTTCAATTCCAGTACTTTCCTTGGTTTCAGAAACAGCCCTTACGATGAGAGAGTTTTTAACAACTCGAAGACAAGCGTTCTTAGCCAACTTTTTCCTTAATTGTTGAAGTTGGGCAGACCTGACCTTTTCTAGGCTGGCAATTCCTATCGAATTATATTTTGACAGGAATTCCTTTAGTTCTTTAACTTTGTCAGCCTTTAGCAGAGTTGATTGACGGACCACCATAACTTTTCCCTACATAGCAACCTTAACTGAAGAACCCATCGAGGTTTTCAGGTAAACAGACTTGAAGTTTTTGATTCCTCTTTTTAGTTTTCCTTCGATTCTCCTAACAATAACCTGAACATTTTCAGCTATTTCTTCATCTTTCATAGCTTCGTTTCCTATGCGGCACTGAATAACAGGTTGCCCTCGCATTCTTACAAACACAATTTTCTGATGTTTCTCAATCTGCTCTTTAATATCAGCATTAGGAGCTACTGGAGTAGGCATCTTCCCTCTAGGTCCAAGGGATGCACCAAGACTCTTACCTACAAGAGACATCATGGGAGCTTGGGCTATGAATATATCATACTTTTTAGCTATCTCTTTCTGCTGTTTCTTGTCACCAACTAAAGATTCAAGGGCAGCTCTTTCGAGGACAAAGCTAGCTCCAGACTTTTTTGCTTTAAATGCCATCTCGCCTGAGGCAATCACACAGATTTTTAGTACCTTTCCTACAGAATTTGGCAATTCGATACGTTCCTGAATTCTACCCTCAGGTTTCTTCATGTCAATATTCTGTAAGTTTATAGCGAGGTCTATGGACTGGGAAAACTTACGTTCAGTAGCCTTGCTTTTAACTTCTTTAACCGCAGCAAGGATATTTTTCATATTTAGTGGCATTCGTAGAGCCTCGCGCCAATGACGTACAAGAGCCAGTTATAAAAATCTTGTTACTGGTAAATTTATTTAGTTAGTAAAGCGTCGTGCTTTCCTTCTTTGATCTCTTTTTGAACTTCGCGGGGGTCTTTGCCTTCCACCGTTACGCCCATGCTAACGCCAGTACCCAAAATCTCGTTAACCGCTGCTTTCAGGTCCTTACCCAAAACATCGTCACTCTTGACTTTAGTAATACGAACAATCTGTTCCAAAGATAAGTCACCAATCTTTTCAGTATTAGGAACTCCTGAGCCCTTTGTTACTCCCAATTCGCTAACTAGCAACGCCGAAGTCGTAGGCGTTCCTACGCTCACTTCAAACTCTTTATTATCAGTGTCAACGCTGATTTTCACGGGCACTTTCATGCCAGCATAGTCTTTTGTTATCTCGTTGATTTTGTTTACAATAGCTAGAACATTGACTCCCAAAGGCCCCAACGCGGGTCCAAGGGGAGGCCCAGCGGTAGCTTGCCCGCCGTTAACCAATGCTTCAACAACTTTCTTTTCTCCCATGTTTTCATTCTTCCTTTTTAGATTTCCCGACAAGTTTCACGTAGTCCGCGTGAACCGTGATTGGTAAAGTAAAGGTAGCCTCCAACAATTCAAGGGTTACATCTTCCTTTGCCTTGTCAACCCTCGTGATTTTGGCTCTCATTCCCTTGAATGGCCCTCCAACAACCTCAACGAGATCGTTCGCGTCTAATTCTTCGATCACCGGTTTTATTACAATGTATCGTTCTACTTCAGGAAAGGTCACAACACCTGGAACTCGGGATCTTACATGTCTAACTCCGGTTATTGCTTTCTCTACTGAATGTGGTCCATCCGCTTCGATGAAAACATAGCCCTTTAACAGTTCAGGTACAAGTACGGCTGTTATCGGAATCTCGCCCATTTTTGCTTTGGCTTCGATTACATTTGCCACGTTTTTCTCTTGACCTGCAGTTGTTCGTACGGCGAATACTGCTGTTGAAATTTTATTCTCTTCGCTCATAATTTATCAACCTAGTAACGGGCGGACGCCCTCAAAAATGATCTTGATTAAGAATCCGATTCCTCCGATTGCAATGGTTCCAAGAAAGCATATTTTTAGCGAGAGCCAGAGCTCGGTTCTGCCTGGTTTTGTGGCAAGTTTCAGCAATCTGGATGCTGACTGAAAGAATGATCTTAGTCCCAATGTTCCTCGCACCTTTCAAATTAAATTCTAATATGTAAAGTTATCCCTGTGGGCAACCAGTTTGTAACATATAGTATTGTATTTTATTACGGTTTTGACAAAGATTGAAGTGCTTTTTACGGCACAACAGATGTTAAAAGGCGAAAATCGGGTAATAATAACGGGTGAGAAGAATGTCGAAAGAAGAGGAAATGTTAAAAGAACTCACGCAAATACGAGAACTCTTAGCCGCTAAACCTGCTCCGCCACCACCAGCACCGAAAGGATTATGGAATGAATTCAAGAGCTTTATAGAAAATTACAAAGTTATGGGACTTGCTGTCGCTTTCATTTTGGGTTTGTATCTTGGTCAGCTAGTGCAATCGATGGTTACAGATTTGATAATGCCAATCATTGGCTTAGTGTTTCCCAATATGGATAACCTGTCAACTCTAAAAATTCCAGTTAACAATCAGGAGTTCGGAGTTGGAGGCTTTCTAGTTGCACTGATAACGTTCATTATCGTTGCGTTTGTTATTTTCATACTAGTGAAAGTTACTAAAAAATGGGGAATAAAATAAATTTCCCCAATCCACTTTTTTTAGACCTAAACTTTTTCTGAATACACACCAAGACCATCTAGCGTAGTAAGAATCTTGGATTTGTGTTCACCTTTGATTCCCTTCCAATCAAGAACTACTGAATCTATAGACTCTAATGTTCTTTCAAAACATTGCGTAATTATCTCAGCATCAACCTCACCGAGAGCATACTTTGGAATCATGTGACCAAATGCCCTCTGATTTCCTAGAGCCAGTTTTGTAAACTTTTTGTTATAATGTGGTCCGCCGATTCCCAATACCACAGAACAGTCAGGACAATCAGAAACAGCAGCAACAGCTGCATCTGCAACAACCTTGGCAGCTTTGGTGTCTTTCCATTGTTTAGACGAGCTGCCTAATTCTACGAACATGGTTGGCACATCTAAAGAGGGCCCATGGTGAGTGCATTCGTAAGAAACTTCGTAATCTAGCCCTTTTTCATTTACCAGTTTTGACATTTCTAAGAGAGCATTTTTCATGGGACCCGCGGGAGATATGGAAACTTTTCCGGATTTACCACCGAATTTAGCAATGGATAGGTTCCCAGGAGTGTGTACAGAAAGGGTGGGGATGCCCTTAACGCTGCTGTGTCTAGATAAGAAGACAAATAGATAGGGTTTAAGGATGTCGCCCAAGAACTGGGTGTCCACAATTTCTGTATCTACAAAGAGGAGTTTGGTTTGTTTGTTATGAAGCGATTTTGTGTAAACGGGGTTTTGGTGGAAGGTTTCTTGGAGTTTTTCGAAGCGATAGTAAGTTATTAGTTGCTTGGCGATGTTCATGCTAGCTATGTCTTTTGTTGAGGCTATGAACAGTATCATTTTTGGTGTTGCCCCTTAACGCTATTGTGGATGATTAGAAGATTAAGGTTTTCATGAACACAAAATAGTTCCAAGAAAGGACATATGAACGTAGCTGAATAATAAATTAGACTATTTTTATGATAGGTTATTACCTACTAATTGTCTATACAATAAGTATAGAGAAAGGAACCATGACCGCTTATAGGAAAGATTAAAATCATGTTATAAAAAGTGTGCCAAGGAGAGGGAGTAGAGACACTGAAAAAGATAAGGATAAAACGATATCCGCCTCGAAACTTTCCGGCAAAGTCTTTGTGGGAAATAATAGCTGTTCCGCCAAAGTCTGAACAAGACACTGAATTTATGATGCTCTACAAAGCTAATCCAAAACATCCAGCAGTCATAGATGAGATGACAGAGGTTGTGGAGTTTGAAGTTAATGAGAAAGCTTTCAATGAATTGATGTGGCTATTCAAAAAATATCAATTACCCTGCAAACCCATCGAAGAAGGGGTTGAAATAAAGCACACAGGAACCAAGTCCAAGTGTATTGGCGACAAGAATTGTTGAAATTCCAGTGTTTTGGAAGCAGATTATTTACATAAAGCGTGAAAGCTTAGTTAAGCCAATTATCTCATCAAAGTCTAAACCCAAAGCATCTAGAATTTGATCAAAAGTTGATTGTAGGTGGGCAACATATTTGTCTACATCAATTTCGTTATTAGTTGCTATTTGCACGGGTTTAACCCGGGGTTCCTTCATAACTTTGACGAAACTTATCAAGTCACCAGCTTTCATATCGTAACCTATATTTTTTAGAATACGAGCCGCTTTTACATGTTGAGGAGTAGTTTTTGTGTAAGCTTCTGGCGGTTTACCAAGAACAACATGAAATGCTAGTTCCTCTGGGCTGTCTCCCCAACGGCGTTGTTTCAATCGCAAGTACCTGTCTCGGATAATTTTCTTAATCTCTTTTTTGGCTTCCTCGAATTCTGAGGGTGACTGCACCTGTTCTAGTCGTTTTTCCAGTTGTAAAAATGCTTTTTTGATGTAGGGAGGAATGTGGCGTTTCTTTCCGGTCATTCCCTTGACGTCAACGCCGCCTCCCTTCAAGATTCCAAGATAATTCTTTTTGCGGGAACTAAAGACAGCGTAGCGATAGAATTTTTCGACTTCCAGTTCCATTCCCATGTTCTCTATAGACCAATTGGCCAATATTTCTATCTGTTCGGGGGAGGGATTCTTCAAAAAGACGCTGTCTGTGTCGCCATAAAGAACTTCAATATCTAGCGATTTGGCTTTTTCTATAGTTTTGGTTATTACGTGTCTGCCGATGGCGGCTGTGGCTTCAGCAACAGGTGGACAATATAGACCAAAGGCAGGTGAACCGAAAACTCCGTAGCTTGCGTTAAGAATAACTTTGAGGGCGCTTGGGATTACATTATACCAGCTCTGTAAATCCTTGGATAAAGTCTTGTCCTTAGATTTGGGCTTGTACCATTTGACTCGAAGATCCCTAAGTGACCCTATCAACAGACTTTCAAGAGCTTTATTTCTGGTGCATACCCAGTGAGTGGTCTCGGGAACCTTGTTTGTTTTGCATTCCTCATGTTTACAGAGTAGGGTTTGATAGCCCAGATTATGAACTTTTATTATGGATGGATACAGGCTAGCGAAGTCCATAACTGCCACGTTAAAGTGGACACCTGGAACAGGGTCAACAACTATAGCTCCTTTGTATTTTTTTCCTTTGATCATGGCTTTGGTTGTGGTTCCGCCTTTAAGAGCAAGTATGTCTTCCATGTTTGGAATCAACATGTTTCTTTGGCGATGCTCATGATACAGAAAGTTACGTATCCATCGTGAAACTCCTTGGCGACTCACGTCCTCCATGGGCATATGGACAATTCTTGAAATGGCTAAGATTAGTTTCATGACCAAGTTATCGTTAAAGACTGTTAGGTCTAAGGTAATTTCGGAGTCACGTAGGTTGTATTCGGCAAGTTCGGTGTAACTTAGTTCTGAAAGTGGTTTTTCGAATTCAATTTTTGGCATTTCTAGCAGTGCAGTGCCGACTGCGTTTAGGGTTATGTCCCTATATTTGTTGCCGAAGGCGTAGATTTGTATTGACCTGTTAAAGAAGAACTTGTAGAGGTCAATGTGAACGCCATGAGTAACTTGGCATACTCTTTGTCCAACGTGTATTGGAATCTGGTTTCGTTCAAAATTGAAATGATTTTTAGCCCTGTTATATAGGTATGGCAGATCGAAATCATCGCCATTGAAGGTTAAAACAAAAGGATACTCCCGAAGAGCACTAAAAAGTTTCGAAAGCAACTTTTTTTCATCATCAAAATATGTGACAATCGTGTCAAGTGGCAGTTTTTTATTGCCTGTCTCTATTCCATCCCGCTTCAAAATGAATAACTCTTTTTTTCCATCCGAACCAACTAGCGCCACACAAACAACAGGATTATCAGCTTTTTGCGGATCAGGAATACGAGTTGCAATTGGAGAACTCACCTCGATGTCGAGGCCGACTCTTCGAAAGTCAGGAGCCGGAGATTCTAGTAGACGTGCCCATTTTTCTACACTTTCCAAAAATTCTTTGCTTACTCCAGAGAATAGACTCAAGATTTTTTCTATAGTCTCTTTTGATGAAGTCTGATGTATGGGAACAAGGTTTCCGTTCTGAATTTCATATAACATACCAGGAGCTAGGTTTTTATCGTAAATGTAGGATTGATAATAACGGATATAGGATTCCCAGACTTTGGGAGGTTCCTCAAATCCAGTTAATTGTTGATAATCATTAGGGATTATGTCTCGCATAGAGCCGCTTTGGCGGCCTCCTATCGCCAATGGGTCCTTTGCCACAACCTTCGTTACTATTACGTTTTGGTCATAAAGAGGGTCAAACTTATTAACGGTTTCGAAGTGGTCAAAGCCAGAATGTGATGTTACTCGTTTGAGTTTTTCAAGTTCCTCTGGAGCAAGACTTGTAAGACAATAGGGTTTGTGCCCGGTGTTGTCATCCCAGAAGTAGATTTTTTCAGACTCGGGCTCATATAATTTTAGGCTGGCTAGCTGCTTTTTTCCATGGTATGTGACAGATACAAGGTATGATGGGGGCAGGTTTTCTGGGAAATCAGGGTATACAACAAGTGGGTTTTTTTCTGAAAGAGCTTTCTGTTTAGGTGAAAAATATCCTCTTGGCTTTTGATCAGGTGAGGAAGATACTGTTGTCTTCTTCTGTTTTTCTGGAACACCAAATAACTCAAGTGAGCTCTGTGTAGTCATCTTTTTCTGGTCCGTTAATGGGTATATTTCATTGTGCCCATTAAAAAAAGCTCTGATGCAATTTGTTAGGGTCTTACGCATTCAGCTTTGGCTCTGAAAGGACGCTTCCGTTTTGGTCTGCTATGCTTGAGACATCGCTTTACACAAACTGTAATGCCCTCCTGAATCTCAAAAACACAACCACAAAGGTCTTTTCGACTCTCAACCAACTTGTAATCCCCATTAACTAATCATAGTTGAGACCCATACCATATAAAATATTTCAAGCACCCATCAAATATTGCTCACACTAGTGAGTAATCGCTTTTTGATGAGTACATCAAACAAAAAGGAAATCGAATAATGCGAGATCCCGACTTTTCTTTCAATATTGTTAGTCAACTAATAATATACCATTGTTGAAAACAGCCTTTTTCTAGAAAACTGTAATCCTATAACCGAAAGAAATAAAGAAGAACCACTTCCTATTTGCTCAGAGTATAAAGAGAATGTGATTACATGGGCAAAATTAGGGTTGGCGTAATTGGCGTAGGAAATTGTTTCGCTGGTTTAGCTCAAGGAATCGAAGTCTACAAACAAAATAAAATCCTGAAATTAGGATTAATGCACGAAAAAATAGGTGGTTACAGCATAGAAGACCTAGAATTTGTTTGCTCCTTCGATGTAGGAGAAAACAAAGTAGGAAGACCACTAATAGAAGCCATATTTTCAGACCCAAACTATGTCGATTGGGTTGACAGTGTCTCAAATTGCACATCAAGAAATGTGAAGGAAAGCCCAATTCTTGATGGGGTAGGAATCTATGTAGCAAGCATGATCAAACCAATCAATCAAACAAAAACCGAAGAAGAACTTGAAAAAGAAGCAATTGAAGAAATAGAAACCACAAAACCACAAGTTTTAATCAATTACCTTCCTGTGGGTAGCCAAAAAGCTACAGAATTTTGGGCAAAAATCGCCCTGAAAACAGGATGTGCATTCATTAACTGCATGCCAGTCTTTATTGCATCAAACAAAGAATGGCTCAAAAAATTTGAAGATGCAGGTATTCCAATTGTAGGAGACGACGTTAAAGGTGTAATCGGAGCAACAATAACCCATAGAACATTAGCCAAACTTTGCATAGATCGCGGAGCATCAATAGACAGAACATACCAAATCAATGTGGGTGGTAACACAGACTTCGCCAACATGCTTGAACGGGAACGACTGGAAAGCAAAAAGATCTCCAAAACAGAAGCCGTACAAAGCCTAATGCCCGAAAAACAACGATTAAACGCTAAAGATATTTACATTGGACCGAGCGATTTTATCCCATTCCTCGGAAATAACAAATTAGCATTCATCAGAATAGAAGGAAGAATGTTCGCAAACATACCTTTCAACATGGAAATCCGATTAGACGTAGACGATAAAGCCAACTCCGCAGGAGTAGCAATCGACGCAATTAGATGTGCACAACTAGCTCTCGATAAAAAAGTCAGTGGCAATCTAACCTACACCTCGGCATATCTCATGAAACATCCCCTAAAACAAATGGGCGACGAAGAAGCCAGAGAAAAACTTGATAAATGGATCGTCGATTTAGAAAAGAAGTAGTGAGGATAAAAGATTGGTAAAACAATCTCGTCCTCTCCTTATTTCTTGTGGCATTTTACGAAAAGAAATCGAAAAACTAATAGAACAAAAGAAGCTTGATGTGGAAACTTGCTTCTTGGATGCGGGGCTTCATGTAATTTATGCTGAACTAGAAAAAGAAATAATATCCGCCCTCGAAAAAGCAAAAGACCATGCAGACTATGGAATAGTTGTTGTCTATGGCGACATGTGTCATCCGCGAATCAAAAAAACGGTAAAACAATTTAGTAACGCAGTCAAAGTTGATGCTCTTAATTGCATCGATTGCCTTCTTGGAGGACACAAAAAACTTGTACTTACAGACCCTAAAGGCTGCCACTTCTTTCTTTCTCCTGGTTGGATGCCGTCAAACCTTAAGAAATTCAAGTATTTCAGAGAAATCTTTGATTGGAACATGGAAGGGGTAAAGGAACAGTTTGAGCACCTCGACGGAGTCATCATAATAGATTCGCTAAACAACCTCGACGAACTAAAAAGTGATATAGAAGAATTCATCCAACACACTGGACTTCAAGTAAAAACCATCAAAACGGTGGGACTGGACGGACTTAAAGCTGTCATTGATGAAGCCCTCAAAAAACTTCAGGACTGCCCAAAATTGCAATAGCCTTTCAGATTGTCAAAGAGTGTTTGCGGTATTTGAAAAGCCCCGGAAATATGTAATAAGTAGACCCTTTTATTGCATACCCAAGAGACTTGACAATGTCATATCCGTCACTAACTCTGCTCATTGTTCTCGTGAAAACTCCGGCACTCCTCTCATAGGAGATTCTTCCAAACTTTGCCATTAATCTAGAAATCTTTTGATCCTCAGAAACTCCCAGCTCCGAATCATAGGGACCATACCCACCATTAGTCATTTGGGATGCAACATCCCACAACAAGCTTATACTGCATCCAGGAACACTAGCTCCCATAACTGGAATTCCAAATATTTGAATTGTAGGAAACTTTAGGGAAAAACGGGTTAACAAGTTAGCTCCCATGATTCCAAATCTTCTTCCCAGTTTTAGGCTATCTCTTGGTCTTAGAGATGGAACCGTAGCAACCACATCTTTACGTCTGAAGGCGGAGTACATTACTTCGAAATAGTTTTCGTATTGATCCAATTCAGAACAAATGTAACCGTTATCCATCTCAGTTCCAGTTGAGAAAAGCGAGTCAATATCATGAAAAACAATGATCTTTCCCTTAGCATGCCTAAACCCTAGATTCCGTCCTATAGCAGGAGTATCCCACTCTGGATACTTGATTATTCCAGCATTCAAAAGTTTCTTTCTGTAATCATCGTATTCTTTAGGAGAAATTATTGTAGAATTACAAATTTCTGGAAAATCTGCGTTTTCTCCTGCATCTGCAACTAAGAATTCGATCATATTATTTTTGCCTATTTTGTCTTCAAAAACCTTTTTCGCAATCTCCCAGTTGTTGAAAGTCTCTTTAAGGGCTCTTGTATCTTTTTCGCCCCGCCCCGTTGTAATAACTGAGAAGATTGGGTTTCGCATAACCTCTTGTAGAAACAGAATGGCTTTTATCTTTTACCCGAGTGTATGACTAAAACATCAATTCCTTGTGTCAATCTCCAATCTCCTTCAGTAGAATTATCATCACTAAATTCATAATATCAACTAAAAAACAATCGCAAATGAAGTTGGTCTACTGTCGTGCAATCAACCAAACAATCGAATCTACTTCTTACTCGGGTATCTTAAAGAAATTCCGTTTAGATGCTAATAAAAAAATGTGGAAATCCGCGCAGCCGCATTATTTCAGAAAATAATGCTATTGAATTAAAAAATGAATGAGAACTATAAATTACTCATCCATAACACTTTAAACAACTGCTAAGAATAACTAACTTTCAAGAATTTCAAAAAAGACATTACTGCAGGTCAGAAAAGGAGATAATGAATGCCAAAAACTTCGAAAAAGGAACTGCTTAAGCTATTCAAAGACCACAAAGTGCAGCTTCTTATCAGCAAGTTTGTGAGCGGCGAGCTTGGTAAATTGAATCCAGTTTATGATCCAAAACATGGATTTAGGTATCCGCTAGTGGATGAAATTGTTGGTGAGTCTTCATACACGAACAAGTTTTTACAGAAACTGTTTGAGGGTGGGATTCTAAATAGAAAACTTTACGACAAAATCGTCTATTGCCCAACTTGCAGTTCTGCAAATGTTTCTATACATTATACATGTCCCTATTGCAAATCCTTCGACATTACGAAGAGCTCCTTGATTGAGCATATAAAATGTGGTTACATCGACACAGAGGATCACTTTCAGAAAGAGGATAAACTAGTCTGTCCTAAATGCAATAAAGAACTAATCAGTCCTGATGTGGATCATCATAAAGCAGGAGTATGGTGTAGCTGTAATAAATGTACAAAGAGTTTTGATATTCCGGTTCCAGCTCATTTTTGTCGCGTATGTCAAGAAAATTTCACTTTTGATGAAGCAATTTACAAAGATGTCTATGAATACAGTTTGAGTCCTGAAGCTGCAAAAGAGGTAACTTTAGGTTGGGTTATGATCGGTCCGATCATGGAGTCTTTGGAAGATATTGGATTTACAGTAGAAAGCCCTGGCTTCTTGAATGGAAAATCTGGAACACGTCACATGTTTGATTTAACTGCCGTCTCTGAAAAAAAGAAGCTGATAACAGCGATTGATCTTGCAACGTCAGAGGATGTTGTGTCTGATCAGGTAGTGATTTCTATGTTTGCTAAGATATTTGATACTAATCCGGAGAAAGCTTGTCTTGTTGCTATTCCAAATATGAGTGAGAGCGGCAAAAAATTGGCAAAACTTTACAAAATCAGGCTAATTGAAGCTAAAGATCAGACAGCTGCAATAAAAGCATTAAGGGAATATGTAGCACAATAACGTAAACTTCAGAATGATATGGAAAAGTGTTTTGCTTTCTATGTTCTATTGGAAGTGTATCCTTTTCTTAAAAAAAGGGTAGGGTCATTTCTTTGGTATTTATTACCGTGTCTTTTGGTTGCTGCAAAGAATTTTTTTCGTCAACAAAAGTACATAACAGTGTTATAATCTAGGATCAATGGACAAAATAGCTGCCAAACGAGGGAAAATTATTGCGTGAACTATTTTTAGAAAAAAGAATTAGGAGCATTACAGATTGCTAAACTTCCAGAAAACGAAAAAAAACCTTGGTGGTAATATTATCGGATACAGGAGAACGTTATCTAAGCACTTCTTTATATGAAACTTAAGGTAAATTAAGATACGAGGAACCAATGGATAAAAAGAACGTAGCAACTAAATCAGATAGTTGCGAAAAGGACGATTTTGATAATTGGAATCCAGAAAATCTGCTGAAAAACCTCATACATAAAACAATTATCAAAAAAGAAAACTGGATTGAGAAAGGTTTACCCGATTTAGTTGAGAAAATTTCTGAGAACTACGAAACTTACGGCGGTATAAACCATCTCGATGGAAAGGATTTACCTTCAAGGAAGGTTGTCATTGGAATTCTTAAAGATATTTTAACCGTCCTTTTTCCGGGATATTTAGGAAAAGAGAAGGTAACCAAATCAAACATCAATGAGTATTTAGCTAAGATTCTAAATTCGATCTATGTTAGGCTTGTTAATGAATCGGATAAGAGTCTAAAGTTTTTCTGTAAGAAAGACGAAAAATGTCGCGAAGATATTTGCCTTAAAATTGCAAAAGTTGTTGTCAGAGAGTTTTTAGAGGAACTTTGTAGAATCAGAATTCTCCTAAGTGGGGATATCGAAGCAGCCTATTGTGGAGATCCAGCCGCGAAAAGCTTTGATGAAGTAATTCTAAGTTATCCTTGCGTTCTTGCTATTTCAACATATAGAATATCTCATGAACTCCATATACGAGGAGTTCCATTAATTCCGCGAATAATGAGTGAATATGCTCATTCCCTAACCGGTATTGATATTCATCCTGGTGCCAGAATAGGAAAAAATTTTTTTATCGATCATGGAACTGGTGTAATTATAGGAGAAACTGCACAGGTTGGAGATAACGTAAAAATCTATCAAGGAGTAACTTTAGGTGCTCTAAGCTTTCCAAAGGATGAAAACGGGCACCCAATCAAAGGAAGAAAAAGGCATCCAACTGTGGGGAATGGTGTAATCATTTATTCTAATGCTTCTCTTCTTGGAGAAAAGGCCGTGATTGGGGATAATGCAGTCATTGGTGGAAACGTTTGGATAACGTCGAAAGTTCCTTCAGAAACTATTGTCACGGTAAAGTTTCCAGGATTAAAATTGACTAAGAAATGAAGCCGCGTATAACTTTGCGAAGTATATTTTAGTTACTAGAATAGACTGCCATATTTCCTCGTTCGGTTACAACTTTTACAATGTAATTACCTATAGGTAAAGATATGCCAGAATGAACAAAGTTTTTTGATGCTGCGGAATTTATGAAGACATTTATATCGTATCGTTGATGGTCGGTTGAGTTGATCATCCACAATGAAACCAAGTGGAGAGTTAAGGCTCCGTTGTTCTCGAAGGTAAACTGTGCTCCATCAATTATCACTCTTACACCCAAAAAATCGATGTCCAAACTTGTCTGTTCACTATCGGCACCTTGATCTACAAACTTGACATTAATTGTTCCATTATTGTGAACGTAGCTTTCCCAAACATCAGTAAGATTCAAAGAATAATAATCCCAACCAGTTGTTGGTGTATAACCTATTGTGGAGTTGAAGCCAGTGTCATTGTATACCGAGTCTGTCCAGTTGTAAACTTTCAGATACCAATTCTCTAGATTGTCCTCAACTCTATACCTAATCTGTAATTCAACAGTTTGGATACAATCTAAAGGATATGTAGACAAATCGATAAAGAATTGCCCATTTAAATCAAGAGAATACATGCCAACTACACTTTTTGTTACTTTGACAACATCAACACAAGCAGTTTTGCCACTTTGAACCATTTTAGCCCACAATCTAATTTGAAAGTTTGAAACAAAATATTGGCTGTCTGTTACTACTTCGGTGTAGTGATGCCAACCATTTCCGGAGTCCATTTGGTTCAAGTCTTGATAACTATTCCAGGTGGCGCCGTCATAATATTCAAGAATAAGATTGTCATCATCGAGAGCTCGATCCTGCCACCAGAATTCAACATAAATCGCATCTACATCTGAACAGTCCATACTCGGGGAGGTTAAGTATCCAGATACACCGCCTACGCTTCCATCAAAATCCGCAGAATATATTCCTTCATATGCGTAATTGCTTTCTTTCGCCCAAGTACCTGTTGCGCTCCAACCAGAGGGAGGCCAACCACCCTCAAAAGATTCAACATCAATGAGGGTCAAATTGATTGCACCTATGGCAGCTTCTGTGAAACTCTCATAACTGTCATCGACAAGGTGTGTATCCCAAAAGTCACCGCTATCAAGAAAACCAGTGTTAATGAAATATTCACTTTGAACAACAAACCAAGAAGAGTGGGTTACTACTTCAACGTTAGTGATGCTGGCTTCTTCCTTCATTTTCTCCCAGTCCACCTGATTCATCTCGTAGTTCCACAAGACAATGTTCGAAACTATTGCTAGCATGACAACTAGGCTAAGTGCTATGACGATTATGTTACTGACACCACGACGGTCTCGCTTAAACCGGCGAAAGGTAATAGTCCACAACTTTTGTTCCTCTCTTAGTTACAACATTAATTTCGTATGCGGTGTCTGGACTCCAACTGTAAGTAACGTTCAACCAACCATGTTTGTTCTCTTCTAACCCAAGAGGCATAAACGATTGACTTACACTATTAACATACACTGCATCCACGGTGATAGCAACCCTGCCCACATTCCTAACATACAAAGAAACTTGACCTGGAGTAAACCAAACATCCTCAACAATGAGGCGTTCACCCATGTTGTCATGAAGCCCATCCGTAATAACGTATGTTGCGCTAACTGCAATTGACATACCCGCTACTGCAATAACCGTCAATAAGAGACTGCTTAAGACGGGAGTTATTCCCCTCCTGTTCCGCGATAGTTTTCTCACATTTTTCCCTTCATCATACTACAAACTTGAAAGCTAGAAATCCACAGAGCAAAAGAATAACACTATGCTTCAGACCGCCTCCTACTGTTCCTTCACCCATTTTTCCTGCAACAAGACCGCCAAAGAATCCTTGGATTGCATTCATGTGAAAGAATATTCTTCTTGCTTCCTCAGGCGACATCAACTCGAACTGGCTGAGTTCAAAATCTACTGCATCAACAAAGAATGATTTGAAAAGCATGATAATTGTGAAGAGAAAAACAAAGAACGCCACATATATAATTGCAAGATACGGTCTCGTCTGAGTTTTACGTTCATTATCAAACGTTAAGGTTTTCTGAACAAACTCTTCCAGCGGCTCAAAAACCTTCTCAATCTGTCCCCCGGAACGCTGAGCTTCAAGAATCAAAGGAATTGACTGTCGCATAAGAGAGGTATCAACACGTTTACCTAAAGACTGAAGACCATCTTCAAATGACACACCCCAACTCATCTGGGCCACCATTTTCCGCAACTCTTTAGTCATTGGACCGTACTTCCGTTTAGAAGCCTCTTCGAGGGCCTGCGGTAAAGTCATCCCTGTTTTTTGGGCTTGAACTATACTCCGGAGGAGATCAGGAAGATACTTGTCTACAGAACGTTTCCAACGGTAGTCCACATAATCGAGGACCGCTGGAGGAAAAACAGTAATCACCACCGCCAATAGGAAATACTCATCGAAAAGAGGACTATCCCTAAGAAGAAGAATAGCTGTCACACAAATAGTGACTCCTAAAGCCCCCGAGACAATCCAAGCGATTTTTTTTTCCCATTTTTCAATTTTAGGCATAAATCATCTCTTCGGTGAAATCACATCTAATATTACCAGAAATATTACCGAGCCAATCGGCAAGCCGAGATAAGTCAATAGCTGCAATAAAAGACGAGAATCAAACGGACCAAATCCTCCACCACCCAACATTGACATGACCGCAAGCATAACTACAAAGATAAGGGATCCCGCCACCATTAGAGTAACATAAAATTCCGCCAAAACTGCAAGACTATCAGAGAAACGCTTCAGCGCAATCTCCTTTAGTTTCATATACTGCTGTGAACGGTTTCTAAGATATTTCACCAAGTTGCCTCCTGAGTGAACTACTGAAATAAAACCTTCAACCATCTCTTTGAATCTTTCAGAAGGTGTTCGTTTGGACATGTTTTCCAGCGCTGAGATAACATCTAACCCAAAAAGTTCTACGTCCCGAACCACATTTTTCGCCATCGTAGTAACTGCTAACGAATCGTCAACTTGAGCCAAAGTTCGCCATATAAAATCTGGAGGTACACCAGCCCCAGCTAAAATTGACATAAAACCTGTAGTGAAAGGGAGATCATCTTCTAACGCTCTTTTCAAACCGTCTGCTCGATAGCTGGGATAAACATAGAAAGCAATCACAGTTACAGCTCCAGCAAGTAGACTTATTCCCACACCAAAAAGAAGAGCCATAACAAGAGAAAGGTTAAAGATGAACAACAGAAGCACTGGAACAACAATTATGATTGAAGCTGACATCAACAAACTAGCCAGAATTGTTGTGCTAACATAAGCTTTAAAGTTACTTTTCATCCCTGACTTTTTTAAACTGGAAGCAAGATCTGTGAATAACGGAAGAACCCTAGATGATTGTCCTCCGACAAGCTGATAAGCAAAAACCTGCGGTTTAGTTGCGCCTAATCTAAGGCTCGCTTTCCATCGAGAAAACCTACTGTTTTCTGAAGAGGAACTGCCCAGGAAAGAATTCTTGGCTCTGAAATAAAAATTTTTAAACTTCTTTCTCAGTTTGCTTCCAGTCATGATTTTTCCAACCTAGCCTTTCGGAAGACACGGGTAGGATCGGCATAATATTCTCTGATAACCGAAACAACATCAGTGTACTTGCGAATCCCCTTCTTTACCATCCAATCAAGAACAGTTTTTCGTTGATACAGCTCATTTTGAAGCTCTTTTTTGTTTAGCCCCTTGCGTTTCATCTTTTCTTCCAATAGGTGGCTATGCCCAGAATATACAAAGGAATCACTTCTTGCGTCCCATCGATACACATCATGAGTTAACAGTTCCCTTGTTTTAGGATCTAAACCCACAATTTCTGTTATTGCATGAGTTCTTCGAACAGGTTTTCCATCAACTTCGGTTCGCAACTGAACAGGTATAGCATCAATCATTGTCAAGAGCGATCGTGGAATGTTCATTGGCTCTGATTCCAAACGGTGAATAACTGAACTTGCAGATTCACCGTGGATTGTTCCCATTCCCAGATGCCCAGTTGCCATGGCTTGAAAAAGAGTATAGGCTTCTTCTCCCCGAACCTCACCAATAATCAGGTAGTCTGGTCTTTGCCTGACTGCTGCTTTCAAAAGATCAAATAATGTAATATCTCCATTTTCATTCTCATTGTGACCAAAACCAGTCCGTGCAACCGATGGAATCCAGTTTTCATGTGGCAAGTTTAACTCAGCAGTGTCTTCTACGCTGACCAGCTTTAGTCCAGGCTTGATAAACATCGAAAAGCAATTAAGTATAGTCGTTTTTCCCGAGGCAACTCCTCCAGCCACAAGAAACGATGCTCTATTCTCAATTGCATACCAGAAATATGCAGCCATCTCAGATGAAAGGGTGCCAAACGATATCAAATCAGATATTGTGAGTGGGTCAACACGGAAACGACGTATTGTAAACGTTGAACCTCTTCGCGTAATCTCGCTTCCGTAAGTCATTTGAATTCGGCTACCATCTGGTAGAGACGCGTCAAGGATGGGCATTGCAAGTGAGATGTTCTTTTTTGACAAGTAAGCCAATCGTACTATGAACGAGTTTAATTCCGTGCTGTTTTTGAAGAGAATATTTGTTGGAAGGGACTCGTAGTTACGATGCCAAATATATATTGGAATGTTGACTCCATCTGCTGAGATATCTTCGATCATGGGATCTTTCATGAGGGGATCTATTTTTCCGTAACCTAGGAAATCACGTATAATATAGTATATGAATTTGTCCACGGAATCTTCGTCGATTTTAAGGCGGTAATCATTGATGATTTCACGAATCTTTGTTTTCAGATATGCCTCAGCCTTTTCTCGAGTTCCTATTTCTTTGAGGTTAACATCGATTTCCTCAACAAGTATTGCCTTGATTTCTTTGAGTTGTTTTTCCTCTTGTTCAAGGAGTGTGGGTTCAATCAATTCATACTTTATTCTATGAGTCTTTGGTTCAATAACGATTGCAGCATAGACGTAGGGCTCATGAATCGGGTATACCTCTCTAAAAACGGAGGCTTTTCGTCCATTGACCTGTTTCGAATCTGTTTTCATTTAGACCTCACATTTACTCCCATTTTCAGTTAATCCACTGACTAATTGACTGATTGAACTGGTTTACGGATTCATTACAGAAAAATAGGGCATATTAAGACTTAATAAAACATGTGGATTTGGAATCAATTAACTAAAAGTACATAAAAAAACTAAATCGCCCAAAAAGGGGACTCGATCCGCATAATTTGGATATACTCGTTTAATGCTTCAATTTCTTCAGATGTCAAACGGTCTTCAAACTTAGTTAATAGCACTTTTGCGTGAGCTTCAGGCACCTTAACATAAAATATCTCACCCTCTTGAATGTGGCGGCCCACAACTGTTTTACTTACCGAAACCGCTACTTGTGAACCGAAATTGGCTTCTGATGCCGCTTTCCCTTTATCCTGAATCTGTAAAATTTCACCGATTTTGCGTCCGTTTTCTTTGACAAGAACCGTTCTGGGTTTTATACACCCAGCCAAAACATCAACGCCAATAACTGCGGGTTTAGCTTTTCGGAAAACATATCCCGGAAGAAACTTAACTTTAGCGGGTTTGACTAATACATTAAATTCTTCTTCAAGTCGAGCTTCATCCTCTTGTTTTAACCATTGAAGATACTCATCAATGAGGTTGTAAATTGTTTTTTGGTTGAAAATAGGAACGTTCCGGTTTCTTGCCTCTTCTTCAGCATCTGGCAACACTTTAACGTTGAAAGCCAAAACAACGCCATGAAGCGGTTCACGCTCTTTTACAATTGAGGCTTCAGTCACATCACGCTTAGACACATCACCAACATCAGCTACCTTTATCGGAACGTTGCTTCGTTTCAAACTCTCTACAATTGCCTCTAGAGATCCCAAAGCATCCGTTTTTAAAACCACTCCATCCAAATCAGTATCAACCTTGATTTGCTCAACCTCTTCTGAAACACGTTTCACATACTCTTCAATAAGGTCTTCAGAAGGAACAACATACAAAGGTGCACCAGCTAATGCATCCTCAAGATTTGGTGCAGCAATCTTTACTCCAGCAGCAGCTGAAACAGAGTCAACAGAAGAAAACTTATCACGAGGGTCTCTGATTTCGTCCAAAGGCTTAGGCAAGAAAACTGCACGAATATTAGTTACAATTGGCTTTTCTTTGGCTCCAACAACTATAAGGTCACCCTTCTGAAGGATACCATCATAAATAATCACATTAGTTGTGATGCCCAATCCAGGTTCTTCTTTAACCTCTAAAACTGTTCCTTTTGCTGGTCCTTCTGTTGTTTTTAGTCTGGATTGCAGATATTGTCGGGTTAAACCTATAAGAACAGCTAAGAGTTCAGGTATGCCCTCTCCAGTTTTGGCACTTGTGGGAACAATGGCGATGGTTTTTGTAAAGTCTGTTACATTGTTGAATCTGTCGGTTCTGAGACCAAATCTAGAAAAAGTTCCCATAATCCGGTAAAGATTTTCATCTAGAGCTTGACGAACATATGGATCTTGGCTTTTATAAGATGAGGAAAAAGTTTCCCCAAACTTAGGTTTCCACCCGGGTACTCGATCAATCTTGTTTGCCGCCACTAGGAAAGGAGTTTTTTTCTCTTTTAATATTTCAATACATTCGTAGGTCTGCGCTTCGAATCCCCTCAGAACGTCAACTACAAGAATCGAAATATCCGCGACTGCACCCCCCCTTTTTCTCAGGTTAACAAAGGCTTCATGACCGGGCGTATCGATAACAAGTAATCCCGAAAGCCGCACATCCGTTTTCAGTCCTTTCAATAGAGGTCCGCAAATTTTGGCCAGAGTATCAACTGGAAAGTAGCTTGCACCGATGTGTTGGGTGATTCCTCCGACTTCCCGATCTTGAACACTGCTTTTTCTGATTTTATCAAGCAGTTTAGTTTTTCCAGTATCTATATGACCTAGAACTGCAACAATTGGTTGTCTTATTGGCAAAGGGGGATTCTCCAAGGTAATTCAGTAAACGGTGGCTTTTAGGTTCTACTCAGTTATTAACAAAAAACTGGTATGTTTATCTTGGTTGAGTAACAAGTCTATCTTAGAGTCTGAAGATAGTTTTCACATTGATCGATTATTTTGTCAATTTCTTCAATTGGGTAATTTGCATCAATGTCAACTACCAGACCTTTTGTCCGTAGATAGTCAGCAACGGGTTTTGTTTTTTCCCGAAAAATCTCTAACCTGTTTTTGATGATCTGTGGTTTCTCGTCTGCGCGTTGAATAAGTGTTCCACCGCAAATATCGCAGATTCCCTCAACCTTTGGTGGCACATTTATTAAGTGAAATATTGCTCCACATTTACTGCATGTTCTTCGTCCACCAATCCTAGATGCTATAACATCGTCAGGAACAACAAAATTAAAGGCAACATCAATTTTATTAAAGTTCATCATTGCTTCTGCTTGAGGAACTGTTCTAGGATAACCATCAAGAAGAAAACCCTTTTTGCAGTCTTCTTCTTCGAGTCGGTTCTTTACAACCTCGATGACTATTTTATCAGGAACAAGTTCGCCACTAGACAAGTAATTCTTTACGCTCTTTCCTAGCTTAGTTTCATCGGTTATTGCTTTACGAAAAAGGTCTCCTACAGAAATCGTGGGAATGGTGTATTTTTCTGAAAGAAGCCGGGCATAGGTTCCCTTCCCCGCCCCTGGAGGACCAAGTATAACAATGTTCACAGTTGTTCACCAAGCCTCTTGGTTAATTACCGAATAACAGCGCCGATCTTCCAGTTAAGCTCTTCCTTTTTCTTCTTTTCCGAAGTATTTTGTCCACTTAATTTTCCGGGAGTCCCGCTTCATATCAACAGAGCTTTTTCTGCATTTGTTGGAACAGAATGATAATATTGTCCCATCGTTACGTACGTATATCATTCCTGTGCCCGGAGGAAACTCGTGTCCGCAAAAAGAACAATTTCTGGACTTTGGCACCTAATAATTCCCCTTTTTTATCTTCTGAGTCTTTTCGCTTCTCGTTCAGTATCTCTCAGAACAAGAACATCGTTGGCCCGTACTGGACCCTTTACGTTTCTTGTTATGATACGCCCTTTGTCCATTCCTTCAAGTACTCGGACCCGGACCTGAGTAATCTCGCCAGTAAGCCCTGTTCTACCAACGACCTGAATGACTTCGGCAGGAACTAGCTCGGTAGGCGCATCTTTCTTGCTCATTCACTAGAGCCCTTCTGTTTCAGTTCCTCGATTCTCCTAGAGATTTCCTTTATCAAAGCCACTGCTTCACCAACAGTAGATATTGCAACTGCAGCTGAAGGGACTTCTATTCCTGAGGAAACTCCAAGTTTTTCTCTGCTTGGTACAAACACATAAGGAATTTTACGTTCCTCACAGAGGAGAGGAAGATGTGCCACAACTTCTGGTGGATCTACATCTTCTGCAATAACTACTAGTTTTGCTTGACCTCTTTCAACAGCTTTTGTTGTTTCGTTAGTACCTATTCTAACAGATCCTGTTTGGTTGGCTATTTGCAGGGCTTCATAGGCTGCATCTACCACCTCATTGGGGACCTCAAATTTTGCATAAAACGGTTTCGACATATGCCTCACCCTAATTTCTAAGTGCTGAGTTTATCGGAAACAGGGTTTATGAATGTTTCGACCTGAAGGCTTAGGCTGCAAGTTTTTGCATGTAGAGTTATGTTACTTTTTTGAGTTGCAAACCGAAACATAGTAGAATTTAGAAAAATTTCGAAAGGACCAGCCATTTTTTCTAAATAAATTGAAAATGTGCCCTCACTAAGCTTGAACCATGCCACCCTGATAGATCAAATTTTGGTTATCTCACTTTGAGATGATACATGAATGGGATTTACACATGCAGAGCAAGCTTCCTAGTGAGAGCAAGACACTGATTGAATTCATTTCAGTAATAAATCTTATGAATCCACAGAAGCTAAGCAATACATATTGCGGTGATTTAGTTGGATCTGCTGAATATTTACATACTAAACCTCGTGGTTACAATTGCCATGTTCACTGTACTCGTATTTAGAGCATGGGTAGAACACAAAAACTATAGAATGATGTGGAAAGAACTGGAGTGGAAAAGAACCTGTGAAACAGCAGGAAAACTTCTAAAGGCTGAAAGGGGCCTCTTTACCAAAGTTGAGGGTGGCGAAGAACTCTTCGAAATGTTATCCGAACTGTTCACCAATAACAAGTAAACATTCACACAAATTCCAATTCGTTTCTATTATTCTCCCTATAATACTTCATTGTTGAAATCAACTCTTTTTGAGAAAAACCAGGTAATACTAAGAACAAATTTTTAACGATGAGCAAAATATACGGTCAACTTATCATCAATGTCCTCAACTCGAACAAAACCAAAACGCTGAAACTGTACGATCTCGTTTGCCTTCAACATCCTGCATGCCTCTTCTGCAATTCCTTTAGCCACAGAAGCATTAGGCATCACAACTTCGCATGGAACACCGCTATCAATAGGAATCCAATGAATCAACGGAGCCCTAAGTTTCTTAGCTTCTGGGTAAGATTCTCCTAGAAAGTTGGCTTTAATCATATCTTCTTCAATTTTTTCAACTTTAATATTGAATAGATCCATTAAGCGCACAGCCTTCTTACCTTGAATAAGATCCATATCGTCCTTTGAAACAAGAAAGGCTACTTTTCTATTCAAAGGCTTAACCTCAAAACGACGAAATCCCTTTTCGGGGTGGTCTGGATACAGAGGAATCTTAGCCCTAAAAGCGTGCGGAATATTTGCTACAACTAATCTCACGGGATCGCTCACAAAGAAGAACCGTTTTGCAGTTGGGTCGATCTGTTTTCTGTTATGAGCATACAAGTTTTTCCAGCTTAAAACCACATCTTGCGGCTTTGGACCCACATCAATTATCAAACAGTGAATGGACTCTGCGGTTATTCCCCTTTTTTTCAGGGCTGAAAGTGTGGCAAGTCGAGGATCATCCCAATGTTTGTATAATCCGCTATTCATGCCTTTCACCATTTCTGACTTGCTAAGAGACGCCCCGGTTATCTTCAGTCTGCCATAATGAATTGTCTCTGGATACGACCAGCTAAAATGTTTGTACAAATATTCTTGTCTAGCCTGATTGGTGAGATGCTCCTTTCCTCGTATGATATGTGTTATGCCCATCAGGTGATCATCAATGCCCGTAGAGAAGTTATAGAGCGGCCAAACACGATATTTTGTACCCACTCGGGGATGAGGATACTTTTCGATATCAACAATTCTCAACGCAGGCCAATCTCGAACAGCAGGATTGGGATGACCCAAATCGGTTTTAACTCGAACCACAGTCTCACCTTCACCATAAGTCCCATCCAACATCTGGTTCCAGCGAAGCATATTCTCTTTACTCGTTAATTTTCGACACGGACATGATTGACAATTTTTTGATTTTTCCCGAAAAACTTCCCGTTCACAATTGCAAATGTAAGCGTTACCAGCAAGGAGTAGTTTTTCAGCATACTCGTAATATATTTCTAGTCTGTCGCTTTGAATGATTTCGGCATCCCACTTACAACCTAACCACTTCAAATCCTCTCGAACAGCTTCATAGAACTCCAATTTTGGTTTCTTAGTTTTAGAATCCGTATCCTCAAAACGAAGATAAAATATGCCATCATACATTTTTGCATAATCGTAACTAAGCAGTATCGCCCTAGTCGAGCCAAGATGCAAAACAAAATCTGGGTTTGGTGAAAACCTGGTAACAACCCGATCATACTTATTGGCGTTTGGTAGAGGCGGAAGCTGCTTTGTTTCTTCTGTTTTCCTTTCAATTAAAGCCTCAGGCCACTTCTCTACGATAATTTCTCTTTGTTTCTCTAAGGGCATCTCGTTGATTTCTTGTACAATCTCGCTGATAATTGGGGAAATATCTTTTACTTGTTTCCTAAACTGCGGATGTTCACCGAGTAGTTTACCAAAAACTGGTTTTTGGGTAGCTTTTCCGTTGTAATGAAGTGCATTTAGGAGAACAATTTTTTTGATTATTTCTCTTGCTTCTTTTTCTTCTTTCGGATTCAAGGTAAGCCACTTAGTTTCAAGCTTAATGTTGTCTGGCGAAAATGAGGTCTGAGAGGCTTATGAGGTCTTCTCTATCTTCGGATGCAGAAAAGATAGACAACGCTTCTTTGGATCGTTCGATGTAATCTTCTGCCAACTTTTTGGCATAATCAATTGACCCCAAAGAATTAATCATATCAATTGTTTTTCGTATTTCTTCAGGAGACGCATCCTTGTTTCCTAGGCTCTCAAGAATCTTTTTCCTTTGATACTTTGAAGCCTTGGATAGGGCATGAACAACTATCAGGGTTCGTTTTCCTTCGCGAATGTCATTTCCAACAGGCTTTTTGAGAATTTTCTCGTCTGCAGTCAAAGCCAAAACATCATCGATTATCTGAAACGCGATACCTGAGTAGCGCCCAAACATTCCAAGACATTCTGCTTGTTTTCTAGTTGCGCCACCTAAGAGTCCACCGGATCTTGCAGACGTTTCAAACAGTGCAGCGGTTTTGCCGATGACCATTTCGAGGTATTCCTCCTCAGAAACAGTCTCTTTCATTTCAAACATCATGTCTCTTGTTTGACCTTCGCATAGAGCTACGGTTGCCTCACTGATTTCCTTAATTACTTGAAGTATCCGTGTGGGAGTTACATGTTTGGGGTCTGTATAGTTGGTGATTGCCTCATAGACCTTAGCGAAGAGCAGGTCTCCTGCTACTATGGCGATTGGTACTCCCCATTGAGTGTGAACCGAGGGAACTCCGCGCCTCTTCTCATCTTGATCCATAATATCATCGTGAATAAGAGTAAAAGTGTGAAGCAGTTCTAAAGCTGCCGCTGTTGGAATCGCATCTTTTTCCCTTCCGTTTACTAGCTTGCAGCTTTTCAAAACTAGATAAGGCCTTAGCCGTTTTCCTCCAGCATCTATTATCTGGCGGGAGGCTTTGTATAGCAGCTTGGGCTCACTCTCGATGTCAACAACTTTCTCAATGAAAGTGTTCACTTTTTTTGCTGATTCACCTATCTGAGATGACAAGCGACTCATTCTTTTCTCCTCGCGTATATTTCAGGTTGAAAACCCCGCAGTTTTAACCATTCTGCAGTCTTTCCAACTAATACAACTGGAACGTTCTGCAACTTTGGAATTGAATTTGCACCTACAAGAAACATTGTATTTCTCACTTCTCCAACCAATTGCCTTAGCGCCTTCTTAACATCTTCCGAAGATTTTGTGGCTGGACCTAGAAACGGATGTGTAGCGCTAACCAAACTTGCACCTAGAGCTAAAGATTTTATTACATCTATTCCAGTTCGTATCCCGCCTGAAGCTATTACGGGCAAATTGACTGACTTGACCGTTTCTACTAGACTCACTGCTGTAGGTATACCCCAATCCCAGAAAGTTTCCCGCAGTCCTTGACTAGAATCATCTTGCCGAGCTTTAGCTCGGTAATACTCAACAGCTGCCCAACTGGTACCTCCAACCCCAGCTACATCAATTCCTGCAACACCAGCTGCTTCAAGCATTATTGCATCTTCTGTTGCTATTCCTGCACCAGTTTCTTTAACAACAACTGGGACATCCAACTGTTGGGTAAGTTTGCCAATGTTTTGGAGAAGGTTTGAGTAGTTTGTGTCACCTTCGGATTGCACTGCCTCTTGTAATGCATTTAAATGGATTGCTAAGGCATTGGCTTTTACCATCTCAACGGCCTTTTTCGCTTCATTTACACCGTATTTAGTAACGAGTTGTGGTCCTCCAATGTTGGCTAAGATGAATGCAGTTGGCGCTTTCTCTCTAATTATGCTAAATGAATTTTCAACTTTTGGATTGTCGATTGCAATTCTTTGGCTTCCGACACCCATACCAAGGTTAAGTTCCTCTACCGCTTCAGCTATAGCAGTGTTTATTCTTGTTGCTTTTAGGGTGCCTCCAGTCATGGCTCCAACAAAGAAGGGGGCAGAGAACTTGTAGCCAAAAACGGTTGTTGAGGGGTCAATTTTTTCACGTTCTATTTCTGGAAGAGCTTTGTGGATAAGATGAACATCTTCAAAACCAGTAGTTACTCTTCGGGATTGAACATTTTCCTTAAGACAGATCTCTATATGGTCCGCTTTCCGGTCTCCAATAACATCATCCATTTTTTTCACCTTTCTCTATAATTGTTCCCATCACTTTTTCGCCATTGAGCGCCTTATAGACCCTCAAGGGTTTTGTAGCATTTACAATTAACGTCTGGATATTATGTTCGATTGCAGGAATTAATTCACGCATCTTTCCCAGCATACCCCCTGTCACGTCGGTTGTTTTCGACCCTTCAATTTCATGTTTTTTAGTTTTTAATTCTTCCAATGTAACACGTTGAATAAACTGAGCTGATGAGCAAGTTTTTGGATCTGCTGAGTAAAGACCGTCAACGTCTCCACCCATTATGATTCGGCATGCATCAAAATTTATTGCCAATGAAGAAACTAGCTGGTCTCCAGATAGTATGGCAAAACCTTTCTCTGAATCTAGAACTGCGTCTCCATAGAGAACAGGAATAAGCCCCATGTCAAGCATCTTTTTTATCGGTGTTAACTCCATGCTTTGGATTCGACCAGCCTTCGTTACCACACAGGAAGAGGGCTGTACAACTACTGCGTTATTATTGTGGTTTATTAGAGCCTCCATAACCAAAATGTTCAACTTGGTCATGGCACGATGGGTCTCCGAAAATCCTATAACCTGTGATGGGCCGTCATATCCTTGAGTAAGATTGTATTTTTTTGCTACAGGATGACCAAAAGAGCCACCCCCATGAACTAAAATTAAGGGCGAAACGTTTGCTTGAGAAATTTCGTCTGCCAACCGTTCAATTGCCTCCAAGTTAGGTGTTGATGGCTTCTTCTTGTCGGTTATCACAGAGCCACCGAGTTTCAGAACCGTTGGCTTATTGTTCATCCTTCCCACCGTTATTTTTTCGTGTTTTATTGTTAGCTGATTTGCTATTCTTCAACTAACTACTTTATTGTAACAACACCGTTCTCAATACGAACAGTTTCTCCAGCTTCTATTTTTGAGATATCAACATTATCAATGCAAGGTATCTCAGAGATTATTGCGCCCACTGCAACTACTGTTTCGCACTCGCTATTTATGATTCCCGCAGGAGCTACTCCGCCCTTTTTTAACCGATAAAGAGTATATGATCCAACTGTTGAGCCTTTACCCGTCGGGAAAACTAGGATTTTATCTTTGATTCGCTTTCCCTGTAATTCATGTCCTTTTTCAAGTATCTCGCTAGTTTCTGGGTCTACTCCACCATAGAATGAAATCGGCTGAGTGGACGTTAAAGCTTCGCCCTCTGCAATGCCTCTGAAGATTATTCTTCCTTTCAACTCCATTTTCCGCTCACTCCAGCTTGTACGCACTCTTCCAAGCTTCCCATTTTGGTCAACATCTTGTTATGTCGAGAATAGTAGCACCCTTTCGCAGATGTTGTAGCAACAGTTCTAAACCTTCCTTTCAGCGGAGCCACAGCCATACATGTGTCACAGGCAAATTTACCTCCAGCATCCTCGATTACTTGGGTATAGCCTCTTTTATCAGCAAGCTGCTTCATTGGTCTTGAAGTTGCAACCCAAAATTCCGTATTTGTTGATATCCTCTTGTTTTCAAGTAGGTTCGCTATTTGTGCAATTTCTTTAATAGATGCATGTGGACAACCGATGCACACAAAATCGATGTCTTCTACATCATCGTTGATGGCTTCGTATGCTTCCCGAATATCCACATCATCAATGACTATTTTCTCTTTTGGTGGCTCTTGTCTCTCGGATGCAGGAGTAATTCCCTTCATATAAAACAACGGCTTTGAACCATAAGTCACAACAGAAGCACAGAACGACTTTAATTCATCTAAGCTCACATCATTTATGCCCGTAATGTAGAGAATTTTACTTTGAGCTTGTTTTCCAATGCAGTAACCAAGAGCGCCCCAATCCGAGAACGTCGACAACTCAGCGGTTACTTCAACGTGAGTGTCTGGGACTCTGTTTTCATCCAAATGAAGCCCATAACAGGGTGTCTTACCAACAAAAGCTGCTGCAAGAGCAGAAGGACCGCCTTCCCTGTTTGTCTTTGCTCCAATAACTGAGTTGGCGAAAGTAACTGCAGAAGATTCAGACCAAGCGATATGTTCCCCATACCTTGGCAAATTTCCAATCAGATATGGCGTGCAGGTGCAGGAGATAATAATACCCATTTTATTGAAGGCCTCAATGACCTGATTCTGTTTTTGTGCAAAAGCTTTGTCAATCCCAAGGTTTCGCCAGTTTTCTAGATCCATTCCTGCTGGATTCAAGGTTGTGAGTACTTTCACTTTTCCGTCTTTTGCAAGTTCATTCAGAAACTCTAGCCCCGCATCTCCAAGGTTATGATATGATACACCCGCAACTTGGACAGAACCAATTTTTACAAGTTTTTCGGCACCGTAAATGTTTCCAAGGGTAACAAGTATCTCCATGGATTTTTTTACTGCGTGGCCCTCTTCGCCACTTAACATTTTCTCTTCATTTTTTGTCAAATACATGCAATCACAGGAACTTGTTTAAGTCGACTTTTCGGTAATTTTCCTTTTTAAATCCTTTACCTGTTCCTCTGAGGGGTATTGTTGCATCTAAGCCCATCTTACATGTTCGGGCTTTTTTACCTGCAGTTAAATCTCCAGAGGGATCAAGTGATGAACCGGACTGATTTGGCATGATAACAGCGGCTTGGTCCGCTTGGAAGCGAGTTGCAAGCGCCCACTCGACATCGTCACTGTCATAGATATTTATATCATCATCCACAATAACGCAATGCTTCAACGACCTGTGACCTATAAAAGCTGCCTTGATCGCTTTCTTTCCATCATCTGGATTCTGTTTGTTTATTTGCACTATCGCATGGAGCCAACTGCAACCTCCCGGGGTAATATATACATCATTACATTTGCAAACCTTGTTGACCTCATTAAATATTGTAGGTTCCTTAGGCATCCCCATTAACACTTTGTGTTCGTTTCTTCCGGCGAGAATTGTTTGGTAGATGGGAGTTTTTCTGTGGGTTATGCATTTGATTTCTATTACAGGCTGCAGTCTAATCTTGTCAACAATTCCAGTGAGATCCAAAAATGGTCCTTCTGGAACAATTTCTTTTGTTATACGTCCCTCGAGTACGATTTCGCAGTTTCTTGGAACCTCAACATCGATTGTTTTGCATTTCACTAGCTCTGTCTTTTCTAGCACATTTGCCATTCCCAACTCATCAACACCTTTTGGTAATGATGTAGAAGCAGCTAGAAGAACAGCAGTAGAGTTACCTATGCATATTGCTATGTCAAGTTCGCCTCCAGCTTTTTTAAGGGCAGTATCTGTTCCTCTATCTTCAACGATTCGAGCCACGAATTTGTTTTTGTCAATCAGCATTAACCTGTGAAAACACGTATTTCTGCCCAGCTCGGGGTCTTTTATTATGGAAATTGCGGAAGGAATGTATTTTCCTCCGTCTTTGTCGGTGTACCGCATTATTGGTAACTTAGTTAAGTCTATGTTACTTTCAATAATTTCTTGACATTCTCCTGCCTCTACAACATTTGGAGACACAGGATATTCTATGGCATTCGACAGCTTAAGCAAAATCTGTTGAATGTCCATGTCCAATGCATTGGCAACCAACTTTTTAGAGGAAACCAAACCAGCAACCACGGGCATGCTAGACTCTTTTATTTTCTCAAAAAAGCAAGGTTTTTCACCAAGAGTATCAATAATTCCCGCTAGCTCAAGCTCGGTTGACACTTCTTTTTGTATTCTTGTTAGTTTTCCTTCACTTTCAAGTTGTTCTAAGAAATTTCTAAAATCCATAATATTTCCCTCACAATTTCTGAACGCCAATTTTTGTTTTTAAAACTTCAAATCCTTCGTTCTCAATGGCTAATGCAACTTTCTCTTGTAGCATTTTTCCAGGAGTCAAAGCTAGAATGCATCCTCCGCCTCCACCGCCAGTCATTTTTGCTCCTAACGCCCCGTGATCCCTAGCTAACTCAACTAAATGATCTAGTTCTTTGCAGGAGACTCCGATTTGCTGCAATAAACGATGATTTTCGTTCATTAATTCGCCAACTTGATTTAGGTAAAAAGCTTCCAAAGCCACCCTTCCTTTGTGTGCTAGGTCTTCTGCTTGTTTGAAGATCGCACCATATTTTTCGGGATTTTGTTTCTTTCGTTCACCAACTCCAGCAACCATTGCCTTAGTGTTAGCAACGATTCCAGTGTTGCCGATCACAATTTCTACTGATTCATTTATTCTTAAAGGATCTATTTTGTTCGAGCCTCCGCTCAAACTTTTATTGAACCAAATCAAACCACCAAACGTTGCTGCCGTATTGTCGATACCTGAAGGATTCCCTGCATATGCCTTCTCAGCTTCATAGGCAACATCATTAATCTTTTCATCAGACAGGTCTAGTTCAAATTCTTCGGCTATGGCCCTAGCAATTGCTACACTACTTGCTGCAGAAGCTCCAAGCCCACTAAAGCTAGGGAGGTTTCCACCCAACCAAATGTCTATGGCTACATGTTGGGGGTTCATGTTCATTGTTTTGAGCATTCTTTCGATTGACTCTAGTTGCTGCAGTTTTTTCTTTTCAGCGTACCCTTTTGCACCTGTTCTTTCGTCAGTTACATTGATGCCTTTTATGGCTTTTTTTACTTCGGCGTCAGCTGTTGAATTAATTGCAGAAGCAATCCCAGATACGCCGTGAACAACAAAGTGTTCACCGAACAAAATTGTTTTTCCAAAGCCAGAACCTCTTCCCATTATCATTAACCTAAAAGACAGTTGAAGAGAATTAAATAAAATACTTTTCCGTTAACCTAGATTTAGCTAATTTTTCGAAAATTAGGGTTTTGGCTCAACAGAATTCGGATTTAAGTGGTAAATATTGAATTTCCTGTGGACGCGTGCCGAATATAAGACGAAATGGGATCCTAGAATCGAAAAACTTGAGTAGTGTGCACGAGGATGCCCAAACATTTCGGAATTCTCAGAAAACTTTGAGTAAACAATATTCAGATTGGATTATCGATTCATACACAGATTCGCTCTTTCATAGTGTGACAATATAGATTTGATATTTTTGAGTAAGTTAAACAAAGAAACAGGTATAGTTGCTATAGAGGCCGCCATTCTTTTATATTTTTAAAGGGTTAATTTAGTAGGGGAGTTAATTTACTTGTGCCCAAAAGTTTTGATAATGTATGATTCTAACACTGGCAATACAGAGAAACTTGCCCAAGCTGTTGAAAAAGGCATTAACCAGATATCTGGAGTCACGATTGTTCTAAAGAGAACTGAAGCCGTAAAGACTCAAGATGTCCTTGATGCAGATGGTTACGCTATTGGGTCTCCGTCACATTTCAGTATCATGTCTGGGAAAATATTATCATTATTAACCAGACTTTATTCGTTACGTCACGAGATGGTGGGGAAACCCATGGCAGTGTTTACTACGGGAACTGGGGGCCAAGTAGTTGCCCTCGAAAATATTGATCGAATCATTGGAGTCTTTAATCCGACTTTTATAAAACCTGGAATAGTTATAGAAACCGTGCCTGAACGAGCAAACCCATGGGAAATAGATAAAGCACAAGCAATAAACCTTGGAAAAAAGCTTGCCCATGCTGTTATCAAAGCAAGTAAGGATTAAAATTTAATCCCAACCAACCCAACGAGTCTAAAGTTGAAACATTCTTCTATTTCACTAATTCTAAAATATGTTTAAGAAGATCGAGAGTGTCTGATCGATAAAAAGTAGGGAACCCTGCTTTTTCATACATATTTTCGAAATAAATCTTGTGTCCAGGAAGGGTTTTACTGGCAATTTTGAGGACATTTCTAACTTCTGCTAATTCGGAGGCATTACTACGAAGAGTGGAATTATAACCAGTTGAGGAGTAAATTTTTTTCAGCCTATTATTTAATAATTCAGTCATTTTTTTTAGTTTTTTAAAATCCATTTTTATCACCCACCAAAAATTACAGACTTTTACAGAATTAGTTAATCGTTATACTTCTAAAACATTTGTTTTTTTTTCCAATACTCCCCTTTTTTTCTGTTTAATTTTTCATTTGAGGTTAAGAAAATGACCCTCGCTGGGTGTAAGGGGTATCATAAGTCTGCGTGCACACCAAATCTAATTCATCCCTAGTTACACTATACGCAAATATTCAAATAATAATGGAATTCTTAGATGTTCATGATATTGGATTTTTGAAGAACGAATAGTTCTAAAGCTCTTATCTATATAGAGTAAGGGCTTTGAGTAATTTATCTGGTCTACTCCGTATCCGACTAAGGACTTTTTTATAAGGAGACGTCCCATCGATTAAGGTCTCGAATAAGTTAGCCCACCATTGATCTTTAATGATTGAAACTACAGTTAGTTGTTGTTTGGCATCTGAGTTTGATAAGTTGCGAATTCTAGCGGCTAATCTTAAGTCATCTTTTACCTTTTGGTCCAAGTTTTGGTAATATTTCATTCGAATAGTATTAGCTGAAATATCACCTTTTTCCAACATTTCTACCGCGCTTATCCCAGCTGCTTCTCCTGAATTCATTGAATACCAAATACCTTCTGCGTTCACAAGTGACACTGTTCCACTAGCATCCCCAACAATTAGGCAACCTTCTGCAACGTTATCTTTTAAAACTCCTGGAAAACCAATAAGGTGTGCTTGACTATGAATTACTTTAGCTCCTTTAAGTTTCAGAGATGCTATCGGATGTTTTTTAATGAAGTGATCCAAATTTTTTTTGAGATTAATTTTTCTTAGTTGGATTATATCAATCCAAGTTCCACAACCAACAGAAACAAGGTTATTCTTGGGAAAAATCCATGTATAACCGAATGGAATCCATTGACTTCCAAAATAAGTTTCAATTTTACTACCAATTCTTTGTTCAATGAGTTCATTGGAAAGTTCCATCTGGTATTGAAAACAAAATGCGATTGTATTTGGTCTACCTGAGTATAATTCAAGCTTTTTTGCAATTACACTTGGAGTTCCATCCGCTCCAATGATTAATTTAGCTTTGATAGTTTTGGTTTTACCCTTGATTTTTGTTTGTACACCAATTATTTTACCATTTTTCGTTACTGGTTTCTTAACTAGAGATTTTTCTAAGAACACTGCACCCTTATCTATAGCCATTTGGCAAAGAACATTGTCAAAAACACTTCTCATTACTAACTTCATTTTCCCGTGTTTTCCGATTACTACGGTCATATTTTTTGGACTGCACAAAAATACGCCCGTACACCTTCGAGCAATAGCTTTTTTTGGTATTCTGAAATGTTCAACTACTCTATTGGTTATTGATCCTGCACAAGGCTTTTCCCTATCTAGGGTGTACTTCTCCAAAACAAGAACTTTAAGTCCTCTTTCAGCAACAATTTTTGCTGTAGTTGATCCCGCTGGACCTGCACCAACAATCACAACATCATAGTTCATAACAATCACGTATTTTATTAAGCGCTTATGTTAGCTTTCTTGTAATGGAATATTTCTGGTTAATGAATACTTCTTATATCTACTTTAAAGTCGAAATATATTGCACGCCAATTAGATACCATATTTTGATCTGACATGATATTGAAGAAGATAAACTAGAATCAGAATACCAAAAGGAATCTCGCCAATTGCAGCAACTTTTGGAGCGGGAATACCTAAAACATTCGACAAGTCTAATACCGCTAAGATATCCACAATAATCACGAATAAGGAGACAGCTACAGTGCCAATCCATCCAGAACGTTTACCCAACCAAATTAAATAAGTAAAGAATAATGTCAACAACCCATAACTTAAAGTATAAAAAGTATACATCATCGGAATCATTGAGTAAGAAACAACCGAAAAGCCACCTGAAAGCAAGTTAAATCCAAATATTACATGAATGATTCCAACGATTAATTGGACAACGACCAAAACAGTAATCCCAAGGAAACGCTCTCTAAAGGTAACATCCTTTGTAGACCTTTTCATGATAGGAAATAATCGTATGCATAATATATTTAAGCGTTAAATTTTACCCCCAAACCCAGACGTGCTTACTTGTTTATGCGTAAACGTTTATTCTCGCTAATTCTTAGGTCTACTTTTTTTCTCTATTAACTACATCCCCCTCACGTGTGAAACCCGCATGCACGCGCACGCACCCGTGCTATGAATCGTTTGACTCTAGAAAGTTGGTAAATTCTTTTCTTTATTTCTTCATCATAATTGAAGAGGGGGACATGGTGGTTTTAGCTCAACTAATAATTCTAATAATGTCAGAGTTTTTTTTAAGTTCATTCTTTTATTTCTTAAGTGATAACAATTTTTACTTTTTGAAAGAACTGAAGTTCCAAGAATAAAAGTTGGAAAAAGTCAGACTATTCAAACTTTGGTAATTAAGAGGCTATATTATTTGTTAAATTTCTAAGAAATGAGACTCAAAAGTGGATTCCTAAATTAACATTTCTTGACTATCATTTGAAAGATAATTTAGAACTGAAATAAGGGATTTCTGAGGCCTTAGATTAACGGTTGTTTGATGAGTTCAGGTCATCTCAGCAAATCAAGGGAGGATTGTGAGAATTTCTGATTCGTTGCTCTAAGGCTTTTCAGTCCCTTATTTCTCTAATGATTTACTCCCCCATAAAAAAGGGGAGGGAAAATTTTGGGTTTATTTTTGTTTTTTGACTAGCAAGTAGGTGACTAAGCCTATGATAGCTGCTATGACAACGGCTGCTATGACGCCTATTTCTGGGGTAATTAAGCCCGCTTCTGCTTCAGGTCCTTCTGGTCCTTGATCTCCTTGAGGTCCCGTTGATCCTGTATCTCCTGTAGGTCCTGTAGGTCCTGGTGCTCCTTGACTTCCTGAAGGTCCAGTAGCTCCTGTAGGTCCTGGTTCTCCTTGTGGTCCCGGTGATGGTGCTGAATCCACAGTAACGTATGTGGTATCATACGAACTACCATAAGATTCAGTTCCTGGGAAAGTCGCCATTATCGTGTAATCGCCTTCAGTAGTTGGCGTCCAACTTTTTCCAAAGTTGCCTGCTATATCGGTTGAAGTTTCACCTATAGTTTGAGTGTTACCATTTGAATCAGTGGCAGTCAACATGACTTTGACTCCTTCTACATCTTCTGGCATTGGCTGTTGCATATGCATGTAATCCATCCATTCGGTCATACTCTCGTCAGAGATGGCTGCAGTGCCTGGTTGAGCTGGAGACATATCCAACACTGAACCGGTTATCATCACTTTTGTTCCTTGAGGTACACCCATTTCTGGTGCAGAAACTGTTGTAGCGCTCTTGCCCTTGCCGAAAACATACATATACCCGTCAGATTCGCTGCTGAATGTTAGGTACCCATCCGCTATCGCGCCCGAGAATGACCTAGAATAATAAATCGGAGATGCTGTGAAGTTCCATAATTCTTCACCTGTAAATGCATCTAGGCAGTGAAGTTTCTGTCCTCTGATCAAGGGCATGCTGGGGGTATGTTCAGTGGCACCAACGTAAATCTTTCCGTCAGCAACTATACCACCACCGTGGAATGCATGTGTTGGTGTATCGCCATTGTAGAACGGTGTTTCATATACGGATTGTGCTTCTGATAGGAACGACCAAGCAACTTCTCCGGTATCCCAATCAATGGCATGAATACCATCGTAGCCACTTAGGTAATAATAGCCGTAGGCTGATTGTCTATGGTAAGCACCAAAAACACCCCACGGGTGACTGGTTGGCGGCATTGTCCAAACCTCTTCTCCGGTATATAGATTCCAACATTTTAGTTCACCTGAATTCATCCGTATAGCAACTTTTCCTTGGTCAGCGACTGTACTACCTGTGCTAAAGGTGCTCTCGAGTCCGCTGCTTAAATCGGTTGTTACGTCCCATAATACTTCGCCTGTCGTTAAGCTTGCAGCTCTCATTCCTAATCCTGTGGCTACCCCTGTAGCGGGATTACTTATGGAATATGCGTCTGCTGCTATGCCTGCTTCAAAATCTTGCGAGTCACCTAAATTACTCCAAGGCCATGTTATGTTGTTCATTATCAGCATACCAGTTACTCCAGTGTCGGGATCTCGGCCTACTGTCCAATTGATCAGTCGTCGGTTTCCGCCACCAAGGTTCTGAACGGTCAAGAGATAGGGATCTTTATAGAATGTACCTGAAGTTAATGGAGCAATTGATTGATTCGTAGTAATTAATCCGGTATATGGATTATATGTGACGTACTTCCCCATACCTACGTATAAAAGACCTACACTCTGACCTCGCTGATGAGCATCTTCGCCGGCTACAGCTCGTAAAGTTCTTTTGGTATAAGTAATTTCTGTGGGTTTCACGGGTATAATTTGCTCTCCAAAGAACATGTTAAACGTTGTTGTTGCTGGTAACGGTCGCTCCCAGAAAATTTCTCCCGTCCGGAGATCGAAGCTCTGCCACATCCAAACTGATTCTTCATCGACGAGTCTTAGAAAGGCTTGATAGCCTCTTCCCTCATAGATTATGTCTGGTGTGTTCGGATAGAAACCAGTAGAATCATAGTGAGAAATTATTCCCATGTCTCCTCCGATAATGCCTTTTATTGATTCTTGTCGTTTCCATACCACATGAGCGGTGTTTGGCGCTTGAACCCATGGTACAAAGTTATAATCGGTTGCTCCGTATATGTTAGTGTCAGGATATAGTTCATCCCATTTTTCACCGCCTCCTGTACCACGCCATGGATAGTTTCCTAATATCGGCCACCATTCTCTATTTTCCAAAGCTACGGGTCGTGTCCAGTAATCGGTTGGTAGTGGAGATTCGGGCCAAGAATACACTATATCCTCTTGTACCTCAAGTTCGTAAGGTCCATCAGAACTTGGCATATAGTAGACTGATGTTTCAAATTCCACATTATTAGGCGCATATCCTTCACGTGTTCGGGTATAGTTTCCTGCTGGGAAGTAGCCTCCTGGGAAATCGAATTTTAGCGTCCAAGTACCTATCTCGTCAGCTATCCATTCAAACCAAGCTGTTCCGTCGCCAGGATATGTATCCAACATAACGACGTGTTCTTGTCCGCTAGGTTTTGTGATTGTCACTGTAAAATCTGATAGTTGTCGTGTGTTGTGGATTGGTGGGTGGATCCAAAGGTTAACTAGGAATATCTGATTGTGTCCTACAGGATTAGGTCTAAAGCTAATGTAGGTTTGTGTCTCACTTGTAAAGTCGGGAGTAACTCCTGGAGGAAGTGGTTCTGATTTTTTGTTAATGTACTGATTTTCATATGTTTGAGCATTCACTGGAATATTCGTCATTAGCATAAATGCAGAGGTTATTAGAATAGTCATAATGATTATTGCTGTTAATTTAGTTTTGTTTATTGAAATTTTCATTTTTATTTCTCCTTTTTTCTTCTTTTCTTTTTTCAGATGGGTTCTGGTCGTTTTTGCGGATTATAAAATAAGGGCTATTGCCAAGTTGGAATGTATTGAAACCGAAGAACCAATTTTCGTGACTGGTGTATTTGAGTATTGGTTTGCTTTTGACATCCATGATTTCCCTTTGAACAAAGTTATCTTTATTGCATGATCGAATGGTATTTCAAAACGACCACCCATCAATGAACGTAGTGTTGCAATTCTTCTGAATATAAGATTTTGCTATAAAGAAGATTAGATATCAAAATATTAAACTTAACCATGTCAATAAAGTTAATTTTATTTAATTTATTGAAAGTTTTTTTAAAGATGTAATGGACTGGGATTTAATTTAAGACATCGTGTTTTATGGTAAGTTATCTTATAATTTCTTGTGCGTATATATGTGCGGGTTTCACATGTGAGGTGGGCATATGTAAGTAAGAGAAAGTGAATATGAATGCGGACTAGAGAGAAAACGCGTATACAAGAAACAAGTAAACCTTGGGTTTGGAATTAAAGTTTACCCCCCATACCTAAACGTTAAATGGTTTTGAAGCGATAATAAATCAAAACCACAAAAAATTGGGGTAATATATTGTCTGGAGATATTAAGAGTGTACTCGAAGGATTAAACAAGAAGGAACTTTTTGAAATAGCCAACCAGAATAAAATTATTATTCCAAATAGCTGGTCAAAGTTACTTATAGTGGAGCTCCTAGCTCTGAATGTTTCTGGCGATAATATTCAGAGAATTGAAGTAAAACCTTCGGAATCCAGAATTCAATTCGAGGGATCTTCCGTGATTATCATAAAAGATCTTGTCAAGAATTTTGAAGATGTTACTGCTGTTGACAATTTAAGCCTTGAAATTAGGGAGGGTGAACTTTTCAGTCTTCTGGGACCAAATGGTGCCGGAAAAACTACAACTATGAACATCCTTAATGGGGTCATGAAACCTACAAAAGGAACTGCCATTATTGCAGGCTTTGATTTTACCAAGAACCTAGATGAGGTAAAAAAAGATAATTGGTTTGTGTCCCCAAGAAGCTGCAGTTTTCAAATTCCTCAATGCCCGGGAGAATATTGAACTTTTTGGGAATCTACATTCAATCTCAAAGAAGGAATTAGAGGAACGAACAGATACACTTCTAGAATTGTTAGGATTAGCAGATGCAAGTAATAGAAAAGCTGGTGGTTATAGTGGAGGGATGCTTCGGAAACTAAATTTAATAATCGGGTTGATTAGTGATCCTGAGATTGTTTTTCTTGATGAACCAACAGTTGGAATGGATGCAAGGGTTCGCCGTAAAACGTGGGAATTTATTGGATCTCTTAAGGCGGAAAATAAGACAATTATCTTAACTACTCACTATATCGAAGAAGCTGAAGCATTGAGTGATAGAGTAGGCATTATTGATTATGGAAAACTGGTTGAACTGGGAACTCCAAAAGAGCTGATGGAAAGACACGAAGCAAAAAATTTGGAAGAAGTCTTTTTGAAAATTACTGGACGACGAATTATGGAGGAGATATGAATGAAATTTCAAGCCATAGTTGCTCTTGTAAAAATGGAACTGAAAAAGTTTATTCGCCAGCCAGCAAATTTGTTCTTAAATCTTTTATTCCCTGCTGTTTTAACGTTAGTGTTCTTATTCGCTTTCGCAGATCCAGAAATGGGAATGAGCATTAATTCAGTGGTCCCGGGTTTGATTGTGTATGCAGTGATTTTTTTAATTATGACAATAGCCCAATCATTTTCATCAGAAAGACAACAAGGATTATTGAAAAGACTAAATACCACTCCCATGACTTCTGCTGAATTTATGGGTAGTCAGATTATAACGCACATGCTAATATCGGTCGTGCAAGTGGTTGTAGTTCTTACGTTGGCTTATTTGTTGGGATTCAAACCGGATAGTGGTATTGAGGGAATATTGTTAGCTTTACCTGTAACTGCAATGTTTGCTTTGAGCTCAGTTGGTTTGGGGCTTATTACTGCAACTGTGTCTAAAACTCCTGAAGCTGCCACAGGAATTTCGTTTATTTTTATTCTTCCACAGATGTTTTTTGGGACTTTTATTCCAATAACTAGTACGACTCAACAAATTGCCACATTTATTCCAAGTTTCTATTTGGTTGACGCATTGAAGATGATCTTTGAGGGAAATTGGATGAATACAAACTTTTTCCTTGACTTGACAGTCATCTCAATAGTTAGTATTCTGGTTGTATTAATTGGAATAGTTTTGTTTGAAAAATATGGAAGTAGATAAAAACCATTAGTCTTCGTAGAACTATCTGTGTATGTATTAAATATTAATCCCAAACCCCATCTCCACAAACAAAGGAGGAAATCTAAAAACATTGTTATAGAACTGTGGAAACAATGACTATTCTAAGAAAACGGGAGTTGCAATTTATTAATCTCAATTTTTGGGACATCAAATACTAATTTATTTTTCAACCACTAATTTCCATTTCTCAAGATTTCGACAATAATTCTTCTTAATATTCTTAAGCCGTGTCGAAAACCCAGTTTCTTTTTTCCTAATCTTTTCCTATATATTATTGGTATTTCGACTATTTCATATCCAAGTCGTTCAACAAAGTAATTTAATTCAACTTCTATACCGAATCCCTGGGATTTTGGTTTCCAACTATTCACTAAATCATATCTAATAACCCTAAGTCCAGTTAAAGGATCATTTAACTGGAAACCGTTTAAAATATTCTGAGTAACTGCTAGAATTCTATTTCCGATATAAAACTGATTTTTATCAGATTCAACTTCATATCTACGACTGAATCGGTCTCCTAAAACCATACCAACATTCGGTTCTTCTTCAAGAACAAGTGCCATTTCTTTAATGTATTTAGCAGGATATGTATAATCTGCGTCAGTAAAAATTACATAGGCCGTTTTTTCATCCAGTTGGTCTAAACCTTGAGATATTGCACTTCCTTTACCTTCTCCCTTCTGAATTAATACGTCTGCACCCAAATCTTTAGCTATTTCAACGGTTTTATCTAAACTTCGTCCATCAACAACAACTAAATGAGGTTCATCTAATGTTGTTTTTAATTCACATATTGTAGGACCTATTCCCTTTTCTTCATTTATAGCGGCAATAACAACTGCGAGAGGGGGCAAACTCAACTTATCAGATCTCCAAAAAACTGTTTAAACTACATACTAGAAATTCTATAGTAATCTAGGCTAATATTTGGTGTTGAACAGCTTCCTGTTTACTTTTTTCTTTTAACCTTATTTTTTGAAATATTAATTGTTCCCTGGATATATCTCTTGGCAATGTTTTTTGAGAACCAACACAAGATAAGATCCAACCTATTATCCAAAAAGGAGTGATTATCGGTAAAATAACTACTGAAAATAGCCGACGCCTTAAATTGTTATTATATGAAAGTTTCATAGGGTTCCTCAAACCATTGTTAATTTGGAAACCAAGTGGGGGTCTAGTGCACTACGAATATGGTTAGTCCACTCACTTAATTCCCGACATTGTTTGAGACATGGTATTCAAAGAAAAATCTTATAGATAATATTAAGAATATTGAAACATCTGAAGATATATAAGGAAAATATGGCTAGTTCAAAAATATAACTGAGTTTTATTCAAACATGCTAAGATTATCGGTTATTTATTCCGTTATTCACTCAATCAATGCAACATATAAGATGATTCGCCCGCAAATATTGGGTGTGTATTAAGTTTTAATCCCAAAACCCAAGCTCTTAGTCACACTCACTCCAATACCCACTCACAGAGAAAATGTATGCAAACAAGTCTTTTATTGAAAGACTGTTTGTAACTAATGAGGAAGTTAAAACTGAGTAAAGTCAATATAAGCGAAAAAATTATTCTAATAACGGGAGCAAATCGTGGAATAGGATACGCAGTTGCAAATGAATTGGCAAAGGTAAATAGCAGTTTGATACTGGCATGTAGAAACAAATCTGAGGGACTAAAAGCAAAAGAAAAGATAGAGATAACGTCAGGCAACAAGAAGATTTGTGTTTTACCATTAGATTTAGCTTCATTTTCATCGATAAGAAGATTCTGCAAAGAGTTTAGTAAATATTTTCAAAGATTAGACGTGTTGATTAATAATGCTGGAATTTTTACAATGGATGAAGAGAAAACAGAAGATAATTTGGAAATGACCATGGGAATTAATTATTTTGGCACTTTCTTATTGACCAACCTTCTGATACCCTTTTTGGAAAAATCGAAAGAAGGCAGAATAATCAATGTAGTTTCTGACGCATTCAAAAAGGGAAAGTTAGACGTTAAGAATATTGAAAAAAGCCAAACCAAAGGTATGAAGGCTTATACGGCCTCAAAATATGCTTTAGTACAATTTACTACACTCTTGGCTGAAAAAGTAGGGGGAACAAACATCTCAGTAAACGCTGTTCATCCGGGTCATGTTAACTCTGGTATTTGGAATTTCAACAAATGGTATGCTCCAATATTTAGATTATTTAGCAAAGCATTCATGTCCAACAGTACGGAAGGAGCTATACCAATTCTACATCTTGCACTTTCAGAAGAAGGAAAGAATATTAATGGAAAATATTTCAAAAAAGAAAGAGAAGAAGAAATAGAAAAAATGGACAATGAAGACCAAATCAAACTATGGCGAAAATCAAAAGAAATAGTTGGTGGATTAAATTAAGAAATCATTGAAAGTTAATACAAGGATATTAAATTGGGAGAAGAATTATTTTTTCAGCTGGAAGAATCCTGTTTATTTGATTGGAAACAATCATCAAAAGACCGTCTCGCAATAGGTTCATAGATGACAAACTCCTTTCTAGACTTTCATTTGATGCATATCTTTTTGCTTGTTTCTTTTCGTTGGACTTGATTTTTTTAACTATTTTCTCCATAAATTGTTGGTAATTTTGTATTGGAGATGTACCATTTTTTTCAGCTTTTATTATTGCCTTAACCACAAATCGCCCACTTAATGCCGCAAGGTCCATACCCACACCTCGATAAAGATCAATCAAACCTGCTGCATCTCCAATGAGTAAAATTTTATCTTCCCCAAGGTAAGTAGTTATTTTCCGAGTTGAAGCAAAACCTTCTTTCTTAACGATTTTTCCTTTAAGAGAATATTTTTCTTTAACATAATTAAAAAATCGCTCCACGTAGCCAACTGCATTTTCGTTCGCACCTGTTCCAATAACCCATTTTTCATCTTTCAAATAGACCCAAGCAAACATTAATGGACAAAATTCCCGATTATAATACATGTATAACTTGTTTGGATCTAGATTCCCATCACCTTCAAAATAGTAGTTGATTGCAGTTCCTAATCTCTTCTTATCGAATGATTCTGGCTGTAACCTACTTCTTATTCCAGAAAGCATACCGTCTGCACCAATAAGAAAACGAGTTCTAAGTTGGCTAGGTTTATTTTCCTTTGAAATTGTCACATTAATTCCTTTCTGGTCCTTATGAAAATCAATGAATGAAGTATTGTCTCGAAAATCTACTCCTTCCTCGATGGCTAGTTGGTTCAGCCAACTGTCAAAAGTTGATCGCCAAAAATTAAGCATTTTCATTTTTCCCCCTATGGTTTTTCCTTTGGGGGTAATCATATCTACCTTGTAAAGTTCATTTTTACAAAGTTTTTCTTTTGGAATTTTTTTTCCGACGAGTTTCTCAAAGTATGGAAACTGTATCCCGGAACAAGGTTTGTTTCGGGGTGTTTTATATTTCTCAATCAATAATGTTTTGAATCCTTTTTTTGCGCTGAACCTTGCAGCGACTGAACCTGCAATTCCTCCTCCAACAATAATAACGTCATAACCTTGCAAGTTGATTCACCATTTATTATTATGAATCCGTTAAGGAATTATATGAATAAAAAAACATCTATCCACAAAAAATAACACTTTTTAACCATGACTAGATTTGTTAGAATCATAAACTCATAATAGCCAAAACCTGAAACTTCAGGTTCTGGAGGATGACAAAATCAAACATCGTTACAAGAAAACAGGCAGTTGTAAACGGGATAAAAGAAATGAAAACCCACTCTTCTTGATCAATTCCTTCACGTCTAACAATCCAATTACACTATACGTCAATAATGTATTGAGGTTGTTTGTCTCCCATAACTATAGATCAACTAAATTTTAGCAAATGCTATTGATGCGTAGCCGACTACCGCAGAGTGGTCCCCTATCACGTCGCCGCTCGTTTTGTAACATAATAATTGCGCCTTTCTTGCTCCTAATTCTTTTACCGCTGTGATGGCGGCAATTATTGGACCATAACCGCAAGTGGATATTCCATAAGAGTTCACAACATGGTAGTATTGCTCTTCGTCCATCTTGAGAGTAGCGTCTATTGCCATTTTGTCTTTCTTTTCTGCTACTTCCTGTGGCTCATAATGAGTCAAATCAGAAGATGCAATAACCAATCCGTTCTTACCTTTCAATGCTGTAGCAACAGCTTTTCCTACTTCGCGGCTGGACTCCAAATCCTGCATCATTAAACAGATGGGAACAAACTTGAACTCAAAACCATAAAGGTATTGAAAGAATGGGAGCTGAAGCTCAATAGAATGCTCGTGAGCATGTGCTCTATCGTCTACATCAATGATACTGGAAGCACTCAAAACATTGTTAGCTATATCGGCGTCAATCTCCACATCACCAAGAGGTGTACGCCAAACTCCTTCATTCATAATCGAAAGCCCGCTTCCATTCCCAGTATGATTAGGACCAATAATTACCATAACATCAGGTTTTCCATCAGTTGCTAGCTGATGATATGCGTGAGCGGCTACAGGACCAGAGGCTAAGTATCCTGCATGTGGAACAACAAGTCCAACAAGGTTCCGTGGACCATTCCTTACGACTTTTGGAAGACTTCCTGGTCCTAGTTTATGTGTAAAAAGGTCTTCTAGTTGATTCCGTAAATAATTGGGGGTACCAGCGTACCAGGAACCTGCTACTGCCGGGTACCTAATTTTCAATCGTCTTCTTCTTCCCGCCGTTCCCTAGTCAGCTTTATTTCAAAATCTTCAATGGACTGAATTGGGTCGCCGTCTGCTGGAATTTCGCCTCTTTCACGTAGTATCTGTCTTGCTAGAAGCCAATAGATAACAGCCAATGCACGTCTTCCCTTGTTGTTGGTGGGTATTACTAAATCTACAAAAGAGAAGTCGTTATCAGTGCTACAAAGCGCTACTACAGGTACTCCGATATTTGCTGCTTCTTTTACAGCTTGGACATCAGCTTTGGGATCAGATACTATTATTACGTTAGGTTCAAGGCGCTTTGGGTAAAGCGGATTTGACAGCATACCAGGGATGAACCGTCCAACTATCGGGGTTGCTCCAATTACTTGACAGAATTTCTCTACCGGAGATTGCCCATACAATCTGCCTGCTACAGCCACTATCTTTGAGGGCTCAAATCGGGCAAGAAACTTGGCAGCCACTCGTATGCGTTCGTCTGTTTTTTTAACGTCCAATACAAACAGGCCGTCGGCCCTAACACGGTATATAAATTGTTCCATGTCTTTTGTTCTCATTCTTGTTCCTATATGAACCCCTGCGGATAACAGTGTATCCTGGGGTAACAGAAGTTCTTCTTCGCTGAATGTTTCAATGTTTTCTTCACTTTCGGACAAAACTTTTTCCTCCATCATAATATTGACATTTGTGCTCTATTTCCAAGATTTTCCTCTATACGGATTAACTCATTTATTTTTGCAATGCGTTCTCCATGTAACACGCCAGTTTTGATGATTGGACAAGAGAAACCAACGGCTAAGTGAGCTATATGTGTATCAGTTGTTTCTCCCGAACGATGGGACATAACAGGAACATATCCAGCCCCCTTTGCCAATCGCGTGGTTTCCCAAGCGTCAGTGAGTGTTCCAATCTGATTAGTCTTAATAATAATAGAGTTTCCAGCACCCATTTTAATGCCCTGAGTTAGCCTCTCACGGTTTGTGACAAACAAGTCGTCACCGCAGATTAGACAATTCTTAACCTTTTTTGTGAGTTCTGCAAAGCTTTCGTAGTCATCCTCATTGAAGGGGTCTTCTATATATGCTAGATTATACTCCTCAATGAGATGGATCATAAATTCCAACTGCTCGCCAGAATCTCGATTTTTTCTTTCCATTGAATAAGTGTAAACCTGTTCTTTCGGGTCCCAGAAACTAGATGCAGCAACATCAAGACAGGGCCGGCATTCGATGCACATCTCTTCTGAAACCTCTTCACAAGCTTTTGTAACTAGCTTTAAAGCTTCCTCGTTTTTGATGTTGGGTGCCCACGCTCCTTCATCTCCTCTTCCACCTGTAAAGTTTGGGTCAGCTTTTCTGAGGAGAGCACCGATTTTTTTATGTACTATAGTGTTAGCTGTCGCCGCCTCTGTGAAGCTGCGCGCTTTAAAAGGAATAACAAGATACTCTTGGATGTCGGCTGTCTTTCCAAGAGCATGTTTTCCCCCACCCAATACGTTTCCAAGAGGATATGGAAGTTCGTTTCCAAGGTATCCCGATAAATATTGAAACAGTGGTAAATCATAGGATGTTGCGGCTGCTTCGGCATTAGCCACAGATATAGCAAAGACCGTGTTTCCCCCGATACTTGCGAAATTTTCTGTTGCATCGATTTCGTGAAGAATAGCATCAATTTCGTTCTGTTCTTCAGCGTCCATACCTATTAGCTCAGGGACCACAAGTTCTTCCAACTTTTTAATAGCTGCATCAACCCCGCCTTCCGGATAAGAAAGCACTTCAGCTTTACCTTTACTGGCTCCGGCCGGAGCAGCAGCTCTTCCGAATCCATCAGTTGTTATGATGTCAACTTCTATGGTTTCCTGTCCTCTGCTGTTGAAAAGTTTTCGCGCCATAACATCTTCTATGATGGATGACATGCTTGTACACCGCTAAAATGAGTGAGGACGATTCATTTTCCCCTTTTCATCGTAAAACCTAAGGATACTATCAGAGATTTCTACGTGAGCCAATATCATTCGGCGACAACAATATCTTGTTATGCCTAAACTATCAAGAACCTTCTTGGCATCTTCTCCTGCATTTACCCTTGTGTTGAAGTCTTCCCATTTGTCGGCGATCAATTTACCGCAAGTAAAACAACGTACTGGAATGATAATTTCAATTCGACCTCCTATACATAACTATGATCTTCAGATTGTTTCGAATATTCAATTCATACTTATACATTTCGGAGTCAACTCGATTATTATTAGTTAACGACTTTGGCAACTAACATGTCCCTATTATTGGTTGATCAGGCTTACCTGTAGCTTTTCTGATCCCGAGCCCTAGCCCCGGGACCTCCAAACTTTTTGGGCTCTCTTCGTCTAGGATCACCAGCAATCATTGTTCTATCATAATCTCTGAGTGTAGTGCGAAGGCGGGTGCTTTTTGTCCACTTCAGTAGACCCTTAGCAATAGCCATACGCGCGGCTTCAGCCTGTCCCATGAAGCCCCCTCCAGCAACACTTACGTTGATGTCAAGTTGGTTCCAAATTTTCTTGTCTGTTAAGAATAATGGTTCAAGAATTTTATTGCGAGCGATTATAGGTTCAAAAATTTCTAAGGGCACATTGTTTATTCTAACTCTTCCCTTTCCAAGTCTGACTGTCGCTCTTGCTATTGCGGTTTTCCGTTTACCACTTAGTACCATGACTTTTTTTGATTTAGACATGCTATTCAACCTCTGGGGTCCATGCGCCAATCTCTTTAGCCAATTCGCCCACGGTTATATAAGGTGATTTTAATTTATCGGTACTGGCTTCAAGAATTGTCTGGATTTTTTTATCCTCAAATTCCAACGGAGCACCTAGATAAACCCTAAGTCTTTTGAATGCCTGCATGCCTTTAGGTTTCTGCCTAGGAAGCATACCCCGAATGGTTCTACGAACAATTCTGTCAGGCCTTCTCTGATGAAATGGACCTTTTCTCGGATGCCCCACCTCAAGAAAGGTTTTAGCTTCTTTGACTATTTGCAGCCTCTTGCCAGATATAGCTGCTTTTTCAGCATTCAAAACGATAACATTCTCGCCTTGGAGAAGACGTTTGGCTACATTACTGGCCATTCGCCCAAGAATTAGCCCCTTTGCATCAATAATCGTAGCTTTATCAAAAGACATCACAATTTACCCCATTAATTTCACATTTTTACCTGTTGGGTTCTTTTTCATCAAGTCTCTGATAGATAAACAGTTTCCTTTAGCGTTCTGAATCTTTGATTTTGCCACATCAGAAAAAGCGAAGGCTGCTACAATCAAAGGATGATCGGCTTTTCCGGAACCTAGAACTTTGCCCGGAACAACAACTGTTTCGCCCTCTTTTGTATATCGATTCAAACGGCTTACGTTTACGGCTACACGACTTCTTTTTGAATTTGCCAAATGTTTTCCGATGTTGCGCCATAATTCAGTTTCGCTTTCATGTGATTTCTTCTTCAAATCTCGAATGAGCGAAATAAGCTCTGGATTAGTTGCCTTTATTCTCTTCACTTCTGCTTACCTTTTTCAGTTGATTGGAAAATTTCTTAACTTTCTTCTGAAGAATTTTGATAGCTTCAATAACGATTCGTTCTACTGGAAGTGCTCCAGTGGATTCAATTTTAAAAATAAACGCTTTTTTATCCCAAGATACTGCAACTGCTGATGGGTCTTTGGGGCAAACATCTAAACAGTCCATACAGAGTGTGCATTCAATTTCTTTCTGAGTTTTTATATTGTCGTCAATCTCTATAAAACACTCTTCGGGACACACTTTAACACATTTCCCGCATGCATCACAACGGTTACCGTCAACATTGATTTCCGCCGGATACATGTAAGTGCACATGGAAACTGGTTGCCATTTCGCATGTTTCTTTCCTTTTCCCAGTCGA
>JBHORG010000019.1:0-21736 GCA_042565955.1 Thermoproteota archaeon | reverse complement strand
GTAAGATGTTAAAGAAACTTGCAGCTAAAGCTCAGATAAACCTTAATGGAAAAAGTTTGACTTTTCATTGTTTTAGGAAAATGTTTCTTAGTGCCAGCATAGATAGCGGTATAGGTTTAACTGCAGGAAAGCTGATGTGTGGCAAAGCAGTCAAACAAAGTGATAGCACTTATCTAACAGTTGTAAAACTAAGAGAGAAGTTTATTCAACTTAAAAGATTTCTGAGCATCAATGAACAAGCTAAGATTGTGACAGAAAAATTTGAGTCTTTTGAAATGACCATAAATCACCTTCAGGAACAGTTGATCTCTCAAAAAATAGTCAATGAAACTGTCACTAAGAAGAATCTTGAGTTAGAGTCACGAATTGAAGATTTGACACGGGGGCAAGAAGGTTTAGATAAGCAAGTAGAGGAAATCAGGACAACTCTATTTGGGAAATCTTTTGGAGGTTTAATGAAATCCTCAATTGAAACAATCAATGATATTGAAAAGAAGGCTAAAGCAAAGAAAAAAGAGGACTCTGAAGAGTCTTGAAAAAGAAATCGAAACAAATTAGAGCATAGTTTTGTCTCCCATTTTTTCAGGGTTAAATTTTAACCTCTCTCTCCTACTCCTACTAACCCTCTCTCAACAAAAACGCACACAATTCTATATTTTCCAGAAAATTATGACACTTAGAAAACAATTATACCAAAATCTTATGTAATAACTTTTCAATAAATGGTTACTGTGGCTTCATGTCGAATGAACCTATTAAATCACAATAGAGATTTTCAAAAATGACTAACAAGCAGACAATACTGATTGCGGGAGCGACTGGAAACATTGGGGGAGGTGCTGCTGTCGCACTGGCAAAACGTGGCGCTAGAGTTGTATTACTTGGTCGTAGATTAGAAAAACTAGAAGCCCGGGCAGAATCGATACGTGTCTGTTTATCTGAAAAAGGGATAGAGTATCAAGAAGAGGATATTTCTACATTGGTAATCGACTTCGGTGATATGGAGAATGTGAGGCTCTCAGCCGCGGAGGCTTTAAACCGATTTCCGAAGATACATGGACTAATACTATCTGTTGGAGTCTTAAAACAAAATGGTCCAAACATCCTGCCCAGCGGTCATGAGTTGATGTTTGCCACTAACGTGATGGGGCCATTTCTGTTCACCCAACTGTTGTTAGAGAGGATGGTGCAATCAAACGGGCTGGTCCTTTACGTGATTAATCCAAAACCCCGTGCGAAAATCGACTGGGATGATCTTGAAAGCATTAAAAATCACAAGAGCGGGTATGCTTTCGACAGAACCAAGATATGCGATCGGGTGATCGCTGGAGAACTAGGTCGACGATATGCAGGAAAAATCTCATCTGTAGCGTTCATTCCTACGTACATCATCGATAAAACAGATCCAGAGTTAAAGAAAAGGTGGCCATCGGGACTCACGGGTCTTTTCTGGAGACTAATGACAATACTCGTAGCAAAGCCACCTGCAGTCGCGGGTGAACCCATTACGGATCTAATGCTTTCGAATAACGATCGTAGTGCCATCAATGGAGCCCTGTTCAAACTTGGTAAACAGGTCAAAAAACCGGATAAGGCAATGAAAGATGAGGTATTAGGAAAAAGGTTGTGGGATGAGTTGGCTCGACTAACAGGACTAACGGCTGAATGAAACCCAACAACTTGTTTGTAGCCTCGTCTTTCGGATAAATCGGTTGATTTCATTTAATCATTGGGTTTGACTGGGAAAAAAGAAAGTGACACTATTTCGTTTCAAAATTTTTGTCAAAACCTCTTGTAACTAAACGGACCATGAGCTTTGCAACAAAAGTTTTCAATGGGTTCACCTTTGTTTCATAAAAGAAATATTCCTTGTCCTTATAGAAATCATAATCAGCAGGATAATGATGTTTGGTCTTTTCTGATTGGATTTTAAACGCTTGAAACCACAAGACGTTCCAAAACGCAGGTGGAAGCGGTTTATCAGACTTGAGCGACCTGTAGAATTTTTTGGACGCCTTTTCAACATCATGAGCAATTTTTTCTTTATATTTGGGTCGGTATTTGAGCGGGGGTGTTTTTACAGCCAGTTTGGCCACCAAATCAATGCCTCCCAAGGTATTAGAAAGCGATTTTAGTGTTTCTTTCAGTCCAACTTCACCATATGTTACTAAAAACATGACCTTCTGGTTTACGAATATTGGACGGTGAAGTGTGTATGCAAATCGATCCATAAAGTTCTTCATCAACCCTGTTACGTTTGCCGAGTAAACAGGTGAAACAAGAATAATGCCATCAGAAGCAAGAATTCGTTTCTCGATATCGGCCCGAGAATCCTTCAAGGGGCATTTGTCCTCACCATAGGGAATACAAGCGAAGCACCCCTCACACATTTCGAGGTTGGTTTCCTTCAGGAAAAGATAATCAAATTCCAAATCCAATTTTCCATTGTTATCACTACTGGCATAATATTTCAGGCGATTTTCTACCTGTTGAGTGATTCTGTAACTATTTCCTTTTCTCGGACTACCGATTATAGCAAGAACTTTCAAGATATACTCGCCTTTGTTGAATAGCGAATTATCTATCTTGTCTATATTTATTTTACCCGTAAAATCGTAAAAATATACCTACTTAATCATATAGTTTTCCTGCTAAATCAAGGATTCTTTGACCATTGGTAATTAAAAATTTTATAAGAATAAGGAAAGCTAATACTAGAAAAGCGGTTTCAATGTCTGTTATAAAGGGGAGTTCAATCTGAAAGAATATAGAACCCACTAACAGTAAGTTGAATACTCCTATCACTATTGCAAGAATACGAAATGGGTCTAGCCATCCATATAATTCCCCACTAGCATACATACCAATGCTACACATTGTGAACCCAATAATCCCTAAGGCAAAGAATGCTTCACGGTCTCCTGAAATAAAAGGGATTGGAGAATCGTTGACTTGCGCTAGGACTAGTAAGAGTACTAAAACACCTATTAATGCTGCAAAAATGTATAAGCTGTTTAATATTTTTGGAGATATCGTGGTTTCTTTCTTAACTAACATTTTTCATCTTCACCTTGAGGAGCTTGCTATGTTAGGAATTACAGCCAGAGCGACCAAATATTATTCTGGTTAATAGTTTTAAATGCTTTTGCAAAATCATTAGGTTTGGGTTTTGGGGTTAAATTTTAACCTGTCTCAGGGATTACTATGTAAAATCGTCAATATCCTTTTATGTAATTCTTTAGAAATCTCTGGAAGTGATTGTAATCATGAATCCGGTATTTGAAGCTATAAACAATAGACGGACAACAAGATCATATGAACAAAAACCTATTCCGAAAGAGATCATTAACAAAATTATTGAGGCGGGTAATCAGGCACCTTTTACATCAATGACCAGATCTCAACCTTGGCGATTTGTTGTTGTCGAAAATCCAGAGTTCAAACAAAAATTGTTTCAAACAGTATATCCATTCTGGAACAACATCATGGATGGAATGAAAGAAAAAGCTCCTGAACTCTACGAAATGGGTACATGTCTTTATGATGCGATGGATGAGCCAAAAGATGCAGTTTATTATAACGCACCAGTAATCATCTTCGTTATAGGTCCTGCTGCAGGTGGTGCAATTAGTTGTGCTCTTGCATGCGAGAACATGATGATTGCCGCAACATCTCTTGGTCTTGGAAGCTGTTATACCGGATTCGGTGCAATTGTTAAAGGTAATCCTGAAGTCGTAAAAACCCTAGAATTAGATGAGAATGAACAAATATACGGTCCAATCTTGCTTGGCTACCCAAAAAGCAATCCCAGTGAGGCGTTGGATCATGCTCTGAAGAGGATTTGTCCAATCAAAAAAGAACCGATAACCAAATGGATATAACTGTAATAAGCCAGTTTTTGATTTTGGGGGGTTAATTTTTAACCCCAAACCCAAAATCAATAGGCAAAGAAAAAGTAAAATGTGATTAACTGGATAAGGGCATGGTGGGAAATTATGTTATGAATCCTGTTATCGAGAATATGAAAAAGAGGTATTCGGTCAGACTCTTTGAGCAAAAACCAATCCCAAAAAACATCATCAAAACAGTTATCGAGGCGGGTAATCTGGCGCCCTCATCAGGAAATAGGAAGGAGGTAGAAGAGGACGGACAAAAGAAGAACATCACTGATTATCAACCTTGGCGATTTGTTGTCGTAGAAGACCCAGAGTTCAAACAAACTCTCTTTCAGACCATCGAGCCAATACGGTCAAAGTTCTACGAAGGCTTGAAAGAATCCATTCCTGAAATGTACGACCAAGCAATGATGCAAATCGAGATGATGGATGAACCCAAAGACTTGGTTTTCTATTCTGCACCTGTCATCATCTATGTCATTGGTCAAGCTAGCAACTCGTTAGGTTGCGCGATGGTGTGTGAGAACATCATGCTTGCCGCAGTTTCTTTTGGTCTTGGAAGTTGTTATGTGGGATTCGGTGCAATGATTAAGGGCAATGCTGATGTAGTAAAAGCCCTTGATTTAAAAGACAAGGAACGAATTTATGGACCAATCATAGTAGGCTATCCAAAAATCAACCCAACTGAAAGACAAGCTAGCATTCTAAAGGAATTACGATCTAAGAAAAAAGAACCCACAATCAAATGGATCTAGTGTAACTGGTTTGGGGTTTGGGCTTAAATTTTAACCCACCAACCAAAAGCAACTTGAACATTGGAAACCTAAAATTCTATGGGCGAAAGAAAAGAGGCTGTGAACTCCTTTTTTGTTTCCATTTTTCTTTAGCCAGTTTCCATTTCGTTCGCATAATGGAAACCATTGAAAAGACTTTAAAAATAAGTCCTATTCAAAAACGATTCTCATTTCAAGGTTCTTTTGTCTCGTTCAAATTACAAAATTCTGCCTGTCAATCTTTCTTGGCACCTCTCAACAGCATCTAGTTTACATTTTTTCAGGGTTTCAACAATATATATTTTGAATACTCGACTTCGCTGTTTACATTTCTATTGAAATGTAAATGTCAGACCCACTTGGAGCAAAAGAAGCCCATTTTGACCTTTAATCGTATATATATTTATCTAACCAATATGAGCTTGTAAAGGAGAAACAGTGCCAAAATACCCCAACTGTCTCGTTGGAATAATCCTAAACTCTGTTACAAGAAAATAGGGCTCTAGTTAGTAACCGAAGCAAAATTGGATTAGTTAGCTTAGAACGCAGCAAGTGAATAAACAAAACCATCAACAAAAAACAGTTTTTGAAAGCTTAACTACCGTAAAAAATTATTTCCAGTCTTAAATTGCATTATAGCAGGAATTCTATTTTTATACGTAGTTGAACGTAGAAAAAAGAATTTTTAGTCGATCAACTATGGGAAAAATTTTACCCCAAACCCAAAAAGCTTGATTTTTCGGAACTACCAGAACTTAACAACAATCAACTTTGAATCTTCGTCTCTAACTTGATAATATCTCTTCAATAATGAGCCTGTTTTATTTGGAAAATCTTAAATTAACACAACTATAACTACGTTATCTTCCATTATAATGGAGTGTGATTGAAATATGGACAATGTGCAAATAAAGCTCGCAGCAGCATGGATCGCTACGATGTTTGCATACATATATGCGGATATTCTTGGTTTTTATATACCTGGGGCGTTAGAAAAAATAATGACAGGAGAATTACCGATCGGTTCTCCAATATCTGTGTTTGCAGCTGCAATATTGATGTCACTTCCAGGTTTTATGGTTTTTCTGTCCGTGACATTACCGAAAAAAGCGAATCGCTGGGTAAATATAATCATGGGTATATTTCATTTTGGATTAGCAATAGCAACATTTTTTGCATCACCATTAGATGTTTCTGAGCTTTATTATTATTATTTTGCATTTATAGAAATTGGGTTTTCCGCACTGATTATCTGGTATGCAAAGAATTGGGTCTGAGCAGGAAGATTAACAAACGATGAAAATGAAAGCGATTGTATATGAAAAATATGGACCCCCGGAGGTTCTCCAGCTCAAAGAGGTGGAAAAGCCATCGCCCAAAGATAATGAAGTACTAGTAAAAGTACATGCGGCTGACGTAGCATGTGAAGACCCGATGACGCGAAGTTTCTCTTTCGATCGTTTGTTCTGGCTCCCTCTACGAATAAAATTTGGTATCTTAAAGCCAAAGATAAAAATACTCGGGTCTGAATTCGCTGGAGAAATTGAAGCGGTTGGCAAAGATGTAAAACAATTCAAGAAAGGAGACCAGGTTTTCGGAGTTGACCTCAGCGGTTTGGGTGCTTATGCCCAATACAAATGTCTATCCCAAGACGAGATTATTGCAATAAAACCAGCCAACATTACCTTTGAGGAAGCTGCTCCAGTTTGTGGCTTTTTAGCAGCATGGAATAACCTTAAAGATAAGGCAAATATTCAAAGCGGTCAAAAAGTCCTTATCAATGGTGCTTCTGGAAATCTAGGTACATCTGCGGTTCAGATTGCCAGTTACTTTGGAGCTGAAGTTACCGGGGTATGTAGTAGTCCGAATTTAGAATTGGTAAGATCTCTGGGAGCAGTTAAGGTAATAGACTACACAAAAGAAGATTTTACCAAATGCGGTGAGACATATGATATTGTTTTTGACGCGGCATGCAAGAGTTCATTTTCACGTTGTAAAAAATTGCTAAAGCAACAAGGTATCTATCTTTCAGCTTACCCTGGACTGATGCATATGCTTCAAGTTTTGTGGACTTCAAAGATTGGCAGTAAGAAAGCAAAGTTTACAGCTACAGGTCTTCTATCAGTTCCAAAGCGTCTAACCTTTCTCAAAGAGATTATTGGGCTTGTTGAGGCTGGAAAGATAAAAAACGTTATAGAACGAATCTACCCATGGGAACAAATTGCCGAAGCCCATCGGCATGTTGAAACTGGGCACAAAAAGGGAAATGTGGTAATAACTGTGAAACATAGCGCCTGAGGAGTTGATTGAATTATGGAAGATGTGAACATAATTCTTTCAGCATCATGGGTTGCATTAATGTTAACCTATCTTTTGGGTGATGTGTTACGAATATTTGCGGGCGACTTTAAAGCGGGAGAAATTGACGGAAAGAAAATGACACAGAAAATGTCGGTGGTAGCAGCTACATTAATGTTAATTCCGATTGTTATGCTTTTTCTGTCACTGACGTTGGCATATCCTATTGTCCGCTGGGTAAACATTATTGTAGCCTTATTCTTGTTTGGTTTAAATCTCATTGGATTACCCGGTTATTTAGGAGCTTATGATAAATTTTTGATAATTGTAGGGCTTGGATTTAATATGCTAACTGTTTGGTATGCATGGACGTGGGTCTAAATAGGAAATTTGAAGGGATGTTTGCTTCTTCTTAAACTTTCAGAATACAGATAATTGCAATTCTTGTAAAAATTAATAATTTTCATTTTTTTGTTCATTAATTATTCAAGCGATTTTTCAAAACAACATTAATCAACAATTTCTCATATCTCTCTTTTTCTTCTAACATTGGGAAATGTGCTGAATTTTCAAAAATGATGAGTTTTTTACCTTTTTCAGCATCTAGACTGTCAAAGAATTTCGAAACAAGAACTGTGGGATTAATCATATCAAATTTACCTTCAAAGAAGTATAGGGGAAAGTTAACAGATTGTATTTCTTTTGAAAGATTGACCTTTTTTATTTCATCCCACAATGTATTCACAGAAAAGTCATATCCTTTGCTTAATAAAGTTCTAATTCCTTCTGATAATGAATATTCAGGTGAGGTTAAGAAATTCAAAGCTACAAGAAATAATTTAACTTTTTGAGTGATAGATGTATTTCGCAAGAATCCGTGGTAATGACCAATATGTCCTTCAGTTTCTATGATTTTTTTTGGTGATCCATAAGGTGGTGGTCCTATTGCTTTTATTTTATTTATTCTTCCTAAATCTCCAACTTTTTCGGCTTCTTTAAGTATAAAATCGTATGATTCTTTTTGTTGTTCAAAGTCGTTTATAATTTGCGACACACCTACATAAGCATGGATTTTCTCCTGATATTTAGATGCAGTTTTAAGTCCAATTACCGTTCCCGATGAATGTGCAACCAAAAAAACTTTCGGTGTATGAAACCTATTTCTTAAATAATCAATTAATTCATTACAGTCCTCAACAAATCTATCATAAGTCATAGAATCAACGGGGATATCAGTATGAAATGATTTTCCAGCCCCTCTTTGATCCCAATGAACTACTGTATAATGTTTAATGAGTTCGACATCATATTTGCGAGAACTTGACATCCCCAGCAAAGGTGCACCAGGACCACCATGCAAAAATAATAAAACGGGATTGTTTTGGTCTGTACCTCTGATAAATATCCATTGTTTTAAATCTCCAATTGTAATCTCCTCCAATGAACTAATGCCGTTTGATGTTTCGATTTTAGTTGAATATCTCAAATATTTTCTATACAGTAATAACCAGATAAAGAGAAGCACCAATAATCCTGCTACTGAGATAATAATTGAAAAAATTAAATTCAAATCATTTTCACGTTATTTATAAAAATTGTTATGTATTTATATAAATTATCTTATGCGGTATGAATTACTGTGTTCCTGAAAAGTTGATTATGCCCCCTTTTTTTTCATTTCTTTGTAAAGATATTCAAACCACTCGAATAATTCGGGTAATTTTTGATCTTTTCTCATTCCTTCGATGACGGGTTCTAATTTTTCCCAATTAATCGTAACTGCACCACTTACAATGTACTTGATTGTTTCAATATCAATGAGTCGTTTGTATAAAAGAAATCCAAGTCCATCATAGTATGCTGCAAGTGTAATAAACGCCTTGTTGGAAAATGGGTCACCATGTTTGTTTAAATATTCTTTGTATGTATTGAATTCCAAATTTAATATTTGTCCGGCTTCTACAAGATCATTAACACTAGCCCTTAGTGCTGAATTGAGTTGAATAATTAGTCCGGTCTGACTAGTTTTTGTTGCATGGCGCATCGATGAGATGGTAAAAATCGTTGCCACTACAACGCTTATTGATGCCACTATTACCGATATAGATGGTATGTCCATTACATCACCTTATACTCTAGAATTCTACATCAAGTGAATATAAAATATTTATTCGTAGAAATACTTTCATTCTTTCTAGTCTAGGGATTAAATTTTAATCAATTGATTAAATGAAATCTCCCGCAAACCCCCTTTTTTGCATGACATTTTGAGAAAATGCTCAGAATACGTATGCAGTATATTGTCGTCTACAAAGTTTAAATGTGAGTGTAGCTGTTTATTATTTGGCATATCAAATAATCAGAAAAACCAAAAATAATTTGGGTTTACGGGTGATGTCTCCACTGGTCCATGGTTCAAATCCCCGCGACCCCACCAAACAGCCTATTTTAACAAATAAAGCCTAATTCAGGCTCATTTGAGCTAATAGAGCGTAAATTGGATAAAATAAATTTGGATTTGGGGTTGAAATTTAAATTCTTCTAATCTTGTTTCACTTTTTCAATTACCCAGAAATAATGTACTCTTGCTCCCATTCCTCCAAAAGTCCAGCTTGGAGAAACATTAGGAATAACGGAAACTACTTCACCTTCAAGGTCGTTCAGAAACTGCTCAAACCTCGTTTGGTCTCTACTCATTCTGACATCAACTCTGTGCACTCTATATTTTTGCTTCATTTTATCACCTCACTTCTACCACGATTATTGGAAGCATTTTGTTTGTTGGTTTTATTCCACTTTTCTTTGTTTGCTAAGGAAATGGCTATTATACATAGTCCTGATGCCAAAATACTAACAAAAGCAGGATTAATTGCTATTGCGAGTATAAACCCAATTGATATCAAACTAATTCCCAAAAAAAAGAAAACTTCGATAATCTACTTGTTTCTTTTTTCTGCTCAAACTTAATCGCTTTCATTGTTTGTTTTAGAGTATATAATTCCATGTTTTAGAACAATAAAAAAAGGGGGAGTTGCGGGAAAAAACGGGTGATGTCACCACTTGTCCTATAGGTCATTATTTATTACTACTGTTTAACCTTCACTTATTTTATAGTTCAATTTTGGCTATGAGAAGTCATTTATTCTTAATTCTCACATTGTTTTATGAAGGTTCACCACATGACAAACCTTGTTTCTAAATGTGGAATAGATTGCGGTGTCTGCCCTTGGGGGCCCTTCCCAAGAAAGGATATGTCTACCGAAGAATTTGAACAATACAGAAACAATGGCAAGAAGATTTTGGGATATATGCCAATTAAAACACCATGTGTGACTTGTCAAACTCCAGACGAAAAAATCCCCAAAACATCAAAGCTGCCTAACAAAAAATGCTTAATCCGTCAATGCGTAGACAAAACCGGAGTAGCAAACTGCGCTTATTGCTCTAGGTTTCCATGTAGCACCCTGAAAGAAACTGCGGGCGCTTGGAATCGTGAGAGCATTGAGGCGAAGCTTGAGGCGTCAATTTCTGAGGAGGATTATCATTCATTTGTTGAACCCTTTGAGGGATTAACTCGTTTGGATGCTATTCATGCTTCCCTGAAACCAGACGAGATTGTAGAGCCCGCAAAATCTCCATCATCCAAGACAAGAATCGTTGAATTTCCAGACAATCTTTCCTTCAATGAAAAAATGGTGTCCTTTAAAGCGGTTCACAATTTACTGGTAACTATAGAAAATTCTTCGTTGGGACTACAGGACACTGACACATTTGCTCAACAGCATAAACTAGAACAGCAAAAAGCACACATTTTGAGGTTTCTATGGATACTTGGAAACTATGGTAAATTTGAGAAAGAAAATAACACACATCTTGTTGTGGATGCTGAAACTTATTACACTAACCGAGGCAAAGAGAAAACCCTAGCTATTTGGTCTTTTGTGGAAGATGTTGTTTTCAAGGTTTTAGCTGATTTTGGAGTTTGTTGCGAACGTCTTGTATTAAAAGGAGTGAAGACTGAAGACTTAACCACGGGCACAGGATATCTTCGAAAGAAGGGTTGGGTCATGAGAATGTCGTTTGAAGAAAGAATTGGTGGTAATTCTACTCTTAACGCGCTACAAACTTATGCAAACAACTTAGACAAGAAATATGCCTCAAGAGCGTTTCATCGCTTCCGAGAAGTAGACATGACAATTTTGTTGGATACCTGATATCTAAGAGACTTAGAATATCAGTAGGAAGATATCTTCAATAAAAAAGTGGGGAGTTGCGGGATAATAAACGGGTGATGTCACCACTTGTCCGGGATGCAAATCCCCGCGAATCCACCAAACAGCTTATTTTAAATAATAAATCCTTAATTGTAGATATTTTGGCAAATAAAGCGTAAAATAGGTTTGTTGGTTTAAGTTTAGGATTACAATTCAAAAGTTATTTGCAGCGCTTCTTTAGATTTTGTTCCTGTGCACCACAGTAATAACTACTTGGCCCTTTTTTTGCCCGGTTTCGACATACCTGTGAGCCTCAGCGGTTTGTTCTAATGGATATGTTCTATCTATGACCGGTTTTATCTTTCCCGCCTCAATAAGCTCTTTGAGGAAAATCAAGTCTTCAGTTTTTGGGGTTGCTGCCCCGAATATCATCTTCCTGCTGTTTGTCAATGAAGTCCATCGCCCTCGAATCATCTGTTTGAGTGTAGGATTTGAAATAAGATAACATCCATTTTGATTTAATGACCTAATCTTGCCTGAAAAAGAGCTTTTGCCTACCAAGTCCAGAATAAAATCATAGGTCGCACCACTTTTAGTGAAATCTTCTTGAGTGTAATCAATAACCTGGTCTGCGCCAATGGAACTCAACATGCCCAATTTCGTGGTGCTATCTACTGCGGTTACTTCAGCTCCAAAGTGTTTAGCGAGCTGGATTGCGAAAGGACCTATCGTTCCACCAGCTCCATTAATCAAAACTGTTTGTCCGCTTTTGACATTTCCTTTTCTTAGAAAACTCAATGCTTCAAGGCCCCCAACAGGGACTGTTGCGGCTTCCTCATAGGTCATATTGGTTGGTTTTATTACTAGTGCCCCTTCTTCTGGTTCTTCTGGCAGACATATGTACTCCGCGTAAGTACCCATACCAATAAAACCGGTAGCCGCAAAAATCTGGTCACTTTCAATACATTGTTTCACATTTTTACCTATTTCTTCAATTTCTCCAGCTAATTCCATTCCCAGTATGGTTATTCTTTTTGGTTTTCTGAGACCCACGTATGCTCGCATGGGGAGCCTGTGCCAGAATGGCAATTTGAGACTTCGCTGTTCGCAATCCCCTGAAGTTACTGTAGTCGCTTCTATTCTAATCAACACTTCATTGTCTTTGGGAACTGGTTTTTCTACTTCTTTGAGTTGAAGGACTTCTGGTGACCCATATTTTGTCCATATAATTGCTTTCACAATAATTGACCGGCATATTGGTGACGAATAAAACGCTTTGTTAAGTCTTGTTAGTATTGGCTACAGTTATAACTATATGTCCTTTCTTACGCCATGTGTCAACATAAGTGTGAGCCTCGACAATTTGTTCCCATGGATAAGTTCTATCTATAACTGGTTTAATCTTCCCCGCCTCAGCAAGTTCTTTGAGAAAAATTAAATCTTCGACCTTTTGGTCTCCTCTTTTATCATGAACTGACATAAATGTCCCGTTCGGAGTTAATGCTTTCTTCCCCTGTGATTTCGAGATTTTTCCAACGGCATCAAAAATGACGTCATAAAACTCTTCTCCTTCCGTAAAATCCTCTTTAGTGTAATCAATTGCCTTATCTGCCCCCAAAGACTTCACTAATTCTAAATTTGAGGTACTACAAACTCCAGTAACTTCTGCTCCAAAATATTTGGCAAGCTGGACCGCAAAAGTACCTACACTTCCGGAAGCACCATAGATTAGGACTTTTTGTCCACTTTGGATATTTCCTTTTCTAATAAATGTCAATGCCATATCTCCCCCAGTTGGAATTCCTGCAGCAGCTTGCTCATAGGTCATGTTGGATGGTTTTATTGTCACAAATCCGTCCTCGGGCAGACAGGTGTACTCGGCATAGGCACCACCAAAACCGGTAGATGCAAAGACTTTATCACCTTTCTTAAACCGTTTTACATCCTTACCAATTGCTTCAATTTCCCCAGCTAATTCCATCCCTAGTATTTTTTTTCTTGGTCCTCTGATACCAAGAGCTATTCGTGCCATGAGCCACATTCCACGAGGAACACTGAAACTTCGCATTCTAGAATCGCCCCTATGTACTGTTGTCGCATATACTTTTACTAGAATTTCATTGTCTTTGGGAGTGGGTTTTTCCACATCTTTGAAGTGAAGAACTTCTGGTGGTCCATATTTTTCGTATACAATCGCTTTCATTTTCATGTCTAAGACTAATTATGTATAGGGTTCATAATATTTTGCCTCAACAGTAAATCGGAACTGGTGTCATGTGGGAATGCAATAAAAAAAGGGAAGGTGTGGGAAATCGACGGGTGATGTCTCCATTTGTCCGGTGTTCAAATCCCCGCGACTTCACCAAACAGCTTATTTTATTAAATTAGCCATAATTTGATTCCATTTTTGATAATAAGACTTAAATTGGAAGTTTTAAAAGTCTATTTTTGACTATTTCCTTTTAATGGTTTTTGGTCTTTCTTCTTTTTTCTTTTATTCAGTAGCAATATGAGTAGTATGACTACACAAAGAGCAATAGCAAGTATTATTATTAATTCGAAGGGAAAAGCCGATGAATTGTTTGGTTGTATTGATATTCTTATATCGCCAACATCGTCAGGATAGAAACCATCGTATATACAAAGAAAAAGGTATTTTGCGCCTTCCGGAATTTTCATTTCAGCTCCTGTGTGGGGTTCTATCTTAAAATCTTCAGGAATGTCAGTTTGAAAATGCTTGAAATATGTAGGATCAGTGATTATGTCTTCTCCATAATCAATTGCCCCCGGAACTCGATTAAGTTTATCAATTGGATTCAAATCTTCTGAGGCACTGAAAAGGCCAAGTAACGGTATCTCTTCTGCAGTGTATATTTCTGCTAATTCACCATTGTCCCAGAAGGCACGATAATGGTATTGGCCTGAATAGCTAATGGTGATTGAATCTCCTTCCTCAAAACCTTCTTCTACTAAATTTACAATTGCAGGGTCTTCAACGGCTGAACCTCCTGAGGGTGAACCTTGAAATGGTTCTGCCCGTAAAAAGGTTCCACGCGACGAGAGATCAATTTCAATACTTCTCTTTTCTTCATCAGGGTTATATGATTCAGGAATAGGGACCTCAATGATGTTTTTTGCTTCTTCCGTTATTTGTTCAATCTCTTCAATCGTTAATTCGATGTGGTAATCGTCGGGAGTTGCGCTTCTGCGGTATAGAGGAGTTCCACGAAAACGGTAGACTAAGTGTACCCAATCATTATACCCTGCTAATAATTCATCTCTACTACTAGGCAAACTTCCTATTACGTTATAATCATTATTAAGATCTAAATGTAATCCGCTTGTAATGTTTCCATCATTATTCCAGTCAATGGCATAAGCTCCAGAACTACAGTAATATTTCCTTGGAGTTTCCCAAGTTGCATACCAAACAGTTTTTGTTGCTTCTCCAATTCCTACCGCTTCATTGATGTTTGTTTCATCGATAGGTGGGAGTTCTCTTCGAGAATAATCCAAAGGTCGACTCGGCAACAGTCCTGCATATTGGAACCTGTAGTTCATTATGCTCAAATAATTAGGTTTATAGTTAAGTTGATCTCCTCCACCATGAGCCAAACCTAAGGAATGTCCAAGTTCATGCATGAAAACTGCTGCTTGATTTTCAACTGTCGAAAGGGAAGAAGTCCCGGTAGCTAGAATGAAATCATCGCATGCTAATCCCTCTGAAATTCCAGGGCAACCATGCGTTGGAGGATCTAACCAAATTTTATCAACTGATAGACAATAACGGAAAACTTTTTTCTTTGCCTCAACCGTTTTTTGATCTAAGCGTTCATTTTGTGTTCCAAAATAACTAGACTTTAATGTATAGAATTCGTCAAAACCAGACAGGACCTCTTTGTATGGAATTATCTCATCAACCATAACATGAAGATTAATTCCACTCACCATATCCGGATTTGTGACCGGGGAATTATCGAAAGCGTCAATTACAGAGTCTAATGCAAATTGGTTAGGTCTTGAAGCGCTCATATAATCAATTTCTACGAAGATGTCTTTATGTTCCCAATCAGCACCCAATGCAGGAAGATCTAGATCGATTGTTCCATCGTTATCGGTGTCGATACCGTTTATTTCCCAATGATCTGGAAGCCCATCCTCATCTGTATCCTTCTCAATTGTAACAACTAGTCCATTTGGGCTTTCGTAGTTATCCCTATAATATGCATCGATTAAGCTTAGAAACATAAAACGTGCATTTCGAGGGATCTCAATTTTCATACCCGTATAAGGAGATATCTTGAAATCTTCAGGTATATCTGTTTTCATTGAACTGTCATACCAATCGATCCCTTTTAACCGGAGTTTCTCAGATAATTCTGGTCTGCCGTCTTTCCACCATGTGTCAGGAGTTAGAAAATCATTACTACCAAATTCAATTGCTCCTGGAACCCTGTTTAAAGAATCAATGTTACCTAATGTGGGTGTCGTACTAAATAGACCTAGAAGCCCTCCATGAGGCACATATTCATTTTCTCGTAATCCATAACCAATTGATCCTGGGTTAGAGGGGTTCCAAGCACCATCCGGATAAACCCCACCAAGCCAACTGATGGAAATCTTATCTCCTTCGTTGAAGCCTTCAGTCTGCAAATCAATAATTGTTGGTTCTTCAACATGGAAATCAGTATGAGTTCCAACCTGCAGTTCTAGATTTGAATCGTATTGGTAATCTCCTGGTCCAAAATATGGCCAATCATCCATGGCCCTAAGAAATGTTCCACGCACATTAAGATCAACCTCAACAATCCCATCACCAGCAGCTGAATTTACAATTATAATTGAAACTGAAAATAGACCTACAAACAGGAATAAACAAACAGCTAAAGAGAACAGTCGTCTTTTCAAGCTTAAAACCTCTTTAGCTCCTTTCTTATAGTTTGATTTGTTAAAATAACTTGCCATTATTTTTCATGCACTTGAATTTAATTATGAACATTAACTCGGTATTGAAAAAAGGGGGAGTTTTGCGGGAGATATTTAATCAGTTGATTAAAATTTAACCCCAAACCCAAACAGAAGATAGGGTGTACGTAAAGTAGTACATCATGTTCTAACCCATGGTCTTTTATTTTATTGGTTATACCCCATAATCGGTGGAGAACATTGGATTTTAAAGCTGCAATTATCATAAGTTGCTGGTTCACAGTGGCAATAATATCTTCGGTTTATATGTTGGTTTTTGGAACTGAAGTCGACATTATGTTTGGAGTATTTGTTCCAATTGGAATGTTAATCCTTGTAGCCGTAATAGTGACCTTCATGGTTTTGTCTAGTTCTGAACCAAAGAAAGAAGGTTAAATTTTAACCCCAAACCCAAATCATATATTTTTAGTAAGAACAAAAGTTGAACATGTACTTCTTTTTTTAAAAAAGGTCAAAAATGATTGAAGCGTTTTTATCCGGTTTTCTCTTTCTGTTTAATTTGGCTACATTCTTTGCAAGTGCAGCATTCGGGAATAAATTAGTTTGATTTCGACTACTTTTTTAGCATCTAAATTATTTTCTTGAACTGATCTGCCCCCTCCTAGAGCATATGTGCATTAACTTACAAAGAATTAACGATGGCACAATCCGAAAGTAATATTACTAACAATTTTGCTAACCCGGTAGAATAATAAGTTGAACTGAAATCAACCAAAAAAACTTAGAATATAACTTTCGGAGCTGTGTTAATTATGAACCCGATCGAAGTCTCCTTCCTCAAAAAATACTACGGTGACATAAAAGCAGTTGATGGGATCACATTTTCAGTTAACCCCGGAGAAGTTTTTGCTCTTCTGGGTCCAAACGGCGCAGGTAAAACCACCGCCATAGAGATAATGGAAGGGCTACGGAAAAGAGATGAAGGCGACGTAAAAGTGCTAGGTCTCGACCCATGGAAAGAGGGGCATAAGTTACACAAGAAAATCGGAGTTATCCCCCAAGATTTTACATTCTTCGAGAAAGCAACACCTAGGGAAGCAATAATATATTATTCAGACCTTTTCGGTGTAAAAACAAACTTGGACCAACTCCTGAAAGAAGTATTGCTGAAAGATTCAGCTAATGTTCTTTTCGAGAACCTTTCAGGAGGACAAAAACAGAAGACCGGTCTTGCTCTCGCGCTGGTTAATTCACCTGAACTTCTTTTCCTTGATGAACCGACAACTGGATTGGATCCGAATGCGAGAAGGGCAATCTGGGAAGTCATTAGAGGATTGAAAGCAAATGGCAAAACGATAATTTTGACTACACATTACCTTGATGAAGCACAGCAGCTTTCCGATAGAGTCGCAATAATGGACTTTGGAAAAATTGTGGCGATTGGAACAGCAAACGAAATAATTGAGCAACATGGTTCAGGAGAAAGACTTGAAATCCAAGGAAGCAGAGAATTGGCAAACCACATAACCGCGAACACTGAGCTGGTTGTAGACTACCGTAAAGGTGTAATTAGCATACCGCTCAAACAGAAAATTGATGCCTTGGCAGCGTTGGCGGCTGCCGAGCAATCAAAGTTAGATTGGGGTGAAATTCATACTCGTCGTGACAGCTTAGACGACGTGTTCGTCAAGCTTGTAAGCGGAATGGTTGATGAGCACGGCGAAATCATAATTGAAAACAAAAGCAATAGCCCAAATAATTAACGGAGGCGTTTGGAAAAATGGTAAGTGTAAGAAGAATCGCATCAGATTTTCGAATGTTCAGTCGCGGATATCTAAGAAACAAGTTTGGGCTATTCTTTGGTCTAGTATTCCCAGTGATGCTTATACTAATTTTCGGCGCTATCTTCTCAGGTGACTCTTCAGGAATAATAAACGTTTACGTGCAGAACCAAGACACGGGTCCATTTTCCACACCGCAAATGAATATAGCCACGCAATTTCTGAATTCACTTAACAGTTCAGGCACCATTCTTCTGGTAACAGTAAATGCTTCTGAAAACTTCTCTAATTATCTCGCAGATCATTCAGCTTCCGATGGGATTGTTATACCACAAGGTTTCTCTGCAACCTACTTGGCTGGACAACAGGTTAACGTGATAGTTTATGGTAACCCTACATCAAGCACTAGCGGCATCGTGAGCGGAACAATATATGGAATGACAACATACTTCAACCTGAGATACTATAACCCTAACGCTAGCCCAATCATCGGCATAACACCAACTACTGTCAATATTGAACAAACCAAATACGTTGATTTCCTGATTCCAGGCCTCATCGGCTTCTCTATACTCGTCAGCCCAATGTTCTCTCTTGTAAACATATCCTCAGAATACAAGAAAACAAAACTCTTCAAACAACTAAGCTTAACGCCACTCACCAAGATGGAATGGTTGGCGTCTAAGGTGATCTGGTACATCACTTTGACAGTTTTTAGTTTTCTTCTCATGGCTGTAGTGGGTATCTTCGTTTTTGATGCACACATCACTCTGACTATTTGGCTTATTCCCTTCCTTATCTTAGGACCGACGCTTTTTGCGTCATTGGGCATGCTGGTTGGAACAGTGACTAAGAACCCTGAAACTGCAGGGATAATTGGAAACATAGTGACATTCCCAATGATGTTCCTCGCTGGCACATTCTTTCCCATCAGTAGTATGCCAGAATACTTGCAGAACATCGCACAACTGCTACCTTTGTATTATATAATCGAGGGCTTAAACAATATAATGGTCTACGGAAACTATAGTGGGGCCCTTGTTGACCTCGCTATTGTTACTATAATCACAGTCATCATCTTCCTTGCAGCAATTAGAGTGTTCAAATGGCGAGAAGATTAGCCAAGAGAACGCTGATGCAACTTCACTTTTCATAGCATTTTTTAAATGATTCTCTAGTTTAATAAATATATGATTTGGGTTTGGGGGTTAAAATTTAACCAACAACAACAACGGACGGGCCATACGACGGACGACGGGTTGTATACCATTTTTTACCTCCTATTTATGGATGGTACCATAATGGAATAGGATGTACAAGGAAGGTACCTAGAGATTAATGTGTGAGGGGTAAAAAATCATATCCGTTTCCCGTTGTCCATTAACCGTCTCCCGTCGTTTCTCCCATTTTTTTCCCGTCGTTGGTCGTCCGTCGTTGGTTGGTTGGGCTAAATTTTAACTCCAAACTCTAGCTTGTTTACTTGCTCTTGGTATGTGTCTGTTATTTCTATACTTCATTATTGCCAAACTGACCAAAAGGATTAGGGGCATTATTAGACCTGATGGAAATTCTGGGATAACAATTTCAGAGATAAAGGATGTGTTTGCCAGTCCCCACCCATAATTTTGATCCCAGCCTTCTTCTCCTAAATCTTGCGCATGTATCTGTAAGTTATTGCGAATCTCTTCGGTGGATAGTTGGGGATTATCCGCTAACATTAGGGCAATAAGCCCAGATATGAAAGGAGTAGAAAAAGATGTTCCGTTTGCCATGAAATAATTTCCGTCTTTACCTGTTGATATAATGTTTATTCCTGGAGCACAAAAATCAAGATAATTACCATAATTACTGAAGTCTGCTCTGAGGTCATTTTGATCGATTGCTGAGACTGCAATAACTTGTTCATATGATGCAGGAAACACTAGTTCATCTGTGTTATCGTTTCCTGCTGCAGCTACCAGAATGCAGCCTTGTTTAGAAGCGTAATCGATAGCTCTTTCGGTAAAGGTTGAAAACCGGGTATATTGACCTCCAAAACTCATAGTAATAATTTTTGCACCATTATCGGCTGCATATCTAATGGCAGAGGCGATGTCTCGTAAGGTTCCTCCATCAGAGTCCATAACTTTTAATGGCATTATTCTTGCTTCTGGAGCTACACCCACTATACCTAAACTGTTGTTGGCTCTTGCTGCGATTATTCCTGAAACCATTGTTCCATGATTATCTAAATCTGAAACATCATTGGTGTTGTCAACAAAATTCCATCCATCAACAATATTGTCTATTAAATCTGGATGGTTCATGTCTATTCCAGTGTCAAGAACTGCAACGATTACGCCTTCTCCTTTATATCCCGCTTCTAAGGCTTTGTCAGCTCCAACTCTGTAATAACCCCACAATTGTGACAAAAAAGGATCGTTGGTTAAAAATTGCCCTTTTACTATGGAGGTCTTCTGGAATGTAAAATTTAGTAATAAGAAAATCAAAAAGCAAAACAAAAATTTAGAAAATAAATCATTCATCTCTTTCATACACGCTGTGGATTATTATCAGGACATTGTCTAACAATATTTGTGGTAACCAAAACATAGCTTTTCTGAATTTGAAATAATTATCAAGTTTTTTAAGACCTTAGAAACTTGCCACACCTTTCTTGTGACTATACGTGTACCATTTCAAAATCTCTTTAATGACTTCTGAAGAATATTTATTCTCGGAAAGAAGTTTTTCACAATCATTAAGATCATTAACTTCTTTCATTTTCTTCACCTGTGCAGGTGCATTTAATCTCAAACTAAAATTAATTAGAATTGATTTGCGAGTAAATAAAACACAAAAAAGAAGGGGTGTTTATTGGCCGCCTCCGAAACCCGGTTGGCCTGAGCCTGAACTTCCGCCATATCCTGCACCCGGTTGTCCACTACCGCTCCCTGTTGCTTCTTGTCCATGTCGTGCTCGATGACGACCAAGTTCTTCGTTTAAGTTTTGGTCCATTTCTCGGATGGTTCTACCTATTTCTTCCAAATCTTCAATGTTCTCTGTTCCTTTTGCATTTTCTATCATTTCTTGGAATCTTCCCATGAAGTCATCTTCACTCTGGTAACCCTGGGTTTGAAGGAACCCATTTACATCAAAGCCCTCGTCCCATCCACCTCTAAATTGTTCTCTGAATCTTTCCCTGTATTGTCCAGCTACCTCACAATAATCTCTGATACGTGAGGGAACTAGTTCTTGAGCTACTTGCTTTAGGTATTGGCTTATTTCACCAAGTAAGATGTTTGCTTGTCTCAAGCTAGACTTTGCATCTTCTACGTTGTTAGGTAGGAATTCTAATGCTTCGGTTAAGTTGCCTTTTGCATCCATCAACTTCTCATATATTGGCGCATCCGGTGAAATGAGCTCTTCAAGGTCCTCCACTCGATCAAGCGATCGCAGTATGACTTCTTCTAGTTCATCAACGTCAACTAATGGTCCGATCTTGACATCATAATCATTTAGTATGATGTGTATGGATCTGTAGACTCCCCTGAATATACTCAAAGCTTCTGTGGCATTAGCAATCGCTCCTTCATAATCAAAGCTGTCGAGAGCAGCATTAGCGTTTGACACATTTTCTAATCCTTCACCATAAAGTGTGAGGTTACCCAAGAATTCGACAGTTTCTATTAATTCTAAGGCATTAGAATCTGCGTAAACAAGCTCAATAAGGTCATTAACTTTCTCTTCGGCGTTCTCAGCAATCTCAACAATCCTATTTGCTCTATTTTCTGGGCTTTGTCCAGTTAATATGGCTGAAACAGAACCAACAGAAATTAGCAGTAACATCAAAGCGGCAACTGTTGCGA
>JBHORG010000018.1:0-21998 GCA_042565955.1 Thermoproteota archaeon | reverse complement strand
CAATCAGTGAAAAAATTATCCCTAAAACGTATGTACTTTCTCCTAAAATTGCGACCAGAAATGTTCGTTTGCCAAGAAGTGGAATCGCTTCAACAAATTCTTTTCGAGGTTTTGAAAAAGCCTGCAGACACATTACACCACAACCAGAGCCAATCATCATCCAAAAGAATAGGGACCAATAATCCATGTAACCGAGAAGATACTTGTTCAAAACAGTGTTAATAGCAAGTATTAGACTAAAAGGAATCATCAACTTGAATGCAGATGACAGCGACTTGCCGCCTTCAGTTTTTTTGTACGAAATCAATATTGAAGTCAAAACTATCAAAACAATCCCCAAATATTTTTGACCACTCAATATTTCCTCCAGACACAATACTGACAAAAAGACAACAAATATAGGGATAAACTGGAAGAGCGGAGTAATCCTCGAGATCTCCTCAACCATAAGGGCTTTACTGTAAAACCAAAACGCAAACAACGGTAATAAACCAACAACCATAGCAAAAAGAACATATGGAAACTCGAAACAAACAGAGGTAGTAACGTAAACGATTCCAGCAAAAATCAAATCTACAAAATTTAAGTAGGCAACCATAGAAAAATAGCCCTGAAACTTCTTGGTCATAAGAAACTTGTTGATAACATTATTCAATCCCCAGAATGTGGGAGACAATAAAGCAAACAATAACCAATCCAAATGTTACACCAAACACAAACATTAACCGGTAACCATGTAGATAACCTTTCAGAAACATAGAACAGTCTACAATCATATCAAGAGATTGTTAATATTTCATTGTTAAAAACAATCTTTTTTCAGAAAACTTTTAGTTCAGCTAAGCCAAAAGGAATCCTTCGATGATAAATATGACCTTGGAAGGTTTCATTGATTATGAACGTCGAGAATTCTGTAATGATGTAAACTGTCCAATGCAGATTGAATTAAACACATTAGCGACAGGGTCTGAGGAGTATGAATATGTTCGGAAAACATGCCGTACGAATTGCAGGTACACAACTTGGCAGTTTCATCATTGGCTCATAGAAAAAGGCTATTTAATTGTAAGACCACAAGATGATGGAGGAAAATAAGATGGATTGGGGAATCCAAAACAGATTAAACAAACTCATACAGAAAGACGGAAAAGCTCTTTTTCTGCCCATCGACCATGGATATTTTCAGGGTCCAACCCGTAAACTAGAGAAACCTGGAGAAACAATAAAACCATTAATTCCATACGCAGACGCTATAATGATGACCAGAGGTGTACTAAGAAACTGCCTAGACCCTGCAATTGAAAAACCAGTGATTCTCCGAGTTTCAGGAGGCAACAGTGTCGTAGGAGATGACCTCTCCAACGAAGGACAAATAACATCCATCACTGAAATCCTGCGCCTCAATGCCAGCGCAGTTTCCATGTCCATATACGTGGGAAGCAAATATGAACATCAAACCTTAATGAACTTCGCCCGACTCGTTGACCAATGCGAAGATTATGGGATACCCGTTATGGCAGTAACCGCAGTAGGTAGGGAACTCGAAAAACGCACCGCTCGATACCTTGGGCTGTGCTCTAGAATAGCGGCTGAGCTAGGCGCACGAGTAGTCAAAACATATTATTGTGAAACGGACTTTGACAAAATTGTTGACGGTTGCCCCGTACCTGTAGTGATCGCAGGAGGCCCAAAAGTAGACACTGCTCTGGAAGTATTCGAGTTTGTTTATGACGGTTTACAAAGTGGAGCTATTGGGGTTAACCTTGGCAGAAACATCTGGCAACACCAATATCCTATCGCCATGATACGGGCTATTCGTGGAGTTATACACGACAATCTTAAACCCAAAGAAGCTCAAGAACTCTTCGAAGAAGTAAAAATGGGAAAGGCTTAAGTCCATCCCCCAAAATTTTTTTTGGTGAAGCCATGCTTGTAGCGGTTTACCACAACAACAGCGATATAAGAATCGAAGACATCCCTAAACCAGAGATTGGACACAACGAAATATTATTGAAAGTCATGGCCAGCGGACTATGTGGAACTGACGTGGTTGAGTGGTACAGGCTACCTAAGGCTCCAAGGGTTTTGGGGCATGAAGCCACAGGAATTATCGATGAAGTTGGAAAGAACGTAACTAAATACAAGATTGGAGACCGCATCTTCGTTTCACATCATGTACCATGTAACGAATGTGGTTACTGTAGAAAGGATTCACAAACAGCCTGTGAAACTCTCCATACAACAAATTACTATCCTGGAGGTTTCTCTCAATATATTCGAGTGCCAGAAATTAACATAGAAACAGGAATTTACAAGCTGTCAAAAAATATATCCTACGAAGAGGGAACATTCATTGAACCGTTGGCATGTGTAGTTAGGGGACAAAGGCTAGCGGGAATTTGTAAAGATGAAACAATCTTGATAATAGGGAGTGGAATGGCAGGAATACTCCACATCCAATTGTCGAAAATAAATGGCGCAAAGAAAGTCATTGCGGCGGACATAAATCCGAATCGTCTTGAATTGGCTAAGAAGTTTGGAGCAGATTATGTGATAGATGCCAAAGGAGACTTGCAGCAACAACTAAAAGACCTCAATGAAGGAAAAGCGGCTGACAAGGTAATAGTGTGTACAGGTGCAGAGAAGGCAGCATTAACTGCACTAGAAGTTGTAGATCGGGGAGGGTTAATCCTGTTTTTTGCGGTTCCAGATCCCACAACTAAGATTCCAATACCGATAACCCGATTCTGGAGAAATGAAACAACCATAAAAACATCATATGGAGCAGCACCAAGAGACCTTAAAGAAGCATTAAAGATTTTAGAACAAAAAACAGTCAATGTCTCGGATATGATAACCCATAGACTAGACATCCGAGAAGCAGCCGAAGGATTTAGGCTTGTAGCCAAAGCAGGAAAATCATTGAAAGTAATTATCGAGCCGAACAGGACTTAATCTAGATAACCTAAAGCTCAATCCAAATAATTGAGATCAGTGATCAAATGAAAGAAGGACAGATAAGATTCAACTCTATTATTGTTTCTGACCATGCCCCCACAGACTCAAGAATTGAAGAGTTAAAAGAATGGTGTGGAGAATTCCAGAAAAAAAAGTTGACTCCAGAGGTTGATGGTAACTATACAGGTAACTTGAGTTTCAGATTCAAAGAAGGTTTTGTGATAACTGCCTCTGGACTGAAAAGCAAAGCAAACCTGGCAGCTGATTGTTTTGTTTATGTAAAAGAATACGAAGACCAGAGTAACACGTTTTATGTTGAAGGAAAAAAGCAGCCTTCCTCTGAATCTATTATGCATTATCTAATTTACAGAAACTGTAAAGATATGAACGCTGTGTTTCATGGCCACAATGACGCCATCGTAGCTTATGCTGAAAAACTGGGATTACATTTAACAGAGAGAAAATATGAATCAGGAACATTAGAGCTGGCGAGGGAAGTTCTGAAGCTTCTAGGAGACAATAAATTGATTGTATTAAAGAATCATGGTTTTGTTTCTCTTGGAAGAAACATGAAAGAGGCAGGCGAACTGGCCTTAGTTACATTGAAGCGAAGTAAAGCTGCAAAGTTGGCACTATCCCGCAATTAAAGTAGACACATCATCATCGTGTAGAAAGCATTTTTAACGGTAAACACAGTTTAGGGATTTGTAATCGCGAGGTCACGTTGATGGTTAAGTATATTTTTGTAACTGGTGGGGTTCTATCCTCTGTTGGAAAAGGAATTGTTACTTCTTCTATAGGTAAAATGCTTCAGGTTCGAGGTTTTGATGTTACAGTCATTAAAGTTGATCCCTATGTGAACGTTGATGCTGGAACTATGAACCCCTATATCCATGGGGAAGTCTTCGTAACAGAAGACGGAGGCGAAACAGATCTTGACCTTGGAGGTTACGAACGATTTCTAGACATTAATTTGCCAAAAGAAAACAACGTAACAACAGGACAAATATACCAAACCATTATCGAAAGCGAACGACGAGGCGACTTTCTTGGGAGATGTGTCCAAATTATCCCTCACGTCACAAACGAAATTAAAAGACGCACCCGAATGGTTGCAAAACAATCAAAAGCCGAAATTGTCCTAACCGAACTAGGCGGAACAGTAGGCGACATCGAAGGACTACCATTTCTAGAGGCTATCCGTCAAATGCGCCTAGAAGAAGGCTTTGACAACACACTCTACGTTCACCTTGCTCTCGTTCCAATCTTGGATGTCACCGGTGAAATGAAAACCAAACCACTTCAGCATAGCGTAAACGAGCTACGCAGAATAGGTATCCAACCCGATACTATTGTAGCTAGATGCAGAGATATGATTGACGATGAAACAACTCGAAAGGTAGCATTGTTTGGCACAATCCCTAAGGAAGCTGTCTTCTGTTCATACGATGTTCCATCTATCTATAAAGTTCCATTAATCTTGGATAAACAGGGAATGGGCGATTATATTTGCAAACGATTAGGCATATCCAAAAAGGCCCCAGAATGGAATGAATGGCAAAAGTTCGTAGATTCCTTCGAAAATCCCAAACATGAAGTAAAGATAGCATTAATCGGTAAATATGCAGGTTTGGTTGATAGTTACGTTAGTATGAACGAAGCTTTCAGACACGCCGGCGCTGCCTGTCAGACAAAAGTTGGAGTAGACTACCTTGAAGCCGAGTGTCTAGAAAACAATTCAGACGGGTTGAAGATTCTTGAAGGATATGATGGAGTCTTTATTCCTTACGGTTTTGGTCCCAGAGGAACAGAAGGAAAAATAAAGGGTATCCAATTTGCCCGCAAAAATAATATTCCTTTTCTGGGAGTCTGTTACGGATTTCAGTTGGCAGTTGTCGAGTTTGCCCGCAACGTTTGCGGATTTGATGGAGCTAACAGCACTGAAATAAATCCAGACACATCACATCCTGTGATTGATTTGATGCCTGAACAAAGAACCATCAACAATAAAGGAGGAACTATGCGATTAGGTGCCCATGAGGTTCGGATATACAAAGACACTATTGCATACACCCTTTATGGTGTTGACAAGATTTTCAAGCGTCACCGTCACCGATGGGAAGTCAATCCAGACTACTGGGATGCTTTAGAGAAGCAGGGAATGGTTTTTTCCGGCAACAGTCCCGACGCCAAACGAAAAGAGATTCTGGAACTTCCTAGTAGCTTCTTCTTCTTTGCCTCTCAATTCCATGGCGAATTCAAGAGCAGACCAACTAAACCAGAACCTGAGTATTATGGTTTCATCAAAGCATGCTTAGATAAGAAACTGGGAAAAACAAAACCAGAATTCTAGGATATTTAAATCTACTAAAAATCCAGTATAAAAGTAGTAAAAAAAGAACTAAGTTTTGGCTGGTTTTTCAAGCGCATTCCAAAGATGATCGCTAGAAGGGCGTACAAGCTGAGTTTTTTCTCCAGTTGTTGTGACTAAATTTCTTCCCATCTTGGAATTTACAACTTCACCGATTATGAAGGCTTGAATACCATTTCTCGCCAAATTACTAACTATTTCGATTGCCTTCTCTTCTTTTGCCACAACAAGAAGTGATCCCGAGCTTATGAATTGAAGTGGATCAACATCAAAATATACACATATTCTACTTGTTTCTTCAGGGACAAAAATTCGCTCTTCATAAACGTTGAAACCAATGTTTGCTGCATCAGCTAGTTCATGCAACCCACCTGCCACTCCTCCTTCAGTAGGATCATGCATAGCTGAAACTCCTCCTGTCCTGAACGCGGTGATGGCATCTTGTACTACACTGATTTTCTCAAAGAACCTTTCAGCTTTGTTCAAGAAACTCTCATTAAAAACGGTTAATAGCTCTGCACGTCGATCTGAAGCCAGAATTGCTGTTCCTTCAATTCCGGTTCCTTTTGTCAGGATTATTTTGTGGCCTATTTTTGCTCCATTGCAGGTCACGTATTTTCCATTGTCAGCAACGCCTATGGCACATCCGGTTACTATCGGGTGATCGATACCTGAAGTGATTTCGCAGTGTCCACCTATTATAGCAACGTCTAGTTGACGTGCAGCTTTGTCCATTTGTGTACAAATCTTCTCTATTAGTTCGATTGTCGAATTATTGGGTAGCAGTATTATAGAATTGAACCAGCGAGGCTGAACACCACGGGTTGCAACATCATTTGCATTTACATGGACAGCTAACCAGCCTAGCCAATTTTCGGCTCCAGTTATCGGATCCGACGACACCGCTAAGACCTCGTTTCCAGATTTAATAATAGCTGCATCTTCACCTATGGAAGGCTTGAGAAGAACATCGTCTCTTTTGGCGCCCAAATTCCTGAAAACTATCCTCTGTAAAACTTCGGTTGGAACCTTACCCGGTAAGAACCCCATAATACATTCCTGTCTAGTCTATACTTTAAGGGGAGTAAAAAAGGATTAACATCAATCTAATTGTCTCATAATAATCGAAAATAAAAAACAGCTAGCAATTAAAAGATATAACATCAATAGATATTGGTAGCCCGGGGGAGATTCGAACTCCCGTCAGAGGCTCCAAAGGCCTCCATGATTGTCCACTACACTACCGGGCTAAACAGGATGTGTTCTGTTTTATAATTACTCTTTAATATTAACATTAACGTTCACACACTATACTCTGAAAAGACAATCGACCCAAAAAACCACTTTTGTTTTCTGTAATCCAACCGAGATGAATCCTATCGAATGATAACGTATAGAGTTAAGAACTTTTTCTAAAGAAAAAGAGTTGAGACTAAACAGAGAAATGGTATCTCTGTTTCGATTTTTTCTTTTATTGCTCTAACAGCGTCTGCTTCTGCAAACCGTTTACTAATTTTGGTTATATTGATTCGCAATTTGTCCCCGCCTTTAGTATTGGGAACATAAAGCTCTAGACCTTGGATTTTGGCTATTCCATCTCCTCGGCGGTTCGCCTCCTGAATTTCTATTTCATATTCTTCTCCGACTTCAACGGATTTTGGAGGAGAATCTGAATCAAACCTATTTTCCAAAGCATCTGATTCATTAATGTTTTATTTAGAAAAAAAGGTTTACAGGACCGTTAATGATCCATATTTTCCTGAGTTAAGCTGAAGAATGTCTCTGAATGATTTGATGTATCCATTCTCGATTTTGACTCGATCGCCAACATTGACCTGTTCAACTTGTTCATTCCAGAGAGTCAGTGTTATTGTTCCTGTTTCGTCTTCTATTGTGGCGTCGGCTACTCTGAAGGTTTCGTTAGTGTATCGTGAACGAACTTCTCGTGCATCTGATTTCTCAATTACATTTGCTTCAACGTCTACTTTTCGATCTCCATCTTTTAATTCATTAATTTTCAAGGATGTATTCCTCCATTTTATTTAATGTAGCCAAAATGAACCAGCCAGCCAATAACGACTTTACGCTTGTTCGGTTTTCTTGGCGAGATGAAGGAGGATTAATGTCAAATATAAGTTTTACCGCGTGAGCTTCAAGATTATTTAGAACCTAAAAAAAGGTAATAACTAATAACTTGTTGTTCGTTGTCATACAGCGTACAATTTAACATTGGCAGGTGCTCTTTAGGCACCGAAGAAAAATCTAAGGACGAACCTTAAGCCAAAGGCAACCAGCGCGATCGTTGCAGCCTTTCCCCAAGTAACATTCTTCATGAGTCGAATTACTACGGCGGCGAGGGCAGCGATCCAGACTTCTCCTGCCCACAAGATAAGTGTCCCAGCTTGGTAGACTATTGTTGATAACCATATTTCGCTGAAGGCAACGATTTGAAGATCAGATTCTATTGGCATATTCAAAATAGGAAGTGAAGTGAAAATCAATGCACTTACCAAAGTGTAAACAGCAGTAACTATCAAGGCGTGTCCAATGATAACAAAAAATGTGTTCCATTGACCTAGTTCCTCGCCAAACAGTTTCGAGACGATAATTAGAATGCCAGCCCACAAAATCCAGTTTATCCCAACAGAAAATGTGACAGAGAGGAAAATGTATAATATAGCTTCTCCAAGCCCCACACTTTCAATTGGAGAAACAAAGTTTCTGAAAAACAAACCATCAATTTTCATTGTTAAGTTTGATGAATCAGACAATTCCAGCATCAATTCAATTCCTGTTATGTTTTGCCAATCTGGAGAGTTTGTTGAAGACCAACCTTGAGTTGAGCCAACACTAAGGGTTGTGTTTACCCATTCTCCACTTGAATCCAAAAGGCTGTCTAGATTTGTTTCAAAGTAGCTGTCTTCGTTTCCAGAGAACAATCTAATGGTTACTGATCTTGCAGGTAAGCCATCCTGATTGGTCCAATTTATCCAGAAGAACAGTTCATTGTAACCCGGTGCATCTGAACAGTTAATGGGTTCTATATCTGCAAGTTTGATCCAGATGGTTGTTGCGTCAAGAACTGAAGAACTGATACTGACGTTTGCCATTTGGTAATCGGTGGTATCAAGTGAAAGTGATCCGCTGGACGTCCAGACGTGATTATTTGTTAACGCCTCGGTCCAATTATCATTTGTTGGTGCTCTGGTTTCATAATGTTGTTTCGTGTTGTAGACTAGTTGTAAGACTACTGTTGAGGATATTACAAGCAATAAGATAAGGAGGACGCCTTTAAAGTCTGGTTTCTCAATTATTTTTCGAAAAGCGCTAACTGGAGAGTATAATACTTCAAAGATTTCTCGACCAACCAACTCTAATCATTCTCCATAACATTTGCTGCCATTTTGTGTGCTTTTCAGATTAGTTTATGACTCTTCTGAACCTCCTAATAACTGTTAATATCGATTGCTCAAGTCGTATGCTAACATGTATTATGCTATTACTTGTTAGGAAAAAGTTCATTAAGACCACCAAACAAGTAGATGACAAGGGAAGATTGGTCAGTTAATGGCGTTACCAAATGCAACACATTTTTGCATTACTGGCAAATGGTTCGCGGAACTCTTTTGTTGTGAGGAATTTTGATTAGCCGTTTAAAAGCTCTCATAAAACGTATCCAATTGTACATTCAAATTACTGAGATGGGCCCAATAGCACGAAGATACTTCGTGAAAAATGGATTTGACGGCTCCATGACCATGCTGGGAATAATTGTAGGCGCATGGGTTGTGAATGTTGAACAACCAGAAATAGTTGTAACTGCAGGTCTAGGTGCCTGTCTGGCGATGGGAATTTCTGGTTTATCCGGAGCATATCTGACCGAAAGGGCTGAAAGAAAACGAGATCTAAAAAATCTAGAATGTGCAATGATAACAAAACTTAACGACTCAGTGATAACCGATGCCACTGCCTTTGTTTCGTTGTACGCAGCCTTAGTTGACGGTGGATCACCAATTTTGACTGCCCTTGTTGCTTTGTCACCCTTCTTTCTGACGTTAAATGGATTAATAGCTGTTGAAAGCGCCTACATATCCTCTCTTGTAGTAACACTGATTACTTTGTTCCTGTTAGGCATCTATTTAGGGAAAATAGCCAAAGAAAACGCATTACTTTACGGAATCCAAACATTGTTTGCTGGCTTAGCAACAGTAGGAATCGCATTGATGTTAGGAGCAATATAGTAGGGTCAAATAAACCACAATCTAGCATAACTCATAGTTAAACTAAAATTCTGTAATGCAATACTCCGTTTTACATTCTGGCGGAACTGTCTTGAGGAGTTTTTACTTCTTCAACAATTCTTTTTCCAGCCGCAACCTCGTCAATGGAGTGTATAGTAGCCCCGAATTCCTCTAGTTTCTTCTGGATAGCCTCAAAACTTATTGAGGATCCAGCAACTATAACTTTTGCATTCTCGACTTGCTGGTCGATCTCGTTGATGATTATGTTTACTCCTTCCACACCTTCTAGGTGGCTAAGAGCTTCAGAAACTTCAACAACATTGGGTTTGTGTGGCTTTAAGACATCTAAGATAAGTCTTCGTATCATTTTTGAACGACGAGCCTATAATCTTGGGCGTGTATTTAACTATTCCTCTAATTATATCCCAAATTCGGATTATCTTGCCACTCGTATCCAAGAAGATATTTCTTCCATTGTTGGATACTCTTCTTTAGAAATTTTGCCTTGATCCACATAGATTTTGGCGATTTCTCCTACTTTCTTACTAAGTAAAATCAGGTCGTGATCTGCTAGTTCCTTTCGTGATTTTATTCCCGCTTCAACGAGTAATTCAGCATCACTTGAGTCTACTCCAGGAATCATCAGTAATTGAGCCATTGCTTGAAGGTTCTCAGCCATTTCTTGGGATACTCGCGTTTTTTCTCCTATGACCTCAGGGTCAGTTATGAGAAAATCACCAACAGAAGCTATTCCAAGGATTCTCAACTCTTTTCCTAATGCTGGACCGATTCCTTTTATGTCCTCAGGATTGTCAACGCTCTTTAGGCTAGATTGATTGGCCGCAATACTTCCTTCGATTCTTTCAAGTTTAAGTTTAATTTCTTCGAGCTCCGACCGCTGTTCCTTAATTGAAGTTGCGCTTTCCTGACTTTGGCGTTTGACTCCATTTATTGTTGCTTCTTGTCTTTTCAGATCTCCACTAATCTTGTCTCCAATTTCACCTGTCTTCTTCTCTATCACCGAAACCATGTCTGAGCTAACTTTTCTGATGGCTCTTTTTTGGGCTACCAAAAGATCTAAGGCTTCTTTGTTGCTTTCTTTTAGGTCTGTACTGACTTGGCTGAAGAACTTCTGGTTTACTTTTCTGGAGTATTGCATCTGTTCTGCAAGCTCAGTGGTTGAGGCTTCCTGAGTTCTCTTGAGAGCCGCCAAGTTTCCACCTACTTTTAGGAATAATTTAATAATTTCAGGGTCTGGAGGTTGTCGTAGGTATATGATTGTACAGGTGATTCCTAGAAATATGAATGAAGTAGTTATAAAAATCCATAAATACGTTTCCACATTGAGAGCCCCGACTAGGTCTCCTATGATGTAAGGATTTATGACATAGTCTGCTCCATTGTTTGTCAGCAAATTAGCCATGACAAACGAACTCATGATTGACAGAAAAGTTACGAATATGAATATCCATACTATTATTCCTCGTTTTGAAACCAACCAGATCCACCACATTTTATTTCTATGTAACTATTATTTCTATGTAACTATAATGAATGATATATCTGTAGAGTTGTTTCGAAAAAAGCTTTGAAAGTGTTATGAACACCATATTTATATTAGAAATCCAGATTCTGTTTCATAATTTCCAATCTCAAAACACTAGTTCGAGAAACATGTATCTATGATTGCTACCGAACTTCTAAACAGAAACGTGAAATACCATATCTGGAACTAGCCCGTTTAAAACGAGGGTTTAATCTCAGATTCCCTTTTTGAGTCGTCTGTATGTATGGTAATTCACGTACTCTAGGTTCTCATTTTCAATCTGGTGACGAACCGTAAACTTCTGGCGCTCTCTTTTGTCTAGTATCTGACTGGTTGTCATAAATGAGTAAGCATCGCTTCCAGCCCCTGATCCGTAACTGACAAGGACAATACGTTCATCAGGTTTTGCTATATCCAAAACAGCTGCTAATCCAATAGGAGAAGAACCAGAGTATGTGTTTCCGAATTTCGCAACTTTTAAACTCGGCAGGTATTGCTCCTCTTTGAATCCTAGTTGGCGTGCAACTTTAACGGGAAAACCAAGATTTGGCTGATGCGGAACAAAGTAATCTATATCTTCAATTTGGAGTTTAAGTTGCTCCATTAGGGTTATGCAAGATTTTATGATGTGTTTGAAGTAAGCAGGTTTACCTGTAAATCGTCCTCCATGACGAGGATAAGCTTGCATATCTCTCCTCCAAAAGTCTGGCGTGTCTGAAGTACAGGAGTACCAACCTTCAATTTCAGCTATAACGTCGTGCATACCAAAAATGAAAGCGCCACCACCAAAACCCACGAAATGGTCTAGTTCTCCTCCCACTTCGTTTCTGGGGGCGGCTTGAGAGTTGTCTGCTCCTATAACCATGGCGAAAGTAGTATTAGTTTTAGGATAATAAACTAAGGACGCAGCGTCCTTGAACATACTTGTAGCTGCTTTGCATGCAAACTCTGTGTCGATGGCATCTACGCTTTGTATGCCGTCAGCTTTTTCTTCTTTGCCTAGCTTCAGAACTTGGGCTACTTTTGAAGCGATTGGGTTAACAGCATAGGGATTTGATTCAGAGCCAACGTAAACTTTGCCGACAAGGGATTTGTTTACTCCAGAATGAATTAAAGCCATTTTTCCGGCTTCTACTGCTGCGGTGACAGCGTCTTCATCGATAAATGGTATAGACCGTTCAATGTTTCCTTCTTTGATTCGGAATTTTGAGGTGTAAACTCCATACCCAACGATTCCGGGAGTATCATACTTTTTCTTGGGTTTAAGGATTTCATATTTTTGGTGCGGGTAGTAACCATCAGCAGGAGTAAAAGCAAGAGAGATCGTTGGAATTACCTCGCTTTCTCCGACTGTGTGTCTTCTCCGGAACCGTGGAACAACATTTTTTCCCTCAAAACAAGAGATGTTAGTTTCTTTGTCTTCAAATAGGATGTCAGTTAGTCTTCCTGGAACCCTCGTGTTTCCATCGTGGAAGGAAACAATTCCGTAAATGTATGAACCCATCTTGACGAACCTGTTAGTGGGTTGGCTTACAAGAGTAGAGACTTCCAAGTTACCCTGATCATAAAAGAAATCGATGTCATTCATCTTTCCAAAGCTCTTTCTTCCACAGGTACCACAGTAGTTTTTGCCTCTGAAATATTCTTTTCCGCAGAGAGTACACTGGCTACCTCTTAGTCTGTCTCCGATGTAGGAGACTCTCCTTTCGATAGGTTCGCTACTCATTCTGGATTTCTCCCCAAAATATGTATATACGCTTTTGTGCCAAAGCCCTCTAGCTCTGAAACACAACCCACCCCAGGCACTTTTCCGTCCAATTGTACTTGGTTATCCGCTTCTCCTCTTAATTGTTTAACAACTTCAAAAATTTGTGCGCCTCCAGTAGCTCCCAGAGGATTTCCGTCAGCCTTTAGCCCTCCATTTAAATTTACAAAGAGTTTTCTGCCATTAATTTCATAGAAACTGGAATTGTCTTTGCAACTTTGATAGATATCAAACCAAGCTTTTCCTTTCCTGCAAAAACCTAGGTCTTCAAGAGAAATCATCTCCAAAAGGGTTGATTGATCATATAATTCAGCTATTTGAATATCAGTCACGTCAACTCTAGCCTGTTTGAGAGCGGTCTGCATAGCTAAAGTGTTTGCTAAAAATCCTGTTCGGTCTCGCCGAGAGGGAAATGTTATGTAATCGGTGGCTGAAGAGGAACCCAATACATAAACCGGAATGTTTGAGCTTCTATTAGCTGCTTCGGGATTTGCCAGAATCAAGGCTGAGGCACCGTCAGAGATGGGCGCAAAGTCAAAGAGCCCAAGGGACTTGCAGGCTCTAGTTCTTGCTTTCAACACGGTGTCTAATTTTATAGCGTGTGTGTATTGGGCGAGTGGGTTTTGTGTGGCGTTTCTATGGTTTTTTACGGATATCTGGGCCAGAGCGGTGTAAAGTTGTTCAAGTTGTTCTCCTTTGATTCCGTGTTTATTGATGTATCCTTTGAGTAAAAGTTCATGATTTGCTTCGGGTGTGCATCCTGCGTAGTAGCTCCACGGATCTTCGAGGAGCATTAGGTCGTCTCTAATTTTGTCCCAGCGGTCAGTCATTTTTTCCATTCCACCAACCAGTACAAAATTGTATTTTCCGGATTGGACTGCATGGCAAGCGTTTAGAAGTGCAGAACTGAATGATCTGGTTTTTTCCATGGGAACATGAAGTTCTAGGAGTTCAGAAAAGAATCCTTCTTCTAGTCCGATTTTGTTCGTGACTTGGAGGAAGTAATCTGAAAGGTAACAGGCGTTCAGGTCTTTTCGTGTTATGCCTGCAGAATCTAGTGCCTGAAGCCCAGCCTCTTCTATCAGGTCTTCTGGGGCGCTCTCGTAATGTTCCCCAAATTTTGTCCTGCCAACGCCTATGATAGCAGGGTTTCGTAATTTCATAAAATCAACGTCCTCTCAACTGGAAGTTTCCTTTTGGATTTTTTCCCTTTAAAGAGTTGCCCTTTTCCGAGAAATGAAAAACGACACTTATGCTCGATTTTTGGCGTTGATTTGCTTTTAAAGGCTGATTTAAAGGTGAATAACAAAAAGAGAGCCTGAAAAATCATTTATGTGGAAGTCAGGGGTATTCGTAGGATATCTGGGTGACCTCTCATTTTGACTACTTTTAATGCTGTTCTTATTGTGGAAATGTTGTTTGGCACGTCTGAATTAACTGACATTCTATTGAATCTTAGTTTTAAGCACGACAAACGCGATCATTGAAGGCTCTGGTATATTCCAGACTATACAGAAAAAATTGTAAAGAAGGATGACACCAAAAGCCCTTGTAACGATTTACTTGATTTTCGTTGTGACTGCGGTCATAGAAGTAGGTTACGTTAATCTCTTGATGGTAGTGACTTGAAAAAAAATCAGATTTCCATTATTGACAACAGCTACATTGCTGTTTTTGGTTTGATTTGCTCGGTGATTATCATTGTTGTTGTGAGGAATACGTCAGGTAACACCCTAAGTTTATCTGTCAAGAATTTGTCCATATCAGCGATGTCTATAACCTCTATTTTTATGACAATGTCGTTTTCTCCAATAACGAGGTTTGCTTCAACTACTTCTTTAAATTCAGAGATTCCATTTAGAAAGTCCCTTTCTGTACCTGACTTCACCGTGATTAGAACATACGCAAACAAAACCAAATCACCAATTTCATCATAATGTTCATGATTGTCTTTAGGGAAACTTAACTTTTTTGATAAACACTATTGTCTTTCTTGGTTTTTTAGAAGAGTTTATACATCTCACGTTATATAATTCTAATACAGAGTTAGAAATAACCAATAAAATGTGATAAATGAATAACTGGGAAAAACAATGAAAAGCTTGAAAAACATAATTCGGACAATAGGGATAGCTACATGCTTGATCTGCGCATTTTTGATGGCTTTTGCAGAACCAATCATGGGAACAAATCATACAAGCATAGCAACAGTTATGGGTATTGTTGGAATCGGAATAATAACTACGTCCAATAAAACATCGATTTTAAGAAAGAAAAAGGGTGGAGCATAATACGATGACGGATTTTTTGTGGCCAATAATTTTGGTCTTGAACGCAGTCGTTGTGGTTCTAATTGGTATACTCGTTTTATGGAAAATTCATAAAGAAAGGAAATCGGGTTATCCTACTCAGGATGAACGCACTTTAATGCTCAATGGTAAAGCAGCCTTAGGTGCTTTCTGGATTAGCTATGCTTTCATGATCTCCTTGCTGTTATGGACGATATTTGGAACGGAGTTTCTGGTTTTGCCTGAACTTGAAGTTGGATGGGCAGTAATTGCAATAATGCTTGTAGCCAGTATCTCAAATCTCTTGCTAAGATGGTACTATGGCAGAAAAGGCGAAGTCTAATGAAATTTAGAACAAGAATAAAAGAGCTGAGAGCAAGATACGATCTAACACAAGAAGACTTAGCCAAGAAAGTCAACGTTAGAAGAGAAACAATCCTCTACTTGGAAAAAGGCAAATACAATCCATCACTAATTTTGGCACATCAGATAGCCCAAGCCCTTAAAACAACTATTAACGACCTTTTTCTTTTCGAGGATTCTGAAGTTTCAACTAAACCTACGAAGAGAGTGTAAAAGAGAGTTTTGACTGCATTAATTACCACGGCAGTCCTTGTGGTTTCTATTATTGTAACAATAGCCACGCTAGCGGCATTGTGGAAAAGAAAAAAGATGTTCCAAAGAGCTGAGACAAACTAGCGAATTTTCTTCATAATGGGCGTTATACTTATGCCAACGGGACTTTCTGTGCTGGCCGTTTCTCTCTTGACAGAATTATCTATTACAATCGAATTTCCTTTCTTTATTTGGGGAATAGTCGATATAGCAATAGGGGAGTATTATTCGGTTTTGGATATTAAAAGAAGGAGCCCTATTCCAGCGATTATTAAGCCTACGATTACGAAGATGTTTGAGAAGTGGGTGATGTCGCCGGCTGGGGGAGCAAGTGATGCACTTGTAAAGGTTGCTCCGATAATCACGAGTACTATTCCGAATATTTTCTCGACGAGTGTTAACCCTATGGGCATCTCCGTGCTCAAGCCAAAAACCTCAAGGTTTAATTTTACAGTCTCAAGGTTATTTTAATTTATCTGAGCTCAGCACGATTAGAAAAGTTGTCGGTTGACTGCTTCTTTTTCAGGTAGTTATTAATAATCTGCCAATACCGAAAAAAAGAAAATTAAGATAAGACTTTTGGGATATATGCACATGCAGGATCAGATTCGAAGATGTCTCCTGTATAGTATTCGGCCCTTGTTCTGCAGCCCCCGCATATTTCTCGGTATTCACAAATTCCACATTTTCCCTTGAGGTTGCTTTTGTCTCTTATTTTCAGATAGAACTCGTCATGTTGCAGGTCATCCCAGATTTCTCTGAGGCTTTTGTCTTTGAGGTTGGCTAATTTTAATGTTTCATTGAATCCACAGGGTTTAATGTCTCCATTTGGAGATATACTCACATAATGACCGTCCATACTGCATCGGCCTAAGAAATCTTTTGAGTACCAGTCCCAGAAATTTGGCATTCCTCGTTCTCTAACTATTCTGGCATAGAATGGGCTATATACTTTGATGTCGAGTTTTCCTTTATACTCTTGATATAAATCGTAGACATGATTCCACAATTTTTCGTACTGTTCTGGTGTAGGAGCAAGTTCAACATTATATTTTCCGTTTCCTACAGGAACGTAGTTATGGATGACCAAGCGTTTGGCATCGTTTTCGCTGGCTATGTTAACTAGATGATCCATTTCTGTAAGATTAAGTTTCGTGACTGTTGTTACTAGGCAATCTAAAAGCCCTACTTTTGATAATTTATTAACAGCACCTAATGCTGTTTTGTAGAAGCCTTTTCCTCTAAGTTTGTCTTGTATTTTTTCTCGTCCATCCAGGCTGATAGAAGTCATGACTTCTTCTTTAACAAGTCTGTTTAATAGTTCTCCTTCAACAAAATATCCATTTGATATTACACTGACGTTCATACCCAATTTTCTTGCATGTTGAATTGGCTCAAAAATATCTTTTCGTGTAAGTGGTTCGCCGCCACTTAAACCAAACCATGTTGCACCGAAATCATAAATCTCATCTACTACGTGCAATGCACCTTTAACATCCAGTTCGTCCTGGGCCGGAGACTTGGGAAGGTCTCCTCCTCTAAAACTACAATACATGCAATTCAGGTTACAGCCATGGGTGCATCGCCAAACCATAATGAACATAGGTCCTTTGTTCATTGAGGCTTGTTCGAGTTCAGACATATTGTTTTTTTCCTGTAGAATTTTCTTAAACCTAATTTATTCTATAGTTCATATTAGCATATAGAGGTCATAAAAGCATTTTTGTAAAGGTTTCTTGACCAACTAAAAAAGTGAAGTTTTAGTACTAGTCAAAGTTTCTTGACTAACTAAATGAACGTAATTGTGGTTTTCGTTAAAGGTTTTTAAATTATTGTGTATTTCTGCGGTTGCCCTTTTCGATCAAATATTACGATATTCTGTTCGATTTGATAAGGATATGCAGTTATGAGCATTATTCTGCCATAGAACTTGTTTAGGTCTAAAACTGAAGGATACAAGATACCTGACGGGTGTGAGTGCGCAACTCCAATAACCGAAAAATCAATTGGAAGCCTGTTTAAGGGAAAGGCAGAGAAGCTACTTCCATGAGTTGCCAACGGCGGCACCTGAACGTCATCAATTAATATTTTCTTTTTGTCTATTTTACCTTTTAGAAGAAGAATCGACTCTCTAGGATGAAACATCTGAGCATAACTCAAAATACTATCCACAACCGTATGGTCAACAAAAATCTCCTTATCCAAACTTGACACGCCTCATTGAACTTTTTACAATATTTATGGTTGATTTTTTCTGGTTTCTTTGTAAGCTTCTAGATAGTTCTTCGCGAAGCTGTCGGCGTATTTTTCAATTCCGCCCTGAGCATTTTTAACACTTCTAAGGTGATGATAGAACTCATGAAGTATTATGCTGGGGCTGTAGAGAATCGACCTGCGTGAAACATGAATTGTCCTGTTTTTGTGTACGTAGCATGCAGGATTCTTTGAGTAGCGCTTCGGCATTCCAACTTTTAGTTTTGGTTCTACAATTTTATAATAACTACTGAGCAACTTGAGAGCATCCTGTGGGTCTCTTGATAGAATCAAGGATACGATTTTTGCTCGGAAAAACAAATCAGCAGTTAACATAGCAGCCAAGACATATCCCTTGACACGATGCAACTATTTTTTTCTTTCTTCCCAAATCTATGATAAAAAACTATTACACAAGAAATGGAGACTAGAATCATGAAATGAAGTAGAAAGCAGTACCCCAACCAAAATAAAACTGAGCCATCAGGGGGAGATAAAGCTAGTTTCAGATTGGGGTACCACTCTCCCAAAAATAACACATGCAGTTATTAAATATTGCTAAAAACAAAAAGATCGGGGGCACTACACGCAAAAAGCAGTAGGCCACCTATACAATTAATATTTGAAATTGGAAATCGATAATCTTAGATCTTTAATAGGCTAGAAGTAACTGGTTTTCAATCACCCATTAATTTATTTTCAAAATAATTATTTGTAACATAAAACGATAAAATAATGGGATGAATTGTGGAAAATAAAGCTCGAAGTTTAATTAAGAGTATAACCTACAGAGCTATTGCTTTTACAGTTTTGATGATAATTATATGGTATGCTACAGGCGATCTGGTTAAAACAACCACCATTTCAGTTACTTTCCAAACAATCCAGATTATCCTATACTATATACATGAAAGAGTTTGGGAAAAAGTAGGCTGGGGTAAACAATGCTAAATTAAAGACACCGACAATAAGGCAATTCACACTATTTTCAACTAAAAGAAAGCAACAAGTCTAAAGCAAAAAAACCAAAAGCAATCCCATGACTAAACTTTTTTTCTTATTCACTCTTGTTCACCTCCCTTTCTTCTTATTATTTATTGGTTAGAGAGTGATTCCTCTTCTTCCCTGATTCAGAATTGAGATTGTTTGAAGGAGTGGACAAGATGTTGTGTCTCACTAAAGTCATTGACAGATTAGAACGTCTATGATGTTTCCTATCTAGTATCCGTATTATTCCCTGTTGTAGTACTGAATGCGTAAGTTTTCTCCCCCAGATAGCTCATCAATAATATTACGCTGGAATACGCATTAAAGTCTAGTGCTATGCATTCCATTAGAATCATTAATGAAATATTGAATGAAAATAACATTACGAAATAATCTTGATGTATAAATGATAACCAATTATTGAGGTATAATGTCATGAATGAGAAGAATTGTCTTTCAAATAGAACAATCCACCCATGTTCTCCTGTTAGGAAGTTTTTGAATATGATTTGGTACTATAATTGATTATTTAGTTAACTAGGTAACAATAAATTTAGACAAATCATTTATTCTGAATTATCAAAGTAATCTTTGTGATATTATAGATGAATTTTTTGATTATTTCTTTAATACTTTTAGGTCTAGCAATAGTTGCTGCAGTAATTCTAGTTTTCATAAAGATGAAGAAGAGGAAAACTGGTGAAGTTCAAAAAACTAACTATCAAGCTTTCTTTATTATGGGCATTAGTTTTGTAGGATTAGGAGTTGTATTAACAGCAATTATCAATCTAGGATTCATAGGATTTATTGCTCTGGGAATAATATACATGCTAATTGGCTGGAAGAACCAAGACAAATGGTAAATAACAACGAAAAACACCTGAACCATTAACTATTCATTGTCTCTTTTTCATTCTCTATTTGATTAATTTTTGTTATCCCTAATAAGAGTCTTTGAATGTGATTTGATTCCGTAATTGTCAGTATTTTGTTTCCCATTCATTCAAAGATTGTTATTCCGATGGCTTATCTCGATCAGGTAATCTACTATAATTTCCTTCAGGAGATCTGTAAACTGCAATTTTACCGATATTCTCCCATTTTTCATCTTCGTATTTTTGAACCTGAACAGAAATTACTTCAGCTCTAGGGTCTTTTCTTGTTGGAAAAATTGCTACTGATAATGTTTTTCCATCGCCTAATGGTATTCTGAATGATTCTTTTGGTCTTCCCATTGTTCTCCCTGTTTTCTTTTTATTTGCTGTTTGCTTAAATCTTTTGTCGAGAAAATTTATTTGTTTATAGTTTGAACTTTCATTTTGTTTGAGATCTGGTTTTTCTAGGTTATCTAGAGTTTGGTTTGCTAATTGATCAACTCTTTGAATATACATATTTGTTCTTGGAACGTAAGTAAAAGAAATGTGATGAAACGTATCTTTTAGTGCTATTGCTGTTTTCCATAGAATCTTCATATTTGGATGTTTTACTTTCCATTCTCCTTCCATCTGATTAACTAACAGTTTACTATCTGAGTAGCATTCAAGCTCATTCCCAAAATACTTAGCAGATTCTAAAGCATTTATCAAAGCCTTATACTCAGCTTGATTGTTGGTTCCTTTTCCAATATATTCGGAATATGTCTTAACGGTTCTGTTTTCATTACCTAGAATCATAAAAGCTATCGCACAGATACCTGGATTTCCTCTACAAGCCCCATCTGTATATATTTTGAGCTTCATACTCAAAACCTCTTTAATAAGTTATAATGGTAGTATTTGAAATGTTAAATGTTCAATCTTTGGTGGTAAATCACCAACTCGCCAATATGCATTTGTTGTTTCAGCATAATAGTAATTTTTTCCATTGTTTTTGAGAACTAAATCTTTATAATCATTCAAAGAATATTCTGGTGGATTTTCCAAGTGCACTGCTATTGCTACATGCTTGGTTCCATCACTAAGTTTTTCGTTGGATAGTAAAAGAAGGACTTCGAAACCAGCAGCTTTCATTAGTGTTCCATATAAGATTGAGTGAGTATCACAGTCTCCACCCATTTCTACTAGTGTTTCTATGGGATACTTTGATTCTGTTGTAGGATAATATCTGATGTTCAATCCTTGTCCTTTATCTTGAACTAGATTCAGTAATGAATTTGCCAGTTCTTCTTGACTTTGAGTAAGACCCTTGACGGAAGTAACTATTTGATTTATTTCTGATTCGTTTGGTGTAAGATAATTCCTTGCATATTCTAAGTTATCTGTATCCCAATGTGGGTGACTTTGTTTATGATAAGAATCATATTTTTGATATGGAATACTTAATGAAATTATTTGTTGATTCATACTAAAATTAGTATAATATACAATCGTCACAGTAGTATAGTTTTCTTCAGATTGAAACAAAATTTCATTCCGAAATTCTTGGTAGTTTTTTTCCATTTCATTATAATCGTTCACTAAACCATCATAATCATTAATCAAGCCATTATGATCATTCACTAATACATCATAATCACTTATCAAGCCATTATGATTATTCACTAAATCGTTGTAATTTAATGAAAAATACAGATTAGCAACCATACTAAAGACTAACAGAATAACCAAGATTACTCCAAGACTTTTATTCATTGAAATCACTTCTAACACAAAATAAAGGGTAGATGGGTATAAACTATTTTCAAGTTATATTTTATTGAAGCTAATCTTCCTTCCATTCAAATAGTTCTAGAAATAGCTACTATAATGCTAAGATTCTTTATTTCAGTTAGGAAGTCTTTGAATGTGATTTAATTCTGTGATAATAATAATTTTTTGTATATCGATCCATTCTATGATTTATACGATTTGATTTAAGATTCTTAGAATTGAACGGTTTAACTGAAGTACTCACCTGTCCCTATCCCCCTATTCGTTGTAAAAATAAAGTATAACATCAAAATGTTATAAAACGGTTACAAAAAAATAAAACAAAT
>JBHORG010000017.1:0-24450 GCA_042565955.1 Thermoproteota archaeon | reverse complement strand
GATAAATATCTAAATATGATATAAAGAAAAAGATCTTCAATTACTGAATCAGTCACAAAATGTCTAATCTGTTATCTGATATTTTTTAGTAATTGGTTGATTTGCAAATCTTCCAAGGGGAAAAAAGTAGATGAATGAGACAATAAGTTCAATTGAGCAATTAGGCAAATACGTTGTCATTTCACCTGAAGATACCAAAAAACTTAAGCAGGTTATTGCTAGGCACCCCATGAAAGTGACCCCTTATTACATGTCGCTTATTGATTGGAGTGATCCAAATGATCCGATAAGAAAAATGGCTATTCCTTCCCTAAACGAGTTAAGTCTCCAAGGTTCTTATGATACTAGCGGTGAAGCTGAAAATACAAAACTTAGGGGACTTCAACACAAATATTCTGAAACTGTACTAATACTTGCCACGAATAGATGTGCAATGTATTGTAGACATTGCTTTAGAAAACGATTCATTGGACGACGAGAAAATAAAGAGATAATTAATGATTTCAAACCTCTAGTGAGTTACATAAAACATCATCCAATGATTAATAATGTGTTGATCTCTGGGGGTGATCCTCTTGTACTTCCTAACAAAATTATTAATCAATTTCTATCGCTATTATCCGACATTTCTCATCTAAATTATATTAGGTTTGGTAGTAGAGCCCCAGTTACTTTTCCTTCAAGATTCCGCGACAAGGAACTGCTCGCATTATTGGCAAAATATTCTATTTCAAGGAGAAGGTTATGGATTATTACTCAATTCAATCACCCAAAAGAAGTAACAGAACAATCAACCGAAGCGGTTAAAAACCTGATTAAGTCAGGTGTGATAGTCAGTAACCAGACGATTCTATTGAAAGGAGTAAATGACAATGCTGAAACCATTTCAGAATTACAGAACAAACTTGTAAGAATTGGTGTTAAGCCTTATTATATTTTTCAATGTAGACCTGTCAAGAGAGTGAAAAAACAGTTTCAAGTCCCCATATACAAAGGCGTTAACATTATAGAAAAAGCGAAGGCAAGATGTAATGGTCTCAGTAAAAGTTTCAGATACATTATGTCTCATAAGACTGGGAAAATTGAAATTATTGGAATTTTTGAGAACGATGTTTACTTCAAATATCATCAAGCTAAAAACAGAAAAAATTTGGGTAAAATATTCAAACGGAAAATTGATAAAAAAGCTGGTTGGCTAGATGATTTCAAATCAAATCGAATTATACCCGTCCGGCAAGAGGATGTAAACTCGGATATTGGGGTTAAATTTTAACTCCAAACCCAAACTGTATCAAATAATTTGGTATTTTTTTTAGAACAAGGTGTTCTAAAGTATAGATATATCAATGTAATTTGTCTAGCGTATTCTTTAGAGATATCTTTCGGGGAGTAAAAGATGAATTGGTCTAAGGTAGTTGTGATCTTAGTTGTGGTTTGTATAGTCATTGCTGGATTGTGGCTGATATTGAATCCTCAGAAGATTGAAGGATTTGGGATATTTCTTATGGAAAATGACGAATTGGTAATTTCGGAGAAGGAGATAGTTGTCTATAATGGTAGTTCTCACGAAATAATACTCACAGAAGAAGGAACTAAGAGGATTGAAGACCTAAGCCCTAGAGTGCCTTTGGATGGTACACGCTTTGTTTTGAGGATCAAAGGAGAAAACATCTACGGGGGATGGTTCTGGTCACCAATATCTTCCATGGTTTGTTCAGAAGTAGTTTTACAAACTATTTTCACTCACAACACCATCAAGATTGAAGCAGGATATCCCCATTCCGCTTTTCAAGGCGAAGACCCTAGAAACAACCCTAAAGTATTCAACTATTTCATGTCTGTTGGAAAACTTGCTGATTGACTGCACTGGCTGATGATCTTTTTTTCTCAATATGTCACGTATCTAGCGAAGAGTAATGAGTATTTCATTATCTAATCCCGCCATTCTCGGCAGCTGGGTCTATGACATAAATGAATGAACGAGACTGTATAAAAAATCACAACATTAATATATCAATATCGATATCAATGTAAATATCAAATACGATATCAACATCGACTATATTGGAGATGAAAAAAATAAACCACCCACACAGACCCCATTTTCGACACTGGATGAGACACATGGCCTCAGTTCCAAAAGGCTTCCTAAAATACAATGTACTAAAACTACTAAACGAAAAACCCCTATCGGGATCAGAAATCATGACCGAAATCGAAAAAGAAACCCAAGGACACTGGAAACCAAGCCCAGGATCAGTCTACCCCCTACTAGCCTGGCTACAAGAAAAAAAATACACCAAAGAAATACCCAACCAAGAACCAGGAATAAAACGCTACACCCTAACACAAGAAGGTAAAGCCTTCTTAGAGGAACATGTTGAAAGGAAGAAAGAAATCAGAAATAAATTCGGAGCCTTCAGACCACCATTCCAAATGTTCCCATGGCTTAAACCCTACCCAGAAAAGGCACAAGAACTACTAGACGAGGGTAAAAATTTCATGAAAGCCAGTTGGAAGTTACTAGATAATCTCCGAGAAAAATATACAGAAGAAGCAGCTACACAAGCTAAAGAAGTCCTTAAACAAGCCACCGAAAAAATAAACGAAATAACAAAAAAACTCGAAAAAACCGACTAGACACATAACCACTGCTTTTCGTCTCTTTTTATGACCTGGGCAGACGGTGGTATAAGCGATGTCTTGACGTTTAAGCGAGTGAAACAGCTTTTAGAAGCTAAAAACCAAAGGTTACTTGATGACTACTATAAATGTTTGGGCAAGACCTTCCGTTTTGCTAGGCGGGGGCACCCAGATGAACAAGATTTAGCCGATGCCCGAAAGTGGGCTGGAAAATTGCGTTAGTGCACTCAAAACGTGTGTAAAAAGGAAAGGAAAATGCCAAAAATTAAAAAAGAATTTTATTACCTTTCATTAGACAATATTGAAATTGCAAAATCCAGTGCTGACAAACTAGTCAAGAGATTTAATGTTTTTTTGGAAAAAGCCAAGAAAAACCCCAATGACTGCAGTTATTGGAACAAGATGAATGCAATCAAACAGGCAGTTGTTAGTCGTATGAACAGAGCCAAAGAACGGGGCCGAGAGGATATTGCAGAAGTCTACCTGAAGACTCAAAAACAAATGGTGCTTCCTCCAAAAGGCGACCATTTTTGGAAGTATTCTGATTATTGGGAAGATTGAGATAAGTTAAAATTTAGTGAGGAGACAAAATCACACTAAACAACGAACACTCAGAATACAAATACACCAAAAAACCACCAAAAAACATACACCCATACTTAATTGAAGTAATAAACGATTTAAAAAAACTCTAAAAGAGGGACTTTTGCAGGTAAACAAGTGGACATATGTCTATCATGGAGTTAATAGCCATTTCTTTGAGTTTCTTTTTATACTACGTTAGTTTCCTTGAGTTTCATGGGAGATATTCTAGGAACATTTTTTTATTCAGAGTATAATTACAGGAAGAGGTTACCATGGAATGAAAAAGTTCTTTTTAGCTAATATTGTTGTTGTATTTTTCTTTGTTATAGGAATTGTCATTTTATTAGAACAATATTTGAATTTCGGAGTATGGTTTCAAATAAAAGATATTCATCACGAAACTTTCGCCCTTTCATCTTTTGCTTTAGCCATTGGGATACTAATAGGTTCCAATTTTCCCAAAAAATAGAGTTTGGGTTTGGGGTTAAATCTTAACCCCCAAACTCAAACATAATGCACTTTCATAAAACTTCAAATAAATTAAGCCTAATAATAAATATTAAGCATACCCAAAATGGAATGATTGAATGCTCGCTAATGTTAAAGATTTTATTCGACTACTTAGATTTCGAAGTTGGATAGGTTGGCTAGCTATTTTTGGAGTTGGAAGTTTCATATTTGGGTTACCCCAAATCTTTGATGTGTTGGTTGTGGCTTTTGTTTTTTCTTGCATTACTTCAGCAATTTTTGTTGAAAACCAATACTTTGACAAAGAAACAGATCAAAAAAACCCAAAAAAGAATATGCTACCCTTAGCCACAAAAAAAGTTTCCCCCAAAACATCCTTACTTATAATGCTGATTTTGTGTGGTCTTGGATTCATCACCCTTACGTTTTTTAATCCCTATTTGATTCCCATCTTTCTAGCTTATTTTACTCTATGCAGTGTATATTCTACTCCAATTCTTCATCTAAAAGGAAAACCCATTTTAGACCTAATAGTCGCCGGTGTAGGCTCGGGAGTTTTTCCCTTCCTAATTGGGCTTTTAGTTGCAAATCAACTATCCTTAGACATCCATCTACCTTGGGTGGCAAGAAGCTACCAAGACGCCTTTCTTTGTATCCTTCCACTATTTCTTTTTCAAGTCGCGTCTCAAATTTTTCAAGAACTAAGAGATGTTCAGGCAGATATGGATGATGAAATACAGACTTTCGTAGTAAGATATGGAATAAAACAATCAACTCGAGTAGCTACAATCATGGTATTTTTAGCCATTTCACTGCCCGTAATATTTGGTTTTCTTAATCTATCTTATACAAACGAGTTTGTATTGTGGTACATCTTAGTTCTAATTATTATTTCCCCCATTTTAGTCCGATTTGTGAGCCTGAACAAAAAGCCTACAAAAGAAAAAATAGAGGATCTATTCAACTTTTCAATGAAATATACTCCAGTTATACTAATTATACTATTCACATACATTCTCGTTCTAAGAATCTACCTTCCTTAATTATGCAAAAAAACACCCACTCATACTTAATTGAAGTAATCAATGATCAAGAAAAAAAGAACCTACATCCCAATCATTCTAAACAGACTCTTCGTAAACACTTGAACTGTTTCTAAATTCAAGAAAATGAATCCTTCTCTGTTCGTTCTGAAATTTCTTTAGAAGAAGCGGAATCCTTATTCATAAATACTTTAATTCAAAACAATTATAATTATAGCCAATTGGTGCCCAACTTGAAGGCGTTGGTATTAAGTGGTGGTAAAGGGACTCGACTTCGTCCGTTAACTTTTACGTTGGCAAAACAATTGATTCCATTGGCCAACAAACCCGTTCTAGGCTACGTGCTCGACCAAGTAGCTGCAGCTGGAATAAACCAAATCGGAATAATAATCGCTCCAGAAACCGGACACTATGTAAAAGAATATGTAAAAAACGGAATAGAATGGAAATCTAAAGTCATTTACATCCCTCAAGAACCCTCCCACTCCTGATGGAAACACTCCAACAGATCCAATTGATGATCCCCAAATTCCAGACAACCGAACGCTTCCCGATTATATATACGACTATTATGGAGGCGTCAATCTGTTTACCGAAGGAATACACGTTCTCGCAACAAGCCAGAACCCTCGAACTCTTTTTGAAGAATTCAATGAGGTTAACAATTACTGGAAGATGCTTCTAGAATCCGAAAAAACCCAAGCTACCGACCAAGATTTCATCAGTATTCTTCTTTCCCGCGGAGACAAACCAACAGGAGGCTATACAATACAAATTGAAAACTTCGCTTGGTTAGAATCCTACCCTGTAAAGTTCCTATTCCAAGTCAATTTCACCGATCCAGGAGAAGGTGTAATGGTCACTGAAACCCTCACTAATACTCTCGTACTAGTACCCATCGGTAAACTTATCACCGGTGAATACAAAATAGAAATTCCTATTGTTCAATACATTCATGACATCGACGAAGAGGGAAATCCGTATTACACGCAAATTCTGACTTTCGCGCCAGTCATTTGGAAAGAAACATTAACCATCATTAAACCAGAAGACTCCACTCCTTCAAGATCCTTCGAAGTGATTCTTAACGGGAATGAAGCTCCAGACCTAACTATACACGTCGACCTGACAAATGGTTTAACTGAAGATGAATCAAAAAAGATTGCCGAGGCAGCTTTCATTCGAACTCTAGAATGAAAACTCCATAGATTAGATAGCATAACCTATGACGCTGAGCAGATAATTGCTCATTATACTTGGGGTTATGACGAAAATGATATGGGACATATATTTGATATAAAAGCAGATCTCACAAATCTTAAGATAACAATTGTTCATTGCCGCTCAATACATAAAATACTGTTTGGGTTTGGGCATATAATTTAATCCAAACCCTTGTATGGCATTAAACTCAACTGGGGATTCTCGTTATTCAATTCTACTCAGTTTTCTTTTTCCCACGTAAAGAAGCAAAATACCCACTACCGAAAAAATCACAGTTTGCAACAAATGGTCACCCAACAGGGCACTCAGCGGATCCAAGTTTGGAATTATATTCTCAAAACTCAAACCGAGTCTAGAGAAGCCAATGTCAAGTCCTATCATAGCAAAAACAGCTATCATGAGGTTTATTACAATACCCAAGTTACGCTCTCTAGATTCTTCAGAGAAGACCGGTATCACGAGAGCCAAGCCAAGAAGGAAAGCCACCGCAGCCACAGTCCTTAACGACGCCCATATTATATTAATCAACAATGAAGTCAACGAGATCTGAGGAACTAAGATCGTTGAGACCCCCACAACCACTGCCGAGATTGGAACCGCTACTAGACAACCTTGAAGCAACCTCGCTTTCACAAACCTTCCCACACCAGACGGTGATTTCATGTACATGAAGAAGGATGTCTTCCCTCGACTCACCGTTCCAACCACAAACCCTACCAGCAATGGAATCCCTAACATACTCAAACTAACTAGTGGATCTTCTGGCCCCGAAGTCGGATCTGAGAAGAAAATTCCAACCATGGCGACTAACCCTACAGCATATGCGATCCATGAAATGTTTTCAAGCCTTCGACCATAATCCTTGAAAATGGATGTTAGGAGAGTACCAAAAGACCCGCCACCTCCCACAGATCTAATGGTCTTATAGAAGAAACCGTCTGGCTTAACCCTAGAAGATGTGAATGTGGTAGGTTCAAGACTATATGCACGATTGGCCGCTTTCGAACCTAACCATAACACTGCCACAAAGAAGACAATAAGACCTCCAAACCGGATCAATGTCTCAAAACCAACGGCAACTATATTACCGGGATTAGAGGCGAAGCTAATGAAAACTTCAGCTCCCCAAGAACTAGGTAGAAAACCGAGAATGGCTCTAACCATCTCACTCGTCCCAGGATCAACAAGGACTTCAAGCAAGCTTCCACCCAAAATTGCATACATCAATGCGATTATGGGAAGAACAATAACTACTGAAAGAGCTCTCCCAACATCCTTTCCACGGGTGCTTTTTCCAAGCCTTGTTCGTAACATGGCAGAGATCACGATACCGATCCAGAAGGCAGAAAGGAACGTTACGACGAAAATAATAATTATTACCGCTATTTGAACCATATCCAGACCCAGAGGAGTCAGAAGAGCTGTAAAAGACCCAGTGATCACCGTGATGGCAATAGCGTAAAAAGGCATCACTCCCAGAAACTTGCCAAGCAGAACATCACTCGGCTTTATTGGAGCTGCAAGAAAGATCTCCAGTTGCCCAGTTTGCACATCTCTCAATGTTTCGCTGATCGGAAATACTAGTAGATAGAAAAAGAACATGAACAGTATTATTTGTACCATAGGTACAGCAGCTTGGGTAATGATGAAAGCGAGAAAGTCGTCAATGAACGGACTAACGACTGTTGGAGCAATGAACCCAACATAGACCACCAAAAAAACCATTATCAGGTAGAAAAAATATGGTCTTATCCTGCGTATACTACTGGTATGGAGACGATACTCATTCCTTGCAACCACCAGCCACTTACGAACCGACATCCTTCTGCTCCCTCCAAGCCAAAAGCTCTTTCTCTTCCACACCTCCGGTTATTGCAATGAATGCTTCTTCCAAAGTATTCGTTTTTGTCTGAGAAATTATCTCATTTACAGTTCCCAATGCAACGAGCCTACCTTGATTGATGATGCCTATTCGGTCACACAATTCCTCTACGATGGGCAAAATGTGGCTGCAAATGAAGATGGTTTTACCTGCAGTATCAGCTAACTGCTTAATCAAATCCTTCACCATCAGAGCAGCACGGGGATCTAACATAGATGTAGGTTCATCAAAAAACAGAATTGGAGGATCATGAATCAGAGCAGAAGCTATTAGAACTTTCTGCTTCATACCCCGGCTGTAGCCTTCCAGCAAATAATCACGCCGATCATGAAGCCCAAAAAGCTTCAGCAAATCATCTATCCTTCCAGACAAAACATCGTCGGGAACATCATATAAAGCTCCCATAAACTCCAAAAACTCGTAACTGCTCAGTTTTTCATACAATCCAGGAGACTCTGCAAGCAAACCCGTTATCCTTTTTACTTCTGTTTCCTGTTTCAGAATGTCATACCCATTAACAGTGGCTATGCCTCCAGTAGGTTTAATGATACAATTCAATAAGCGAACAGTCGTCGTCTTACCTGCTCCATTAGGTCCAAGGAGGCCAAAGGTCTCTCCTTCATAAACTTCTAAGTCAAGCTCATCAACAGCTTTTATCTCGTTTCCCTTTCCATAATACTTGGATAACTTATCTGTGCGGATTACAACCTTCATCAGTAATTCCCCATTACTACTCCATTATCGTTCACTTTTATTGAATAAATTACTAAATTATTGAGTCAGAGTTGATGGCTATTCAATTTAAAGTTTTTCAAAGGGTTAGGCTTTGGGATTATAATTAAACTTTAAAACGAGTACACGATAAAATACTTTACCGTTCTAAAATAGGTACACACTGTTCTAAGATATAGAATTTAATATTAAAGCTCCTTTTTGAAGTATAGTGGTAATGAGAGAATGAAAACTATAGTTTGGATTGTGACGATTATTTTTCTTATTATTTTGGGTACATCAGTGGGAATCTATTATTTTTCTGAATCTTTGGTCGATCCTAACAATCAAAAGTTTCACGAGTTTAGTTTTGAACAATGGTTTTCAGAACCTAACCAATACAACGGTCAGGAAATTACAATAGATGGATACTACTTCAAAGGGTTTGAAATTATCGTTCTAAGTGAAAAACTCCATTATTCTGGACAAGCTGAAGGACATCTAATTCCTACCGGTAGAATGCTATGGATTGAAGGGGGTATACCTACCGAAATCTACGATAGTCTTTCTCAACAGGAAATGATGGGACCCACTGAACGTTATGGCCAAATCCATCTAAAAGGGAAATTTGAATCTGGTGGAGAATACGGACATTTAGGTCAATATGATTATCAAATAATTCCTTCAGAAGTATGGCGCATAAATGTGACTCCCACTATCGAATTTTTTTCCTCAATAGGTCACATATCTAACGTAGGGTGATGAGTATTTCATCATTCAATCCCTCAATCCTCGGCACATGTTCTTCAAATTGATGAACCACTTCAATCCCTGTTACATAAGGTGCCCTAAACTTCGTAAGTTCATTTAGAATAGAACTCTTACAAAGCTTTTTATTCTTTGAAAAATGAATATTAAACGAATTTTATGTCAAACATGATCGAGGTCAAAGACCTAGTATTAATATATTCTAATGGCACAAAAGCCGTAGATAAGATCTCATTTAATGTAAAAAAGGGCGACTTCTTCGGATTTCTTGGACCAAACGGAGCAGGAAAGAGCACCACAATTAAAGTACTAACAACCCTCCTAAAAAAAACCCAAGGCTCAGTACATGTCGCAGGTTACAGCCTCGACAAAGATCCCAAAGAAATACGAAAACTAATAGGAGTTCAAAGCCAAGAAACAGCAATTGATGGAGACCTAACCGGAAGAGAAAACCTAATGCTTCAAGGCCACTTCCAACAAATCCCCAACAAAATCCTAAAAAAGCGAGTAGACGAACTCCTAAAACTAATAGATTTAGAAAACTTCGCCGACAAACGAGTAAAAAACTACTCAGGCGGAATGAAAAAAAGACTAGACCTAGCAACAACCCTAGTGCACAGACCACAACTACTTTTTTTGGACGAACCAACAACAGGACTTGATCCACAATCACGCTCAGCCATATGGAAATACCTCGAAAAATTAAACAAAGAAGAAAAAACCACAATATTCCTAACCACCCAATACATGGAAGAAGCAGACCAACTCTGCAAAAACCTTGCAATCATCGACACAGGAAAAATAATCGCCAGCGGCTCCCCAAACGAACTAAAACAACAGTTAGGTGTTGACTCTATAAAAATTACTCTAAAAGACTGCGAAAAAGACAAACCCAAAGCCATCGACCTTCTACAAAGCTTAACCGGAGTATCAAACATAACTGAATCAGGTGACTGTTTAACAGCCTTCGCAAAAAACGCAAGTCAACTAATAGCAGACATAGTAAGAGCCCTAGATAGCCTCGAAATAAGACTGGCTGGAATAAGCTTTTCATCCCCTAGCCTTGACGATGTATATCTACAAAAAACTGGAAAAAGAATAAGAACAGAATCGCTAGTAAAACCCCCAAAAACAACCTTTGGTCCAAGGAGAAGATAAAAAATGACCCTATTATCTGATACAAGATACATCTTCATAAGATATCTAAAAAAACTCATTCGAAATCCAATACTACTCTTCTTCTCACTAGTTCAACCAATAATATTCCTAGCTCTCTTCACCCAACTTTTTGAAAGATTCGCCAATGTACCCGGATTTCCAGCAGAAAGCTACCTGATCTTTGCCACCCCAGGAATACTACTGCAAAACGCCTTTGGCAGCGCTCTACAATCCGGAAACTCAATAGTTTCCGACATGGACAGTGGATATCTTCAAAAAATGTTAGTTACCCCAGTAAGCAGATATGCTATCCTCCTAGGAAGATTAACAAGCGACGCATTTCGAGTTTTAATCCAATCAGCTATCATAATGGCTTTAGCATATCTACTAGGCGCTACCCCAATCACCGGAATACCCGGCATGCTCCTTATGCTTTTTACAATAGCATTTTTCGGACTAGCATGGTCTGGCATCTCTCTAGCCATAGGACTAAAAACAAGAAGCTCTGAAACAGTATTTGCCTTTGGCTCATTTCTCACATTTCCATTATTATTCATGAGCACATCCTTAACACCCCTCGATTTTATGCCTGAATGGATACAAACAGTCTCAATGTTCAATCCAATCAGCTATACAGTAGACGCAGTCAGAGTCCTAATGATAGACGGATTCCTATGGGACACAATTCTATCCGCCTATTTAGTAATCGGATTTATCGCAATCATAACTTTAGGCTCCACATTATACTTATTTAGAAAAGTAGTAAGCTAAAAAAACAATCCAACTCAAAAAACTTGAAGCTTGCATGAAGTGAGGGATCTGTCAGCTGAACTATCCAACTAAGGTGATAAATGTTGAAAGCGGCGTAGCCGTGTAGCAGCTATGATGTGGGTGGTGCTAAAAGGCAAGAAACTCGAGGAAGCCAGTTGTGAATCCACTGGCTATTAATTCTTTTTCCTCAATATGTCACGTATCTCACGCAGGGTAATGAGCATTTCATCATCCAATCCCTCCATTCTCGGCACAGGTTCTTCAACCCGATGAACCACTTCAGTCCCTGTTACATACGGTGTTCTAAACTTCCTAAGTTCATTTAGAATAAAATCTCGAACTTCCTCATAAAAAACAATACCTTCCAATTTAACCTCAGGACCTGACTGCTGACTACCAGAATACCCTGCTGTCTCAATGTGAACTGAACCAATCTTAAACAGTCGATCAAAAAGCCCTGCTCTACTAGATATGTTTGTAATAGTTCTGAATGGAACATGTTTTCGAGTTATAGTAAGAACACCCTTCTTCACATACACCTCAGGCATCGTTTCCCCTGTTTTTGCTTTCACCGAAAACTCAATACTTTTAATATAAAACGGAGTGTAAATCAAAAGCGGTATCAACCAGACCAAATTCAACACAATTGACCAATAACCAACAGGACCAATCCACATATTGATAAATTGAAGAGCATTTGGAACACTCTGTGGCTCCACAATAGAACCAAAAAATGATATCCCAATAAAACCTACAATCGTTATCAACCAGAAAATTACTACTACAATAACTGGTTGAAGCAATCTCTTATTTAGAAATGCCTTTGAGGGGTTGAAGATTTTTCCACTTGTAACATTTTTTATTGGAGGTTTTATGATTTTTTCTCTTACATCAATTCCCAAATCTAATCACCTTCATTTTTTCTTTTATATCGAGGAACCTCTTTAGCCGCGAGCTTATTGAGAATAGCAATAGATTGTTGGGTCATGAGAAGCTCTTTCTCATCTGGCCTCAAATTGATGCTATACTCGCCTAGGATTGTGTCTAATATTTCCCTGCACTCGGATTCCTTTGGACACTCAGGACACAATTTACCAGCATAAGAATCATGGTTATACCACACAATAATTCCCAGCTTCTCTGTGAAAAGAATGTACACTTGGGAGTTTGCCTGATAGTCAAAGCCTATCAACAATCCCTTATAGTCTAATAGACTCTCAACGTCAAGACGGTGACTATTTGCATGTTCTTTGAGGGCATCGGCTATCTTTTTTCTACTTCTGCTAAGAACTCGCGACACATAGGAGGGGCTCCAATCTTCATCACTTTCGTTTGCAATGTCGGTGGTGGGTTTACCTTTATGAAATTCTCTCCATACAATTGATTCGTGCTTTGAGAGAAGCCCCATGTAAAATCCCCAGTATATCTTTACCAAATAATAGTAAACATTTACTTATAAATCTTTCCACAAACAATCTTCACATACTAGAAGCAATAAATGACTTAGAAAAAAGAACTTGTTTCTTGACTCCTATGTAACATTCAACTTTCAAACAAAAAAATATACCAAACCCAAAGAAAAGGAAGTATCTCTTGTAACATCTGTTGTTGCTTTTGTGAGAAAAGTTTTGACACCCTAAATAACTGAATCGGTAAGTGACTGATGTTCTTTTGAAAATTTCATGTAGTTGTATTCATGTATGAGTTTGGGCAAGGTTGCTTCATTAGTCTGTTTTCTAATATACCTAATAGCATCTTCTCGTTTCATCCATTTATCTTCCATACATGTTTCAATCGCTTTGTTTAATTCGAATTGCGTTTTTGGTAAGAATCGAAAAGCGTAAACTGCTCCAAGTCCTCCGCCGCCAACCATTTTAGCTTTAATTTTTTTATCCCACGGGACAAAGAAATGTGGTAATATCAAATGAAGAATTATTGAAGCTCCAGTAGATTCAGATCTATTGTATAAACCACAATTTGCTACCAAGTCAAAGACGTCCCGAACATTTGCTTTCATTTCATCAGTGAACTTTGTGTCTTCAATTAGTTCATTTTTCAGTTTCTCGATTATTGATAGAATTTTGGGATACTTCTTCTGAAAGAGTTCAATATTACCCCTGAAGAAACGATCCCAACTTTTTACGAAATTAAACAGCATTTTTATTTCAGAAACAGGTATGTTTGGATTAAACCAATATTTCCAATCTTTACAAGACAAGTAACCTTCATAATTGATTGTTCCATTCTCTACATCGAGGAAAAGGTGATGATTTTCAATAAGCTGCTTGTATTGGATCATGAAATTTCCCATTCTATTAACGTGTATCTATTATTTGAAAATGACTCTTATATATTCAATAATATTGTAGAAAAATCTTCTATTCGAAATCCGAACAAAAAAGTTCTCTAACCTCATTAGAAACACCACGTAGACACTATAAATCAAATATCAACTAAGCAATAGAATCAAATTTATGAAATCACAAAAAAACTAGTCTTGCTATTGTTAGTTTACCGAATCAGGTCTAAGCTACTGTTCTAAATCTTAGAACACCCTGTTCTATTGACTAGGATAAAATAATACATAACAACTTTAGATTATAGAAGGTGAAAGAAATTATTCAACAAGAGAACAAAAAGAAAACACAAATTTACATCACAGCAACAATACTAGCAGTAATAATTTTTTCTTCACTAATATTTACTTTCAGCTTAAATCCTAACTTAACTCCGTTCGCAGATCCACCGGCTGCTTCACCCATAAGAACTTTTGCAGATGAAACCGAGCTAAAAAATTACCTAACCGCTAATACACAAGGACCAATAAACACATATCATGGAAGTCCTTTGGACTTTCAATTCTTCGAAGAAAGGGGTTTTGGACTCCCTGAACCTGCACCCGCATCTATTGGCCCAGGTGCAGATTCCGCAACTCAAAGCGAATCATATTCAACCACAAACATCCAAGTCTCCGGAGTTGATGAAGCAGACATTGTAAAAAACGACGGCACATACCTCTACATTGCGTCCAACGATTACCAAAATAATCAAAACTACGTCTACATCCTAAAAGCTAACCCACAAGACCCACGAATAATCGCGCGAATACCACTTGAAAATAACACATACTTAGCAGGCATGTTCCTAAGTCAGGATAGCACCAGACTCATAATTATCGGAAGCGAATATCAATACTACACAATGGACGCTTTACCTGGTGGCACTGAACCAATGATATACCCATACCAAACCGAAGTAACAACCTTCCTAAAAGTTTATGATATTTCAGACAAAGTACATCCCATAATTGCACACAATATTACCTTAAGTGGAAGCTATTTCAATAGCCGAATGATCGGCGACTACGTTTACGCCGTAATAAGCCAACCAGCCTACGTTTTAGAAAACAACGCATTACCTTTGCCAAGAGTCTACGCAGAAACAAACGTCTCCGAAATATTACCATCAAAAATATACTACTCAGACACAGCATCATACAACGACGTAACAAACAACTACTTCACATACACTACGTTCATCGGCTTAAACGTAAAAAACAGTAACCAAAAACTAACCAACATGACGGTTCTAATGAGTGGAGCAAGCACAATGTACGTATCCATAAGCAACATTTACGTCACTTATCCATCATGGACCCAAGAAGGCGAATACACCGCAATCTACAGAATCAGCATTAACAAAGACACCTTAAACTTCGAAGCAAAAGGTAGCGTATCAGGATACCTGCTAAACCAATATTCCATGGACGAATACAACAAAAACTTCAGACTAGCTACAACTTCACAAAAACAAGAGACAAGTAACAACGTCTATGTATTAAACATGAACTTGACAACAATTGGCAAACTAGAAAATATCGCAATAACCGAAAGAATCTACTCCGCAAGATTCATGGGAAACAAAGCTTACTTAGTCACATTCAGACAGATAGACCCATTCTTCGTCCTCGACCTAAGCAATCCAACAGAACCGAAAATTGCGGGTGAACTAAAGATTCCAGGCTACTCCAGCTATCTTCACCCATACGACGAGAATCACATCATCGGCTTAGGCATGGAAAACAACAACGTCAAACTATCACTCTTCAACGTCACAAACATTAATGTCCCAACAGAAATAGCCAAATACATCATTCAAGGCGACTATACCCAATCAGTCGCTCTAAACGAACCCAAAGCGTTTCTGTTCAACAAAGAAAAGCATTTGTTAGTAATACCTGTTTCAATAACACAATACGGCATAGTACCACAAAACGGCACGGAACCAACCGAGAAAGAAATCGGCATCGCTCCAAACGAAGGAGGCTACTGGCAAGGCGCATTCGTCTCTAAGTTAACGCTTTCAGGCTTTGAACTCCAAGGTGGCATAACACACCAAGAAAACACAAACCAACAAAACTACTACCCAGACTACAATCTGAACGTGAACAGAGCCTTATACATCGAAAACACATTATACACAATATCCAACGCGAAAGTGAAACTCAACAACCTAACAGACCTAGCACAAATAGCGGAAATCCAACTTAACTAAACGGGTTTCCTTTTTTTCTACTTTTCTAATTATTCAATTCTTTTTTGATTATATCAACCACGATTGAAACCGTCGAGGAATATTGGCAAAAAACACCTAACCATATTTTATTGTAGTAAAAAAGTGAATGTACAGAAAAACACTATGAATTAGCGAATTCAAAACATTTATATGAAATATTGCGATATAATGTATGGCGATGTTTTGATAAATTGGAGCGATTAGATGCAAATACTTGGATTAGTACTAATTCTAATAAATATCGGAGCCATCGCAACTCCAATCGCAGGAGTAGTCCTAATATACTCAAACGATTTATCTGAAATAATTATCCCCCCAGAAGTTGAAGAAATAGTATCAAACACCCTCAACACCGAAGAATCCATACAACTCCCACAATATGTCAGCTCATCATACGACACATCCACCAAAACCGCAAAAGCAACATTCAATTTTACAAATCCCTACGAATTCACTCTAACACTAAACACAATATCCGCAGACCTACAATGCAAAAACCACGATATCCCACTTGGACACGCAACTCTAGACGCTCAAGTTCAAATAAATCCAGAAGAAACAGAAGAATTAACAATAAATTTTATGTGGACACAAACTGCCCAAACACACTTCCTAAATGAACATGCCAATGAAACAAACATCGACATAGACTTAGAGAATATGCAATTAGACATAAGCGGAATCGATATCGAAATACCCGAACAAGTAACAATGACACTACCAATAATACCCTAAAAAGGAGAAAAAAAGAATGCAAACAAAAAAAAACTGGTTCGGTCTCGCAGGCAGCATAACAGTGATCACACTGATAATAATCTCAATGTTCGTTCCATGGTGGCAACTAACAGTCGGAGATGACCTAGTAACAACAAATGCATCACCATTAAACACAAACTTCAACTTTATAGGCGATTCATTCACAATCCCCCTAATAATGGCACTAAACATCGCCAGCATAATATCACTTAGCGCAGGCGGAATAGTGATGCTAATCTACTCAATAAAACCCCAGAAGTCCTACTCCAACCGACTACTCAGCTTTGCCTACAAAAAACCACTATACTCCGTGTTACTGTTTGTAATCGGTCTCCTTCTCATTACCATACTTGTCAAATCCCTATTTAGTATAGATGTTCCATTATCTGGATCAGTAACATCCACATTACCAACAGACATGACTCAAGGAGTAACACTAAGCGTTCAAATGAATGCAGAATTCCTATGGCCCTTCCTACTAGCAACACTTTCAGCTGGACTTTGTATAGCAGCAAGAGTTTACCACAAAAAAATAGCCCCAATCAACATAATCAAATCTACACCCAGATCACCAACAATCATCACAGCAAACCCCATTTCTGCAACAAAATCATAAAACTACTACAAACACATGCATCAGCAAGTTCTTTGAGGAAAACCAAATTTTCTACATTTTCTTTTTTAGGTTATCGTGAACTAACATGCATTTCCTTGTCAGAGTTAATGTGCGTGTATCTTTTGTTAATTTTAAGGATTACATTGTTGAGTTTACGGTAGAAAAATGTTAATTGACAAAGGTCTCAAACAAATCCAGAATAAAACGAGTGTTTGAACCGGGACTTAGCCTGGGATTATTGGTAGCCCGGAGGCTACCTGATTAAATGAGCAAATTTGTGCTACCTTTTCCTTCAGACGGAATTGCTAATGAATGAAAACAGTTCACGGACTGGTATCATTTACTATTTATTCGTAAAGACCAGTTTCCCGTTCTTCTCATCGACGACAATTACCGAGTTTTTATTGACTTTTTCTTCCAAGATCATTTTGGCCAATTCATTCTCTAGATTTTTTTGAATCACCCGCTTGATCGGGCGGGCGCCGAACTGTGGATCAAACCCGATCTTGGCGATATAATCCACGGCTTTTTTCGTGGCCGTCAATTCAATGTTGCTATTTTCCAGCATCTTTTGTACAAGTTTGAGTTGAAGTCCCACTATTTTCCGTACTTCCTCCTGTGTCAGCGGTTGAAACATAATAATCTCGTCGACGCGGTTCAGGAATTCGGGTCGAAGGCTTTGTTTCAGTAGATCGAAGACCTGTTCTCGTGTCTGATTCACGATCTCTTCACGGTTTTGTTCATTTACTCGCTGTAGGTTGTCCTGAATGATATGGGAACCGATGTTAGAGGTCATGATGATGATGGTATTTTTGAAGTCCACGGTCCGTCCCTTATTATCCGTCAATCGACCATCGTCCAGTACCTGAAGCAGGATATTGAAGACATCCGGATGCGCTTTTTCTATCTCATCGAGAAGGACCACAGAATATGGTTTTCTTCTTACCGCTTCGGTGAGCTGTCCACTTTCCTCATACCCGATATAGCCGGGTGGTGCACCGATAAGCCGTGAAACTGTGTGCCGTTCCTGATACTCAGACATGTCAATCCGCACCATGCTGTTTTCGTTATTAAAGAGGAATTCTGCCAAAGCTTTGGCTAATTCGGTTTTTCCAACCCCTGTACTGCCTAGGAAGATGAAGGATCCGATCGGTCGTTTGGGATTATGCAGACCAGCCCGACTTCTCCGAATGGCATCGGAGACGGCCTTGATAGCTTCGTCCTGTCCGACAACCCGCATATGAATTTCCGTTTCTAGATTAAGCAATTTCTGCTTTTCACTTTGGAGCATTCGGCTCACGGGAATACCAGTCCAGCGAGAAACGACTTCAGCGATCTCTTCTGCATCGACTTCCTCATTCACCATAGCGGATTCTTTCTGTTGCTCAGACAGTTTTTTCTTTAGAGTTTCAATTGTCTTCTCTGCTTCTGGAATTCTAGCATACTCAATTTCAGCAACCTTTCCTAAGTCCCCGATGCGATTCGCACTCTCCGCCTCAAATTTCAGTTGTTCAATCTCATTCCGCTTAATCTGAATCTCCTCAACAAGATCCTTTTCAGACAACCACTTCGCCCGTAGCTGATCCCGTTCCTCACTAAGGTTCGCGATCTCCCCATTCAGCGATTCCAGTTTTGTCTCATCTTTCTCCCGTTTAATAGCTTCCCGTTCAATCTCTAACTGGCGAATCTTCCGATCTATCATCTCCAGTTCTTCAGGGACCGAATTAATTTCGAGTTTAAGTTTCGAGGCTGCCTCATCAATCAAGTCGATGGCCTTATCCGGGAGGAACCTGTTGGAAATATATCGCTGCGAAAGTTCAACTGCGGCAATAATCGCCTCATCTTTGATCCGCACATGATGATATGTTTCATACCGCTCCTTCAACCCTCGAAGGATAGAAATCGCATCCAGCGTATCGGGCTCATTGACCATCACGGGCTGGAACCGCCTTTCCAACGCTTTGTCTTTTTCAAAATACTTCTGGTACTCATTGAGCGTCGTGGCGCCGATTGCCCGTAATTCACCCTTAGCTAGTGCGGGTTTTAGAATGTTCGCGGCATCCATTGCTCCTCCACTGGCACCGGCTCCGACAAGGGTGTGAATCTCGTCGATGAAAAGCACGATATCACCCTCAGCCGAAACCACTTCCTTGACCACGCTTTTCAATCGTTCTTCAAATTCCCCCTTAAATTTCGCACCGGCGATAAGCGCTCCCATGTCGAGTGAATAAATTTGTTTTGATTTCAGATTCTCCGGCACATCGCCATCAATTATCCGGTGAGCAAGTCCCTCTACGATAGCGGTTTTGCCAACTCCTGCTTCGCCGATGAGGATTGGATTGTTTTTGGTTCGTCGCGATAGGATCTGAAGGACTCTTCGGATCTCCTCATCACGACCGATGACTGGATCAAGTTTTCCCATTCGAGCCAGATCATTTAGGTTCAACGCATATTTATTCAATGAATTGTAAGTCTCTTCGGCAGTTTGTGATTTCACAGTTGATCCTTTCCGCAATTGCTTAATTGCCGTTCTCAAATCCCCTTCGGTGATCCCGCTACTCTCGAGCAATCTTGAACCAATATCATTTAAATGTATAATTCCTAACAATAAATGTTCGATAGAAATGAATTCATCCTTGAATTCAGAAGCAAGTTCTGATGCCTTCTGAAGGGCTTGGTTAGCACCAGATGAAAAATATTGTTCTCCACCAACAACCTTCGGAAAAGAATCAATTAGCTTATCAACCCCCTTTGATAATCTGTCTGGATTTACATTTAATTTTCTTAATAAATAGGGTACTACATTTTCATCAACCAGCAACATACCTTTCAATAAATGTGTGGGCTCAATTGATTGGTTTTGCTTAGCCGTAGCGATTTCCATGGCTTTTTGGATGGCTTCCTGCGCCTTAATAGTAAAATTATTCAAATTCATTTTCTTCTCTCCTCCTCCGAGTATTTTAGACTTTTACTATATGTATCATTTTAACCTTATATCGATGAGGATGCGCGCGCATCAAAAGAATTGATAACCAACTGAAATTATTATCTGTTTTCTATATTTTCACAAAAATATCTACTATTTATTCGTCTGCAAATTTAACAGCATCCTCATGCAAGCAAAAATCAAAGATATCTGCAAAGGAATCACAGATATGCTGACTCAAAACCTTGGTGTATAGAAATAAATTTCACGGATCATTAAATATGATTAGGTGTGTGTGAATAAATGAGCCTTATCAAAATAATGCCTTGTCTTGATATGAAAGATGGACGGGTAGTAAAAGGTGTTCGATTTAATGAGTTAAGAGATGCTGGAGATCCAGTTGAAAATGCCCATTTTTATGAGAAAGAAGGAGCTGATGAACTAGCAATTCTCGACATCTCAGCCACAATTGAAGGAAGAAAGACAAGAAAAAAATGGGTAAAAGATATTTTATCAGTCATAACTATTCCACTCACTGTAGGGGGCGGTATCTCCACCCTTTCCGACATGGAGGAGCTTTTTGAATTAGGTGTCGCCAAAATTGGCGTAAACACTGCTGCAGTAAAAAGACCCAACCTAATTGCAGAAGCATCAAAACGTTATGGCAGTGATAGAATCATAGTGGCAATTGACGCCCGTCAAAACAAAGTGATGAGTTCAGGTTTTGAAGTTGTCATAATGGCAGGCACGACTGGTACAGGTAATGATGCAATTAAGTGGGCTAAGAAGTGCGAATACCTAGGTGCTGGTGAGCTTCTTGTCACAAGCTTTGATCGTGATGGAACCAAAGATGGATATGATTTGGACTTAACAAAAGCTATCTCCAAAACAGTATCTGTTCCTGTAATCGCCTCAGGTGGAGTTGGCAAATTAGAACATCTATATGAGGGTGTGATTAAAGGCGGCGCTACCACACTTCTTGCTGCTTCAATATTTCACTTCCGTCAAATATCCATAAAAGAAATCAAGGAATATCTAAAAGAAAAAGGACTAAAAGTTAGACTTTAACGAATTTCCAACGATAAATAGAATTTTTGGATCAACGACTCAAACTACCCTCTAATCATATTCTCAATAGCCTCTTCATAAACTTTCAAACTAATAATAAAAAACAAACAAAAAATCTCAAGCACGTTTGCATTTCACAAAACTCCCCCATTTTTCTGGATTTTGTGTTGGGCATCAAGTTCATTTATCCGGTTTCGTATATCAATAGTAAATTCTGGGATAAGTTTACAATCGTCACATGGTTTCCTTGTTAGATTATTCATTACCATTGCTCTTCTGTTTTTTCGCCTTTTAGAATTCTCTTTAACCATTTTCTTAAATTACCAGAAACACCTAATACAATAAACAAGTAAACTAGTAACATTACTATAACTCTAATCGCAAATCCAAGAGTCCCAAGATTCATTCTTCATCACTCGTTTTTATCTTGTATAACTTAATCCAATTTGTTTTTGCGTAATTAAAGATTTGTTTCGTTCAGAACATAGGTTCTGTTAGCATCTTTAATATTTTTTCATAATTGTTCATTAAAAGGAATTGTCTTTGTTGAAAGCACAGTTTTGAGTCTTGTTGTGGTTTTTCCTTTTTCAAAAAGTTTTTCCTTTGGAAGTAATTTGACTATTGTTACTTCTTCTGTTCAAAAATTATTCAAATCCAAAAAAAGCAAGGAGTTAAATTTTAACCCCAAACCCAAACTAGGGAAACTTTACGAGCGCTTTCAAAGTTCCTACCCAAAAAGCTAGCACAAGGGCAAAAGCAACAATACCAAAAGTTGGATTATCTGTAGAATTTAGAATCAAAAAGTAAGCTATAATTGCAAATATAACTCCTCCTCCCAGAAGGACAATTCGCTGTAATACTATTCCAAATCCATTTGACATAATGGCAACTTTCTCTTGAGTCTATAAAATATGTGTCTTGCTCGAATGATTAACGTCATCTCCGGAAATGACTGTTCATTCCATAATAGTGATATCGCCCGAAAACCTCGTAGCAAAACTCCCCCTTTTTTCAAAGATTAAATCTTTAGCGCTCTCAAGAAATTTTTATCACCTAATCGTCCTACCCTAAAATTTAACAAGGTAATAATTAGATAATGTTACACAAAGGGGGTGAAAAAGCATGTTGGAAGATGCGTTTGTAGGTTTTTTTATCATATTAATTATTGCTTTCATAATAATTGTACTACTAGCGAATATGTTCTATATTGTAAAACAGTGGGAAACTGTAACACTGATAAGATTCGGGAGAATTGTCAAAACAGTAGAAACTGGTATCCAGACTAAAATGCCATTTATAGATTCTCTGATTAGACTAGATATGAGAGTACAGACCTTTGACTTAAGAGGCCAAAGTGCCATCACTAAAGATAACATCAGCGTCAAAATTGACTCTGTAGGATTCCTCAAAATTGAAAATGCTAGAAAGCTGATTCTAGGTGTAGAAGATTACTGGTCGGCTATCAAAAGCTATTCTCAGACGTCCTTGAGAAACATAGTGGGAGAGTACAGCTTAGATGAAATGTTGGAGAAAAGAATAGCTATAGCGGAGAAGATGAAACTGATAGTAGATGGTTACACAAAAGAATGGGGCGTAGACATTCAAAAGATAGAGCTACAAGATGTAACACTACCCTTAGATATGCAAAGAGCTTTCGCTGTTCAAGCCGAGGCTGAGAGGGAATCCAAAGCTATAATAATCAAGGCTAAAGCAGAACTCACGGCATCTAAAACATTGAAGGAGGCTGCTGATAACATGAAGGAGAGCCCAATAGCTCTACAACTCAGAATTCTAGAGACTCTTAGTGATGTGAGCAAAGACCAAAGCAATACCATTATGTTTGCCTTACCTACCGAGACTTTGCAGGGAGCTGGTTTTTCTGGGTTAGCTGCTGCTGCATCCATTAATAGTAGTGCTGCTAGGAAGAGAATCAAAGAGGAATGATAGCATTAATCCTCCATTCCTTTTTTTGGCTAGGTTTGGAGTTAAACTGTTATTTACTCTATCACCAGGTAATAAATCTAAAACTCCCCTTTTTTAGTGGGTGTATCAAATAATGAATTACAAGCTCTTCAAATCTGTCTTTATTTTAACCTGTTGTTTATCAACAAAACTTTTATTAAATCTTAATACATAATATTTAGTTGATATTCAGGAACGCAAAAAAATGTTGTCTTTTAACCTAAGTGCTATCGATATCATCTTGGTTATCTCTGTTGCCATCTTGACAATGCTGTATATGCGAAAAATCCAAGAAAGATTTCCTGAAGAGCTTTCGTATCGATCCATAACAAAAAATCTTAAGCGGCAAAATCCTTCTTTAGATTTTCCAAATGATCATTCAGAAGGTCTATATGATTTTAATAGCATAGATGAGTTATGTGATGACCATCTAGTTTATAAAGAGTCCTTGGAAAACTACTAGATTATAGAAAATTCTATTGAAAACGAATAGGTTATATTACACGCATTCAAGTTCTCTCATACTTTTTTAAAGATTTAAATCAAAACAATAATAATTAATACTATTATGTATTATTAATATTAATTCTTTTACTGTTTTTCTATTTGTATTTATGTTGTTCACTTTAAGAAAAAAGTTTATTAAGTCTTAATACTCAATGTAATGATTGGGTATCACTGTGGTAAGAAAAGAAACAATACTAACCGCCTCAATTATCATGCTCTTGGGATACACAGTTTCCTTGTCTTTTGTCAGCCAATCCTTCCCTCAAAGCCAAACTTCTACAACCCTCCAAAGCACAGGAAACATCCAAATACAAACCACAGCAGGAATAGGAATCTTCCAAAACTCCCAAGGAACAACACCCCTAACTTCCATATTATGGGGAACCCTCGAACCTGGTCAAACCCAAACCATAGGATGCTATATAACAAACGAAGGAAACACGCCAACAACCCTATCACTACAGGCATCTAACTGGAACCCAACCCTAGCAGAAACCTACCTAACTCTGGACTGGAACTACAATAATCAAGCCATCGATCCAGACCAAACAATCCAAGTCACCATCACCTTAGACGTCGATCCAAACATAGAAGGCATAACAGACTTTAGCTTTGATATAACAATCATTGGATCCACCTAGAAACTCTAAGCCACAACCAACTTCCCCTATTATTATTTCAAGACAATCAAACGTAGCTATAACCACTTCCTAAGTAGACACATCCCCCCATTTTTCAAACTTAACAAGTGTAATGCTAGAAATTCAATTTTAGGAAACCTTGAACA
>JBHORG010000016.1:0-24752 GCA_042565955.1 Thermoproteota archaeon | reverse complement strand
TGTGACCATCAGAAATTGTTAGATCTAAGAAATCTTTAGCATCTTTGAAGAACTTGGGACGAATAAAAATGCTTTTTTCTGCTTCTTTGAAACGTTTATCCAATAAACTAATTATTTTCTCATTTGCAGGTTTCTTCAAATGATGGCAAAGCAATTTACAATGAAAACGTGTATCGTTGTGCCTCTCTGGAAAGTGTTCATGAATAATCTTTCTATGTATATCAAAAAGATAGATTTGATACAAAGTTTCCCATCTAAACCAAATAATCCATCGAGAATTAAAGAAAAGATGGTTTCAGTATCATGTAATATTCCATCAAAATCAATCAAAACTTTCCATTTTTTCTTAACCATAAATAGTGTTTCTCCATCGCTTAGATTCTACTCCAATTATTTTGAACTTGCTTAACTGTTATTTTTATCTTCTCAAATTGGTTAAGTAAAATTATTAGGCACTCATCTTTTTAGTTTACGATTTTTACTTATTAATTAATCTAATATGGCCGAATTTAATAAAAACGCTAAGAAATTTTAATAAGCATTTTCACCTGTTGGCTTATAATCAATTAGAAAAAATATACTAAAAGATTTAATAATAAAAAATATATGTTTTCTCTATGTTGGCTTCGGAAATTAATAGAACTATTATTGCTGTTCATAAACCTAGTTTACAGGAAAAAATATTTTTCTTATTTTCAGGAATATTGACAAGTGTACCTCTTACACTTTTTGTGGGAACATTCACTGATTCTTTATGTGTTGTTCTTCCTTTTGTTTATGCTAATGTATGTTCAATTGCAATTTTTACACCCTTTGTAGAGGAATTTGCAAAGGCGTATCCTTTATTCTATCGTCACAATGAAACTACAAAATCCCTTTTTACATTAGGTTTTCTTGTTGGATTAGGTTTTGGATTTGCCGAATTTCTGTTGTATGTTTTTGCATTGAATCAATCTTTTTTAGTTAGATTGCCAGCACTTTTCTTTCATGCAGCTAGTACATCAATAACATCTTATGGTATTGCAAAAAAAAGACCCTTGAATTATTATCTAATGGCAGTCGTTCTTCACTTTGCTATAAATATTGCCTCAATATTTACCGACTTGTTGTTTTTTGTTGCCCCCATTTCTCTATCGATTACTTTTCTACTATCTTGGCATCTATATCGACTCACATAAGTATCTTATAGCACAACATTTTTGACATAAATAGGAAAAAACCGATTAATATTATGGGAAATAAAAGATATTACATTAGTTTTCAGTTGATGCTAACCAGAATAACTCCGATGACAATTAAGAATGCGCTTGCGATGAGTTTGATACTGACTTTTTCGAATTTTCTTAGGAACGTGTATGCAAAAAAGAGTATGAATAGTAGTTCGGTTTGCAGAATTGGAGTGACTGTTGAGACGGTCTCTTTACTTAATGCAAGAAATGAAAATAACCAGCCTGTGGCTATGCCGATTCCAAGTTTCCAAAACAGGCGTAGATCTTGAAATGAATATTTTATAGTTATAGTATCTTTAGAGAATAGCATGACTAGCAGGTATACAATAAGGGCAGTACTGTATCCTATTGCAACACCCAGCAGCGGTTGGTTGTAAAGGTTCAAGCCTTCCTTTCTTACTATTTGCGAGAATGCTATTGCCAAAGAACCAAGAACTGGAATAATTAAGCCCTTTTTTGATGCATGTTGGTTTTTGCTCTTGTCATTGTTTATATTTCTTCCAACAAATACTACTCCAACTATAACGCATATTAGGCCTACCCAGTTTTCAACAGTTAACAACTCCCCCAAAAGTAGAACTGCTACGATTGAACTGTATAATGGGTAGGCTGCGAAGATAGATGCGTTTGAACTTATGCCTGCGGTTTCCATTCCTTTAAAATAGAATATTCTGGCGATTCCAGGAGCAAGTAGTCCAGCTACTATAAAGAGCAGCAAACATTCAGGGATTATTGTACTTATGTCCGTAAAAGTTAGGGCGAGGGGCCAGAGGATAATGTTACCCATGATTGTTACAGTAAGTGATATGTAGACAAAATTTGATTTATCCAAGTTTTTCCTGACAAGGATTTGCGAAGAACCAAAAGTCATAGCAGATAACAAAGCTAACAGGATCCCAGACATGCCCTTTCAACAGAAAACGGACGTTATTAAACAAGCCCCTTGCGATTTAGTCATTACAACTTGTTTTGTAAATGTAGGTCCAAAACGTAATTTTGAATTGTGATTTTAGTTTCATAAAAACTAAATTAATTCATAACCAAATTCACTAAAAATGTTATCCGTGTTAGTCTTCATAGCATCTTTCCTATTTCTTTTTGGAATAACTATAATATTTCCAGAGATGCCTCCAGGACAATTAATATGTAATATTTTAGGAAATTCTCAAACAAACTATCCGATTATGGGAATCCCTGGAGAGGTTCTTGTAGTCGGAATAATAAATGGACTCGTTTTTGGAGTAATTATCGCAATATTATTCTCATATTTTCGGGGCCCTCCAAATGGAAAGGTAAATTTGCCTGTTTGGGTTCCAAGATACGCTACATCACAAAATTCTACAACTGAACGTAAATCGCCCAAAAGGCAATATAATCGGTCTCTTCAAAGGATTAAAAAAACCCGAGATTTCACGATAATACAAGGAATCGGCTACAGATATAGTCTAAAGCTCAAAAAAATTGGCATTGAAACAATAGATGATCTCTTACAGGTAAGTTCTACAAAAACGGGACGAAAGTATCTAGCCAAAAATGTTGGGGTATCTCCATCAACAATACTTAGGTGGGCACATCAGGCAAAATCGTGTAGATAGCACAATAATTCTGAGAAAGGTTGTTATTAACAATCTTCTTTCATGAGTATCTTAATACTATTGTCTGGATTGGTGTTTTGACAAATCTCCATTTACAAACACCTGTGTGATCAGCTGCCATATATAGACGGGTAGATCCTGCTAAATGTCTGTTTAACATATTCCCGTAGAGTTAAATCCTCAGCTTTTGCCAGTCGTTGAAGAGCTTTTGTTACTCCAGTTGTGTATTGCACTGCCTTCTTAGGTTTGGCTGCCATGAAACTAGGAATCTCTAGGTTACTTGCTACTTTTCGAAGTATTCGTTTTCGAAGTATGTCCTCAATTGAGTGAATTTTCAAGCGTAGTGGTAACCTGAACGCAAAGTCTACAACGTCTTTGTTAATAAATGGCATCCTAAGTTCGACACCATGGTATGAACAGATTTGGTTGTCTCTCTGAAAGTTTGCACTATAGGCATTTTTGACATCAAGGAACATTCTTTGTTCCACTGCTTTGGCGCCTAAATTCATGTATTCTAAAAGGTATTTTTGGTAGCCTCCGAAAAGCTCGTCAGCACCTTGTCCTGTCAATAGAACTGGATACCCCAGTTTTGATGCGGTTTCAGCCAGCCAGTAAAACGGTATAGCAATGCAAGCATTAAGTGGGTTTGGTTCCTCAATCAACCAAAGCACTTTAGTTAGAGTCTCCTTCAACTCACTTGTAGAGTATGTTTGAAGATGTATAGGCAAATCTAAGGCTTCAGCTGCTTCCTTTGTAAACATGACTTCTGGTTTATCTTCCAGTCCCACCGAAATTAGCTGAACATCCAAGCCAACATTTTTCGCGAGATAAGCAACAACACTGCTATCCACTCCTCCAGAAAAAGCAACAGCCACTCCATCAAGGTCCGAAACCTGTTTTCGAGTTGACTCCAAAAGAAGAAGCTCTAGAGCCCGAGCTCCAGTTTCCATGTCCATTTTTTTTCGGGAATGAATCTGGATATCTTTGATAACCTGAAAAGAGAAACCTTTTACATCCATAACTGCCAGTTGTCCGGGAAAAAATGACAACGCATTCTCTAGTCCGATTTTCCATAATGCTTTACGTTCAGACGCAATCGCACAGATAGTTTCATTTTCTCCATAGTAAAGAGGGATTGCCCCAAAAACATCTCGACCAATTATTATTCTATCAGATTCTGCGACAGCAAAAACGAAGGAACCATAAAGTTTTTCAATTATGTCCTTTGCGTTTCTCAATATATTAGAGCCAAGCTTTCCAGCAATTTCTTTCACTTCAGAATTACCCGGCAAATTTGGAGCAGGAAACAGTCTCCCTTCAAAGACGATCGTGAAGCCGTCGCCTTGAACCGGTTGAAGTTGATCTCTGGGAAGTATGATTGAAAAATTATGGCCTAAAGCAACGCTTGAAACGTAATCGTTGAGTCCTAGTTTTTCAATTGTTGGGGTTGTCGTTACAGAAGCGGGTGTTGCTATTCCGTGGCCGTCGTTTCCCCTATGAATTAACTCTTGCATCATGGTAAATACTGTGGGTACAACGTTTTCTTTTTCCTTGTTTACAGCAGCAACTAGTGCTCCCATATCTCAATATTCCATCCTGAAAGACACCCTTTTTTTTAGGCGAAACTAGTAAAAGGTTAGTTCAATACAAATAAGTAACATAAGCGTTACCTTTATATATATCTTCTGCTTACGTTTTAGTTAGATGATAACGAAAACATGATAAATGTAAAAGCCGTGGAACTTTGGCTAAGTAAGATGGAGAAACGCCACAGCAAAAGCACTAGACGACTTTACAAGCATGCCCTAGCGGGTTTCTGTGACTTCACCGGATTGACGCCGGACCAGATTGTGGAAGAATGGAAGAAGGTGAAGTATGATCTCAAAGCCCGGGACCAGTTAATAGACGAAATCTTAGAAAGAGTGGACATCTACGAGAATTATCTGGGAAAAAGAGGCTTATGTAAGAATTCAATTTCGAGTTATTTAGCTAGGATTGCCAGCTTTTTCAAGTATATGAGGATTCCCGTGAAAATCGATGTCTTTCAGGCCCTAGTTGAATATCACAATCGGGACATAACCAAAGAGGAAATTCAGCGAATAGTAACCAAAGCAAGCCCTCGAGACAGAGCGTTCTTCTTAATCATGGTTCAGAGTGGCTTAAGACCTGTAACAATCTTGCAGCTGATGTATGGGCAGATTAAGGAGGACTTTGAAAAGGACCATGTTCCATGTGCCATAGTAGTGGAGCGCAGCCAAACTAAGGGCGAATATGTAGAGCATCTCACGTTTATTGCTGAGGATGCGGTACGAGCTTTAAGGGCATACTTCAGGGAAAGGGGCCTTCCCAAGGAAAATGAAACAATCTTTGAGGGAGTAAAAACTCCTAATGCCTTCAGCATGCGTTTTGGCTATTTAGTTAGGCATCTGGGATTAATAAAAGAGGAGCGTATGAGAAAGAAAGGCGCTCCCCAAGAACTAAGGCTTTACTGTCTACGAAAATATTTCAAAAAAATGGCGTATCCAGCTGGAGATGAGCATGTAAAGTTTTGGATGGGTCACACTTTAGGTGTTGAAAGCCACTATTTCAGTCGTGACGTTGAACATAACCGGAAAATCTATTCTGAGAGGGCAATGCCCAACTTGAGGATATTCGAGAAATCCGCGCTGGAAACAGATACCACAATCAGAAAACTTGAAAAAGAAATGAACCAACTGAAAGAAGAAAATTTGGTATTAAAGAAACGGCTGAACGGTTTTACTCTCAATAATGAGCAGGTCAAGAAGCTTCTAGGTAGAATAGAAAAACTCGAAAAACAAGCACAAAAATAAAAACAACTTAACTCTTTTTTCTAGTGTTCCTCGTAACTTTGAATGTTCCTCCTTGTTTCTTCCGCTTTTCTTAATTAATCATCGGATACACCCATCAATCGCTGATATTCTAATAACCTTTCGATTCCATCCAATTTTGAAATTCTCTTCAATACATCAGCATAGAATTTTTCCTTGGACAAACCTTTCTTGATTGCTTGAACATAGAGGTTTTTCTCGAAAGATAGAGCATTCTTCATACCATCCATCGATTTATGAAAAGTGCGAGGTATTCCACCCACAAACGTAAGACAATTTGATTGGAAAAACGTATAGGGATCTGTGCCTTTCTTTTTCATATTATTCAATAGATTACGTAATATTCGCAACCATTTGACATTGAAAGAGTCTGTAAGGTCATAAAGATCATCCTTCAAAAGCTTCTTTTCAATTTCGCTTTTCATTTTATTTGAAAGCTCATAAGTGCTTTTGCCTCGTTTTCTTTGCGGTTTCCAAATTACATTTTCTTCTTCGATAAGATCATCCAAATATTTCGAAACTGTTGCTCTAGCTGCATCACAAACTTCAACAATTTTCGTAAAAGTCGCTGGACCCTTTAGAAGAAACTCTTGAATTTGCCAACGTACTTTTTCTCTACTTGATTCTCCCTTAGGCAAAATAATCACTCAAAGTTTGAACTAAGTTTAAACTATGAACTATATTACACTTGGGTTACAATTAGAATTCAGAGGAAACACCAATGAGAACCGAAAAAATGGCTCAATTAAATGTCAGAATCCCACAAAATCTGAAGAAACTGATGAAAGAATACATCGAGTTAGATGCCCATAAAGACCTAAGTGAGTTAACGAGAGACGCACTACGACATAAGATCCAGAAAGACGCTCCACAGCTGTATCGAAGTTTATTTAAGGAAAACAACAATGACCCGATATGAGTTTTTTCAGAAAGTTCTAACGCAACTGGAAGCATTGCAAGTAACTCTCAACTCTTTGAGAGAAACGGTTAAGGCGCAGATACAAAATGACTCTCAAGAAAGATAAAGTTAGAGATAAAGACTTAATAAAATATGCAAAAGACACCAAAGCAGAAAATGAAGTCTCCATTCATAGTATGTTTGGGGAATGTTTGCCAGACGTCTGGAGTTTGCCTGAGGATCGAGTTAAGACTACTTTGTATCTTGATCCGACGGTTAAATTGGGAATGAAAGAATTAGTGAAATCAAAGAGAATTTCTGGTTGTTCCACTCTTAGCCAAATGGCAAATGCATTATTTCGAGCTGTTTTGAACCCGAATTATGCTGTGAGGATTGGCTTTTGGACTTTGGTTCAGGTTAATGCTCCTTTGTATTATTTTGGTGGTCGTCGTCGTCCGAAGGAAAAGGGGTGGGCTCAACTAGTTGATAATTGTTATGATCCTAGCAGGGGATGGTTCCATGTTGATGAAGATGTTTTGAACAAGAATGGTCATGGTATTGACTGTGTTTGTACACGTTGTAGAAAACTTTAGTATGTTAGATTTCTAGTCTTAGTAGAGTTTTTGTTTCACGGCTTTTTCAGATCTTCCTGGATACTTATGAATTGTTTTAGTGCGAATTCAAGGTTTTCCACAATTTCGGATGCTATCACATCTGGTTCTGGTAGATTCTCCATTTCCATTAGGCTATCATCTTTTAACCAAAATATGTCAAGGTTCGCTTAGAAAAAAATAATAAGGATTACTTACTACTATGAGTGGTGTCAAATGCTTCAGCAACGGACAAAAAGCAAAGAAAAACCATTAATGGACCCAGAAAAAAACATGGCTTCAACATCCCAAAAATGTCCAGAAATGACACAATCTATGTTAGAAAAAAAGAAGTTGGTTTAACGGTGTTAGTTTGTTCTTTATGGTCTAAACATATATTCTTCATGCTCATATGTGCCTTCATTTGCTTCGCCTGAAAGAACCAAAGTCCAACCAAGATAATCGCCGGTACCATGAAGTACTCCATGTACACTACCAGTAAACAAACCTAATTTCTGGTTAGGAAAAACTTTGAAAATACCGTGCATCTTGTTAGTTCCAACGAATTTTCCTCCACTGAATGTAATTTCAAGTTTATTGTGAAGTACACCTTTTCCCGTTCTCAAACCTGTTGGAATACCCTTTACGTTAACGATGTAGTTGGAAGTCTGAATTGCGGTACCATCTTGCAAGTCTATTCCGTCACCAATAATACTAAAACCAGTATAGGGAATGGTCAAACTTCCGTGTTGCACATTTCCTTTCAACCAATAGCTTACTGGAACTGATGGAGTAGTACCATAATCGACATCGACCAGAACTCTCTTAGCTGAATTCGCTAATACTGGCGTTATCAATAAAGCAACAGCCGTCAAGACAATAGAAAAAACTAAAATATTTTTATTCATTATGTCACCTCCCCCATGTTGTTAATCTGAGAAAGAATAACAAAATCTACCCACTATTCTTTCCCCCCAGTCGGATAGTTTAGAAAATAAACTATGTTTCATTATGAATAAAAGATTAACTGAATATTATTCAAAAAAGGTAATTCTATCAACGATCATAAGAATTGTAAATATTTATTTAACTAACCATTAGTAATAATGTTTTTTTCAAAAAGAGACCACCCAGAAAAGGTTATACTAATCCAAATTTTTACTTCATATTATTTAATAACAATTGGAAGGATTATTTTGCTAATTCAATGTTCAATGAGGGGAGATTTTGGCACAAATCCTGGGGATATTTGAGGCAATAATGGATTCTGGCGTATTAATACCGGGTTTGGCTTTGTGCTTTGGTTTTTACATAGCATATGTTTTGTTGTCAGCAAGAAATGTTGTCCCAATGAAAAAAGAAGAGATAGAAACACTCTGGAAATTCCATAAACAAACTAAATGCTGTAAGGCTAAAACTTGGCATGAAATTACAAAGAAAAAGAAAATAATTGGTTATGAATGTGAATGTGGTTTTCAACACATTCAGAAGAAACCCTTAATCACTGTTGGTTAAAATTTTTGAATCGCTTGCTCCCTTCTCATAAGAATGGTAAATGTATATTACCATATATTATATATTGGTTTTTTTATTAATCTTGGTTTCTGAATATCCCACAATGGATTTTTCAATCTTTTTGCTTTATTAAATTAAAATGTTAAATAGGTGTAAACATACAGATATTTGCTGATTTGTTATGAGTTTCAAATTATCGGCTTCTGCTCCCCTTAGTCCCAAACAAAAAACGGTCTGGTCACTAATCCGTAAAGGGCTAAGTGTATCTGCTATTGCAACTAAACTTAACGCCACTAGACAATATATTAATCAAACAAGATTAAACGCAGAAGCTAAACTTTCAACTACCCTTCTAGACGTGGCAGGAACCAACGATATACAAATAACAAAAATGTACCCAAAAAAAGCAATACTTCTAGGTTACCATCCTGGACTAAAACGCAAAGCAATAATAACCTACACCACAAGTCACGGAATCAAAGTTTGGTACTGGAACGACAAACCAGAAACAATAACTAACGAAAAATTCTTGAACCAAACTAGGAAATATGTGCTAGAAATAGCCAAAGAACAGGGCATAGAACTTGATACAAAAGAAATTCACCCAGCTAAACTAGCTCACATATTATTCAATAAACTTGTCCCAGAAGTGAGCAAATGAAAATAAAAAATGTTGATCAAATTATTCAAGGCTGGTTTCCTACAGAACCAAAAATTTCCATCAACTGGTCAAAAAACCAAACAGTTATTGTTCTTTCTGTTTTAATCAGCTTTTCATTAATAGTCATTTATATAATTAATTCTTCTGCTATGGTTTTTGTTGGTACAACCTCAGTCCTTCGGAACCAAAATTATGAAGGATTTGAGGAGGTTGGGCCTTCTAGTAGAGAAATTATAATTGCTTTGCTTTCTCAAAAAAGTTATCAGTTAGTCAATACTGATAAATTAGGTAATCTTGTATGGAACCAAACATATACAGAAACAAAGTTGACCACCCTTCAGAATACCAAATAACAGGAGAAGATGTGAGAGTAGGACTAGTATCGATAACATATTTACTTTCCCAATTTAGAAAACGGTGAGTACTGCGGGAGAAGACCATACTTAAAGTTGGTTATTCGGTAGTTTGATATACGAGTTAACCAATAATGGAGTGTGGTGGAATGGAATTGAGCGTAAAGGAGTTTCTGGACTCCATCGTTAACCCTAATACACGGAAGGGGTATCGGATTGGAATCAAAAAGTTTTATGAATGGTTCGAAAGCTCTCCCAGAGAGATCCTTGAAGCAAGGAAAGACGATTTAACTCAGAGACCTGGAGAAGACCTCATCGAGTACCGAAATAGAGCTGCAAGGTTCGAAAAGGAGATCGAGAAATTTCATGGATATTTACTGAAGCAGGGGTATACGACGAATACATCAAGGGCTTTAACAATTGGGATTCGGCAGTTGTTCAGGTATTATCAGATGCCTATTAGTTTGAGGGCAGGTAGCCGGGTAACCAAGACTGTTAAAACCTCCAGGAATTTTCCTTTGAGAATTGAGCAGGTTCGCAGAATGTTTGAGGTTGCAGATCTACGCGAAAGGGTGATCTTGAGTATGGCCACAGACTTGGGATTACGAATCTCAGATTTTATCGGAATAAAGAAGGGCGCTTTGCCGTCGTTAACTCAGAATCCGCCGGTAGGATTTGATGTTATGACGGGTAAAGAAGAAGTTGTGGCTCACGGTTTCTTAAGCGCAGAAACAATTGAATTGCTAAAAGTTTACCTTCCAACTCTTCAGAAGAAGGAAAATCCCTATTTGTTTCCTTCAAATGGTAAACGACCGATTAGTGATGAATGGTTAAATCAGCTACTACGAAAGCTTGCAAAAAAGGCTCAAATAGAGTTGAATGGGAAAAGTTTGACTTTTCATTGTTTCCGCAAAATGTTTCTTAGCACTTCAATAGACTCGGGAATCGGATTAACTGCAGGCAAGAAACTTTGTGGAAAAGCCATAGCCCGAAGCGACGATACCTATCTAACCACAGTTAAGCTTGGAGAAAAATTTGTACAACTAAAGAAATTCTTGACAATAAAGCAATCTGCGAAGTATGAGAGTAATATAATTGAGAAGTTAGAGACGGTGGTTTCAAAACTTTCGGAAGACTTGGAGCAACAAAAGACTATTACGCAGGCGGTTTCAGGAGAAAATGTGAAGATTAGAAAAGAATTCAAAAAACATGTAGCTGAGCTTAATGAAGAAATCGCTGTTACTAGACTTGTTGGTGAGCAAATCGCATCGATTGGGGAAGGTGTGAAAAAGTGGCAGGAAGAAAAGGGTGAAATCGAAGATAAGATCGCAGGGATTATGAACTTCCAGAAACTAGTTTTAGAACAGCCAGATGAAGTGATATTGGAATTCATAAAGGACGTAAGACGGCAACTCGAAGAGTAACGCAGCTAGAGGCTATTTGGTAGATGTGGCGTATGCATCATCTCTTTCTTTCTGATCTGACAGCAAATTCAGGGGGTATTATTATAATATTATATACTATAGGGCGCACACACACAACCTAACGCAGTCAAATACTATGAAAAGATGAGAGAAAATTGACATTTTCATGTTGTTAGGTCATTAGAAGCTCAGGGAGGCCTGGAACTCTGCCACAGTTCTCAATCACACCTGGAGAGCCCATGCAACCTCATGGATTTAGGGAGTCTCTGAGAGTTCTCAGGAATCATCAAACAGCTTAGGTTGCTGTTCCTCTAAGTTGTCTTTGATCTGATATACTCTATATGCGCTGATGATCACTTTCTCAGCTAAACCCTCAGCGGTCTAAAATATATTTTTCCACGTAATCTCTGAAGTGACCTTATTGATATGAGACATCAGCAACTGTTCAATTGTACACGAGTTTTCTTTGTTTAAAGTAAAAACTACTAAACCTGCCGCCCCCCATAGCATATGCTAGATATAGTATAATCAAACAACTGTTTCTAGAAGCCATTTAACTAAACAAAACACCGGTTTTTAACTCCAAGAAACGACCAACTGATTAACTAACGAAGCTAGTAAGGAAAGAAAAACTAAAAAATTTAATAACATACAGATGTTTATTGCTTGGAAGATTTCGGATTGCGGGAGACTTTTAATCAGTTGATTAAATTTTAACCCCCAAACCCTAACTAAATGTCATTTACGGAAATGGCTATTTGTTCCATAGCGGAGATATCACCACTGCGTTTTTGCGAGACTTCCCTTTTTATTTAACCATAATCAGGGAGATTTCAATCCAATTTCTTGTGTTATATTCTCAAGTTTAATTATAACCAAAGAAGTATTCGTGGGATTTAATGAGGACCAACCGTCTTCTTTTTTGAAGCCATGTGCAGGAAGGAAATTAGGAGAAAGTTTCTGTTTTCCTTCTTCTGAAAGTTTGGTTAGTGCTTGAGCTCTTTCTTTTTGGTCAGTTACGACTTTTAGATTCCCTCTAAGAACAATAAAGCTGTATTCGCTCAGGTCTTCTCGATATTCTTCTATTTCTACACAAACACGTTTATCATTTTCGATTAGTTTCATCTTTGTTCCATAATCAGTGAAATGAAAATACAGTGACCCATCTAACACTACATATTGAAACGGAGCCATGTAGGGGTAATTGTTGCCCTTGAATGAGATACGACATAGCCTCTGTCTTCGAATCAGTTTCCACATTTCTTGTTTGGTCATTTTAGGTAACTTGAAAACAGCCAAATAACTCCACAACCTCTCATTATCGTCTTAACTTAGTAATTATGATTGAAGAAACCAAAGTAATCAAAACAATAATTGTACCTACCTGAGTTAATGTAACAATGTTTTGGTTTCCACTTTGTCCTACTGCAATCCCTACAAAAGCCCAGATAATTACCAATCCATATGCGATATCTTTCCGAGTGATTGAAACTAGAATACTAATCAACAGAGCAACGATAACAATTATTGTAGCCCATGTTTTATGGCTTATCCCAAAACCATCCCAATTTAATGAAACCAAGGTTACAGAAACATTTGCTATCGAAGCTATTGTTATCCAACCCAAATATGTGCTAAATGGAATGTGAATAGTTAGTTTTTCACGAAGCCCAGCCTCCGATTTTCCGATATCAAGTCTTAGATAAATTCCAATCAGACTTGCCAATATGAGGAACATTAGAATGACTGAGAAAACAAGATATTCAAACTGCCAAAGAAAGAGCCAAGCAATATTGAAGATACTGCTGAGAACAAACAACCAACTAATTTTCTCATGATACTCTTTTCCTTTCTCGCTTGATAATGCTTGAAAAATCACAAAAATGCCTAATAAAATATAGATTACTCCCCAGATAGAAAACACATAACCCGCAGGAGTGATGAGAGTCATATTAGCATCAGAAATCTCTGCGGTATTCTTTCCACCAAGAAGTGTGGTGCTACCTGCCAAACCATTAACTAAAACCATTAAAATGAAAGCAAAAATATTTGCCCACTTTAGTAATGTAGAATTTTGAGTCACTATCTTCATCTCACTTTCCTTATTTCATATTCTGTGAATATAACATAGTTGATACTGGACCGCTAAAAATAATTGAGTTAATTTCCATGTGGATAGTCTTAAAATTCTAGGTTTGTTTTTGTTATCTTATGAGAATGTGGATGGTTGATCCAAGAATCATGTGTAGACAACACCTTCTTGGGGAGCATGTAGAAATTCATATGTTTATTGGAACACTTAATCGAAAAAAATCAGTCAAAGGATATTTGGAAAAAGGTTTGCTGGAAATACATAATTTGTATGCTCGTCATGTGGTTCTCGTTGAAGAGATGAAACGAAGAAACTATAATCACTATTCGAAGGTTGATGATAACTGGAAATTTGTAGAAAAAGTTGGGATAATAGATAAAGAAAAAAATGTTAAGGAGCTTGTTAATCGTTGCTTAAGATGTAAAAAAAGGTATTTTGAATTTAATGATAATCAATTGAAGCTAATGTAAGTGCTTTATTATTCCGTAATCTCATGTGTTTAGGTCTTGGAACAGTGAGAGTTGTGGTGGATAAAACGTGAAAACGACAAAGGCAAGACCTAGGATTATTAGAGAAACAATAGAAATCAGTCTAAGATTCTTAGATAGTTGTTTGAAAGTCAACATTTTGTAACTAACAAATTGTCCAACAATTATCGCAAACATGAAACTAATAACATCTACAGTGAGGTTGTGTTCAATGAAAATAGTGTAAGTGTAGAAGATTACGGGAATGATTACCATTATTGTATAAATTCCTACTGCTTTTGCAAAAAAGTAGTTATTGGTTTTCTTGTTTAAGTAGTGGTATTCAAGGATTGCAAAAAGAATGCTTGGCATAAAAGCAATTTTCAGGTGTTCCCATACGCTCTCATTCACAGCAGAAAACGCCCCAACAATTTCTTGAAATCCAGACCATTCAAAAGTAAAATGAAGTAACGTTCCAAGAATAATGATAAAGACCATACCAACCAATTCATACCAAAAATAGACCTTTTCTCAAGCAAACTCTAATTCTCCAAAAATACCATTTCTAGCTTTTTGAATATAAAATTAATTGCAATAATGATTTTACAATCTATTTGTTAAGTACTAACTTCAAAACCAGCATTCTTCCAAGCAATCATACCACCCAGTACATTGTGAACGTTTCTAAATCCTGCTCGAGTTAGAATACTTGCTGCAAGACTAGCACGATTTCCAATATTGCACACTATTGCGATTTGGCGATTTGTTGGTAGTTCATTAATCCTTTTTTCTAGGTATCCTGAAAATATATTAACGGAATCTGTTATGTGTCCTTGTTTCCACTTTTCATCTTCTCTAACATCCAATATGAATAAGTCATCTTTTTTGTTTATCCAAGTTTTTAGTTCTTGTACAGAGATTAAACCAAAGTGTTCCAAAGGTAGTGATTGTTTATACCAACCTTCTATTCCTCCTACAAGATATCCTATTAGATTATCATATCCTATACGGTATAGGTATCGAACGGCTTTTTTTAGGTAAATTTTGTCCTCCAAGATTAATAGAATTGGTTTATCGTAAGGCAGAGTCCAACCAGCATAGGAAGGAATCCTTTCTAACCAAATATTATAGGTGTCTTTCAAATATGCGCCACCAAAGGATGGGGGTTGTCTAGTGTCGACAACAATAGCGCCTAGTTTCATTTGTTTCAAAAAGGTTTGTGGCATTAAAGGAGAAGGACTTGGTAATTTATCGAATAGTGGTGGTCCTTCTAAATTATATTTTTCCATTTTCAAAAAGTAATAGGGTCGAGTGTGGTGCTCGTTGACTTTATAATTTATGAATTCCTCTCTTGATTTTTGTAAAAGTGGATTAAAGGCTCGTTCTATACCCAGAGTACTATCTTCTCTTTGACTGATATCTCCTCCACAAACTGATCCAGCACCGTGCCCAGGAAAAATTAACACTTCATCGCCCAAGGGTAATAGTCTGTTAAAAATGCTATCATAAAGTGCTGCAGCTAATCGTGGAGCTTCTTTTGATCCATATAAATCTGTTCGACCCACATCTCCAACAAATAAGGTATCCCCCGTAAAGACCATTATTGGTTTTTTACTCACATCCAAATCAGCTAAAGCATATGACATGCTTTCATCAGTGTGGCCAGGTGTCTCAAGGGTAATTAGTTTTATTTTTCCAAAGAAAAATTCTTGATCATCTGTTAATGACTGGCCATATTTGAAATCAAGTTTTGATCCATGATAAATTTTGGCTCCTGTGCGTTTAGCTAGTTCAATTGAACCAATTATATAATCTTCATTTCTGTGGGTTTCAAATATTCCTTTGATTGTAATTTCTTCTTGTTGAGCAATATCAATATAAAGTTGACAATCTCGTCGAGGATCAATAACTATTGCTTCGTTTTCCGAACCTATAAAATAAGAATTGTGAGAAAGTCCTTCAGATTTGATTTTATTGATGAACATGATCTACTCCAATTAGTAAATATATTGAATGTATATTTTAAACATTACATTTAACGAAAAACCTTATTTTAAAGGTAATTTGATAATGTATTTTATGTTTCCTTTAGGTTTTTATCCCTACATTATTGGTGGGATAATAATTGGGGTAGGCGTTAGTATCATTTACATAGCAACTGGACTTCATGCAACCCAAAGCAGTTTTTTTGATACAACACTTTCGTTTTTTTCTAAAAGACCATATTTTCTTCAAAAGCAGTATCTAGATTCTAGGGGATGGCGTTTAACTTTTGCTTTAGGTGTCCTTTTGGGGGCGTTTCTTTACACGATAACTTTGGCCACAGAGGGCTTCTTTACAACATCGGTAGAATGGTGGAGGCTTGCAATAGGAGGTTTTCTGGTAGGTTTTGGAACTAGATTATCTAAGGGGTGTACATCAGGCCATGGTATTAGCGGTTTAGCATCACTTTCTACAACTTCACTTTTTGCCGTAATCACTTTCATTACAGTTGGAATATTGACTGCACTTTTCGTCCAAAATCTGGGGGTATTACCTTGAAAATAAAACATGTAATTGTGTTTATAGGTGGAATATTCTTTGGTTTTGGCTTGGCATTTGGTGGAATGGCAAAACAAGAAATTGTTCTTAGTTTCTTACAATTAAAGGATTTAGGACTACTGTTGCTTCTTGGTGGATCAGCAGCAGTAACAGCCTTGACCATTAATGTTATCCCAAAAATTCTTAAAAAACCTGTATTAGGTGGAGTATTCAAAAAAAGGAAAAGAACATTGACACAAAGGACAATTATTGGTGCAATAATTTTTGGGGTAGGTTGGGGATTATCTGGCTTATGTCCTGGATCCGCTATGGCAAGTCTTGGAGTGGGTAACCTTCCATCATTGATTGGCATTGGCGGCATGTTTCTTGGAGCTTACATTATGGGAAGATATTTTACATAAAATCTAAACTTTTACCGAGTATTTGATTTGGTGTAATTCTCAATGAGAAAAGTTGAGGATGTTCAAGCTAAAGACTTTGACGACAAAATGAATTCTGAAATACCCGTGGTTATTGAATTTTGGATAAAATCTTGTGGGAATTGCAAGAAGTTCAAACCAGTTTATGATGAGCTTGCAGTTATTTTTAGTGACCTAAAATTCACTAGGGTTAACATGTTTGATAGTGTCGAAAATCTTAAACTTGCTGAGGGCCTTGGAGTGGAAGAAACACCAACTGTTAAAATTTTTAATAAAAGCAAAGAAATTGGACAAATAGTTGGTTTTCAAACATTAGAAACTGCAACTGAAGAGATCAGAAAAATTATGAAAAAATCCAGATTATCCCAAAGAAAAGATACTTGAATAAAATGTAGAATTAGTTTAGATCCAATCAGCTTTTTAGCTTTTTAGGTTGATATCTAATCTGGGATCATTTCATGTTCAATAATACAAATTTAACAATTTTGCAGATCAACGACACCCACGGCTACTTTGAATTACATAACGAGTTGTTTTGGTCTGGAAAAACGGAAGTGTATCAGAAAGCTGGAGGTTATGCAAGAATTGCTACCATCTTTAGAGAAGTTAAAGATGAAAAACATGGAAAAGTCATTTGCCTTGATAATGGAGATACAATCCATGGAACATTTCCTGTAGTTAATAGTAAAGGTCATGCATTAGTTTCTATTTTGAATGCATTGGACCTGGATGCAATAACCGCTCATTGGGAATTTGCATACGGTCCAGATAACTTTAGAGATATTGTTGCAAAACTCAAATTTCCGATGCTTGCAATAAATTGTTATGAAAAAAATTCCCAAAAACTTGTTTTCCCTCCTTTTCGAATAGTAGAAATTGGGAATTTGCGGATTGGCATTATTGGCATTGCCGCCACCATTGTGGACAAAACTATGCCTAAACATTTCAGTGAAGGCATTTATTTTACTCTGGGAAACGAAGAATTACCTGGATACATTAAGCAACTTCGGGAAATTGAGAAAGTTGACCTGATTATTGTGTTATCCCATTTAGGATATCCCCAAGAACTCAAGTTAGCTAAAGAAGTTGATGGGATAGATGTTTTGTTAAGTGGTCACACTCATAACCGCCTTTACGAGGCATTTGTTGTAAATGGGAGCATAATAATGCAGTCTGGTTGTCACGGTTCTTTTGTAGGCAGATTAGATCTAAAAGTAAAAGATGGACGGGTTCTTAAGTTCCAACACAAATTGATTAATGTTAACGAATCAATTAAACCGGATCCAGAGATTGACTCGATTGTCAACAAAAGTTTAGACAAACACCGAGACTTGTTAAATGCTGTTGTAGGAAAAACCACAACTTCCCTTAATCGGAACCAAGTACTGGAAGCTACAATGGACAATTTCTTACTTGGAGCTTTAAAAGAAGTTAGTGGAGAAAAAATTGCGTTTTCTAATGGATGGCGATATGGAGCACCCGTTGAGGCTGGACCAATAAGAGTAAATGATCTTTGGAATATCATACCCACTAACCCTAAAATCTCAATTTGTAAAATTACTGGAGAAGAGCTTTGGGCCATGATGGAAGAAAATTTGGAACATACTTTTTCTTGTGATCCTTACAAACAGATGGGGGGTTATGTTAAAAGATGTTCGGGTTTAAACCTTATTGTTAAAATAGAAAATCCTGAGAGTAATAGGATTCAAGAGTTTTTTGTAAATGGAAAAAGATTGAATCGATCTAAGGTGTATAGTGCATGTTTTGTTACAACTCAAGGAATTCCTGAGAAGTATGGTAAAGACCGTTATAGCCTAGATTTGAGGGCAATTAATGCTCTAAAAGAATATTTAGAAAAAAAGGAGACTATTTCAGCAAAACTCCAACGAACAATTATTCCCATTTAAGGTAATGAATTCGGAATAATTGAGAATTGCATCAAAACCTATTCAAGGAGTAAATTTACTATATTCCAAAGAGGATCCAAGCAAATAATAATGTCATGATTATGTTTAGGGATTGACCTACAATATACAATTGAACTGGTTTTCCTCCAGAAATTTGGCTTTTAATACTGGTAAAGTTTGTTTCCAGTCCTATACTCAAGAAAGCCACAGCAAATAGGTATGTGCGAATACTGCCAGTTATTTTTAATATTTCTGTTAAGGAAGATTCTCCAATTATTGGTAGGAAAACAAAGGAAGAGATTATTGACAAAAATATAAAGCCAAGGATAAACTTTGGAAATCTATACCAGATTTGGACAAGGCTTGGTTTTTCGTTTGATGTATTATCAATTTTTGTGACCCAAAGAAATGCAATAACAAAGGCTATCAGGGCTATCATAACATTTTGGATGAGTTTTATTACTGTAGCTACTTCCATTGCTTGTTCTCCAAGCAGTTCTCCTGCAGCCACTACTGCACCAGTTGAATCTACTGTTCCTCCAATCCATGCTCCCCCTACCACAAAATCGATTCCTAGGATTCTGATTAAGGCAGGTAAACCAACTAGAAGTATTACTGTGGATAATAGAGAAATTGATATTGTTAATGTTAGTAATTCTTTTTTGGCTTTGGTAGCTGCTGCAACAGCAATGGCTGCGGATACTCCACAAACTGAAGTTGCAGCTGCCATTAGTACACTTAATGTTTTGTCTAATTTTAGAACAGACGTACCATATTTGTACATGATGACTAGAACAAGGGGAGTTACTCCCCAAGCCAAAATTAAACCCTGTATTCCTAAATTTAATATTTTGGAAAATAGAATTTCCGCTCCCAGTAGTACTAAGCCAATTTTTATGAATAATTCTGTTTTTATTGCAGGTTTTAGAAAATTGGGAACTCCAACGGTGTTACTGATTATTAGTCCAATGACTAATGCCCAAAGAACATATTCTAAACCATAAGTTCCCATAAATGATTGTTTAGATATTACTTGAGCAAATAATCCTAGCATTGAAAATATGAAAAAGGTTGGAATGAAGGTTGACAATTTTCCTTGAATAATTCTTAGGGCAATTGAGAGAATAACGATTAGAATAAAGGTCAATATCAGATAGGAAATAAAACTGTCTATACTAAATGAAATCAAGGGATTAATAGTCCAAGATGTTGGTTTAGGTACATTAGTTATTATTCCCGAAAAACCTACAAAAAAAAGTATTAGCCCTGCCCATACTGCCCACCAATCTTCTGACTTTATTAAGGTGCTGAAAACTGATTTTATAGAGATAGATATCACCAGTATTCCTACGATTCATTGACAATTTATTATTTGTCATTATTAGTCAAAATACGAAAAAATCATTCTCATCGAGGGGATAATCATATGCTAAGAAAAAAATTCAAAACGGAAGAACCGAAGTATCTATGCTGAACAAACTGTTCTTGTGGGTTTTTCAGAAACTTTGGATTCAGTCTACGATAACATAAATCAAATTATCCCATCGAGTATACAAATCCAAAGCATATGCCTAACTGAAGGGAAAAGAAATTCACCCTCTGAAACACCGTAGATGGCGTTAATTGCCACATCTAAACAAAAAATTGAAATAATGATTGTTAAAATTAACTGTCCAATTTTCACAAATTTTCTTTTCGACCAGCTTTCACAATTTAGGAAAACTTGTTATTACTCATCTGTTATTTCAAATGAAGAAGTGATTTCAACTGTATTTTTTAGCATTCCACCTACTGAACAGTATTTTTCTTCTGAAAGTTTTATAGCCTTTTTTACTGCTTCAGGATCTATGCTTTGTCCTTTCAACTTGTATTTTAGGTGGATTTTAGTGAAGATTTTTGGAAGAGCGTCATTTCTACGTTTTCCAGTAGCATCAACATTAAAATTGCTAATTTTTTGTCTCTTCTTTTTCAATATAGTTAAAACATCATAACTGCTGCAAGCTGCCAAACTCGCTAAAACATTCTCCATTGGAGTTAATGCGGTTTCTTCTCCACCATGCTCGATTGTAGCATCATATTTTACAGAAAGCCCCTTGTTATTTCGGGCTTCAAGTTTATAGTTACCTTTCCATTCTAAAATTATCTTCTTTTCAGGATTTGAAGTCAATAGATTGTTTACCCCTCAAGATTGTGTTACAGTAATCGTTTTTAATATTTTTTTAATTGCTAAATTCTCTATATTTTAGGCTCATAGAAAAACAATTATGTTGTTGTTAACTAAGAAAATTGTGGTATATACTTTTGTTTTTTAATGAAAAAATTGAAACAATGAATCGAGAAAAACTCGACTCAATTGTAGAAGATCGTATACTATACACAGTGAGATATGCAAATGAAAACTCACCATTCTACCGGATGTGGTTTCGAAAAAATAGAATAAATCCCAAAGAAATACGAACACACACTGATCTCTTAAATCTTCCAATCGTTAATGGTAAGACAATTCGAAAAAACCAGCCACCCATGAGTCAAGATTTCCAGTTTAAAAGTATTGACTGGAGTGAAGTCTTCACAATCCATGAAACCAGCGGTACAAGCGGTTCTCCAAAAACTTTTTTTCTCACATGGAATGATTGGGAAAGATACGCTGAAAAATATGCAAGAGCCTTTGTCTCACAAGGATTTGGGAAAGGTGATCGAGTTGTGATTTGTGCATCTTATGGCATGAACGTAGGCGCCAACACTATGACTCAAGCAGCCCGGAAAGTTGGTATGACAATTATACCAGAGGGTAAGTGTACTTTTCCTGCTCGCGTTATAGTGAATTACAAGCCTACAGGTTTAGTGGGAAGTGTTTTTAAATTTCTAAAACTAGCCCGAGAATTGTCTAAAGAAAATTTTGTTCCTAGTGAATTAGGAGTAAGACGTTTGGTTGTTGGTGGGGAAAGTTTTGCTGAAGAATCTCGTTCGTATCTTGCTGAAGTGTGGGGATGTGATGTTTTTAATACCTATGGAAGCACTGAGGGTACAATGTGTGGTGAATGCACCCAGAAAAATGGGCTTCATGCACCAGAAGATTTGGTTCATCTGGACGTGTATAATCCAAGCCTTAATGATTTTGTTAAAGATGCAGAGCCTGGTAGAATAATTCTTAGCACATTATTACCCGTTGGAGGACAAAGTGGCAATGTGTTACTTAACTATGATACAGAAGACTCATCGATGGTTCTTTCCAGAGATAGATGTGCTTGTGGTAGGACCCATATGAAGATCAACTATCCCCAACGAGAAAAGGAGACTTTTTGGATTCGTGGGAATCCTTTTAATCGTGTAGACGTGGAAAAGGGTGTTTTTCAGAGGGAGAACATGGAGTATCTTACAGGGGAATACAAAGTTTTTTTGTATGGGGATTTACTGGGGGGTGTATCAACTCTTAATGTAAATCTTGAGTGTCTAGATTTAAAAAATTGTAATATTTCGATTGTTAAAGAGAATTTTCTCAAGGGATTTTTTAAGTTCAAACCACAACTTCAGAAAGAACACTCAGAAAACAACTTAGTTTTTCAAATAAATTTCTTAAAACAAGACGAACTTGAGATTTACAAATTTAAATGTAGCTCCAAAAGATTAGTAGATAAACGGCAACCTTGATTAATTATTAGGTTTGGGTGCTAGGTGTGGTCGGAAAACTTTGGGCGTATTTATCATTAATCCTGAAGGATATATCGAAGAAGAATGGTGAAAAGTACACGTCAAAGGTCATCTGGAAAACATAAAACTGGAACTTTTAGAACTAAAAAGATAATATGTCTGAAAATAGAATTTGGATTGAGCCATTTGAGTTTAGAAACTTTAAATATAAAATACTTAAATGATGTTAATCCTAAAGGTCCTATAACTCCTAGATGCTATACTCTTACTCACTCAGATTTTACAGGCAAATTGTTTTTATCAATAGGAAATGAATTTGATAAAAAGTCAATATCTGGATTTTATACAAAGATAATGAGGGATGAGGTTTTAGCTGAGTGGTTAAAGGAAGAAAACAATTTTTCACTTCACGTTTATTGTCATGTTAGCGGAGGAATTGTAATTGGAAGAGCTGGATGGAGATATTCAATATTTAGACGTGAAATGCCTCTTGTACTTAAAGCAATTTGTCAAGGTGATAAGGATCTTTTTTTATCAAACCCAGTATTAGAAAATTCACCTATTTTTATTCATTTCCAATCGTCAAATAAGAAATATAAGAAAGACGAAATATGGGGGGGCACCCAAAGACTATCTTCGAATTGGAATAAAAAAATTTCAAAAAACCTAAAAAAAATAAAAAAATTAACAGACGATCGCCAGACAAAAATCATATAAACCGATTAAGATAAAACAGTAATTTATGAATTTTAAAGAAAGACAAGAAATTATAGCTAAATCGCCGATTTCTTTTTCGTATCTTAAACGCTTCAATGCAACTGCTGGTGTTTTGCATCTAATCCAAGGATTACTTATGCTAGGATTGGGAACTCAACTGGAGTGGGAGCGCAGTCTTTATACTTTCTACACAAAATTTACAATAATTCAGGGTCCACCATTTCAAATAGATGTTACTCCTGATCCACAGGTACTGTTTACTATAGGATATTTAGGAATAATTGTGGCGTCATTCCCGCTAATTTCTGCATTTGCTCATTTCACTATTGCATTCCTTAAGAATAAACAGTATAATGAGAATCTAAAAAAAGGAATGAATCCCTACCGATGGTACGAATACGCATTCTCTAGCTCAATAATGATCGTCTTAATTGCCCTCTTTTTGGGTGTATGGGACTTCTGGTCTTTGGTAATGATCTTTGTATTAAACGCAATGATGATAATGTTCGGATACTTGATGGAACTGATAAACCAAAAAACCGAAAAAACAAACTGGTCTTCATTCATACTTGGAACAATTTCTGGTGGGGTCCCATGGGTTGTCCTCTACGCATACTTCATTGGATCGCTTTTATCAATAAATGCTGATGTACCAACCTTTGTTTACATGATTCTATTCATATACTTCATAGTCTTCAACATCTTCGCAATTAACATGGTACTACAATACAAAGGCGTTAGTCGCTGGAAAGACTATCTATACGGAGAAAGATTCTACATCATACTCAGCTTCGTTGCAAAAACAATTCTATCATGGCTAGTATTCATAGGAATCTTCGCACCGTTCTAATAAATCCCAAAAAAATTCACCCCCCTTTTCTTTTCAAAAAAGAAAGATTGCGAGTGAAAAAAAATCACTCAAACGTTATTCTCTTTGACTAATTGCTTTATGCTGGTTTGAGTTTTGCACCACAGGCTGAACATTTGCCTTCAGATGTTATCATAGGCTGTGCATCGACCTCTTTTCCACATAATCCACACTTCAAAATTCTCCACCTCCCCCCAAAAAAATGCTTCCAAGCATTATTATATATGAAAAAAAATGTATTTATGTTTTCCTAGAAGATTCAATATTAATGGAAAATATTAAAAATAGAACTTCCTATAAAATTGATCTATCAGTTTAGGGGGTGAAACTGTGAATTATTGTAAGTGGACTTTAGTTGTTGTAGGAGTAATTACTCTTGTAATGGGGATTGCAGGTCTTCCGGGTATTTCTGATATGGGAACAGAACCAGAGTGGCATGCAGTACTAAAAATTGTAATCGGAATAGTTGCTGTCATTATAGCACTAATGGAAAAGAAGGAATAACAAAAATTATTACAAGAAATTTTTTTTATATTTTTTCCTTTTTTTATGATCAATCTTATTGATACTTTATTCTTTTGTTTACAGTTATTTTCTTATATTAATAATGATTTATTACAAGTTAATTTTGTTATGAGAGTTTTTGTAACTCCGACAGTTGTTATTAGTAGATGTATTGAGATTGATCAGTGTCGATATAATGGGTTGAAGATTGCTAGTGATTTTGTTAAACAGTTAATTCCATATGTCAAGTTAATTCCTGTTTGTCCTGAAGTTGAGATTGGCTTAGGAATACCAAGAGAGGCATTACGTATAGTTATGAAAGAAGATAAAATGAGGCTTATTCAGCCCAAAACTGGGTTAGATTTCACAGAAAAGATGGAGGACTTTGTAAGTTCCTTTTTAGAATCTTTGCCTGAGGTTGATGGCTTCATATTAAAAGGACGATCACCAACGAGTGCTCTAAAGGATGCGA
>JBHORG010000015.1:0-25828 GCA_042565955.1 Thermoproteota archaeon | reverse complement strand
CACCTAAATCTTATGAACAACAAATATCAGTTGCTGAAACCTCAAAGGACAAAATTTGTTTTATGCGAGCAGTTGAAAGTTTGCGTCAAAGGGTTTCACAAAGAAAAGAATATGCTGTAATACCTGAAAATCAACAAGAAACTCGAAGCTCAACGACTAGTGAAATGTGGATATGGAATGAAGATTATGACAAATCGTTGAAGCTTGAAAAAAAACTTCTAAAGAAATACAAAGGAAAAAAATTAGGGGATGTATTATCTGGAAAAGTTGTTTCAAACGAACAGGGTGAATGTTATGAAATCTCAGAAACATGTACATCTACGTTTAAGAAAACATCCTACGAAGAGAGCAGACGATTACTTATTTCAAATCTAAAGATCCTTTATGGGATTGGTCCTGTTTGGGAACAAAGACTCAAACATCAAGGTTACACGACTATTGAAAAACTTGAAAATCATCCAATCTGGAAAAAGCAGGCTCGGAATTTTATGAAAATGATCGACACAGAAGAAGTTGGTTCTATTCAAAACTGGTTATGGAATCGCCTTCCAAAGTCCCATCCATTACTCCACTATCTGGCTGGATTTTGTAAAGATGAGGACTTCATAATAATTGATATTGAGACTTTGGGGCTTTCAGAAAGACCTATCATTCTTTTGGGTATAGCTAATCCAAGTAAAAATTGTGTTTGTACAAAACAATATTTGCTCCGTGATATTCAAGATGAACCAAGTGCTATTTGGTCTCTTGTTTTACAACTTGAATCTCGTCATTTAATGATAACATATAATGGAAGAAGTTTTGATATCCCATACATCAAACAAAGATTAGCTTACTATGGATTAGACGCAAGTTTAGAAAACCCACATTTTGACCTACTTCATTTTACTAGACGTGCATTACGCCATAAACTAAAAAATTGCAAACTTGACACAGTAGAATCATATTTAGGAATTAAAAGAGACATTGATATTCCTGGAGCACTTGTTCCCCAATTCTATAACACGTACCTTAAAACTAAGAATATTGGACCCCTAGTAGCAATAGTAGAACACAATAAACAAGATCTTGTTTCACTTGGCACATTATTTTCAAGACTTTTCGAGGAATGGAACTTATGATTGAACAATTCATTAAAGGCATAAAGAGAATGAACTCTTACAAAAAACAAATTGTTCACCTAGAAAAAATTCCACCTCAAGAAGCCATCTATGGAGAATTGGATAAATCATTACCTGAAACAATTCAAAACTTCTTGGCTAATAACAAAATTCAGCTTTATTCTCATCAAGCTGAAGCAATAAATAGAATCCGAAATGGAAAGAACGTTGTCATAGTAACTCCAACAGCTTCAGGCAAAACTTTAGCATTTAACATTCCAGTCTTTGAAGCACTTTTTAACGATAAGAAAGCAAGCGCTCTATACCTGTATCCAACAAAAGCTCTAACTAATGACCAGTTAAAGGTCCTAAAAGAGTTGGAAAAAGAGACAGGAATTGAAGCAAATCCAAATATTTATGATGGTGACACACCACGCCATCTGCGAGCAGCAATACGATCAAACTCAAAAATCATCCTTAGCAATCCTTACGGACTCCACCAATATCTTCCGTGGCATCACAAATGGCGAAACTTCTTCCAAAACCTCAAATTCATTGTTATAGACGAGGGGCATGTGTACCGTGGAGTTTTTGGTTCCAACGTTGCAATGTTAATCAGACGATTAATGAGAATCTGCAACTATTACAACTCTAATCCTCAGATAATACTTTCATCAGCCACAATTGCAAATCCTGATGAACATTCAAAAAAACTTACTGGAAAAGACTTTGAGATTATCTCAAGTGATGGTGCTCCAAGAGGAGGAAAGTCATTTATTTTCTGGAATCCTCCATTCATAGATGACGATAAAATAATCCGCCGATCTACTCACCAAGAAACAAAAGATCTTCTAACACTCAACATAGTAAAAAAATTCCAAACATTATGCTTCACAACCTCTAGAAAAATGGCTGAGCTTATCACAAGATGGACCCGAGAAGAACTCCAAAAAAGATCACCAAAATTAGCTCAGTTAATTACTGCTTACAGAGCAGGCTATCTTCCACAAGAAAGGCGAAAAATAGAAAATTGTTTAAAAACTAAAAAATTATTCGGAGTAGTCTCAACTAATGCACTGGAACTCGGAATTGACATAGGAACCCTAGATTCAGTAATAATTTCTGGATATCCCGGAACAATTATCTCAACTTGGCAACAAGCAGGACGCGCGGGAAGAAGTAACACAAATTCCTTAGTAACATTAGTAGCTTTTCAAAATCCTCTCGACCAGTATTACATGAAACACCCCCAAGATTTCTTTGGGAAACCACATGAACAAGCAATAATCGATTTACACAACCGATACATATCTTTGGGCCATATGATGTGTGCATCATCCGAACTTCCTATCACAAAAAAGGACAATGAATATTTTCCACAACTTTTCAAAGAAAGTATTAATGCATTAGAAGACCAACATCTTGTTCGTAAAACCACAAGAGGATGGGTTTATTCGGGTACAGCAAGACCAACAGAAGTGGTTAGTTTAAACGATATTTCTGGAAAGACAGTCACAGTAACCTGCAATGGGAGTTTACTCGAAACCCTTGCTTTAACCAAAGCCTATCAAGAAGTGCATGAAGGTGCGGTATTATTGCACCAAGGTGAAACCTACATCTCAGAAGAATTAAACCTGAATAATTTAACGGCCAAAGTGAGACAAGAAAACGTTGACTATCATACTGAAGCCCTGAAAGATATTGATGTTGAAATAAAGAAAACATATGAAGAAAAACAAAAGGGTGTAATAATAGAAATTGGAGAATTGGAAATAACTGAAATTTATCGTGAATATGTAACAAAAACATATGATGAAATCATAACCAGAAATCCTCTAAGTTTGCCTCCATTAACTTTTTCAACCGTAGGATTGTGGTTCATTATTCCCGATAATATCCGGAATGAAATTGAAACTAAAGAACTTGATTTTCATGGTGGGATACATGCAATAGAACATGCAATGATAGCGATGTCTCCGATTTTTGCAATGTGTGATAGAAGAGATATCGGTGGATTTTCCACATCATTTCATCCCGATACTAAGAGCCCAACGATTTTCATATATGATGGTTTTGAAGGCGGTATTGGAATATCCGAGACGCTTTACACAAAAATATATGAACTGTGGGAAAAGACCTATCAATTAATCGAAAATTGTGAGTGTAAGGATGGGTGCCCCTCATGTATTTTCTCACCTAAGTGTGGAAACGAAAATGAACCATTGGATAAAAAGGCAGCAAGCTTGATTCTAAAACGGCTTTTGAGTATTGATTATCAAATACAATAGTTTTTTCTATTTCTTAGAATCCTACAGATCTCATTCGAAGTGATGGAGATCTAACAGGAAATGAGGATACTTTTAGAATAAAGATATGGAACAAAGCTACAGATGAAATAATCTATGATAATAAATTAGACGCTGATGATGAAAGTTACGATGGGACAACCCTTGGTGGAGGCAATATTAAAATTCATAAAGCTGAGTGAAATTCAGTATTCTTCATTATTTCCAAGTTTTGTTCAAGTGCGGGGAGTGGGATCCCCACCCTAATTTACCAGTAAAATATAAAAACGTGGTAATTTTTGATTACTCTTCCCATCTATATCGTTTCTTTTTTGTTTTCATTTTTTCTAAATCACAACTATAACATATACCATTATGACAGCAAATCGTTTCTCCACACTTGGAACATTCCCACTTCTTCTTTTCAGCTTTTAAAAATTCATCCATACCATGCTCTTTAATATATTTGAGATTATCAACCATGTTCATGTGATAGCGTTCTTCATAGCCTTTACCAAGCTTTATTATTAGTTCACAGGGAAACTAATCACATTCATAGCAAAACTCAATTTTGTGTTTTAGAAGCTTTTTGCATTTTTTCTTAACAAAAGAACATTTCTTATCACGTTGGCGACAGCCAATGCAGTAGGGTAGTTTAACTCCTTTGGCTTTGGTGTCATTTATTAAAGCAAGATAGTTGCTGCAAACATTGCAGTTCATACCACAAGGTGCAATTAATTCAGTTTTCATGGAACCCCCCAATTCCTTCAGACTCAGCAACTAATTAAAATCTTGGGTTTTAGTGCAAACGCAAATATTAAATTATCACAAACTAACAAATGAAAATGCAAGGACTAAATGGGATTGCAATGAATAAAAAAGGTATATCCAAAATATTAATTGCAGTCATAATCATCGTTGTTATATTTGTTGCTGGAATCGCAGCTTACTCCGCGTTGAACAGCGGAATCTTTAACGGAAACGGTGGAAACGGGGACGGAGACCAACTACCTATTGAAGATGCAAATAGTTTACAGTTTGAAGTTGACTTAACAAGCCAAGGAACGACAATAAAATACAAGTTGTCAGGGAAGAATCTGAGGGCGACGGATATGAAAATCCGGATTGACTTGTTGGGTGGGGATGCTGGTAACTTTTACTACATTCTAAACCCGGGTGAACAAGAAGCTTGGGCGAACATTGATAGCACGTGGATAGACCTTTCTGACGATTTTGGGGCTCAGTGGGATTCGTGGGGTATAGCGTGGATAAACTACGTGGACAATCTGCAGAATTGGGCTGGCACTGGAGAATGGAGCTATACTGCGCCAAACGGGGACTTTATTAGGGTCTACAATATCGCTGTAAATCCCGTGATTTCAGATTCGCTATTTCAACCAACTTAAATCTTGATGGCTCAGAAAAAGCCATAAAACCAACTTTATTTCCAGTTTACACCCGTTTAAAATCTCGCAAACTCCCCCTTTTTTCTAAGGTTAAATTTTAACCCCCAAACCCATATTTTTAGTAAAAACATAAGTTGAACATTCAATTCTTTTTAAAAAAATGAAGGCAAAAGGAGATTGTTGGTTTGGGAATGATCGTCACTAAATTCGATTTCAAATTGATAAAGCTTATATTATTTTTAACTTTAATGAATGTAAATGGTGGAGATTAAGTTGGATTTTGTTTGGGAAAAACCTGTATTAGTTTTTTATAAAGAGCGAAAAGAAAAACCTGAAAGAAGGGCTTTTACTGTGGTTAAAGCTAGAAAATTAATAGTTTCCCAGAATGATGAATTTGAATTTTCTGGAAACATAAAGGATTTCTTTCCTCTTATGGGAGACATTGATTATATATCCACTGAGAAAGGGAGTTCTGATCAATACATTTTATGCTGGTTTGAAGATAAAGAAGATGATCTCAGCAAAGCATGGAGAAGATTAACTAGCGTAACTTTTCCTAAAGGAATAAGCTTTTCTAACGATAAGAAAGGCAAAAGAACATATAATGTTGAATTCAAAGCTAAAAAAGGTAAGTTATGAGTGCAAACAATAGAATATCTTAATATGAAATCACGTTAATTATTAAAAGTCAATAATGTATTAAGATATTATTCTTTTGCAAAACTCCCCCTTTGTTCAGAGAATATTCCATAGAATCTACTTGTAGAACCTTAATGTAACATCATTTATCCCTAAGTACAAAAAATAAGGTTATGGTCAAGTATATTTTATCAAAAATATTGACATTTCACGGTAGACATGTACTACGGTAGTACTGTGGACCATCCAAAACCTCAATATATCATATATTACTACTTACTAATTGATGGGAAAAAGATGACGTTGAAAGATTATGTTGATTATGCTACAAGATTAAAATCGTCATATGATCAATTTGAATCTGTTTTTCCATCTAATATATTCAAATGAATTTTTGTATGTTAAATCATCCTAAGCAGAGAAATCATCCAAGAAAAATACATTTACTATTTGGTAGGTTTCTTTTCGGTAGATAAAATACACAAAAAAAAGATGTTTGGTTTAGTAAATTAAGCAATGAACAGATATAAAAAAAAGTAGAAAAATTGCCCGAATCAAAAAAATGTACTCGGGATTAAATTCAAAGAAAATTAGGCTCATTAAGGAAGCCTAAGTTGTACTCTGAGCTGTGACAGTAACTGACACTGTTGTATCTTGATTTGAACTGACTGAGTCTGCAGTGGTAGTGATTTCAAAATCAAATGTCCAAGGTCCTGCAATATCCAAGGCAACCCCGGAAGCTGTGTCTGGACTAGCTATCGATAGTGTTGTAAATGTATCGCCAGTGTTGTAACTTGATGTACCGGGTACGGTGTCGCCCACCTTAACAACAATCTGATATGTAGCATAATTGGTAATTTGAGTATCCAAGTCGGTGTCAAAATACAAATAGACATCATTTTTTGATGTTGTAATGCTTACAATATCATTTAACGCTGGTGTTGTAATTGCCGTAAGAACTTTAGTTTCTCCCTCTTCGATAGTACCAAGAGCCCCTGCTCCTAGCGTCAAAGTTGCAATTTCTTGTACGGTTTGAGTAACATTATTCTGCACTGATTCATAAACATAAGCTGCAACTGAAACAGTTAACAAGCTCATGACTACAACCGTCACCAATATCAAATTTTTTCTTGTTTTTAGCATTGTCTTATATTCCAATTCGGAATATGAACAAAAATGATTATTAAAAATTATTAATAGATACTAATTATTTCCAATTCACATTATTTTTTAGTAAATAAATCAGTTCAGTAATTAGAATGAAATACAAAGCTAATGCAGCTACCATATTAATGGTAATTCTTCTTATGCTAATCCCTATTGTACAATCTTTTCCACATGAACAAAAAAATAGTAATGTGAGCCAAACAATCGAAAATATTCCATATTATTATGTTGATACAAATCTCTCCAATGTAGATTCCAGCGAAGACAAAGGTATACACTCAAACTTCACTGCACAACAATACAGTCCAGACTCAATTTACGATACATTGACAGAAGAAAGTTCTACAACTGACAATTTACTATTTCTTTATGTTGATACTTACGATGGAGCTGAAACTGATTGGACCAGAGTTGGAACAAACCCTTTTCTCGACTCTATAGATTATAATTCAAATTATGTTCACGCTTCGAAAAACAACTACAAAATTGGGGATTTTGGTTTTGAAGATTCAGGATTATCTTCAGGAACAATCCAAAGCGTTTCAATTCAAATCTATGCCAAACAAACTCTGATCAACAACCACCTTGAAGTGTATCTTTGGGATGGTACATCCTGGACTCATACTGTAATTCACGATCCACAGACGTCATGGGGTTGGATTAATTCCACCGTAACAACTCTGCTTAATTCATGGACAAAAATTGATTCAGCAAAGATTTACCTTCAAACTGCAACAGGAGCTGGCTTATATGAGGTCGATTGTGCACGAATTGCAGTAAATTATACGCAGGCAGATAATTATCAGATCGATTTGGAAGTTCAATGGAACAATATTGACTTTAATGAGGTAAATGAAATTCTTTGTATCCACGGAGGAACAATGACCTCAGAAAATATCAGAATAGATGCGTGGAATGGTTCTGGATGGGATATACTTGGCAATTTGACTCCGGGATGGAATAATATGACAGCCACTACGTATCTTACATCTTCAACATTTACAATCAGATTCAAAGGAACAACAGAAACAAACGATACAACCCAAGATAGTTGGGCTATCGACTCAACACTACTGAATGTTTGGTCTTAACTCCATTGAAAAGATTCATAATCTTTCCCGTCAAGAAAATCTTAAGTCACAGATTAATATTGACTGCCCAACGATGTGTTGAACTTTACGAAGAAATTTACGACATTAAACCAGTAGAATATGTCTGTGAAATAGCTACAAATGTTCAAGAAGCAAAAAATTGATTCAAGAATAATGGGAATAACAAAAGACCTGATGGACCTACTCTATAGCCTACCAAAAACAGAAAAAAACTAACAATATTCAATAAAAAAGCACATAACACTAGAAGTTCAGCTTTTCGTAATCGAATGAAACGATTATCAAAAATTCATAGCAATCCCAGATTTACCAAAATTCATCTACATACCTTTCGTCACTGCAAAGCATTAAGGGAATACCACAAGACAAGAGATATACTTCATGTAATGGGTGTTCTTGAACACAAGAAAATAGATACAACATACATCTACCTTAGAATATATAATCAAATCTACAAACCTCAACAACCAAACCAATTCATAACAAAAAGACCCAAAACAGAAACAGAAGAAGACGATCTAATCAACTCAGGCTGGGAATTTATGTATCTAAATCCCAGAACAGAATTAGGAGTGTTTAGAAAACCAAAGCTATCCCAAAACGTGGAGTAAACAGGGAAAAACGTTAAGGGAAGGGCTGTTCATTCCATCTCTTGAGGTTTTCTTCACATTTTTTCTTTAATTCAGGGATGTCAGTTTTATTTTTTAGGGTTTCAACAAATTCCATGCGTTTGTTTACTGCACGGATTTCTGCAGTTTCATAGTAAAGTCTTCCTTCTATGAAATCATTCATTTGTTGTGTTTTTTGGATAATGAAACCTGCATCGTCAATGGGATCATCGAGTGCTTTGACATGGAACCATATGGATGCTTCTTGTTCTCGAAGCTGACTCAGTCCTTCAATTTCTCGAATTACCCTAATATATGTGCGTAAATAGTCGAAGTATCCAGCACTTTTGATTAGTTCAAGTGCTTCTTCAACTTTAGCAATAAAATTTGTGCTTCCATTTACTTTTAGGTCATGTTTATAGCCGTTCTTAATAAGTTCTCGAGCTTGTTTTACCTCGTCTTTGGTGTAAACTCTTTCAGGAAAATTCATTTCTTGTCTTTCCCTCTATTTCAATGATTAATGAGAATTTTAACCTAGTCGCTTGTAAATTTTGAGGTTCTTTCCTCCGGAAACAAATTCTATCATTTTCCGTTTTGCTAGTTCTTTGAGGAACGCATTAGCTAAGCTTAAGCGTATGTTATAACGTGAAGCAACTATAGAAGGTGTAAGAACTTTTAGTCCTTTTAGTTCGCCAAGAACTTTATTATCGTTGATGTCTGGAATTGTTAATCCGAGGTTTTTTTTTGCAGCTGTTGGAGCTGCTTTTTCTTTTTGTTTTGGTTGTTTGGGTGCCTTTGGTTTTGTTGTTTGTTTTTTTGATTGTTTCTTTTTTCCGCCGCCCATAGTATATTCACTAACGTTTTGAAGCAGAATCGCTCCTTATAGCCTTTCTGCTATTTATTGGACTTCACCGATTGTTTTCTTATTTTCTTTCTTCCATTCTTCTAATGGGATTCCCATTTTTTCTTCTACTTTTTGTCTGTGAATTGAATTCATGGCGCAGAATGGAATTATTCTTCCGTCAGGTACTGCGTAGTGAATGCAACATCTTTGAAGCCTCTCTATGTCGAAGTTGTATGGGTCCATAAAGTGCATTGCAGAAATTAGTAGCATTTTTCGGTGGAGTTCTCCTAGGGATTCGTAGGACCCGCTTTTTAGAATGGGCATTAGGTATTTTCGTAAAAGACCGAATTTGATGTGTCTTAGAGTTCCTATTAGTCGTAGTTTGGCCTTTTTCTTGTTTCCTTTTTGTGCATCTTCGTAAACTTTTTTCATACTTTGAATGAATTTATCAACGTTACCATATCTGTTGATTGGGATTATGTCGTCACCTTCTACGAAGGCATATGTTGCCATTCCACAGTGTGGGTGTGTGGTGAATTCGACGTAATTCTTGCCTTTTAAGGAAGCTACCGCTCTGGATATCGGTACTACGGTGGGAACTGGGTAGAAATCGGATACTTTTATTTTTCCTTCAGTTTGTTCTTCGACTTTTTGCATGAAGTCGGGTATTGTTATTCTCATTTTTTCTCGTTCATCTTCGGCAATTCTGCCACAAATTGAGACTGGTTGCACGTTTACACATCGAACTACATCGAAGTTCTTGATCGCGAATCGAATAATGTCACCTATTTGATGATCGTTGACACCCTTAATCAACGTAACAACAAGTACGAGGCTAAGTCCTACTTCACGGCAGTTTTCAATTGCCTTCATTTTGATGTCAAGAAGGTCTACTCCTCTTGTGAATTTGTAGACATCCGATGTTAATCCATCAAACTGTAGGTAAACCGTGCTCACTCCTGCTTCAAGTAAACCACGGCAAAAGTCTAGGCTTTTAGATAGTCGAAGTCCGTTCGTGTTAACCTCTACATGATGAAAACCTACTTCTTTAGCTTTCTTTACTAAATCAAAAAGGTCTTTTCGTATTGTTGGTTCCCCGCCCGAAAATTGTAGGGCTGGAGGTGGAACTGGCTCGTTTTTTCTAAGGTTTTCAAGCATTTCAAATATTTGTTCTTTTGTTGGTTCATAGACGTATCCTGCTGCTGCTGCGTTTGCGAAACAAACAGGACATGTTAAGTTACATCTATTGGTTATATCGATGATGGCAAGACCTGTATGTGACTTGTGTTCGGGGCAAATTCCGCAATCGTTTGGACAACCTTGTTTTGTTTCGGTTCTTGGATTGTTTATGCCAGTTCCTTCAACTCTTAGGGTTTCGGCTCTTTTGTATTGTTCGAAATCTGACCAGTATATCTCGACAACTTTTCCATGTTCTGAACATTCTTTTTTAATGTATACCTTGTTATCTTCCTCATAGATTGTAGCATCTAAAACCTTGAGGCATTCTGGGCATAGTGATTTTGTATCCTTAATAACTTGCAATTTGACACCACTCTGGGGGGTAATATTTTTTATTGACTTGAGATCATATAAGAATGTTTCCAAACTTTTCATAAGGTGAAAAAGGTTGCCAACTCCAATCAGCGAAGATTCAAAAAAAGTCCTACGTGAAATAGGACTAAGAGAATACGAAACAAGAGCATATCTAACCTTACTCAAAAGAGGTGCAATGACAGCAAGCGAAGTCAGCGAACACGGTGGTGTTCCATACTCTAAGGTTTATGAAACACTTAATTCTCTTGAAAGAAAGGGTTGGATAGAAGTAGAAAGAGGTAGACCAAGTCGATATTTTCCCAAAGCACCTTCTGAATCTTTAGAAGCAGCTAGACTGCGTCTGGAAGATATGGTAAATGGATGGAAACATGTTATCTTGGATAAGCTTCAACCTTTATATGAAAAAAGAGAATTGATGGAGAAGCCTGATATCTGGATTCTTAGGGGGAAGTTTAGTGTCTTGGCAAAGCTTCGGGAGATGCTAGATATTACCAAGAATGAATTAATGATTGCTGTACCTGTTTTTGCTAAGGGTTTTGTCGATGCTTCTGTGTCCGTTTTAGGGCAAGTAAGAGATAGAGGAGTTCGTGTTCAAATCATGATGACAGAGGGTGAACAAATCAAAAAGATTGCAAAAGTGGGTGAAGCGAGAGTTCGCGATAATCTTTTTGGAGGCGGAGTAATAGTAGACGGCAAAGAAGCTTTACTTTTCCTAGGCGAAGCAGATACAAAACGTAGTTACTCAGGACTACTAGTCATATGGAGTAATCACATAGGTTTAGTAAAATTCGCAAGAGAATACTTCCAATTACTATGGGATACAGCAAAACCAGTTTAGCATCTGTTTATGCATATTAGGATTCCAATAGCCCCGCACTGTTAAAATCACCCATTTTCTATTTTCTAATAAGCTTTAATTTCATATCAAAACATTTTTTCCAGTTGAATTGTTTTTATGTGTGTTTATTAATTTAGACATAATGGAGAGTATTTCTTTTGGGAAAGATTGATAGTCAAAGTGGGCACCGGTTAACTCTTAGATGTGGTGGTTGTAAGCGTCCCTTAGGAATTTTCTATCAACAAAAGAATATTTCTTCTCCGGCTAAGCTAGTTGTAATGGATGGTTCTGTACATAAAACGGAAAAAGGAACGTTAAAAATTCATGTTCGGTGTAAATGCGGTGTTAAAACAATTTTTGAAAATAAATCTCTCTCGATAACCAAGCAAGGTTGGAGACGCCTAAAACAATGAAAAATCACAACAATTTAGTATACGCTCAAGTAAAAAATTATCATTGCCCAACAAACAATTTTTTCCACTTATCAAATCTGATTCCGACATTTTTTGATAAATCTAGTACATTTCATCATTAATACAACAAACATAATCCCCTTTTTTACAACTTCGACAATCACTACAAAGAATTATGGTATACTTGTAAAGGTAAAGTTTCTCTGAGGTATGCCCTTTTGTTTCAGTCCCTTCCAGAATCTGATCCACAAGCAAATCCGTATTGCTCCCTCTTCGAGGGCTAACAATCAAAGCTAAAATATCCGGTTGCCTTTAATCTTTAAAGAATCTCCTTACATCCAGCAACTCTTTCATAGTATTAAGGGTGAACCACATTCCATGATATGTGTATCCCTGAAGCATCTTCTTATCAGCTAACCGTTGCATTGCAGTAAACTCAAAGTCACCCTTCTCTGGAAATAACTTTTCCACTAAACTTCTTTTGAAAACATAATGACCAGTGCTGACGTAAAAATCAAGGGTTTCCCTATGTTGAAATCTGATAACATCAATACCATTTGCCAAAGTAACTTTCCCAAAAGGAATCTGCGGCTTAGCTAAAAGTATTCCTGCGCCTTTACCAGCATAATCAAATAATTCATTTGGGTCATAAAATACAATATCATCAACATTCATTACATATGCTGTTTTTCCCTTAATATTTTCAAAAGCTTTTCTTGTGGCACCACCAGTTCCTAAATTGTCTTCCTCTGTTGAATATGTAATTGGCTCTTTCGTAAGGTCTGTTCTGTTTGCTGCCACAATAATATTCTCAAAATCGTGCGAACGAAGCCAATTAATCTGGTGGTCAATTAAGGTTCTCTTGTTTATTTTCAAAAGTGGTTTTGGAACCCAAGTTGCAGGTTTTAGTCTCCAGCCTTCTCCTCCAGCCAATATTATAGCTTCTCTCACACAATTCACCCCGTGTACCTTGACTAAGGATTCTTTTTCCTCCAAGATATATGTTTAGTAACAACCAAATTGTGAATACTTATAAGAATCACTATATGTAGTATTTTTACTAAAGATCAAAAGGATGTGAGATTGTGCCATCACACGGTTCGTTATCAAAGGCGGGCAAAGTCAGGTCTATTACGCCTAAAGTAGAAGCAAGAGAAAGACATTCATCAGCTCCACGAGTTGACAACCGTAGCTCTTACTATAAACGTTTTATATTAAGTAGAGAAAGCGGTCAGTATAAACCAGGTCAAAGAAAAAGAAGAAGACGCAGATAATTATCTCTTTTTATCTATTTCCTGAGAGTGTAAACCAGTAAATAGTGAAAACTTAGTTTAGGAAAGCTTTTTTTGCTCTATTGTCAACCCTATATTAACTTTAACACTAAAAGGTAACTTGGAAGTAAATTAACACATGGTTCTACCCGCCAAAATCTTTGAAATCAACGAAGTAATCAATTTTGGTTTAATGACTCAAAAACTTAAAGATTTCCGTGAGGAAGAAAATTACGAAAAAAACAATGAAAAAAACATAACTCTAGTAACAGAAATTCTAGACCTCAAATTAAAAGAGAATTTAATATCTGGAATTTTCAGCGTAGATTTTATGCAAAAACATTACTACAGACGTGAATTAGTTGAGAATCCTATTACCGAAGAAGCACTTTTTTGGTTAACAAAATTCGAAAATCGGGCCTTCCTGATCGTGGCTGCGCCTTCTGTGGCCAGGGGAGTCAAAAAATTACTATCAAATCATGTAGCCAACAAGCTTAGCAAGATTCTATTCATAACGCCAAGATTGATTGTAGAAACAAAAATTCCTCATGTAACTCTTAGAAGATTGCATGAATTGAATCCACATGCAACCCGGCTAATATGGTTTGACAACGTTGATATACCTGGAGTCGAGAAACTGTGTCTTGCTGGATCTGCCATTGCTGACACCCAACTTTATCAAGACTATTTATTACATGGGCAGATTTGGTATGTTGTTTTTGCGGTGCAAAAACGAGGGATTATGGTGGGACTCACACGAAACAGTGTTGTAACTCTTTTCAGTAAAAGCACACGAGATGATTTTATTACATATATTCGTGAAGACTTGTTGAAACTAATCGAGTAACATATCTTTTTATGATCTCATATTATATGCTCTCTCTCGCCAGCGTTGGTTCCAACTTTTCCAGCCGGTCTTCACAATCTTTTCTCTTAGATGGGGTTTTTGAGCAACCCATTCCAGAAAAGTATTGAAACTTCGTTTTCCGTTTATACGTTCAAACTCTATTCCTACCTCTTTGCACCAATGAGTAAAACTTCTTTCAACCATCTCCTGGAGTTCACCTGTGATTTCGATTTCTTCAACTCTGAATCCTTGTTTTCGAAGATAGTTACGTACACTTGAAAGCACATATCCGGAACAGACTTTGAAAATAGTTTCATCGTCAGGTTGCATCACTTTAACAATTTCTTCTGCAATTCTCACTGCTTCATCTAGATACCGTTTGTTTTGGAAATGAGGGGGCTGAAAAGAGGAAACATGAATACGGCGTTCCATATATCTTCGTTCTGGGAGTTTTAGTGCACCAATTACTACGCCTAAAATTAAGTCACCCCATCCAGAATCGTCGATCACAATTTCTTTGTTATACAGGAACCTTTCCACAATTAAAACCTACATAAAGGAATACTCTTTGTTATTTAAAAAAGAATAAGGGGGGGGGTAAACCGTAAAAAAAGCTGTTTCTAACAACTTATTACTTGTTTACTGAACATAATGGCAATACTGTTTTGTCGTAAGTTTCGTTTATAACTTCGGCTATACCAGTGTAGATTGCACTTGCTCCACAGATTATTCCTTCGATTCCAGTAATCAATAGTAGCTCTGAGTTTCCAGTTATTTTAACGGCTACCAACAAAAAGAACAGTAATGTTAAGCTACCAAAGACGAATTGTACTGCCCGATTTGTTTTTAGTGTACCACAGAACATCAGTAGTGTAAACATGCCCCACATGAAGAAGTATGCTGCCATGGCTTTATTGTCAGGAGCTATTGCAGTCGGAGAGAGAAGTGTAAAGTTGGGAAGCAGTGTTAGTATTACGAGAGACCACCAGAATAAGCCGTAAGATGTGAACGCAAGATTACCAAAAGTGTTACCTTTTTTGAATTCCATTATCCCAGCAATAACTTGGGCTAATCCACCGTAAACAAGTCCCATTGCGAGTATCATACTACCTAGAGGATAAAAACCGGCGTTGTGTATGTTCAGAAGTACTGTAGTCATTCCGAAACCTAAAAGACCCAGAGGAGCTGGATTTGCGTTGTTACCCATTTCGTTCAACTCAATCGAATTTGGTTTTAACTAAGGTTCAAGATATATAAATCTTAGGCAAAACCTAGAAAGATAGACATCACAGTAGTGAATTTACATGATTGGGTGATGATGGTGAAGCGGAAACGTCGATATAGACGCGGGTATCCAGTGGCGCTCCTCATCGGTTTTGAGAACGATCATGTTGTAATTTGGAGAATATTTAGTCAGGTTGTTAAGTTGTCTCTGAGGTTGGAGTTTGAGGGAGGAGGGGCAGAAGCCCAAGCACTTTACAAATTTCATGAAACAATTATTAGTGCATTAAAACCAGTTCTTAATGAAGGGGTTAGAACTATTGTTGTTGCATCACCAGTAAGAACAACATATGCCTCCAACTTTTTGGAACACGTCCAAAAACATCATCGGTATCTAATTCAACCCAAGAACCCAAACTATGCAAACTTCGTTGTTTTAGTTGGATCCGCAGATGACCGCATCAAAGTGGCTGAAATTGTGAAAACCAAAATATTTACGGAATTGATCACAGAAACAACTTCCGAAGAAGCAGATCAAGTAATTAATAGGTTGGAGAAGCATCTTTATGACACAACCAACAGTTCTGTTGTTCTATATACGCTGAAAGAAATCGAAGATACAATCTATAGTGACCAAAAAAGTAGAAAATTTAGAATGGAATATTTGCTGCTCTCGAACAAGTATCTAATCGACAGCAAACAAAAGAATAGAATTCATAGATTACTGCAGATAGCCAAGAACAATAACATCAAAACGAATGTGGTAAAAGAAGAAACTCCTGCAGGAATCAGAATAAACCAATTCGGTGGCATAGTTTTCTTTTCTGAGTTAAGAAAGCAAAGAAATTGAGTCTAAATTCCTTTCAGTTTAATCGATAACTATTGCCCTAATTATAATAACATCTTCAAAGGGTCTATTGAAAGTTTGAGATTGAGGATTTGGGTCTGTTTCTACTTTTGAGATTTCATCAACAATATCCATTCCTTCGACTACACTCCCAAAAACGGTATGTCCAGATATGCCCGCTTCCGGATTGGGTTTGTCAAGATAATTATTATCAACAAGATTTATGAAGAATTGGCTGCTTCCAGTATTACTAACACCCTTATTTGCCATAGCTATAGTGCCTCGATCATTCCTATTATTATCTGATAATAATCCTTCATCAAAAATTGATGGTATGTTTGGGTCTCCCAAACCTGTTCCAGTAGGATCTCCACCTTGGATCATAAAGTCAGCAATCACTCTGTGAAATATTGTGTTATCATATACTCCATTCAAAGTTAAATTTTTGAAGTTCTCTGTCGTTATTGGCCTATCATCACGTAACTGAATCGTGATGTTTCCCATGCTTGTTTCAAACATAACTTTCATTTGACTTGAAGTATTGTTATCGTTTGGGACTTCGTCGTTTGGATCATTATTGCCGAACATATTATACCCAACTATGATTGTTACAACAACCGCTAACAACGCTACTATCAATATTATCTTTTTAGTGTTGCTTTTCTTTTTACGAAGTCTACGTCTACGCGATCTACTGGATGACATATCCAACGCTTATGACATTCATTAATTTAAATTCTCGGGAACAACCTCGATATTATTCAAGCTTATTCAAGTAACCTTTATTGCTTAAACCTTGGAGACATCTCTATTTTGTTTTCTTGCAACCCCCCTTTTTTTGTTTAGTTTTTTCTATAATTAAAATTAATCAAACGATAAAATATTCATTCAATCGAAATTTGACTTATTATTTCTCGATATTAATAGAGATTAACTAGAAAGGGTGAGAAAGATTTTTTTGTTTGATAAGTTGTTCAATCTTTCAGTTAATTATCTATTTTTATTTTTTGCCACAGCATTTGTCCTATTAATATTAGCAATGTTCTTTGTATGGAAGTTTAGGCAAATAGTCTAATTGTTTAAAAAATGATTGTGCTTTCTTAGGTATGCCAAGCTCCCCCTTTTTGAGCTAAATCGTAATATGGTCTAATGTTACTGTTTTTTGGTGAGAAAATTCTAATTTTTCAAAAACTATTTCTTTCATTCATGATCATTATAGATTTGTTAAGGAGTTGAATCAATGGAAACATTAACAATGCTTGTTCAAAGTGCTCCATATGGAAATGAAAAAATATGGAATGCATTTAGACTTGCCCAATCGTTGATAACTGCATCTATAGGAATGAAAGTGAACATTTTCTTGACAGGTGATGCAGTAACAACAGCAAAAAAAGGACAAAAACCTCCAAAAGGATACTACAATTTAGAACTCATGCTTCAAGATCTCATCAAAAAAGGTGTAAAAGTGGTTTCTTGCTACACATGCATTACTGCAAGGGGATTAACCCAAAGAGAACTCATTGACGGAGTAGTCGTGGGAAGTACAGTTGGAGATTTAGCTAAGTGGATTAAAGAAAGCCAAAAAGTTTTATCATTTTAATGATGTTGATTTCCTGCAAAAATCCCCCCTTTTTCGGATTAAATTTCAATCCCAAATCCTGTGTTTATTGGTTCTTATCGGTCAATGGCTTAGTATCAGCTTTTTTAGATTCTGGTAACAACAGTAATGCTCCAGAAAAACCAAATAAAATGACAAAAAAAGGAACATCCAAGCTTTAATGTACATTAACATGGTTTCAAAACTTTCAGAAAAAAATAGAATTAAACCCAAACAAGAGGAAACAACTCTAAAAGCTAGAAGAAGAATTGCTAATTTCATTTTTATCTAAATTTTAATTGGATTTGAACTTGTAAAAGAAATTTATCCTTGCAACAGTTGATAACTTACAAACTAGAGGACACAAGCGGAAAATACTAAGTAGCAAAATAACGTTATTAACAACTTGGGGAGAACATATGAAAACTACATACTTGAAAAAAATACACTACTTCTTCGATACCCTAGGTGCATTATTATTAATTACAGGATTTCTTATATTATTCCAAGACTCGAGCCAAACATATGGAACTCTTGAAATTATTCTTTTCATAATTGGAGCACTATTACTGGGAATCGGAATAATTAGTCATATATTATATCGTAACAGAACTGCAGGTATTAGAGTACTTTAGATAGGATGCAAAACTCCCTTTTTTTCTAGAAATCGAGATGCATTATTCTATTGAAACCATCTTACCGAGCACTATAACAAAAGTAAACGATTCTATTACCTATTTCCAAAAAAAGATTCTGACTTTATAATTTCTAAAAAAAGAAAAAAAAAGGGTGTTGTTAGTTTTGTTTTTCTTATGATGTTTCTTTTGTCATTTTCTTTGCGAGGTTGTAGATTACTGGAACTAGCATTATTCCCATAGCAATTGCAAAAGCCCATGAAATGTTGGCTATAACGGTTGTAACTCCCGAGAATGTAGCGAAGATAGCGCCTGCACCGATGATTAGGAAAATACTGTATAGGACAAATTTTGCGTATCCTGCAACGGGTACAAATTCTTTATGATCATCAGTAATAGATTTGATTAATCCATCGGTCAAAGCAATTCCTGCACCAATAATTACAAAGCCTAGAATCAACGAATAAACAAGTTCTCCACCGAGCAACATAACGTCAAGAGCCATCATCAAAATAAAAGCGATTAAACCAATTTGTAACAGATTTTTGAGCATATCAGCAATTTCAGATTTGGCTGCTGGGAAGACTGGTTTTAATGTATTACCTACTAGGGTTGCTAGGAAGCCAACAAGAACCGTTCCCATTACTATTATCACTACTCCACCCAAAAGCTTAGGCAAATAGGCTGCGATGTCCACCAAGAAAGTACCTATTGGTCCACCGATGTCAAGAATTTGGATTGCTAGCACTACAGAAATAACGATTATAAAAACAGTTATTAATCCACCAATAAACGAAGACAAGTCCATTCCAGTTTTTCTAAAAGCTTTTCCAGTATCTGTTTCGTCAAAAGTTTTTTCGAGTCCCATCTTTTCGATGACTTTGTTTACGGCCCTTCCAAGAAACTTGCCAATAACATATCCTATGATTATCACTATGATGGCCGCGATTATTGCAGGTAAAGCACCAGTAACATCAGAAAGAAAATCATTTAACATTCCACCAAGATCCATATTTATCACCGATATAATACTTCAAAGGAAAGGTTTAAGAAACTTGTTCTACAGACGTGAGAAGATTACTTTTTTTGAGGAGGTCTGAGGCGCTCACGTGTTTTCTTGGCTTTTTCGACCCCTTTCTTTCCGGTTTCTACTCCCTTCTTGGCGGCCTTCTTTCCCGCATCATATCCCTTTTTTCCTAAATCTTTGCCTGCCTTCACGCCTTTCTCTCCTGTCTTCTTTACCTCTTTAGCTGACTTTTTTGTTGCGTCTTCAGTTTTTTTCTTCAATTTCTTAAATACAATAAATCACCACTATATTGTCGAGAAAACAACTTCCTTTTATGCATTTACCCCTAAAAAAAGACATAAAATAAGTATTAAAAAGAAAATGCAGTTATTTTTTTGCCTATTTTTTAGGTTATAAACAAATTTCTAATCAACCACTCAAACAAGGAAAAATCATAGTCATACTTGAGTATAGTCAGTATAATTATCTCGATAATATCGTTGGTCTATAATCTTCTTTATACTTCCAAGAAAAGAACCCGCAAAATAGTCTAACCAACCCTGTTCCTGCAGGTCCAATTTAGCATCTTCAATCGATACAGCAGTGTCCTCAGAAATAGCTCCTACTTTCTCAAATTTCCGAATAAGACGTCTATACATTCTAAATTGAATCCCAGACATATTCAACACCTAACATGCCTCCTGCTTTCTCAATATTTTTCCTAATAAAATGCACACACCTAACGTTGAAACACTACAAGCATTTATGACAACATCTATAATAGAATTCCACACATTATTATGATTTGCTGATACTTTGTATTCTAATGGTTTTTGATATTGGGCTTTATATTGTTCCAAATGTATATTGTATAGTATAATTTCAGGAATCTACTGACTTTAGTCTAGACATTATGGAAGAAATGAGATATTGTTGCGATGGATGAGAATAGTTGCTTCTTCAAGAAAGCAAAATATCAAAGAAAAAAAAATTAGGTTTTATGAAAAATATGCTTTTCTAGTTTTTAGAAGTTTAAAAAAACCTAGATTCCAAAAGTTCCTCAATTGGATATTAACCAGAGAGAATATCCAAAAAAGCAAAATTAAGGACATTCAAATAAGGACGTTTCCTTCTGTCAAAGAGAGCGGAAATCAACTTATTGGTAAATGTAATTCCAAGGGGGAAATTTTCCTATATCCAAAAAAGTTTATGAATTGTAAAAAAAAGGCGGATAAATTGGGAAATAATGGACTAAAACAATATATTGTATCTAGAGCCAAAGCTGGTCTGATTCATGAACTATTACACTTAAAATATGAAGATGACGAAACGAAAGTTAGAGAATTAACAGACAAATATTTTTCCATCTATTCCAATTTTAGCCCTAAATAATCAACTAAAGACGATTTAGTTATCTGCCCGCCAATTGTTTAGATAACGTACTAATATTTTATTTATAAAACCGAAAAGGGGCTAGAATTATCGGTTTTTAGCCTTTTTAAGAATAATTATCGCCTCTTTTTCAATCTAAATGCGTATATTCTAGTTATTGAGGCCTAACTTTTAGTGGAGGTGGAATGTATGAGCGAAGAGTGGAAGTGGGAAGAAGATGAAGACGATGACGACTATGAGGATGAAGAGTAGTAGAAAATCCCTGGACTGTTAATTCCAGATTGGGAGGAAAACATAATGGGAAAGAAAAAAAACAAGAAAGAAGGGAAGAAAGGAAAAGGAAATTAAACGAATAGTTTGAAGTCAAACTAGAGTTTTATTTGTTATTTTTTTATTATTAAAGTTAAAGGAGAGGAAAAGCGTGGATTATTGTCCAAATTGCGAAAAAAAGATGATACATTTGAAGAAAAAGGAAGGAATGATGGTTTCGATTATTCTTTCTTGCCCAAAGTGTGGGTACGAAAAGAAGGCGATACGTCCAAATTCAACTATTTACCAAGTTTATAAGTGTTCACCGGAAAATTTGGTAATAATTGGGAAAAAGGAACAACGATTTAGAAGTACACCAACATTTGAATTTGCCTGTCCTAAGTGTGGAAATAATCGGGCCTATGGATGGACGGTTCATCTTGGTAGCTTAGAACAATCTTCTACATCGTTTTACAGATGCACCAAATGCAACTACACTCAAAGGGACAATAGTTAAGACCAAAAATAATTTGGAGAATAGACTATGACTAAGAAAGGAAAGAAAGAGAAATCTGAAGGTAGGGAACAGCATAGACTAGCGCTTAGAGAGAAAAAAATGAAGAAGAAAGAGAAAAAGAAGGTTACAATTCCCGCAAAATATAAGAAAAAATAGATTTTGAGTAGCGATAATTAATAAATAAAAATTCTAGGTTCAGAATTATTGTTTGGAGTTGGTTTTATGGAAAAAGCAATTGTGCTGGTTAATATTTTTCCGAGCCATATGGAGAAAGTTCTTCAAGATATGAAAAAAATTGCTAGTGTAGAACGAGCAAATATGGTATATGGAGTCTACGATATTTTCGCAATTATTCATGCCAAAACAACCTCCAAACTCAGCGAAGTAGTTCTAAGAATACGAAAAAACGACCATGTTGAATCTATTACAACCATGAAGATAGTAGCCTAAAATGGAAAAAAATCTATTTTTTTCTTGCAACCCTTTGATCGGGGTGAATATGGGAGACAATATATTCCTATTGAAAAACGGGTGTGAAGTATTTAATATACAATCTGGAAATATTTGTTCCTAGTGTTTGAAGAGTCTATAAAAAATGTTATATCATAATTAAGGAAACTTGATGGTGACAAGAATGTTGAATTTTGACAATTACTTTAATTCGTTTTTTTCATGGATTTCTTCCAACTCGAATAAGATAATCTTTTCAATAGTGGGTATTATTGTTACAATCATTATTTATCGTCTTCTTTCTAGACAAATAAACAGATGGAAAGAACAGGAGAAACTTGATGAGAATATTGCATTTACGTTAAAGAGAATTCTCCAATGGATGTCAATCTTAGTAATTGGGATGATTGCTGTTTCATTGTTTGTAATCGATATCGGCTTAATAGGTGGTTTGTTAACTCTTGCAGGAGGTACAATTATCGGTTTTGCAGCGATGAACACACTTGGTAACGCAATCGCAGGCATAATCGTAATGACTAGTCGACCGTTCATAATTGGGGATAGAATCTTTTTTAACGGTCAATTTGCGGATATAATCGCTATAGATTTAATTTATACAAGAATGAAGACTCTTGACAATGTTTTAGTCTCGGTTCCGAATCAAGAATTATTGAAGAGCGAAATTGATAACTATGGAAAAAAGAGTGTAGTTCGCCGTGGGTGTTCAATTACTGCTGGATATGAACTTGCTTCAGATTTCGTAGAAAAAACTCTACTAGAAGCATCGATCAAATTGACTAATGAAGATTTCATTTTAAATCAACCAAAACCTTACGTATGGATTACCAATTTTGGAAACTTTGCGGTCGAATACACCCTTTATGTTTTCATTAATAAAATTAAACTCCTTCCAAAAATTGATGCCAAAATAAAGAGAATTGTTCTAGAGACATGCAAACAAAATGGAATAGACATTAGCACTCCATCACTAGTCCAAAGAGTTGGAAATACTAACGGCGAAATCGATCCCAAAGTATTAGGAAAGCTTGAAGATTAATCTCTGAGAGATAAAAAATGATCGTGTTAAGTATAATCATTCTAGCAATTTCATTATTTCTTATTGGCATGGTTAGCGATAGAATAATTAGATATACCCTAGTTTTGTCAAAGGTTTTCGGTCTTTCAGAAATGGCTGCAGGATTTGTTTTGTTATCTGTAACAACATCATTACCTGAACTTTCTGTATCCATACTATCCTCTGCATCAAATGAAGGGGGTCTGTCAGTTGGGAACGTTTTGGGTTCAAATATAGCCAATTTAACCATTATTATAGCATTAGCAATATTTTTCAGTAAATCTGAAATTTTTATCAAAGGAGAATCACAAAAAGAACTCATACAATTTCTTTTCATATCTTCAGTAATACCTTTGTTTATAGTTCAAAGAGGTAGTTTAGGTCCTATACTTGGTTTTGTTCTAATAATATTATTCATATATTTCAGTATAACAATCTCTAAAACGCCAAAAGAATCTGAGGTATCTAATCAAAAAGAAAACCATGATAATCGTGCAGCAATCGCGGGATTAAAATTTGTATTTTGTTTAGCAATAATAATTATACTTTCTAAACTAGTTGTGGACAGCTCAATTGATATTGCCAATTTTATTGCTTTACCACCTTCAATTATCGGAGCTACAATCATTGGTCTTGGTACATCACTTCCAGAACTTGCCACTACAATACAAGCATTAAAAAAGAAATATTATGATATGGCTCTTGGAAATCTTTTTGGTAGCTGCATCACAAATATTACTCTTGTATTAGGTATTTCTTCCTTAGTCTCATTCTCTGAAGTAAATGTTCTTGCAGTAGAAAGTATAATGTTTTATGTACTAATTTCATCATTAACAGTCTGGTTCATGGTAAGTTCAAATAAATCAATAACTAAGAAGGGAGCAATCTTTCTATTGTTGATATACGTAGCGTTTATTCTTCAACAAATAGGCATTTCCTTTTTCATTTTTTAAAAATAACATCTAACTACTTATGAGATGGTTTATGAAACGGCCCGACTTAATTTTACTTATTCATTAAATATTAAAGCTTATTAATTAATAGAAAGAAATTTGGCATAGAGGGATTGGTATCCACAGACTTCTAAAGAAAGCAACAAAAAAGTCTGGTCTTCCACCTGGAACTCCTGTGTATATCGGAAAAAAGAGGGATAAACAGGTCAAAGTTACTTGCATAGACTATGATGAGACTAGTTTTACAGAAAAACAGATTGAATCTATTAACGAATGCTTTCCTTTTAGAGATAATGCGGCTTCAACTTGGATAAATATAGACGGTGTACATCAACTAGAAAACATCGAAAAAGTTGGAGAACATTTCAAAACACATCCCCTTGTGTTGGAAGACATAATGAACACGGGCCAACGTCCAAAAATGGAGGATTTTGAGAATTATCTTTTTATCGTTTTAAAAATGCTTCATTATGATGAAACGGAAAAAGAAACAAAAACTGAACAGGTCAGCCTAATCCTGGGCTCAAATTATCTCATTTCGTTCCAAGAAAATGAAGGCGATGTTTTTGATCCAATCCGGGAACGAATCAGAACAGATCGAGGACGCATCAGAAAGATGGGAGTAGACTATCTCGCATATTCTCTGGTAGATGCTATTGTAGACAATTACTTCATGGTTCTAGATAAAATCGGAGAAAAAATTGAAGACATAGAAGATGAGCTGGTTAAGAATCCAGCACCCGAAGTTTTGCATACAATTCATCGACTAAAGCGAGAATTAATTTTTCTTCGGAAATCCGTTTGGCCTTTACGAGAAGTAATTAGTAGACTAGAACGATGGGAATCACCATTAATTGACAAATCAATAGATATTTACTTACGCGATGTTTATGATCACACTATTCAGGTTATTGATGCGTTAGAAACTTTTCGTGATATGCTTTCTGGAATGTTGGACATTTATCTTTCGAGCATGAGCAACCGAATGAATGAAGTCATGAAAGTGTTAACGATTATTGCAACAATATTTATTCCATTAACTTTGATTGCAGGAATTTATGGAATGAATTTCCGATTCATGCCAGAACTTGAAAGTTCAATAGCTTATCCAATGGTTTTATTGAGCATGCTTTTTGTTGGATTATTGATGGTTTCATATTTCAGAAAAAAGAAATGGTTGTAGCGGTTGTTTGCTAATTGCTAAAAAAAATTTACAAATGATTATCTAGAATGTTCCATCGAGGAAAAAACCTTTTCTGGTAATTTCCTAATCTTTGGGCTGCTGGTTTTTTCGTTCTAAATACTCTTTTCTTAGAACTCCTGGAATAGGAGGTAGAATTTTCTCTTCTTTTAATCTATTATTCACATTTTCTGTTATTCTAGATTTAATGAATTCTTCATTTGCAGGTTCATTTATCCAAAACAAACATTCAATTTCAGTAGACCATTCTTTTATTCTAACAACAAATCTGATTTCCCTTTTCTTCTCCTTTTTTAGGATGACAATGACATTTGGATCATTTTTTATCATGTTTTCTATGATTAGTTTTACTTTTTCAGTATCATAAATATAATCAATAGCAAAAATGATTGATGCTACAGTTTCTTTTTTTCCACTAGTGAGGTTTATTACATTTTCTTTCAGTAAAACAGAATTGGGGATTATTACTTCATTTCTATCGTATGTTCTGAGCTTAGTTGTTCTTAAACTAATGTCAGTCACTACTCCTTTTAAATCTCCAACCATGATAACGTCTCCATTTCTGAATATCTTGGCAGAAATCATAAGTAAACCTGAGACC
>JBHORG010000014.1:0-32502 GCA_042565955.1 Thermoproteota archaeon | reverse complement strand
AGGTATACGTGAGGTCACATGTGATTCTGTGATATCACAAGAAACGCTTTCCTTTTTTTTAGATTGTAATTCGAAAATTCTTTTTTGGGAATCATGTATTAGTTCGATTGAATTTTAAAAACCGAATTTGTAGAGAAAAAACTGACCTATTCAATTTCAAACACCTGTATGCTGTTTCTCAAAAATTCAAAAGGTTTGTCACCCTTTCGTATAAACTACCAGAAAACCGATGGTGGATAATTAATTACAATGAATGAAATCCTTAAAACCACGCAAATTATTTTGTGTTTATAAACATTAAAATTAGTTATTGTTACTTTTCATGTATTTTTTGGTGATTTTATTGTTATTACCCTCATTGTTTATTTTCTATATGTTCCCCCTTTTCTTTCTCCCATATTTCTCTTGATCTAGTGTTTTCACTCGTCCTTTTAGGACAAATATTTAAGCTATTGTCGAAATATTATTTGAAGCAAGTATTGCAATCAAGGAATTAACTAAATTAATATCACAGAGGCTTTGAAATGGGCAGAAGGAGAAGAAAAGCAGTTCGCATACCTAAGAAAAAATTACCTACCATTTTCCTCTGTCCTAGGTGTGGCAAACAAGCAATTAATGTTGAAATACTATCTGGCGGTGAACATGCTAAGGTGCGTTGTGCTAGTTGTGACTTAACAGAAGACTTGGATACTAGGCCTGCTTTTAGTGAGATCGACATATATTGCCAATTCACAGACGTTTATTATTCAAAATTGGCTGTCTAGTGAGGAAGATCACGAATGGTTGGCCCAGTAGAAAAATACCTTCTAGAGAAGATTCGGAACGAAGGAACCATTCACATGACTCTTTTGGATCCAGAAAAGGTCACACTATCGTCTGCCACCAGAATAGCTAAAGACGCTGAAGCATGTGATACTGCAGCTATTATGGTTGGCGGTTCAACGTCTGTTTCCTCTTCACATTTGGATAAGGTCGCAAAAGCTCTGAAAGATTCTGTGAAAATACCTATTATCCTTTTTCCTAACGATATCACTGGAATAACTAGGAATGCTGATGCTATATGGTTCATGTCTCTTGTTAATTCTTCAGACCCTTACTTTCTTATGGGCGCTCAAGTCTTAGGTGCACCAATTATCAAAAAGTTTGGTTTGGAACCTATCTCTCTCGGCTACATCATTGTAGGTGAGGGAGGCACGGTTAGTATTGTGGGAAAAGCTGTTCCCATTTCATACAACGAACCTGAACTTGCAGCAGCCCATGCCTTGGCAGCTGAATATTTTGGTATGCACTTTGTATACTTAGAAGCAGGATCTGGAGTCGGAACCCCCGTGCCAGCTGATATGGTAAGAGTGGTCAAGACTGTAACTGCTCTTCCCATAATTGTAGGCGGTGGTATACGAACTGGAGAACAGATGAAAGAAATAGTGAAAGCTGGTGCTAGTATCGTTGTAACTGGTAATGTTCTAGAAGAAAATAAAGGAAAAAGCAAGATAACAGAATTAGTAGACAACATGAAAGTCCATAAAAAGGGTTGTAAAAAGAGTTTTTAGTCGAACCTTATAACCTTAATTTCCTTAGAATCCTTTTTCTATTTTTTTAGAAAAGCTCAATACTTGCATTGTGAGACTTAGGTAAGGAGAACGATTTTGACGATCCCGATGAGCAAAGAGTACAAAAAATATACAACTTTCTTGGAGAAAAGCCTTGAGAGTGTATATGCTGTAGCAAGAGACGCACGGAAAAAAGGATTAGACCCCGCCCTCGTTCCCGAACCTCAGGTTGCCCAAGATTTAGCTGAACTAGTAGAGGGTTTAGTTGGGCCTCCTGGAGTTGCTGAAAGCATACGCGCTTTGGCAGAAAAGATGTCTCGAGAGGCACTTGCCTTCAAAATCACTGAGCAGATAATAAATGGAAAATTTGGTGCCTTGAGTGCTCGTGAAGCAGCTGAACAGGCCATACGAACCGCTCTTGCCATTTTAACTGAAGGGATAACAGCAGCTCCTATACAGGGAATTGCTCGAGTAGAAATCAAAAGCAATTCTGATCGAACAAATTATTTGGCAATATATTATGCGGGTCCAATACGTTCAGCGGGTGGCACAGAACAAGCCTTAACCATAATAGTTGGCGATTACATTCGTCGGCTGCTCAAACTTGACTCTTATAAACCAACTGAAGAAGAGATTTGTCGTTTCATTGAAGAAGTACGGCTGTTTGAACGTGCGGTGGCCAGATTTCAGTATCATATCTCAGATGAAGAGTTACGAAGAGCCCTCCAGAACATACCTGTGGAGGTCACAGGCACAGAATCAGACCCCGTTGAAGTATCGTTATTCCGAAATCTACCTCGAATAGAAACAAATAAAGTTCGAGGTGGAGCCATTAGGGTCGTAAACGATGGAATTGTAGGTCGAGCCTCAAAAATATTAACAATCATCGAAAAACTTGGAATTGATGGCTGGGAATGGCTTGGAAACCTAAAAGAATTTTCAAAGAAAAAGAAAGCTGGATTTATGGAAGATGTAATAGCTGGTCGCCCAATTTTTTCATTTCCATCCCGGACTGGAGGATTTAGGCTTCGTTATGGAAGATCCCGAAATACAGGCCTCGCAGCGGTTGGTATTCACCCCGCTACCATGCTAGTTGTCCAAAATTTCCTTGCCGCTGGAACTCAGCTTCGTTTAGAAGGTCCTGGAAAAGGTGGGATTGTAGTTCCTGTTGACAGTATTGAACCTCCTATTGTGCGCTTAAAAAATGGGTCCGTAGCGCGTGTTACTCTCAAGAATTTCAAACAAATGGAGAAAATGATTGACAAAATTTTATTTCTTGGAGACATCTTGATTGGATTTGGCGACTTTTTATACACAAATAAGCCTCTTCGTCCGTCTGGTTACACTGAAGAGTGGTGGCTTGAAGAACTTGTGGCCAGTATTGTCAAAAAGTTTGCTCATAACTTGAAGGAAGTCGCCAACTCTGTTGGGATATCTACTTCACGACTTGATGATCTATTAACTGATCCCTTCAAGAATAAACCGAATGCCAAGGAAGCGATTACTCTTTCTTCTGTTTTAGAGATTCCTCTTCATCCTTTCTTCACTTTTTTCTGGGAGAATATTAGTATTGAAGAGTTTGGGATCTTAAGAAACTGGCTGTTAGCTTCTGAAACGACAGTTGAGGACACAGGGATTACAAAGATTCTTGGCTTAAAAAAGCCAATGGTAAAGAGTATTCTCGATAAACTCTGCATTCCCCATAATATCATTGTGAATGATATCCTCATAACCGATGATGAAGCGTACATTCTTGCTTTTTGTCTCGGATTAACCGTTCTTAACCCTTCGGTTAACTCTACGAAAAGTATTTTCGGGAATATTCAGGCACTCACGGGTATTTCGATTAGGGCAAAGGCTCACAGCTTTGTGGGAGCCAGAATGGGGCGTCCAGAGAAGGCTAAACAGAGGGAAATGAAGCCTCTTGTTCACGCTCTATTTCCTATTGGTCTTGCTGGCGGTTCTCGACGTAACATATCTGAGGCTGCTACTAAATCTTCGATTGAAGTTGATCTTGTGAGGCGTCACTGCATGAAATGCAACAACGTGACTTTCAAGATTAGTTGTCCTCAATGTGGCTCCGGCACTGTTTTAGAGAAGTTTTGTCCGCAATGTGGACGAGGATTAACCACGGATGATTGTCCTGTCTGCAAATCTTCAACTCGAAATTACGCTAGACAACGAATCGATATAAAGGGTTTAACATCTTCGGCTTGCAGAAATCTAAGGCTTCATATGCCCAGCCTTGTGAAGGGCGTAAAAGGTATGACAAACGAAACCAAAACACCAGAGATTCTGGAAAAGGGGATTCTGCGAGCTAAACATGGGTTATCTGTATTTAAGGATGGGACGATCCGTTTTGATGTCACGAATGCACCTCTTTCACATTTTACTCCAAGAGAGATCGGAGTCTCGGTTGATCTGCTCCGAAGGAATGGTTACCTGCTTGACTATGAGGGAATCTCTTTAACTAAACCTGACCAGATTTGTGAGCTTAAGGTGCAGGATGTAGTTATTCCCCGGAACTGCGCATCATATTTTATTCATGTTGCCAACTTTTTAGATGAACTTCTTGAGAAAGTATATGAACTTTCTCCATACTACAAAATCAAAAAAACCACCGATCTGATTGGGCGTATAATAATTGGTTTGGCACCACACACATCAGTGGGTATCGTTGGACGAATCATTGGTTTTACTCCATTGAAAGTTTGTTATGCTCATCATATGTGGCATTCAGCGAAACGAAGAGACTGTGACGGCGATGAGGATTCTTTAATGTTGGCTTTGGACACGATTCTAAATTTCTCTAAAGTCTTTCTGCCTTCTCATATTGGAGGAATAATGGATGCCCCTATCCTGATAATTCCTATTGTTAATCCTTTGGAGGTGCAGCGGCAAGCTCACGAAGTGGATGTTGCAGGAAAGTATCCTCTCCAATTTTATGAAAAAACTTTGCAGCATGCAGACCCACGACAAACAAGCACAATAATTGAGACAATTGAAAATAGACTAAACACTCCAGCTCAGTTTGAAGGCTTTAAGTACACAGTTCCTGTTTCAAATATCAACATGGGTAACTCAGAGAGTATTTACAAAAAATTTGGAAAGATGATCGACAAACTACATAGCCAACTTGTTTTGGCAGAAAAGATCGAAGCTGTAGACGCCGATGTAGTGGCTCAAAAGGTTTTGAACACCCATTTTATGCGTGATATTGCAGGAAATCTGCGAGCATTCACTACTCAAAAGTTTCGTTGTAAAGGCTGTAATAAAAAATTCAGAAGAATACCTCTTCTTGGTAAGTGTCCTGCATGTAATAGTGATCTTATTCTTACCGTGTATCGTGGGGGGATTGAGAAATATTTGCTTGCGGCCACTCAGCTTGTTAAGAAGTATGGACTCTTAGAGTATTATGCGCAGAAGCTCTATATGGTGAACGAGGAAATCTTGACTTTATTTGAGGGCAAGAAACCTAGACAGGTCAGTCTCACATCCTTTTCGTGAGTTCGTTGTGGATGGAAATCTTTTTTGCCCTAAAGCCTAACATGTTTTGAGGCATATGTTCAGGTTTCGCTATCACCCAAAAGCATTCTTGACTCTAAGAAGGAACATTAAACCCGGTTTGTCGGCTAGGACCAAAATAATTATTATGCTTGAAAATCAAATATCCATAACTCGAAAGATTTTCCAAGAAACAGATCTGAACTACTCAGTCGTTCTTTATCATCTTCATCTTCTTGATGCAGAGAAGATCATAAGTCATAAGGGCAAGCACTTCTATATTTGGGAAATAACTGGCGTGGGACAACAAAGGCTGACCGATGAGAAAAGATGCAAAATTTAGCACTCACAGGGCGATAGTCCGCATTTGGGACACTTGTTGGGATATTTTGAAAGTGCTGCCTTCTCTAAGTCGATGTCTACCAAGTTTGCAAGAGACGCCAACCAAGCCAGCACATCAGCAAATTCTTTTTCAGTAGCATTTATGTCTCCTTCTTCTAGGGCTTCTCTTAGCTCCTCGATTTCATCAACTAGCCAATCTAATGTTCCATCTTTTCCTCGTTTAGAGTCTCTATCAAAATATAGTTGCCGCATCATTTTCTGAAATTCATGGATTTGCATTTTTCTTCACAACCAAACGATAAGGACTGCTTTTTGTCACATCTTCGAATCTAATAAGCCCTTCTTACTACTTTTTTGATAGTATCCAGTTTTGAAACGGCGGCGCCGACTCGGGATTATACGGTGTTACGTTTGGTGTTATCCTCGTTGGCTGTAGCCATCTATACATCCCTGCTTTATCTGCTCGACTAAAAGAGTAATTTCTGGTAACGTTTCTTCTGGTTTATCTAGACTCTTCTCGTAGACCCTGGCGTAGGCGCTTCCTGCTATGGCTCCATCTGCTCCTGCTGCAACTACCGCTGCTGCTTGCTGTCTGGTTGAGATACCAAATCCCGCTAATAGGGGCATGTCTGTGTGTTTGCGTACTCTTTTAACCAGTTTTAGGGTTGAGTCACCTAGGCTCTCTCTTACTCCTGTAACGCCTTCAATACCTATGACGTAAATGAAGCCTGATGCAATGTCTGCGATTTTCTTTAACCTCTCTTCTGTTGTTGTTGGTGCTATCTGGAATATAGGGTGTATGCCAATCTTTTTGCCTTCCATCAACAAAATATCCGCCTCTTCAACGGGTACATTAGGGACAATAATCGCTTGAGCACCTGCCGTCTTTATTTTGCTCAAAAATTTTCCTACTCCCACAACGTAAGGGATGTTATAATAAGTAGTAACTACAATCGGATTCTCAATACCGTTGGCTCTTAGCTTTTTTATACCTTGAATACACTTAGTTGGCGTTGTGCCATTTTCTAGCGCCCTTTCACATACTGCCTGAAATGTTGGACCATCCGCTGTTGGATCAGAGAAGGGAATTCCAAACTCTATGATATCTGCCCCGTTTTTAGTCAATGTTTCAAGTAGTTTAAAGGAAAAATCTTCGTTGGGATCCCCATAGTAAACGTGGGGCATGTGAGCGCCCTCTCCTTTATTTTTCAGTTCTTGGAATTTTTCTTCAAGATTCATGGAAATACCTCATAATTGTTTCTAGGTCCTTGTCGCCTCTTCCAGAATAGTTCAAAACAACAAGCTCCTCTTCGTTAAACTCGTCTTTATGATTCACCATGTACGCGATAGCGTGGGCTGTTTCAAGGGCAGGTATCAAACCCTCAGTTCGACACATTACTTTTACCGCCTCAAACACCTGATTATCAAAGGCATAGCCTGCCTGTACCCTTCCACTGTTAACTAGAAATGATATTTCAGGTCCTCTTCCAGGGTAATTGAGTCCCGCTGCTCTTGTTTTTGATGGCATTATCTGCCCGTTTTCGTCTTGCAGAACTTGCATTACTGCACCATGCAGAATGCCAGGTTTACCTATTTTAAAAGCAGCGGCACTGTTATCGGCTTCTAGGCTTTCGCCTCCTCCCTCAACAAAAACAAGCTTTACGTCTTTTACATTGATGAATGGTCTAAAGGCTCCTAATGCGTTGCTTCCTCCGCTGCCACAAGCAACAATGGTGTCTGGCATTCTGCCCTCTTTTTCAACTATCTGCTCCTCGATCTCCTTTCCGATAACACTCTGAAACGTTGCAACAATCTCCGGGTACGGATGGGGTCCCACAGTTGAGCCCATCAGATAATGGCTTGTCTGTGAACAGGCAGTCCATTTTCTCAGAGTGTCAGAAACAGCGTCTTTTAGAACTCCCATTCCGATGTCAACGGGCGTTACTTTTGCTCCCAGCAGTTTGATGCGTTTTACATTGCTAGCTTGTCGTTTGATGTCCTTCACGCCCATGAAGACCTCTGTCTCTAATCCGCAGACGTTGCCGGCCATGGCTGTTGCGAGTCCATGCTGTCCTGCCGCAGTTTCTGTAATCATTCGTGTTTTCCCCATTTTGTTTGTCAAGAGCGCCTGCCCTAGAGCGTTGTTGAGTTTGTGTGAGCCTCCACATACTAGATCTTCTCTTTTAAGGTAAACCTTGCATCCGACAACTTTGCTGAAATTCTTCGCGTAATAGAGAGAAGTTGGCCTTCCAGCGTAATCTTTCAGTAATCCATTGAGTTTTTCTTGAAATTCAGCTGTCGGATAATATTTCTCAAAAGCTTCTTCCAGATCAATTAGAATCGGCATTAGTATCTCATTAACAAACTGCCCGCCATACTCTCCAAATTTTCCTTTCTTCATTTTCTATCGCCTTCAATTATTTGGTATTTTGATTTTCTTTGCATTTTCAACAAACATTCTAACCTTCTCATGATCTTTAACTCCAGGGCTGAGTTCTACACCACTAGCAACGTCAACCGCGTAAGGCTGGACCTTGAGAATTGCTTCTTTGATGTTCTCGTGATTTAATCCTCCAGCTAAAATTATTGGAACTGGTGCAACAGCTTCTTTGATTTGCTTGCTTAACGTCCAATCGTGAACTTTCCCGGTTCCCCCACATTGTCCTTTTCTGAAGGAATCCAACAGGATTGCATCAAACATTTTAGAATCTTCTATTATGGGTATTTTGTTTAGTGAGTCTTCCACATAGACTGTTTTGATTAGTTGAACATCTTTTATTTTTTTTCGGATTTCTGAAGAATCTAGTTGCTCTTTTCCGTGAATCTGAATGGCTGTCGGCTTTAATCTCTTGCAGACTTCAACTAGCCACTCGACGCTCTTGGGCGTTGTAACTACTACGTTGTCAACAAAAATTGGCATCTGACTAATTAACATTTCAACCCTTTCTAAGGTCAAGTTTCTAGGCGACGAAGGAACGCCCACAAGAAAACCAACAGCGTCTACTCCTGCAGCTACAGCAACAGTCAAGTCTTCTTCTCGGGTTAATCCGCAAATCTTCACTCTGGCGCTTCTCAATGGGCTGTAACAAACTCCTTAACCTTTGTTTCGATATTGTCAGCCATCATGATTGATGAGCCAATTAAAAAAGCTTGGGCGCCGCATCCTAAAAGAAACAACAGGTCTGCGGGGGTGATTACTCCGCTTTCGCTAACAACAACCTTTTCGGTTATTCTTTGTTTATTCAGGATTTTCTTTGTTATTTCAAGATTGACCTTAAGCGTTCGTAGGTCGCGATTGTTAATTCCAATCAAATCAGCGTCAGTTTCTATGGCCGACTGAAACTCGTTTTCGTTGTGGGTTTCTAGCAGCACCTCAAGATGTCTTGAGTGTGCTTGTTTGATCATCTCATCGAGGCTGCATTTGCAGTATTCCCGTTCGAAAAGGGCTTTTATCAGGAGAACAACGTTGGCGCCGATTCTTGATGCTGCTTCAAGTTGTATTGGATTGACGATTATGTCTTTCATGAGGATTGGAAGATTCACAGTTTCTCTGACTTTTGTTAAGTATCTGAGCGAACCGCTGAAATGTTTTGGTTCTGTCAGAACTGATATTCCTATTGCACCTCCATTTTCCATGGCTCTAGCAACTTCTGCTGGATCAAAACTGGTTTTAATTATCCCTTTGGAGGGTGACGCGGCTTTAATCTCCGTTATTACAGAGTTTCGTTTGCTTTCGATTATTGCTTTTCTGAGGCTAATAGAAGGCGCCTTAAGTTGAGTTGCAACCTCATAATATGCTGCAGTAACAGTTTCTTTTGCATCTCGTGCTAGGGTATCAAGATAATCAGGCATATTCCATCTCCAATTGTTCAAGCTTTGAAAGGTCTCCGTGAGAAAATTTAACCAGTTCCTTAAGTCTCTTGTATGCGCTACCGCTATCAATTGATTCTTTTGCTGCCTCTATTCCGTAACCAAAATCTTCAGCCTTTCCTGCTACTATAATAGCGGCAGCTCCGTTGACCACAACAATATCTCTCTTGGGGTCATTTGCGTCAAGGCGGCCATATAAAATTTTGAATGTGAGTTCAGCGCTTTTTATTGGTGTGGTTCCCTTGATGTCCTCTAACTTGGCTTGTTCGACTCCAAAATCTTTTGGATCCATTTCCCTTGTAGTAACTTCCCCCTTTCTTAACCACGAAATACGAGTCTTTCCAATTGTGGATACCTCATCTAAACCATCTAAGCCGTGGACGACCATCGCTTCTTCACAGCCAAGATTTTTCAGAGCATAGGACAGAGGCTCTGTTAATTTGGGGTCGTAAACTCCTAACAGTTGGGCATTGGCGTCCGCCGGATTAGTCAGAGGACCTAGAACATTAAAAACAGTTCTAATTCCCAACTCTTTTCTTGGACCAATAGCATACTTCATGGCTGGATGAAATGCCGGAGCAAACATGAAACCTATGCTAATCTTCTCGATAGCCTCCTTTACGGCTATAGGTTCCAGGTTAAGGTTAAGACCTAATCGCTCTAGAACATCGGCGCTGCCGCATTTGCTGGTAACTGACCTGTTTCCATGCTTAGCCACCGGAATATCTGCTCCAGCAACAACAAAAGCTGCCGTGGTGCTGATGTTGAATGTTTTAATCCTATCTCCTCCTGTTCCACAGGTGTCAACAAGTCGCCCCTTCACATTTGGGTGAATTCTATTGCAGTATTTCTTCATGACTGATGTGAATCCTGTGATTTCTTCTGATGTTTCACCCTTTGTTCTTAAGGCAATCAAGAATGCACCTATCTGGGCGTTTGTTGCATCGCCAGACATGATCTCCTTCATAACTGTCATAGATGCTTCGTAGGTTAGGTCAGAGCCATTTACCAGTTTTTGTATACTTTCCTTGATCATTTTTTGTTCCTTCCTTCAAGAAAATTTTTAATAATTTTTTTTCCATCCTCACATAGTATAGATTCAGGATGGAACTGAACTCCTGTAATTGGATATGTTCTATGACGAACTCCCATAATTTCGTTATCGTCAGTGGATTCCGCGGTTACCTCAATACATGAAGGGATAGAGTTCTTTTCTCCAACAAGAGAATGATAGCGCGTTGCAGTAAACGGATTTTTAACTCCTGTAAACAAACCTTTTTCATCATGCTTTACTTTGCTCGTTTTTCCATGCATCAGCCGATTTGCGCGCACAACTTTTCCGCCAAAAACAGAAATTATCCCTTGATTTCCGAGGCAAACTCCTAATGTTGGAATTTTACAACTCATCTCGCGTAATATTACAGAACACACTCCAAAATAGCGTGGGTTTTCGGGTGTTCCCGGACCTGGAGATATGACAATCCGTTGTGGGTCTAGCTCTATAGCTTGCTGTAATGTTAGTTGGTCGTTTCTATAGACGACCGGATCTCCTCCAAGTTCTCCGAGGTACTGAACGATGTTGTAGACGAACGAATCATAATTATCAATAACCAGTACTTTCACTTGGGTTTCCTTCCTGATTCTTCTAATGCTTTGATTAATGCTCGGGCTTTATGTTCTGTTTCATACCATTCTTTTTCTGGATCAGAATCCGCTACTATGCCAGCTCCTACTTGTATGTAGGCTTTGTCTTCGTTGGAAACGAGAGTTCTAATTGTTATGGCGAAATCTGCGTTTCCATTATATGAGAAGTAGCCTACGGCACCAGCGTATGGTCCTCTTTTTGTCGGCTCAAGTTCTTCGATTATCTCCATTGCTCTAACCTTAGGGGCTCCTGAGACTGTGCCGGCTGGAAAAACAGATCTTAACGCATCATACGAGTCACATTCGTTTCTGAGGTCGCCGACAACTCTTGAAACGATGTGCTGTACATGGCTGAATTGGTGAACTTTCATGAATTCTGGAAGGTAGACGCTTCCAAACTTTGAAACTTTTCCAATATCATTTCTTCCAAGGTCCACCAACATCACATGTTCGGCGCGTTCTTTTGGGTCTGCCAGCAGCTCTTTTGTTAGGCGTTTGTTTTCTTCTGGGTTTTTTACATGGGGTCTTGTGCCTGCTATCGGAAAAGTTTCAACTGTCCTGTTTTCAACTCTTACAAGCATTTCGGGGCTTGATCCCACTATCTGGTGCGCACCAAACTTCAGAAAGTACATGTAAGGTGAAGGGTTGATTTTTCTAAGGTTGCGGTAAAAGCCAATTAGGTTGCCTTTGATTTGAAAATCGTAACGTTTGGAGAGAACAACTTGAAAAACGTCTCCTGCGGTTACATAATCTTTAGCCGTCTTTACTGCTCTTTCAAATTGATCCTTAGAGATGTTGATTTTCAATTGCTTAGCGGATAAAGCTTCGTTGTTGTCTGTTTCTTGTAGTCGTTTATTGATTTCCTCTAACCTATTTTGGTTTAAGTAATAATAGAATGCTTTCTTCTTTCTGTGGTCATAGATGATTCCATCATCAAATATTCCAACTTTAACATCAGGAAATTGCTGGTCATCAATCGCTTTCTGTGGAAGTTTTTCCCAGTAACGGACTGCATCGTAACCGATGTAGCATACAGCTCCGCCAACAAATCTTTGTTCTTTAAATCCAGCTCGATTTCTGAGGATCTTCGTGATTACCGATAATGGCTCTTCTACTTTTTCTTTCTCTTTTTCGTTAGTTCTTTGGTTGTGGATAATAGCTTCGCCGTTCTTTATTGTGATTGTTAATTCTGGATTAAATCCTATAAATGAATACTGTGACAGTTTCTTTGGGCCTTCAATTGACTCGAGAATGTAGGCGTTTTCGTAATGGTTATGGAGTTTTGAGAAGATTTCTAAAGGCGATTGCTTAAAGGATATTTTATTAATCTTTAGTTGTCTAGTAGACAGACAGGTTGGCGAGTTGTTTTTGAATATGCCAAAAATTATCCCTCATTTTTCGACTCTCCAAGGAGCATTGATAGACTATGGAGATATATTTAAACCTTCTGAGTATAAATATATGCGTTAAAGACTATTTTGCGCCTTTACGTTAAAAAAGGAACAAGAACAATCCAACAAATCACAAAACAGAAACTCAGTAAAAATTTCCGAATTTAGATGCGTAACTTTAATTAACTTCTCATGAAATTGTATGAACTGATTCACCATGGGTGTCCGAAAGAAAAAAAAGCGAGACGGAGCACGCATGCCCGCTCAAGGAGCTGGACTCCTAAGATTTTTTGAAGAGGACACTAGAGGACTAAAAGTAAAACCTGAAATAGCTGTTATCTTAGCAATAGCCCTTATAGCCAGCAGTCTTTTGGCAACTATCTTTGTCGTATAAATATTCTATTTTTCATGTAAGACTTCGATTCTTTGAACCGAACTTAAGTTAATGAAAACTTCGCTTCTATCTTCTCGACTTACAATTTGTGGAACAGGCTGAGCTATCGTAGACCGTAATGTAATAACTTCAGCATCAGAAAGCCAGATTCCTGAAGGTTCTCTAGTTATAGCGGCTAACACCCCTTCAAATCCGTAAGAAGGGTCCAAAATTGCAATCATTTTTCGTCCAACATGCCGCTCCAGAATCTGGAATACTGAAGGTGGAGGGGGTCCCGCTTTTGACATAGCCTTTCAATTTACATCGAATTCAGCATAAAAGCTTTTACACCCCAAAATTATGATTTTAAACATACTTTCTGGGGTCTTGCCTTTGATAAGGGTGTCCAGTTTGTCAATTTATTTACATAAAAGTGTCAATAAGCCCTTCTTAAAACAATCCCATTAATGTAAAAACGGTTCTCTGCTACCTTTTTTCGGAGCAGATTTAAGTATGCCTGAGGAGACAAAGATATAACATTAATGTTTTTGACAGTATTCCCAAAAGATATTACAGAGGCTTCGTGTTGACCGACAATTCAACGAACAAATACATTGACAAGGTAGTGAAGCGATATTCTAAACTCTTTGGGGTTCCTTCTCAAAAGAGGATCACTGTTTATCTTGGAGCCCTGTCGCTGCACGGTGGACTCCTGTCGGTCCTGTCCTTGAATTTGTCCATCGAAAACTTTGTTGTTGGTCTAGTCTTTGGAGGACTTTTTTTCTTTTTAACATTGTTATCAGATTTTATCGTCAGCCATACTTCAATGCGTCATGACCTTATTTTCAATTTGAGACGCTGCTCAGCCCTCTCCTTCTTTTCTTCCATAATCTGGTTTGGAGTGCTTCTTCTTGGGGGCTTACTAAGTACACTTCTAGGAGTTCCAGGTCTTTGGATAAGATTCTTCTTCTTAGGCTTTAGTGGTACCCTGATACTTCGACTGTTGGTTTTATCAATTATCTCATTTGCAGGGTCAGGAGGTACCCTATTCTCTTCGTTCCTACAACCTATCCTAGTATTGCTACCTATCCTTTTTATGGGGTCTACACTTGGATATACTCTTGAGACGCAACTTCTGTTGTTTGCTTCAGTTTCTATTTCAACTGCTCTTGTGACCGTGTTTATTTTCAAATACTTCATGGATCGTGTAGGTACAGGAAGCCTCGGAATTGCCTCTTCAGTTCTCTTCAAAGCGTTTTTAGCCAATTGGACAGAAGACATTATTGCACCCTTGGAGACTTTCTTTGAGAAACTTGGGAACATTCAAGATATCAAAGTTTTTTTGCTAATTTTCAGAGCTGGTGAAAAACTAAAGGCAACAATTGTTGTTCCAGCCCTACATCCTGGACCATTCAAGAATCTTGGAAGTAGCCTTCTTCCTTCTATGATTCAAACTGCTATTCAAGAAAAGTTTGGTTGCGTTGTCTCTGTTCCTCACGGTTTAGTTGGTCACGAATTAGATGTTGCCTCCCAGCCTCAGAATCAAAGAGTTGTAGAGAGTATAGTTGGTTTCGTGAGTTCATCGTTCAGTAACTCAAAAGCCACCCCGATGGTTCGAACCGAAAACGGTGATGCAAAAGCTAGTTGCCAGATATTTGGGGATTGCGCTTTTATTACGTTAACTACCGCTCCGAAAACTATGGAAGACCTTCCTCCAGAACTAGATTCCTTCATTGTTTGCGAAGCTGCCAAAAGAGGGCTTTCTGCCCTTGCGATTGATGCCCATAACAGTATGGGTGGTCAATTTGATCTTGAGACTGCTATAACATCCTTTAGCGAGGCCTCAGTAGATTGTATAGAGGAAGCACTGAAAAGCAAGAATTCATCTTTCAAGGTGGGCGCATCAATAGTTTTGCCTCAAGAGTTCACTGTTCAGGATGGTATGGGTCCTGGAGGCATAAGCGTGATTGTAACAGAGGTCAATCAGCAGAAGACAGCTTATGTGACTATCGATGGAAACAACATGGTGTCTGGTTTAAGAGGAAAAATTCTCTCCTCAATAAAAGAGTTGGGGATAGATGATGGGGAGGTTCTCACAACTGACACTCATTCGGTGTGTGGTATGATCCGTAGCGCTCGGGGCTACAATTTGTTGGGTGAAGTAATCGATCATTCAAAACTCGTCAGTTACATTAAACAGGCGGTTACTCTTGCTTTAGGTAACCTCGAAACTGCGGAGGTGTCGTGGCGCACTGAAGTAATATCTGATGTAAAAGTTATTGGAGAGAAGCAAATAACAGAGTTAACCGTATTGGCCGACGAAACAACAGAATGCGTTAAACGGGTCGCCGTAATCCTCTTCCCCGCGGTTGCAGTCCTTCTAACTGGACTTCTGCTTTTTCTTCTTTAAGATTAAGGTATTAAAATTTCCGAAAACCTTATTCTTTTAGTTTCTCTTTCTCATATTGGGGTTATGTTTTGAGGTCAGATGATGAGCTAGTTGCTCTTTTCAGGAGTCAAATCGAAGTCGAAAAAATAATTGTTGATTCAGTGGCTGAGGGATTAGGTGAGATTAATAATCCAGCAGTCAAGGGGGTCTTAAAAGGAATTTCTTTAGATTCTACAAAACACGCTGAAATGTACTCTTCTGCTATTAACTTGTTGTCTAGTATTCCTCAAGCCTTGACTGAAGACAACCTTAACAAACAAAGAAAACTTGTAGCGAAACACATACAGCTAGAAGCAGAAATAATAAAGAAACTCCGTGTACTAATTCCTTCTATTCAGAAAAAGAAAGTAAAGCTTCTTCTAAACACAATACTATCTGATGAGGTTAGGCATCACTCTCTCCTAAAGAAAGTCCTAGACATTCTAGTTAGAGGCGAAACCATAACAGATGCTGACTGGTGGGATGTATTATGGGAAAATGTTCCGTTTCACGGAACCCCCGGTGGATAAAATCTGGTAAAATAAATTTTTTTCAATAAAAGTGAAGGCGATATTTCAGTCGCCTTTTTAATCTGTTTGGATTATGCCATGCTGCAGGCTTTTAGTAGTTTTTGCCAGCGGCGGTCAACTTCGTTTTGAATCTCTTCTAAAACATGTTTGTTTTCAGGTTTGAATACGTGCCTGAATCTTCGTTGTGGCTTCAAATATGTTTCTACTGGCTTCTTTCTCTCTGGCTTTAGCGCTATCGCTTTGCTTTGTGGTGAGAGTTTGTATTCGCTGTATTCGGCTTCCCATAGTGGGAAAACGCACGTTTCAACTGCCAAGCGAGCGATTTCAACGGTTTTTTCTGTTTCACTTCTCCAGCCTCTTGGGCATGGAGCAAATGTGTGTAAAAAGGCTGGTCCATTTACTTCCATTCCTTTTCTGGCTTTTACTACTAGGTCTTTCCAGTATGCTATGTTGGCTGTGGCAACATAAGGCATTTCGTGGGCTACCATTATGTTTGCTATTGGCTTTTTGTATTCAGTTTTTCCTGGGATTACTTTTCCTGCCGGCGAGGTTGTTGTCCATGCTCCATGTGGGGTGCCTCCGCTTCTTTGTATCCCCGTATTCATATATGCTTCATTGTCGTAGAGCACAAAAAGGAAGTCGTGTCCTCTCTCAACTGCGCCAGACAATGCTTGGAAACCTATGTCAAAGGTTCCGCCATCTCCTGCAAACGCAACAACATCTACATGTTCATCTTTTATGCGCCCCTTTTTCCTTAGAATCTTAAGTGCAGACTCGATTCCAGAGGCGTTAGCAGCCGCAGTCTCGAATGCGGTGTGTATCCATGGTATCTTCCATGCCGTATATGGATAAATTGTTGAAACTACCTCCATACAACCCGTAGCGTTTGTGGCAATAATTGGTCCTCTTGCCGCTTTCATTACTAAGCGAAGAACTATTGCTGGACCACATCCAGCGCATGCTCTGTGTCCAGACGCAAACTTTTCAGGTGTTTGAGCGAATTCTTTACTTGTGAATTTCCATTTTGACATTTTTTCACCTCATCCTATTATTCCCTTAAACCAATAAACTGAACCGTTTCTTCGATTTGCTCAGTTTTTCCCATTTTCTGTAGTTCCTTGTATATACCTTCTATCATGTATGGTTGAATGTCTCTTCCGCCTAACCCATAAATTCGGTTTACGAGTTTTGGTCTGTCTGGTAAGTCATAGACCGCATGGCGGATTTCATGAAACAAGGGTCCTCCGTTTCCACCAAAACTACATGCTCTATCCATCACTGCAACTGCCTTCTTGCCAGAGAGGTTGCTAACGATGTCTTTGACTGGTAATGGTCGAAAAGCCCTTATTCTAAGTAGTCCAGCTTTGATTCCGTTTTCCCGCAGTTTATCTACAACAGTTTTTACTGTGCCCGCTGTTGAGCCTATACATACTGCGGCAATTTCTGCATCGTCAAGCCTGTATGCTTCAACTAAACCGTTTCCATAGCTGCGACCGCTCAGTTTTGTATACTCGTCATGAACCTTCTGGATCACGTCAAGAGCTTTTCTCATCGCCTCTTCTTGTTGCCTTTTATGTTCAAAATAGTAATCGTGAAGGTCTAAAGGTCCAATTGTCAAAGGGTTTTCTGGGTCAAGCTTAAACGGAACAAGCTTTCCTTCATGATTCATTACTTTTGGAACTTGACGTGTTCCTACAAATTTTTTCACAGCTTCTGTTGGAAGAATACTTACATTCTCTAAAGTGTGACTTAAAACGAAGCCGTCTATGCCAACCATCGTTGGAAGTGTTACATCCAAATTCTCAGCTATTTTGAATGCCTGAATTATCGAATCATAGGCTTCTTGGCTGTTTTCTGCATATATTTGGAGCCATCCCATGTCTCGTTCAGCCATAGAATCTGAATGGTCACAATGAATGTTGATCGGCGCTGATAATGCCCTGTTCACAACTGACATGACAATAGGGACTCTACAGCCAGAAGCAACCCCCAACATTTCATGCATCAAGGCTAACCCCGCTGATGCAGTTGCTGTAAATACTCTTGCACCTGTTGCAGCTGCTGTTATACTGCATGTCATGGCGGTGTGTTCTGATTCTACACAGATAAAAGCCGTCTCTACTTCGCCGTCGGCGACGTATTCACTGAATTTTTCAACAATTATGGTCTGGGGCGTAATTGGGTATGCTGCTACCACATCCACGTCACATTGTTTAACTGCGAAGGCAACTGCATTATCTCCGTTTAGAGGTACAACTTTTTGTTCAACTTTAGTCATTGTTGATCACTCCTTTCCTTCTTGAACCATTTCGATTGCGGTTACTGGACATTCGTTGGCACATATTCCGCAACCTTTGCAGAAGTCAAAATCAAATACCATATCATTTGTTTCGGTGTTATGTTTTATTGCACCTTCTGGGCAGTAAATGTGACAGAACATGCAACGGGTACACTTTTCAGTGTTCCAGATTGGTTTGAATGAGCGCCAATCTCCAGTTTTGTATTCGATACTTGACTTCCAGCATGCGCCACCTAACGGAATTTCTTTCCAGCTTTTTGGTTGTGAACTCATTCAGGTTTTGCCTCCTTATAGGCTTCCCTTATTACTCCCATGTTCTTTTCTGCTAGTGGCTCTGGAAAACGGTCTTTCACTGCTTTTTCTACGCTTTCCATTTTTACTATCCCTGTTGCTCGGGCGACTACTCCTAGCATTGCTGTGTTAGTGATTAGTCTTCCCAGAATCCTCATGGCTATATCTGTAGCGGGAACTGTCCAAATAGTTCCCTCTGCTATTTTCAGTTCTTCTTTCATTGTCTTTGGAGTTTTAGGGGTATTAACTATGAGAACTCCATTTTCTCCTAAACCTTCTGTGACGGGAACAGTTGCCAACAGGGTTGGATCCATGACTATCGCAAGATTTGGGTTGTAGACTGCACAATGGAGCCTTATTGGTTCGTCGCTGATGCGTGTATACGCTTTAACTGGTGCTCCCATCCTTTCAGGACCGAACTCCGGAAATGATTGGATGTATTTTCCTTCATGAATTGCAGCCCGCGCAAGAAGTTCACTTGCTGTCCAAGCTCCTTGGCCACCACGCCCATGCCATCTAAACTCTTTGAGAGTCATCAAGCTTCCTCCAAACAGCATATCACGTATCTAGTGTTAAATTATGACATACAAGTTCCCGCCATTCTTAAATATTTAGGGGAAAACGCTCAGGTCTGCTTTTTATTATTTATTTCATTTTGTTGAACCTTATAATTTGATGGGTATATTATGTTTAAAAGAGTCTTATGACTTGCGAGCACCACCGTCATAAAAAAAATTTTAGAGAATCCAATGTGCAAAACTATAAGAGTCTATATCGGCAATCTAAAGTTAATCCAATAACAAATTTGTTTGGAAGTAGACGAGGTAACTGGTGTTGAACAGTAATGCATCAAATCATGAGGAGTATACAGACAGGACAGATAATGTTGTTCTTATCGGCAAAAAGCCTGTGATGAACTATGTTACTGCTTGTATAACCTTTTTCAACAGAGGCGAACAATTGGTGGTAATTAAGGCAAGAGGACGGGCAATCACTAGAGCTGTTGATACGGTCGAGTTGCTTCGTCGTGGCTTTGTTAAAAACTTGGAAATAAAAAGCATTGAAATCAACACTGAAGAATTGCTTAGAGTCGAAGGAGGCCAAAAATCAAATGTCTCGACTATCGAGATAATCGTTGCTAAAGTCAAACCTAAACCGACTAATGGAGAGACCTAGTTTTCTCTTTTATCTTGAAAATTCATTTTTCTGCAAACCAGCTCTATTATTATGTTAATAATTGTTAGTGGAACTCGTTTTTGGCGTCTCAGATATCTATAAAAATGCTACCATTCAATGGATTGTTGTTGGTGCATTATTTGTCTGATTATCCGAAGATGATTGTTCGTCCTCCAGGTCCAAAGGCTAGAGCACTCGTGAAAAGAGACTCGGTTGTGATTTCCCAATCCTACACCCGCTATTATCCACTTGTAATAGATTCTGGTCATGGCTGTATCGTAAAAGATGTAGACAGAAACGAGTACATCGACTTCAATTCTGGTTTGGCATGCCTAAACGTGGGTCACAACCACCCCAAGGTTGTCAAAGCAATAAAAGGCCAATGCGACAAGTTTCTTCATTACGGTAACACCGACTTTTATTACCAGCAAACCGTGAATCTTGCGGAGAAACTTTTTGAAATAACTCCTGGAAAATTTCAGAAACGAGTCCACTTTGCTAACAGTGGAGCAGAGGCTCTAGAGACTGCAGTCAAGCTTTCCAAGTGGCACACCCGTAAACACCAATTCATTGCATTTATCGGTGCTTTTCATGGCAGAACATGTGGTGCTACGGCTCTTACAGCAAGCAAGCCAATCCAAAGAAGACACTACTTCCCGTTGCTTCCAGGGATAACCCATGTACCATACCCATATTGTTACCGTTGTCCCTTTCGTTTGTCCTATCCAGAATGTAACTACCAATGCATAGACTTCATAGATGAACAGGTTCTTCAGAAATACGTACCTCCAGAAGAGGTTGCGGGATTTGTTTTTGAAGCTATTCAGGGCGAAGGTGGATATGTGGTTCCCCCTCCGGATTATTTCCAGCGGCTAAAGAAGTTGGCGGATAAATATGGTTTACTCTTAATCGCTGATGAGGTTCAATCAGGTATTGGTAGAACGGGCAAGTGGTTTGCTATTGATCATTGGAAGATTGAGCCTGACATTGTTTGTGCAGCAAAGTCGCTTGCATCTGGCTTACCTTTGAGTGCAACTGTGGCTCGGGCTCGGTTGATGGATTGGGGGGCTGGTTCCCACGCTAGCACTTTTGGAGGAAACCCATTAGCTTCTGCTGCGGCGCTATCTGTGATCGATGTGATCAATGAGGAGAAACTTATTGAAAATGCTGAGAAACAGGGTAGCTATATCATGAAGTGGTTACAAGACGTTATGGAAGAACGAGAAATTGTAGGAGATGTTCGAGGTAAGGGGCTGATGATTGGGGTAGAGTTTGTGGAAGATAAGCAGACAAAGAATGCTGGCCCTGATCAGGCTAGAGAAGTGATGCTTCGCTGTTGGAGACGTGGAGTAGCAATCGTAACTTGTGGTGTTTCGACTCTTAGGTTGGTTCCGCCATTAAATATAACTCGAGAACTGGTGGACTCGAGTCTAGAAATAATCGGAGACGCTATCAAAGAAGTTGATGAAGAGTCTTCTGACTGAACCTACTTTTCTGATTCCGCTAGAACCTCTATTACTGTAGAGTAACGCGAAGAGAGTTCTATCCTTTTTTCATACCCCTTCTTCGCATAAACGTTTCTCATCTTAATTTTAGTTCCAATCTTCAAGTCCTTCACATCTTCTACAATGTTTCTCCAAACTGAAACCATCAGTTTTCCTGTGGTGTCCCTTAACTGGAAAGAAGCAACTGCGATCTTTTCTTTTTTTGATGTTGTAATCTCTCTTATGTCTGGTGTTGTTGCAACTGTTCCTTTAACGGTTATTGGACCGCCAGTGCCCGTTATTTCTGCCAGTTTTTTGGTTGCATCCGTGAGAATTTTGATATTTCCTTTGTCTCCTAAATGCAATTCTGGTTTTCCATCCAGACCTTGGCGCACGTATCCATGAGAAATCCTAATTATTTGCTCTTGCTGAATCTTTCCGCTCTCAACCAATTCCACTTTCTTGTCCCATAGAACCACCCTTAAAGTTCCGCTTTTGTCTGAAATAATGATGTTTGCAAGTTTTCCTTCTGTCCAGTCCCTGCGCTTGAATATTTTAGGGGGATAAACAGAGACTACCTGCCCAGTCACCGTGGCATCGTTTAATCCTGAAACAAGGTCCTGAATCTGAATTATGAAGCGAAGAGGTTTCTTGACTACTTGTACCCCCAGTTCTGATGCGGTAATCCTTGCTGCGGTTTCGTCTGTTAGAAAATTTCGTGCCCCCCTCTTTTTATTTTCAATTATTTGCATAATTTCTTCACGTTTAATATCAGAACGTGAAGATAGAATTTGGTTAATAATTTCTTCTAGACCCATTTTGGTTCACTGAATCAGCTTTAGGTTTCTTTTTTTTGGATGCATAGATAATACATCGTCTGCTTATTGGGCGGTTTACATGCTGTGCCGTTTGAACTGTTATTGATTTAATATTATTTATTATCCTTCAGAGGAAAGGTACAATATAAAGTGGGCTAGTCTTCTTCATTTTCGTTTTCTTCTTTTCCGTAAACCATGTACAAGAAGCCTAGAACCAATGCTATTAAAATTAAACCTGTTAAAAGGACGAGTATCCACGCGAAGTATCCATCTGCGGCCATCCTAAACCTCTCCTTTGTCTACTATTTGAATGTGAGATATTTAAGCTGTGACCTTTTTCCATTCTTCCATGAGGCACTCGTAGAGCCTATCTTCTTCCTCAATCTTGTCGCAATCTTCCAATGCTTCCGCTATTTTTTGTGCAATAAGATGATAACAGATATTTGCCTCTCTATCCATTACGCGAAAATAGAAATCGTCACAGGAACAGAAATCCGCAGCTGGAATAATTTGGTATTCTCTTTCTCTACCAACAACTATCCACACAATCCTTCCGCTAGGACTAAAAACATATTTTTTAACTCTCTTCTCCTTAACAGCGTCATTTGCTTTAATGAACCGTGAACCAAGCGCCTCCGAGAGTTGCTTGTTGTGGTTATTTGTTATTTCGCCCTTAATTTTTACTTCCTCGCAAATCTTTTCAAGAACTTTAACCTCTTTTGGTATTTTCAATGTTTTTTATCCCTTGAACATTTTAATGTGAAAATTCAGAGTCAAATAGGTTTCAACAGCGGACTTGTTCTATTCGACTTTTATCTCTTCTCCATTGGACTCTTTTTTATCTTCTATTTTGGGTAATGTAACTTCCAATACGCCGTTTTTGTATGATGTTCTGGCTTTCTGGGGATCAACTTTCTCTGGAATTTCAATTTCCTTAAAGTATTTACGTTCAGGTACCTCAACAGAAATCGTTAATTTTGCTTCTGTTCCAGACAGTTTAATGTCTTCCTTTTCAACCCCTGGTAACTCCACAATGACCTTTATGTCTTCGTTCGTGTTGACGATGTCCGCGAGGGGGTCTCTTTCTTGCTTCAAATCAAGGCAAGGTTGGGTAAAGCCGCAGGTTTCTGCTTCGCTTGAAGGTTTAACGTTGCCGAATTCTCGTATTTTCGGTTTTCCATTTAGTCCAATGGTCATACTGTAGCCATAAACGAAAGGGCCCCATTCTAGTGCACTTGAGCCGTCAGGAAGTTTGCGTTCGCGTTTTAGTTCTTCTGGTACTCGTGTTTTAAATTGGTTTAATTCTCGCTCCATCATTTCTTCCATTTCTTTCATCATGTCTTCGATGTCGCCGAAGAACCAATTTCCAAAAAATGGGTTGCGTTTTCTTCGTTTTTTGAACCATTCAGGCATGTCATCCCCTGACATTTCTTTCACCTTCAGGAAAATTATGTCTAGGAATTCATTAAAACTTTTCTGAACTAAATTTCTAATTTAGATTTTTTGTGTTAGCTTAGTGCTTTTAGATGTTTAACTGTTCCCAGAAACGTTCCATCCAATAGATAAACCTCTGCATCATCAAAGTTTAAGCAGTTTGAACGTATTATTGGACCAATAAACGCATCCGTTTTCTTTTTGCCTTTTTTTCTTTCGTTGATTGGTCGTCCTCCAAGAAACTGGTTAAACGAAGGCATCACAAAAAGCTGTGAAACCTTCAGTTCTATTTTGTAACGTTTAAACAGAACGCTAGAAACATCAGTTTCAGTTTTGACACCTAAATGTTTTAGTAACGATTTTGCTAGCTGTTTGGCGTTACATGGTGCTTTGATAAACACCTGTTTTGTCATCCTAAAACCCATTGGATCGCGGATAGCTACTGTGGGGTGAATGTGACCTGTAACTAGGCTTTTGCACTCTAGAAGTTCTGGGGTTGGCCATGCATGTCCATGGAATAATCCAACGTCGCCAAAGATTATACCTGTTGGGGAAACAATGTTGATTGACTTGGGCAAGATTGGTTTGAGATTTCCGTCGTGGTTTCCTAAAACTACTTGGATATCTGTAACTTTTTCTTGTATTTTTTCGAAGAATTCTGAAATGTCTTTCCTTTCTTCCATTGATGTACTGATTATGGCGTCTTTTATGTCTCCTAATACTATTAGTTGATTTGGTTTTGTTTCTTTGATTAGTCTAAGCAGCATATTTTTGATTTTTAGGGTTTGGGATGGAATATGTACTCCTTTTTGGCTTAGGAGTCTTTCCCAGCCTATATGAATATCAGAGACAACTAATGCTCTGTTTTTGTTTTCTTGTAGGAGAATGGCTGGATATGGTTGTATAGGCTTTATCTGCGTCAAGCTATCACAGAAGATAGTTTGTTTTTGTTTGTTAAAAACTGTCCCTAGAAGCCTTTCTTTTATGCTGTAAGCGTCGCTTTGATTTCATCATACAATGGCTTGTTTGAAGCTGCGATGAAGGACAGTCGTTGGGTAGCTGCTAAGGGAACGTTAAGTTCGTCTCCTTTTGGTGTGAGTATGATTCCTCCAGCTTCTCGGAGTATAAGATAGGATGCAACCATGTCTGTTACTCGCAGTTTTCCTCGTATGTCAATGAATGCATCGGTTGAACCGTCTGCGACATAGCAGATTTCTTGAGCGTTTGCTCCAAAATGTCGAAAATGTTTTCCAACTTTGAACAAATCCTGTAGTTTGGGTACAAGCTCTTCTATTCTGATTGTGTTCAAGTCAATGCCAATCACAGCTTCTTTAATCTTAACTATTTTTGAGGGCTCGATTCTTTTTCCATTCTTGAATGCTCCGCCATTCTTTTGCGCCGAGTATGTTACGTCGTGAAAGATATCGGATACAACTGCTGTTTCCACATCTCTTAACCATGGTCCTTTTGAAACTGCAATTACATTAGCGCTAAACGGTAATCCGCGGATAGCGTTGGTTGTACCATCAACTGGGTCTGTTGTAACGTAATATTCTGAGGATTCCTTTCCAATCTTTTTTATTCCTGCCTCTTCGCTTACAAGAGTACATGATACTTCATGTGTGTTTAAGCAGTCTATGAGCGCTTTTTCGGCTGCTAAATCGATTCTTTTTGATGTATCTCCGCCCGCTCCAATACCAAAACCGATTGCGGCTTCTGGTGAACCATAATACTTGAGGGCTTCTTTTTTCATGTTTTGTGCACATTCATTTAGTATCTTTGGCCATTCTATCATGTTTTTCATGCTTGTCCCTGCTTTCTGATAATAGAGTTCTCATTTGGATTTTTAAATTCAGATGCAAGCGAAAAGACACTTAAGGAAGATTTGATTTTTTGAAACAAAGGAGCGGGGGTCGCCGAGCCAGGTCAAAGGCGCAGGCTTCAGGAGCCTGTCCCGTAGGGGTTCGTGGGTTCGAATCCCACTCCCCGCACCATTTTAATAAGTGCACTTTTTTAGAAAACCTTAAATTAAGTTATCTTGTTTCTCCGCTAGATTGCCGATGAATATCATTGAAGCCATTTTAGTTCTATTTTTAGGCTTCGTCGTTGGTGTGCCCGCTTCGATGGTTGGTTTAGGAGGCGGTGTTATCATAGTTCCCGCACTTATCGTGCTTTTTCAGGTACCTGTCAATAATGCTATAGCAATTAGTTTAGTGGCAATCCTTGGTACAACAGTTTCTGCCACTTTTGGTTATATCAGGCACAAACAAATCGACTACAAGCTTGGACTATTATATGATGTACTGGATGTTCCCGGTATTATCTTGGGAGCATATATCACTACATTATTGCCCCTTAACATTCTAGCAGGCATCTGCGGAGTCTTCATAATCTTCATCGCCGCCATAATGATACGCAACAAGAGAAAAAAGAGCTGCTCTGAAAACGGCTTAGAAACAAACCATGGGAAATGGACCAGAAATGGAGTCGACCATAAAGGTAAATCCGTTAAATATGTTCTTAGAAGCCGCTCCTTGGCTATGGTCAGTAGTTTTGTTGGTGGAATTGTAACTGGCTTGGCTGGTTTAGGCGGCGGAATTACCGACGTTACATCGATGATATTGTTGGGTGTTCCTACACACATTGCTGTTGCAACCTCTGAGTTTGCAATGGCGATCACTAACGGTGTAGGCGTAGTTACACATGGTCTTCTAAGCAACCTTCTTCTTGAGTATGCTATTCCAATTACAATTGGCACTGTAATTGGAGCCCAAGTTGGTTGCCTACTTGCTAAACGTGTAAACGGAAAAGCGATTCGGTCAATTCTTTTTATTGTCGCCATACTAGCAGGAATAAGACTAGTCTACTCATTTTTCACACCCTAGACCTAGTCAGCATCCCTTTACCAGCACATATTAAGATCCCTATTTTGATGTATTTTTGAAAACAATTTACTTACTGAAAAATGGAGAAATCAAATGATTGATTTGCTACGATTATCCTTTTGCTGCTAGCTTCTGCTAACACAACATGAATTTTTGTCACTAAACTGATTGTCTGTTATGTCAAGAAAGAACTTAAGAGCCTGCTCCTTTTCTTTAATGCCTTCAAGAATAACGATTCCACTTTTGAGAACACTCGCTTTAATATTATGAAGATTAACGGTTAACCCAAGTTTACCCTCAACTTTGATTGTAAAGCCCTTCTTAGCTAAGTAGCTCTTCAAACCTACAAAATCAACATCCAAACACTCTTCAGGAACAATAACAAAAGCCCTCTTTCCATTTCTTCCACAAATCTCCTCTACCAACTCATGTTCAAGTTGCCCAGGAGAATCCGACTGAGGTTGCCCACAGACCGGACAAGAGTCAACCTTTGAGAGGCTAATCTCGTTGAATTCCATCTCATCTAAGTCAAAGTGAAGAAGCTTGTTAATTAAACGCGGCCGTTTTCCTGTAAGTATTCTAATCGCCTCACTGACTTCTAGGCTTGCAATTACATTCACAACAGATGGGTGAACCCCAACGACCCCACATTTAGGCAACTTTTTATCATCAAGATTACCATAGAAGCACTCAAGACACGCTGATTCTCCCGCAACTATTGTGGACAAGTTCCCTGTAGTTGCTATTGCAGCTCCAAAAACATAAGGTACACCAAGTTTTATACAAGCTCTATTTATGGCGTAGCGAGCAATCATGCTATCTAGGCCGTCAACCACAACATCCATACCCCGAACAATGTCTTCTGCATTGGTTTCGTTTACTGAGAGCACAAGAGGCTCAATTTCAACATAAGGATTTAATCTCTGCAGCCTTTTAGTGGCGGCTTCAACCTTCGGATACCCCACATCATCAATACCATAGAGGTGTTGACGATGCAAATTAGTCAATTCTACAACATCTCGGTCAACAATTCGTAGATGTCCAACTCCCATAGCCGCCAGCTGCATCGCAGCGGGTGAACCTAAACCGCCAACACCCAGTAAGCAAGCTTTTGAGTTTTTTAGTTTCAACTGGGCATTGTAGCCAAGTTCAGCCATAACAATCTGTCTTGAATAATATTCCAACTCTTTTTCTGAAAGCTCTCCGGTAACTGATTGTTCATGTTTAGCTATCTTCCTCACCCCCAAAGTGAGACTTGAACTGGCTGGTTTATGCTAAGCGTAGCATCAAACCATTAAAAGAAGCGTTCATTTTAGCTTTAAATAGATTACTGCACAAGCACCAAAAACCAAGCTATCGACTCTTCGAGACAGAAACCAAAATTCTATTAACTTCCTTAGCTTCCATGTCGTGGATCAGAAACTTTTTTTGTCTAGATGTAGACCCTGAAACTAAATCAACTTTACAACTAAAAAGCCGAGAAAACCTTTTCAGTAATTCTTTGTTGACTTTTCCTTTTAATGGAGCTTCGTGACACAAAACAACCAGTTCATCTTCATCAAGTTCTAGCCGAAATTCTTTCGAGCTAGGCTTAACATATACATCCAGAACGACGCCCTGAGACCTATCTTGTAACTTCATACTACATCACAGCACTTGAAATGACAATATTCAAGGATTCTTTTCAATATTTAACACTCTGATTAAGCCTTTAATAGGTGCCTAGTTAAGACTTCTAAAGGCAAGTTAATATGTTAAGGGAAGCTTGGACGCTCGCCATAAAAACATTGAGTTATATTGAACTAAAGCGACTAGGTGAGCGTTTAGCTTTAACAAAAGCTGCAAAAGAACTGAGAATAAAAGACCCCAAAGTCATCGGATTAGCCCATAGGTTAGTATCCGAAACTCTCAGAAAAAGGAATTATATAGACTTCATGTTAAATTCGCTTCTAGCGCCGCGGTCGCTAATAGACCTCAAACTGGATACGATGGCTTTCCTTCGTTTATACTTCTATGAAACAAAATTGGTTCAAGGAAACCTGGGCAAAGCCTCAAGAATAGCGCAAATGGGGCGCTCAATCTTGGGTTGGTGGAACCTAAAAGATGTTGAAAAGGTTCTTGGCGAAATACTGGGCATCAACCTTGAATATTCTCTAACCAGACTAGAAGATACAAAGAAAGTAGGTCTGGAAACATTTCACCCCACTTGGTTTGTAAAATACTGTTTCAAACTCCTTGGACGAGGAGACGCACTAAAGTTCTTAGAAAAATCTGTAGATATTCCACCGGTTTACTTGCGACTAAACACATTAAACGCTCCAGAAGAAACTCTACTCAAAAGCATCGAAAACGAGAAGGTAATTCTGGAAAAGGTTCCGAAACTCAAGCACACGTACAAGCTACTTGAAACAAGAAAGCCCCTTACGAGAACCGAAAGCTTCCGTCAAGGACTCTTTTATATTCAAGACAAAGCCAGTTGCCTAGCAGCAGAAATCGCAGATCCCAAACCGGACACCATAGTACTTGACATATGTGCAGCCCCGGGATCAAAAACAACCTACTTAGCACAACTTATGAAAAACAAGGGAAAAATTGTTTCTGTTGATTACTCAAAACGTAGACTACGTGTATGGAAAAGAGAAACAGAGAGAATGGGCACAAAAATAGTGCAACCAATAGTTTCCGATGCAAGGAATAGTTTGCCATTGAAAGTTTCCGCGGATTTGGTGATTTTGGATCCACCATGCACGAGCACAGGAACCTTTGGGAAGACCCCAGATGCGAAATGGAGACTCACAAAAAGGTCGATGCTAGGCATGTCAAAGATTCAGGCGGAAATGATAGAACAATGCACAGAATACGTTAAACATGATGGCTTTCTGGTCTACTCCACATGTAGCATAACATTAGAGGAAGATGAAATGATTATCGAAAACTTCCTAAAAATGCACTCAGAATTCAAACTAGTGTCATCAAAACCTAGAATAGGGTTGCCCGGACTCAGAGGATTAACCAAATGCCAGAGGCTTTATCCACACATTCACGAATGCAACGGCTTTTTCGTAGCAAAACTAAAGAAAGAAACCGCATAAACCAGCGTCCAGAACGACACAGACTAGTACTTTTTGGCCTGTTCCAGAAAACCTAACACTTCAAAAATGATTCTTGCCGCTTGAATGGCTGTTACACCTTGGTCATAGTGAGGAGCTACCTCAACCAGATCGAAGCCAACCACCCGATTGTCACAAACCACCTCTAGAAGATCAAGAAGCATTGACGTGTCCAATCCTTCAGGTTCTGGGTTTGGAACTGCAGGCACAAAAGCAGGATCTAAAACATCCATGTCAATCGTAACGTAAACTTTTTTGTATTCATCAAGGATACCCTTGATAGTTTCAACAGTTTTTTTTACACCATTTTTTCTTAATTGATGGGCGGTTAAGTAATTGATTCCAGATTCTTTCGCGAATTCAAGCTCTTTCTTGGATACTGCGCGGGTTCCAATCTCCAAAATTTTGGAGGGCTTAACATCTTCTTTGATTCTCCGCATAAACGTTGTATGCGACACAGAAAGACCCAGATAATCGTCACGTAAATCTAAATGAGCATCAAAACTTACAACAGCAACATTTTCGTCGAGACTTCGCATAGCGCCCAAAGTAATCGTGTGCTCTCCACCAATAAACACAGGAACTTTATCAGCTTCAAAAAGATCTTGTGCAACCAAAGTTAAACGCCCCAAAGTCAACTCAACATCTGCGGCAACATGTAAGTCCCCTAAATCATGGATTTTCAGGTCCTCAACATCAATACCAGTTCTGAGGCTATAGCCTTCAATATTGAGTGAAGCATCTCTGATAGCTAAGGGCGCGAATCTTGCCCCAGAGCGATAAGAACTGGTTATATCAAAAGGAACCCCCAAAACTACGTATATGGCCTCTTTAAAGCTTCGTTGACTGCCCATGAAGAAGGGAGATGGGGACACAAAAAGGTCGCAATAACTCATATGCGGTCACTCCTAGAAAACATACATTTACCCAATAAAGCTAACATTAATGAAAAGAAGAATTTAGGATTATTGCTCTAGAGTGTTTTCCCGAACCACCAAAACACAGAGTACCACTTGCTTTAAATCGTCTCATCGAACGAGTAGTTCCCTAAGAGTTTGTTTTTTGTTTCCTTTTTGTTGTTTAATTTCTTCTCTTAGGCTTTTTACTTCATTTCTTAGACTTATTAACTCTAATAGAAGAAACGTGTTGCCATGTTTGAAGAATTGATCAACCTTTTCAGAAACTGTTTGTTCGTTAATGTGTCCTATGACTTTGGAAGCAATCTCCTTCGAAAGCATTTTTTTTGGATTCATTTTAATCGAAACCAGATTAGGACATTAGGAAATAATACTTATGAAAACAAAATTATTACAAAGAATCTATCTTTCCCATCATGAGCAAACATCTCATTTATTGAAAAACTTCATCTGCCCAGAATAAACGCTCCCAATTTAGGCAATTATTGAGAAACTAATTTATTATCAATCGTATTATAGCGGTAGGCAAGGAATGCGATATGACTTCAGAAAAGAGCACCAAGATTAGAAACCCAACCATGTTAATATTCTCAATTTTTTATATCGCAATCGGAATTGTGGAAATTGGGTACTTTGCAATTGAAAACTTCACTGCACCTGCGCACATCCCAATTCTGGGGATTCTAAGTTTAATCACAGCCTACAGCATCTTCAAGATGAAGAAATGGGCTCTGCCTCTTGTAGTCGGACTCTTAGCTACAGGAATAACGTTTGGAGCAACAACACTCTCCAACTCAATTACCCTCCAAACATTTGGAGGCGCAATTTTTTTTCACATAGTTCTTATAGTCTACATGATCATACTGCTGATAGTGTCAATCTACCTATTGGCAAAAAGAGAAAAGTTTGATTAAACCCTCAAACTCTCTAATTTTCTTACTTTCTAAATAGATACACATCTATTTCTGTTCCCGCTACTATAAATTGCTGTTTCTCTGAGATTTCAACAAAACCGTCAGCCTTCGCCAAAGTGGTTATCGCACCCGACAAACCAGTGGAAACCGGACTGACAAGCGGCTTTCCAGTTTTGTCGTAGGCCACGTTTACCATAATATATGTTCTGCGTCCCCGTGCCGGAAACATCTTCTGGGTAGTCACGGCCTTAATCTTGGGAATGTCTTCTTTTGGTCTGCCAGCAAGTTTGGTGAGTATGGGTCGAACGAACACGTTAAACATAAAAAGGGACGAAGTTGGGTTACCTGGTAGAGAGAAAACAGGTTTTCCGTTAACGATTGCAATAGTTATTGGTTTTCCAGGTTTGACAGCTACTCCAGATATAATCACACCTGGCTTTCCTAAACTATCTACAACTTTGGGCGTAAAGTCCTTTGGACCAACTGAAACTCCACCAGAAGTTATTATCGCATCTGCTAAACCTAAAGCATCCTTAAGAGCATTTGTCAATTTGTCCTTCTTATCAGGGATGATTCCCAAGTTAATCGGTTCACATCCAGTTTCTAGAACCGCTGCACTTAGACTATGAGCGTTTATATCGTAGATTTTTCCAGGTAAAAGGGGTTCTCCCGGCGCTACAACTTCCCCGCCTGTGGACAACACAGCCACTCTAGGGCGCTTGTAAACAGTAACTTGCGTCATTCCGATGGCAGCCAAAACCCCAATTTCACGGGAAGCCAGAAATCGGCCTTCTTTTAGAACCGTTTCGTCTTTACATATGTCCGAGCCGGCAGTCATCTGGTTCTCACCTATCGAAACTGGACGATACACGAAAACATTGCCATTTTGCTTAGTTGTGTATTCAATCATGACCACGGAGTCAGCACCTTCAGGTAGGGGCGCGCCCGTGACAATCTCCGCAACTAAACCATTTTTCACAATCACGGTTGGAGATTCTCCTATTGCCACATACCCCCCCAATTTGAGTCTGACAGGTTTGTTTTCATCAGCCCCGAAAGTGTCAACAGCTTTTACCGCGTAACCATCAACGGTCGAACGCGTGAATGGGGGCGTATTAAATGGTGCACTAACATCTTGAGCTAACACGCGGTTATGGGCCTTTAAAATTGAGACAGTTTCCACCCCAACAGGTTTTGCTGAAAAAGCTTGTTTGAACAGCTGCTTTGCTTCATCAAAAGAAAGAAGTTTTCGAAACATCTACTCCCCTCCTATGCTAGAAAAAAGATGCACATTAACGGATTCATCTTCTTCAATCCCTTCACGATTCTCTGGAATAATCACGTACCCGTTCGCCTTAGTCATTGTTGAAAGCACGCCAGAGCCAGTGACCCTCACAGGCTCTCCAAAAAAGCTCCCATTTCTTTCAAACACTCGAACCCGCAAGAAGACTCTTCGCCCCAAAGCCCCTGCAACCCTCCTGGTAAGCTTCGCTTCTATGACCGGTCTAAAATCATTTACTCCCAGAAGCTTAAGAAGAGTAG
>JBHORG010000013.1:0-43342 GCA_042565955.1 Thermoproteota archaeon | reverse complement strand
CGGTACGGGCCGTGAGAGCGGTAGCCCGGAGATGGGTACTGAGACAAGGACCCAGGCCCTACGGGGCGCAGCAGTCGCGAAAACTCCGCAATGCACGAAAGTGTGACGGGGCTACCCCGAGTGCCATCCGCTGAGGATGGCTTTTCTTTGGTATAACTAGCCAGGGGAATAAGGAGAGGGCAAGACTGGTGTCAGCCGCCGCGGTAATACCAGCTCTCCGAGTGGTAGGGATGATTATTGGGCTTAAAGCGTCCGTAGCCGGCTTAGCAAGTCTCCTGTTAAACTCAGCGACCTAATCGTTGAATCGCGGGAGATACTACTAGGCTAGGAGGCGGGAGAGGTCGACGGTACTTCTGGGGTAGGGGTGAAATCCTATAATCCCGGGAGGACCACCAGTGGCGAAGGCTGTCGACTAGAACGCGCTCGACGGTGAGGGACGAAAGCTGGGGGAGCGAACCGGATTAGATACCCGGGTAGTCCCAGCCGTAAACGATGCGGGCTAGGTGTTGGGATGGCTACGTGCCATTTCAGTGCCGCAGGGAAGCCATTAAGCCCGCCGCCTGGGGAGTACGGCCGCAAGGCTGAAACTTAAAGGAATTGGCGGGGGAGCACCACAAGGCGTGAAGCTTGCGGTTCAATTGGAGTCAACGCCGGGAACCTTACCGGGGGCGACAGCAGTATGATAGCCAGATTGAAGGTCTTGCTTGACAAGCTGAGAGGAGGTGCATGGCCGTCGCCAGTTCGTGCCGTGAGGTGTCCTGTTAAGTCAGGCAACGATCGAGACCCGCGCTTCTAGTTGCTACTGAGGAAGTTTTCCAAGGGGCACTCTAGAGGGACTGCCGTCGACAAGACGGAGGAAGGAGCGGGCTACGGCAGGTCAGTATGCCCCGAATCCCCCGGGCTACACGCGAGCTGCAATGGCAGGTACAATGGGTTCCGACCTTGGAAAAGGAAGGCAATCTCTAAACCCTGTCTCAGTTTGGATCGAAGGCTGGAACCCGCCTTCGTGAAAATGGAATGCCTAGTAATCGCGCGTCATCAACGCGCGGTGAATACGTCCCCGCTCCTTGCACACACCGCCCGTCGCTCCATCCGAGTGGGGTTTGGATGAGGCGTGGTCTTCTTGGCTGCGTCGAATCTGAGTTCCGCAAGGAGGGAGAAGTCGTAACAAGGTGGCCGTAGGGGAACCTGCGGCCGGATCACCTCCTATGACAGCCAATTCCGACTGGAACGGGAAAAAAACGCCAAAGCCCACTTAAAATCTAAATCTAGATGACTTTTAGAGAACCTAAAATACATTTAATGAATAAAAAGATAAATTCGTATTTCTAGTCTAAATTTAACCTAATATTGGGAGATTTTTGGGGAAAGAAAAAGGCGACGTCTCTCCAGGTTTTATGGAAGAATTTATATCGATATGTTGTTAAAAAAATTGATTGTTGTGAAATGGCTTTTTGGTTTTTCATTTGTATATTCGGTCTTATTACGGTAGTGCCCGTTCATTTTTTGTCAGTTGAACACTTGAAACTTCAAATTAGATATGGAAGAAAGAAAGGAACTGAAATTGGGAAGATTTTAGGTCTCATTTCAGGATGGGGTTTCTTTCTTTTTTGGATGGGAATCTGGATTTCACCTCAGCCAAGATTTGTTCTTCCTTTTTTTCAGAATATAACAAACTTAATTTCTCTTGTTGGTTTCTCAACTCCTTTGCTTAATCTTTCTATTTCAATTCTATTAGTTTCATTAGGTGCTTGGTTCGGAATCAAGGGTGTCAAACAGACCACGCTTAAAGTAGCAGAAACTCATAGAACAGAAAAAATTGTTACTACAGGAGTTTATTCCATCGTTAGACATCCACAATATTTTGGCGGATTATGGGCACATGTGGGAGTTTCCTTTCTTTTATCCGCATGCTATTCCTTACTTGTTACTCCATTGGTAGTTATTCTTGTGTATCTTGTTTCAAAGAAGGAGGAGGATGAGCTGATTAGAGAATTTGGCAATGAATATAAAAAATACAGGAAAAAAGTGCCGATGTTCATACCAAGAATCCGTCATTGATGGCTATCCAAACTATATTTCACTATAAGAAAAGAAAAAAAATGAATATTTAAATTATGGAGCTAGATGTTTGCAAATTTATAAAAAGAAGTTGAAGATGACGGGAGAGAATGTAGAGGTATCTCCATTAACAATGTAAATTATGGATTTATTCAAGCTATTATTGTCCTCAAGAATCTAAGTGCTAATTTGCAATGCGTTTTTTGTTGTGATATGATGTTTTTTTGGGAGTTCGAATATTATAGAATTTTATTCTATCTATTATCTACCTATTGGTATTACCGAAATAATCATTAAAATGCTCCCATAGCAAGAGTCATGTTCATTAAGTAATCTTGCTCTGGCGGTGTGTAATTACGAAGAAAAAAAACGAAGTTAAAGTGGTCGCAGAGATTCTGCGTGTGGCAGCCAAAGGCTCTGATGAAGGAGAGATTATGGATCGATGCAAATTGGATACTATGTCAGTTGAAAATTATTTATCAGCTCTGGCAAAATTAAGTATGCTTACTATAGATGATGAGAATGAAGAACAATATCGAACAACAAAAAAGGGATTAGAATTCCTCAATACATATCATCGGCTCAGATGGCTTTTACTAGGCAAAGATAATGATTTTCTATTGATGCGCCTTTTGGAACAGATTAAAACCAAAGAGCAGAACCCATTTTACGTAAGCTAAAATCAACCAAATCTTCTTTTGGTTTAGAGTTGTCTAGGTGATGATCCGATGACAAAAGAAAAAAAGGAGTTTGATGTTATTGCAGACATCCTAAGGGTAGCTGCGTTAGGCTCCAAAGAATCTGAACTTATAGTGGGATGTGCCCTAGACCGCAACAGCCTCGAAAAATACATTCCAGTTATGATGATTCTAAAGCTAGTAACCGTGAATAAGGAAAAAGAAAATTCTTACAGAACTACAAAGAAAGGACTGGAATTTCTACGTTTCTACCATAGTTTACGATGGCTACTATGGGGCAAAGACTTAGACTATATGTTAATCAACATTATGAATAAACTAAAGAAAAAAACCGAACCATACTATGTAAGTTGACAAAATCAAGTGACATGAAAGTTATTTCTTTCAAAAAAAGTCTACAAGCTTTCGGGTCTCTGACATCCCCAGGATATTAGCACATTTCTTTGGTTCCAATGCTTTGAATTCCAGCCCCAAACTGTCCAAAAGTGTTTTGACACCTTTAGCCAAACGAGGAGCCACAAGAACACCCCTAAGTTCTCTGTTTGCTATGTTTTTAATTACTTTAACATACTTCGCCAATTGTAACGCCGCATCGCGTCCCGCAGTTCTTCTCTTTAGCTCAACAACAACTAGCTTTCCGTCTTTGTCAACACCATAAACATCCACAAATCCGGGCTCAACTTTCTTCTCATAGGATATTGGTCTGAAACCCTCCTCTAAAAGGGAGGGATCACGTAGAATCGCCTTCTGCATGTCTGATTCGCTGGCATGTAACGAAAATTCGCCCCTGTCAAACAAACGCATAGCAGAGAGGAGAAAAATTTGATCAATAGATATGATAACAGATTCAGAAGGTTTACGACGAGTAGCTCTAACCCGCAAAGTATCGTCCTTGATACTTGTTTGGAAATTACATCCTGCAGGTTGCCAGTTAACAGGCTCGTATCCAGAAGGACGGTGAACCAAAACTGAGGCGTCCTCTTTAATCATAACGATTCGTTCTCCAGGTTCCAGACTTGAACTTGCCCGTCCCTTATAGTCTACCCAGCAATTACCAACAATAATTACGACTTTATGCTCCGAAACAGCCTTATTGATAAATTCCGATGCTTTTTCAACTGTTGGATTCTCTAGAGTAGTCACAACTTTTCTGTCAGACAAGTGAACCGCCGACAATGTTTAGAAGCGTGAAGGTAGATAAAACTTCTGAGAAGAATGCAAGAATGGAAAGAAAAACGTCTGACAGTACGACATTACGATCGCCAAGCAACAATTTATGATGTTCAATATTTAGGAGAACAAATCTCCAAAATAGAAGAGATTCTAAAAAGAATGAAATTCAAATCAAAAGAACAGGTTCTAGACCTCGGATGTGGAACAGGCTTTCTTTTCCAACACATTCCAGAAAGAGTTGGGCTTATTGTGGGCTTAGACCTTTCCCAGAAAGTCCTTCAAGAGGCAAAGAAACGCACAAAAAAATTGCCAAACGTATTTATTGTTCGTGCAGACGCAGATAACACTCCATTTCCCGACCAAATCTTTGATAAAGTCTTCGCTATAACTATTTTGCAAAACATGCCAGCTCCAACAAAAACAATCATAGAAATGAAACGAATAGGTAAATCTCAAGCTTTATTCGCAGTAACTGGACTGAAAAAGAAGTTCACACCTAAAAGTTTTGTAGATTTGCTTGAGAGATTAGATCTGAAAGTAGTCATGTTAAATACCAATCCCCTACTGAAGGGCCATATTGTGATATGTACTAATCCTTAGAAAAAACTGTAAACTCCATTAAAAATTCTCAAATCAGAGCATTATTAGGTTATCAGAGAGCATAATTATCTTGGAATTACTCCCAAAAAAAAGGGAGGGAAATTTTTGGGTTTATTGTTTTCTGAGTATCAGATAGGTAGCTAGGCCTATGATGGCTGCTATGATAACGGCTGCTATGAGGGCTATTTCTGGAGTAATTAAGGCCGCTTCCGCTAGTCCTTGTGGACCTGTTTCTCCTTGAGGTCCCGTTGATCCTGTATCTCCTGTAGGTCCTGTAGGTCCTGTAGGTCCTGTTGCTCCTTGATTTCCTGAAGGTCCTGTAGCTCCTGTAGGTCCTGGTTCTCCTTGTGGTCCTGGTGATGGTTCTGCACCCACTGTGACATAGGTTGCGTCTGAGGAGCTGCCATAAGATGCATCTCCCTCGAATGAAGCGATGATCCTATAGGTGCCTTCTTCAGTTGGAGTCCATGCAAGACCAAACTTGCCAGAATATCCATCAGTTGTAACGGTGCCAATGTCAACATAAGATCCATCATCAGCTATCGCACTTAGCATCACTGGAACTCCTTCGATTATTTCGTTGCCAAAAAGTCCGCCGATTGGCATCTGCATATGCAAGTACTCCATCTGAGTATTCATCGTATCTACGGATACACATGGAGTTCCTGGCTGTGCAGGAGACAAATCAAGTACGGAACCTTTTATGGTCATGGCAGTTCCCTTCGGTACTGAAACATCAGGTGCAGTGACGGTTGTTTCGCTCAGTCCTTTGCCATAAACGAAAGTATACCCATCATAACTGTTAGATGCGATGAGATACCCGTCGGCAACAGCTTGAGGGATCCTACAACCCATCATTTCCCATACAGCTTCTCCCGTAAAGACGTCAATAGCGTGAACGCTCCAGCCTCTTGCTACTGGCCAGCTTTCAGTGTGCTCATAGTTCCATGTAAAGAATTTACCATCAGCAATGATACCACCAACACCAAAGGAATAGAAGGGCATAACCGTTTTTGCATTTTCCTCAGTATATGGTTGTTCATAGACAGCAGGTGCCTCTGCAGTGTACTTCCATACTATACTACCATCATCCCAAGAATATGCATAGATTCCATCCATAGCTTCTCGGAATATCATACCATAAGCAGACATTCTTGAGTAAGCTCCGAATGCACAAGATGCCCATGGATAATCCATCTGTTCTCCATACCACGCCAAATTGCCGGTAGCAAGGTCATATGCGATGTAGCGTCCTGTAGCTGAAAGTATTGCAACTTTTCCGTGGTCAACAATTGAACCAAATCCAGTATATAGTGGTTCGTCCATAACTTCTTTTTCCCATAGTTCTTCTCCTGTCCAAGCGTTAAAAGCAGTTATTCTTTGTCCAACATATACTTGGTCTTGTGAGATACCCTGGGTATTTGCACCTAAACCAGTATTATAGTCAATAAGACTTGGTAGACTACTCCGTGCATAGGTTGTGTTACTCACTATTCTATTCGCAAAGTTGTTGCTATTTCCGCCAGTGGTCCAATTGATCAATCGGTACTCACCGCCACCAAGGTTCTGCACACTCAACACATATGAACCAGTGTCACGACCTACTGTATTCCTGTAGAAAGTACCTCCGTCAACACCTAGTGAAATATTTGCCGTCATTTCTCCAGAATATGGATTCCACTTGTACATCCTCTCGTCAATTATTCGTATAAGATTGACTGAATAGGTTCCAGCTGCTTCAGCGCCAGGGACTTCTGATTGCGATGGGGGACTATACTCAACAGTATCAGGAACTAGGGCTCCATATGATGTTCCAAAGAAGAATCCTGGGACTTGAACCAAAACGGCTGGTTTTTCCCAATACAATTCTCCAGTTCGGACATCGTAACTTCGCCAATATGTAGTTCCATCACCGCCAGGTTTTTCATATGTATCAAAAACTCTTCCGGCATAGATAAGGTCAGGACCAGGGGGTCCACCAAATCCACCTATGGCGTTTCCGTATTGTGTTGCTTGTCCACCGATCATTCCTGCTATACCAAATTGGCGTTTCCATACTACGTGTGCACTGTTTGGTCCTTGAACCCATGGAGTAAATTTGTGTTCATCACTCCAGTATGGGTTGGTATCAGGATAGTTTGTGTCCCAGTTGGGATCGACAGTTCCAGCATAACCAGTACCTGGGAAAGCTCCTAGGATTGGCCACCAGTCTCTGTGCTCTATCTGTACTGGACGCGTCCAATAGTCATCGATAGGTCCCGGTTCAGGCCAGGAATAAACAATGTCTTCCTGTACTGTTAGAGTCCAGTCTCCAGAAGTGGCTGGTTCATAGTATGCAGAGTCAAGATAGGTAATACCTCCTCCAAAGAATCCTATGCCTTCATAATATCCTTCTGGGAAATAGGTTCCTTCGAAGTCAAATCTGATTGTCCAATCTCCTACTTCGTCGGCTATCCACTCGAACCATGCGGTTGCGTCTGCTTTATAGGAGTCTAATACAACTACGTGTTCCGCTCCACTGGGTTTTGTTATTGTTACCTTATAGTCTGGATGATGTCTTCCTGAATATAGTGCAGGAGTAGTCCAAATATTAACCAAGAATATTTGGCCTAGTCCTATTGGATTAGGCCTATAACTAAGATGTGCAGTAGGTGAAATAGTAATTGTTGCAGTCTCACCTGTGGGTATAGGTCCACTGATAGGTTCTTCTATTTCCTGTTCTTGGGCTCTAAGTTGGGTTGTCAATATCATAAAAGCTGATGTTGTTAATAGAACCATAATTATAGTAGCTGTTAGTTTGTTTTTGTTAATTGATATTTGCATTTTTGTTTCTCCTTTTTTCATTTTTTCATTTTTATGTAATTGAGTTCTGGCCGTTTATAGCTGATGAGGAAACGTAAGCTAGCAGTAGGTTGAGAAATGGCGAAAACCAATCACCAATTATCAAAAATGGTGTTTTTTCACAGTTGAATGTATTTGATATCTTTTTTTTCCCCCTCGAATCAAGTCACTCGATATATGTGAGTGATTGATGGCTTGAAACGACCATCACTCATCAACAAGAATCTATGTTTCAGTTATTGATAATATAAGTTTTTGCACTTTCGACGTTTCCTAATTAATCTGTAGATCTAAATCAGATAATGGATTGTTACATTTAATCACATACACTTTACAGTCTACAACAGGAAAAAATGGGAAATATTCACCATGAATTTAGTTTATTAAAAACAAAAATCAACTGTTTCATTTATCTGAAAGTCTGTGTATATTTTGTAAATGAAACTTGATGAACAATAATGCCTATCGCGAGATAATTCATCGATTAATGGATTTACCCAACCCCACAAAGAAGGATTTAGACTATGTTAAGGTGAAGGTTGCTGGAAAACATAAACTAAACAAGGTTCCTTCTAACGCTGAAGTAATTCGACACCTTAAACAGAAAGAAAGAGCCAAATTGCTCAACATTCTTAGAAGAAAAGTTGTCCGCACAATATCGGGAGTAACTGTGGTTGCTGTGATGACAAAGCCTTCACCATGTCCCCAAGAAGAGCCATGTGCTTACTGTCCAGGTGGACCATCATCTGGTGTACCGCAAAGTTATACTGGTCACGAACCCGCCGCCATGAGAGGTGTCCAAAACAACTACAACGCTAATGCACAAGTTAGAACACGTATTAAACAGTTAGAGGCTATAGGTCACAAGGTTGACAAGGTAGAACTTATTATTATGGGTGGAACATTCCCGAGCACACCAAAAGAATATCAGGAAAATTTTATCAAGCAATGTTTGGATTCAATCTCAGAAATAAAGTCTAGTTCTCTAGATGACGCAAAAAAGCTGGCTGAAACTAGCAGAATTCGTAATGTTGGAATCACTGTGGAAACTAGACCAGACTGGACAAAAACCGAGCAGGTTAATCAAATGTTGTCTATGGGTGTAACTCGAGTGGAAATGGGAGTCCAGAATGTTTATGATGAGATTTACAGGCGAGTTAATAGAGGTCACCGCGTTCAGGATGTTATTGAAGCTACTCGTACACTAAAGGATACGGGTTTGAAGGTGGTTTATCATCTTATGCCTGGCTTACCCGGATCAAATTTCGAAAAGGATCTTGAGGGCTTCAGGAAAATATTTACAAACTTTCAGTTTAAGCCGGACATGATCAAATTGTATCCGTGCTTGGTGATAAAAGGAACAAAAGTTTATGATTGGTGGAAGAGTGGAGACTACCAGCCCTACACTACAGACGAGGCGGCTCAACTGATTGCGGAATTGAAGAAGTTTATTCCTCCTTGGGTCAGGATTATGAGAGTTCAGAGGGACATTCCAGCCAAATTAATTGAGGCGGGTGTTAAACTAGGGAACCTTCGACAAATCGCTTTAGAGAAGCTTGAAGCGAAGGGGGGTATATGTCGTTGTATACGTTGCAGGGAAGTGGGACACCGATGGCTACGAGACAAAGTGAAACCCGACCCAAACAAAATTGAGATTCAAACAATCAAGGAAGATGCATCGAGCGGAAAGGAATTGTTCATTTCTGCTGAGGACCCTATTAACGATGTTTTGGTTGGTTATGTAAGATTACGTATTCCCTCAGAAATAGCAATTAGACCTGAAATAGTTCCGGAAACAACAGCGATCGTTCGTGAACTTAGGATTTATGGTCCATTAGTTCCAGTTGGAGAACATTCATCTGGGGCATGGCAACACAAAGGCTATGGGCACATTCTTTTATCGGAGGCTGAACGAACAGCAATAGAAGATTATGACCGAAATAAGATTGTTGTAACAAGTGCACTTGGAACAAAACTATACTACAAACATTTCGGCTACGATTATGATGGACCATATGTGTCCAAACATCTTAACTGAATCCTTTAATAAACTAGTAGAAGTAAACAAAAGATGTTTTTAGCGAGTTTAGCTGATGGGAATAGGAGAGGACTGTGTTGAGTGGGGAGTTTCCAGGTTATAGAGGGCAGTCATTAAAACTATTGAAGAGTATTAGAGCCGAAATCGGTGATATGATTCGTGTAACCAAAAACAGGGAAAGCTGGGAAGGTATTCTTATTCCCCGCTCAGAAAGTGGGGACGAATATCATGTTGTAATTAAGATGAAGAGCGGCTATAATGTTGGTCTCCACATCGATGCATCAACATTGGTTGAGAAAGTTGGTGTGGGAGTTAAGCCAAAATTTACGCCTCCACCTCTTCCAGAGCAGAATACTGGTTTACCTAAGGTAGCTATCGTGAGCACTGGGGGCACAATCGCTAGTCGAGTTGACTATAGAACAGGAGGTGTACGCGCAGCACTCTCTGCCAGCGAACTATATAGCGTAGTTCCAGAGCTCTCAGAGATAGCCTTGGTGGACACGGAGATTCTGTTTAGTATTTTTAGTGAAAACATTACTGCCAAGCATTGGATTGCTACAGCAAAAGCCGTTACGAAACATATCGAAAATGGGGTTGATGGGGTTGTTGTAGCTCATGGAACTGACACATTGGGGTATAGTGCTGCGGCTTTGAGTTTTGCGCTTCGGAATTTGCCTGTTCCTGTGGTGATGGTGGCTTCTCAGAGATCAGCTGATCGTCCCAGTTCCGATGCTGCAACCAACTTGGTAGGTGCAGTAAAAGCAGCCGTTTCTGCACCTTTTGCGGAGGTTGTGATTGCAATGCATGAAACAGTTTCTGACACTTCAATTGTTTTTCATCGTGGAACAAAAGCGAGAAAATGTCACACCAGTCGTAGAGACGCATTCAAATCAATAAATGCTTTACCTCTTGCTAGATTGGAGAATGATAAAATTAGTATGTTGACTAAAATTTTCCAGAAACGTAATGTTTCACGAAAAATCGAACTGAATACAGCCTTTGAAGAGAAGGTGGCTCTAGTTAAGGCCTATCCCGACACTTCGCCAGAAGTGATTGATTGGTATGTTGAAAAAGGATACAGGGGAATAATTATTGAGGGAACCGGACTAGGTCATGTTGGAGATTATCTTTTTTCGGCAATTAGAGGAGCCATCGAAAACAATGTAATTGTGTGTATGACATCTCAGTGTCTTTGGGGAAGATTAAACATGAACGTTTATGATCAAGGCAGAGATCTTCTTTCATTGGGCGTTATTTCACTGGATGATATGCTTCCTGAGACAGCATATGTAAAACTCAGATGGGTTCTTGGTCAAACATCCAAAATTGAAGAGGCAAAAAGTCTCCTCAAAGAGAACGTAGCTAACGAGTATTCGGCCAGGACTCTCTATAACGAAGTATGACGCTATGGAAGACAAAGGTATGAGCAACAAATATTCGAAGATTGGTTTGAAGGCAGGGCTTGAGATTCATCAACAATTGAATACAAGTGAAAAACTATTCTGTTCTTGTGAACCTAAACTGTTCACGGAAGAACCCGAGTACACATTTCTTAGGAGATTAAGACCAGCCCAGAGTGAGTTGGGTCAGGTTGATTCAGCGGCTCTTTTTGAATTTCAGAAGGAAAAGAAGATTCTATATGAAGCAAACTATGATACTGCATGTTTGGTGGAGATGGATGAAGAGCCACCCCATGACCTAAATAATGAAGCTTTGGAAATTTTAGTAATAGCGTCACTTATGATGAAGATGAACCCAGTAGATGAGGTCCATGTCATGCGAAAGACAGTTATTGATGGCTCAAACACAACAGGATTTCAACGAACATGTGTTGTGGCATTGAACGGTGAGATTGATGTTAAAGGAAGGAAAGTTGCTATTTCCCAGGTGAGCCTTGAAGAGGATGCGGCTAGGAAAACTGGAAAAGATGGTTCTCTAATTCGTTACCGTATTGATCGTCTTGGAATACCCCTCATCGAGGTTACTACCGCGCCAGTCATCTATTCTCCAGAAGAAGCACAAGAAACAGCTGCTACTATTGGAAAAATTCTAAGGGCAACCCGCAGGGTAAGAAGAGGTTTGGGTACAATTCGTCAAGACGTGAACGTTTCCATACGTGATGGAGCTTTGATAGAAATAAAGGGTGTTCAAGAACTAGGATTAGTTTCCCAAGTAATCAAAAATGAAGTTAAACGTCAGTTAAGCCTCCTAGAATTAAGAGACGAACTGAAGAACCGTGGAATAAACGAGGCAGATATCACTGAGGATTTTGTTGACGCCACTGATGTTTTCAAGAATACAAAATGTAAAGTCATCTCGAAGGCGATAAAACAGAAAAATCCCATCATAGCGGTTAGGCTCTCTGGATTTGCTGAGCTTCTTAAGAAGGAGCTTGCCACAGGTATGAGGCTGGGGGCTGAGTTTGCTGGAATGGCTCGCTTCTGGGGAAGAGTTGGAGGTATATTCCACACAGATGAGATGCCAGCCTATGGAATAACCGAAGAAGAACTAGCTCAACTCAGTCAAATCTTGAAGAAAGAGCCATTAGATGCAATAGTTTGGGTGGCGGACACACCAGAAAACGCAACTGACGCATTGAAAGCGGTGGTTGAAAGAGCTAGAGTAGCCTTGAAAGGTGTTCCCGAGGAGACTCGAGCAGCGAATCTTGATGGAACTACAAAGTATATGCGTCCTAGGCCTGGGGCAGCGCGGATGTATCCTGAAACGGATGTTCCGCCGATTCAGTTAACTAAAGAGTATTTGGATGATTTGAATGGTTGTCTTCCTGAGTTACCTGTGCAGATGATGAAGCGACTGATGGATGCGTATAAACTTAATCAGAAGCTTGCCAGACAGATTTTGGATTCGGATTACCTTGAATTGTTCGAGGTTTTGGCTGTAGAAACGAAGGTTTCTTCGACGGTTATTGCTGTTGCGTTAACGGAGACGATGAAATCGTTAGGTCGTGAGGGAGTAAATGTTGAGGCCATTAATGATGAGCATTTCAGGGAAATGTTTAGGCTAATTGGCACAGGAAGGACTGTTAAAGAGAGTGTTCCTGAGATTTTGATGTGGCTTGCAGATAATGCGGGTGCAACAGTAGATGATGCTCTTGATAGTCTTGGACTTTCGATGTTTTCTAGAAAAGAGGTTGAGCGTCTGGTGGATGATGTAGTAGCAAAGAACACTGAGTTTATAGAGCAGCGGGGAAAAGGTGCTTTTGGACCAGTAATGGGCATCATAATGAAACAGGTACGAGGACGAGTGAAACCCAACCTAGTCAAGGAGATACTGAAAAGCAGACTAGAAAAGGCATGACTTAGATGGGGCTTTCTTTCTATTACCAATTCTCGAATGAAAAATTGTCGGTTTTTCAAATATATATGAAAACACTACTTGTATGGTACTTTCTTAAGATCCTTACAGTTCTTGGATAATGGGATTATGCCGACGAATCCTAGTTTGCATTTTTTTCTTTAAAAATGTTACAACACTTATCTTATCAAGAAGTAAAAGTAGATGGGAGGAACATGTATGGCTGACGTATTGATAGAAACTGCTGTTCCCATTCTTTTGTTAATGGGTACAGGATTCCTTTCAAGAAAGTTTGGAATGCTAAAGCAGGGAGATGAGCGAGTGCTCAGCGCGTATATTTACTTTTTTGCCTTGCCTGCTCTATTCATTGTCGATTTGGCAGAAACGATATTTGTCCCAGAGACATTGTCATTCGTTTTGGCGGGAATAATCCCAGTGTTTTTTGTGGTTGCAATTTATGGTTTACTGTATGCTGTTTTTAGGATAACAAAGAACACATTATATCTGCTCACGATATGCACAATCTTTGGCAGCCTTGCTTTTTTCGGTATTCCATTTGTAACTTTTGCATTTCCCTCAGACCAAACCGAACATTTGGCTACTTTAGCGGCGGCAACCATCGGCATCGTGGCAATCGCAGTGTCGATAACTATGCTTGAGTTTTATCAACTTGGGGAATCTGCGAAACTAGAGGGACTGAAACATGTTATTAAGCGGCTTGCAAGAAACCCCTTAATCATTTCGATATTGGTGGGCATCTTGATTTCAGTTGTTGGTGTGAAGATTCCTTCACACGTGTCTACTTTCTTGCATATGATTGGAGGCACTACGTCTGCGGTAGCGGTTTTTATGTTGGGGGCTTTTCTTTACGGAAAAAAATATGTTAATTTGACAAAGGCATTTGGATTAAGTCTTCTGCGTATAGTTTTCCTACCCACAGTAGCCTTGGCGATTCTAACCCTGTTTAAGTTGCCTAGTATGGATCACTCTGTGTTGGTGCTTATGCATGCGATGCCTGTGGCTGTTTCTTTATCAGTTCTCAGTGAACGATACGACTTTTACCGAGAAACAATAGCCTCGTTAACCTTGATATCCTCAGTTGGTGCAATAATCTATCTTAATTTATGGCTATTTTTATTAGGAATTTAACCAACTATGGTTAAGACATCAAGCAACTTTTGGGGGATTTTCCTTGGATTTTAAGAAAAAAGGCTGTTTTCAATAATGTTCTATTGTTGGTTTCCTAATGTGCACTGAATCAGTTGATAGTTGTTCAATATTGTGGAATGTTAGGAAAAACGATTAAGAGGTGGAAGACTGATAGTGTCTGTGTGCATGTTTTTTGCTGGAGGACGAACGAACAATGGGAAAAATTCTGGTGAGAGTTAAGGCGCCCTTTGGAGAAATCGTAGTTGAAGGAGAAAGTGCCCAAGAAATACTAATAACACTAAAGACGATACCACCCCAATTTGTGAACGAAGTAGGGGGATTAATTTCCTCAAATCTAACCCCCTCAATAAAAACGAAGCTAGATGGAGTTATAGAAATTACAACTGAAGGGCCAATCATAACAACAAGAGAAAAACTCACCCACTACGAAGCCATTGCTCTAATCCTATTTGCGTCAGACCAAAATTCTAGCACAGCCACCCAGATTAAACGACTTTTGTCTTCAAGCGGAATCAGATCAATGGTTCCAGCTCGCCTAAATGAAATGACAAAAAGAGGAATCGTGTTCAAACCTGACCCCACAAGACCAGAGTTTAAATTGACCACTCAAGGCGAAAGATGGGTCGAGGAAAATGTGCTGATGAAGATTCGGGGCGCAACAGGTTGATCAAAGAAACGATCACAGTTCACATTAAATACCACGAAACAGAACAGATATTTACGGGGGACACAAACGAAGTATGGATTAGCATCAATAGATTTTTCAGCGAAATGATACCTGCACTCCACACGGTAAAAAAGGCTCTGCTTACAGTTGACCTAGAAAACCTAATTGAAGACTGCAAAAATGTGATTGCCGTTGCCCCTGAAGGACCAGTTCTTCTCCTATCTAAACAGAAGCTAACAGACAGTGAAACCTTAACTTTGCAACTTCTAGCCACTTATATTGCAAACAAGCTCGGACAAGTCAAAGACTTTCTAACTAAAGACGAGTTGCAAACAGGACTAGGAAAAAGCGCAAAAATAACAAGTACCCGACTCGGAGAACTCTGCCGAGAAGGCTCAGTAACAAAAACAGAAGAGGGCAACTACAGAATAACTACACTTGGAATCAAGCGGATACAGGAAGACACTTTGCCAGAAATCAAAGAAAAAATCCAAAGATAAAAAGTTAGGCCTTAAACCACTTAAAGATTAAGTAGCGAATGTCTTCAGCTTCTAGGTCAGGTATACCAATAATAAACCGTTTCCTAACGGTCGTGGCCAATCTTCCCGCCTTCACGACATCCGTAGCCGTAATTTCGTCACTAGCTTTTTTCACAGAAACCATATAAGGTGCATGATCCACGCCCGGTCCATGCTGATAAACCGCGAAATCGCAACCAAACTTCATACCAGGCGTAACAATAAGACCCTGACCCCGAAGGTCACGATAAACAGCATATTTTGCATCAAAATTTTCATATAACTTCCTAGCTTTTTTCCGCAATTTTGAAGCACTAACGCCAATATTTTCAGGTCCACCATAAACCTTGATTTTTCCATTTTCGATAAGATAAACACCCTCCATGAGATCAAGAATAAGAGGAACATCAAATTCTGGAATCTTTGGTTTGGGAATACCAAGGGGCTTTCCATAATAACCATGCTTGAAAAGCTTCGATCCCTCCTCATGGTTCCAAACTACAAGAAAATTATCTAAGAGTTCGGTTTCAATCATCTCTGGCATATAACTTCACTCTAAATCGTAAGAGCAAGTATACGAGCGGCGTCCGAGGCATCTTTAGCCTTGTCTGCAGCATCTTCCAGATGTCGGACTACAGTCAATAACAGAAACATTGGCGGAAGATCCATTTTGCTATCTATGATGTCCACTTCCAGTTGTCGATAATAATCATCCACTATCCGTTCTGCAGTATCAACCTCTCTAGCCTTTTCTAGAGCTTTAGAAACACCATAATTTAATGTCATAACGGTTTCTCTTAATTTGTTGATTGTATCAAAGACGGCGTCCGAAAGTTTAACAAGGTCTATTTTTATCTGTTTTGGAACTTTCCAGCCCCTTTCCATAATCTGAACCAGTCGAAAAGCGATTCCTTCACAGTAGTCAGATATGTCACTTATCAGGTTAGTGAAACGCAGAAAGTCTTCTCGACTCATCAATATGGCTCCTATCTCGGCGAGTTCACGTGAAACATTACGTTGTGCAATATTCACGCTATTTTGATGTTTTTTAATGTCAACGAACAACTCTTGAGCCATATTCGTTTCGCCATTAACGAAAACTGTCACCAACTGTGAAATCTTACGAGAAATATCTACTACTTCTCGAAGATGATCTCTAGAAACGTTGAGTGCTTTCCGTTTCACCCGTTCTTCAGTCTCAACTGGAAAAACCATATCATTGCCCCATGAATATCAATGTATAATCAAAATAAAATAGTCCTGAGTCTCTTAAAAAGAGTTAGCTTTTCATTTCTCCAACGTTTTTTTAACGTTCGAGAAGCTGCCCTAAGTCTTCAAAGTTTAGTTTGTTGCGGAAATAGTCGTGGAGTCGTCCCGAAAGATCAGTAAGTTTGCTTCTCACTTGCCTCCAACTATTACGGTCTCGTAATGTAACGGTGCCATCTTCAAGAGTTTGATAGTCAATAGTGATTCCAAGAAGCGTTCCTACTTCATCTGCTCGTGCATATCGCCTTCCTATGGAACCCGAAGAGTCCCAGTCTACAGTGAAACCCTCATTAACTAACATGTGATAGACTTCGTCAGCCTTCTCAAGTAAGCCATCTTTATTCATTAAAGGAAAAACACTAACCTGCATTGGGGCCAGGTCACGTGGTAAACTCAAGATTTTTCGTTTATTTCGTTTTGTAAATGCATACTCTAAAACAACATAGACTAACCTATCCAACCCAAAACTTGGCTCGATAACATGAGGAATAAATCTTCTTCCACCTACTTCAGATTCCTTGAATCCAGTCAAGTCTACGCCGCTGGCATTCATGTGTCGCCTCAGATCATAGTCTGTTCGGTAGTTATGACCTGAAACTTCTGTCCATCCCCATCGCTCCAGATATACCTCTTGATCAAAACCCTGTACAGAATAGTGTGCCCGTTCATAGTCTAGTTTCTCGATGAAACGTTGCTTTTCTTCTGGTACTCCTATTGCTACCAGAAATTGTTTGGCTAAAGCCATAAAGTAAGCTTGCCACTCCTCCTTGATGATACCTTTTCTTAGGGCGTCCTTTACCGTAATTATTACTGGTTCTGTTATGTCTTTTAGTTTGTTTTCTGCAATTACTAAACGTAATGTTTCATTTTCCACTTCATTAATAACCAAACATTTTTTGTTTTCTGGATCAAAGAAGAATTCAATATCAATTATTGTAAATTCTCTAAGACGAATTGGACCTTGCCTTGGAGAAATTTCGTTTCTAAGGGCATGACCAATCTGAGCAACACCTAAAGGAAGACGACTACGGGCACTTTCGAATATGCGTTTGAATTCAACAAAGATTCCCTGAGCCGCTTCGGGACGTCCATATCCAACAGAGTCAGAATAGGGCCCAATCGTTGTTGTAAACATAGTCATGAACTGCTCAGCCTTACTAAAGTTCCCACCACATTCAGGGCAACATATTTTACGGGTTTTAAGTTCGTTCACAACATCTTTGAGACCCATTTTCTCGGTTTCAGTATCAGTCATTTCCCCAAATTCTTGAAGCAAATGATCGGCTCGGAACTTGCGTTGACATTTAATACATTCAACTGTGAGTTCCTTGAAGTTTTCGACGTGTCCAGATGCTTCAAGAATGTTGCCAGGCATAATAATTGATGTTTCTATTTCAAGGATAGCCAAGGGTTGGAGGTAGAATCTGCGAAATTTCTCTTCCAGTCTTTTCTTAAGTAATGAACCAAGGGGACCGAAGGTTAGGAATCCACTAACGCCTCCATAGATCTCATATGAGGGCCAGAAATAGCCTCGTCGCTTAGCCATCTCGCTTACTATTTCATACTTGTCTTTTGGTTTCACAGTTTTCCACTCCGAGTTAATAATTGGGATTCTACAGAGCTAGAGTAGTACATGAATAAAAATACAATGCAAATCTACTAGGAAGATAAAACAAATAACAAATAACAAACGATTAGTTCAAAATAATAGTTTCATTACAACCTTTCAAGTTCAGCTTCAAACTTTTCTTTCTTACCGCTTTTCTTAGCCAACTCACTTTTTAGTTTGGTAATGATGTTTACTGGGGTTGGGTCTTTGTTTTGTAGTATAGCTAGATAGACGCTTGCAAAGTCCCCTGTGCACAAAATAGAAAACATCTTCGCCAGCCTTCCTTCGCCATCTGCCCAAATTTCCTGCAGATTCTTGGCTCTTTTAAAAACCAAAGCGGTAGTGGTTTCTATTCGGTTTCGAATTTCAGATGGCTCTTTGGGGTCGCGAAGTAGTAAAACCGATTGAGTTTTAGTTATCCTTTCTGGGGCTTCGTATCCCATGGTTTCATTGTGGTTCAATTCAGGGAAGACGTTCGATTTGCTCGGAACCTTGCTGTTTTCGTTAAACTGTGTCTTCAACCGATGAGCTATGGAACAGTATTGCCTGAAGCCGTAGATAACTGGGATTAATTCCAGTAGTCCTATGGCTAGCTGTTTTGCTTTGTTTTTGGTTATAGGTACGTCTGGAGCGTTTGCTTTGCAAATCCTTTCTATAACCTGTATCGATTCATTAAGATCCTTTTTTACGTTCGGGAGTAATCCTAATTTCTCCATGAGGACAGGAAGAGGAAAGAACATGTAGGGAATGGCTACACGAGGCTGTAGACCAGCGGGGATTATCACGTGAGGTAAATGTAGTTTCTTGCAGAATTTCTCCAGTTGCCCACCCGAAGTTATGGATAATACATTACATTTTCTTTGAATTGCTGTTAGGAAAGCGGTCAGTGTCTCTTCTGTATTTCCTGAGTAGCTGTTCGCGAAGACAAGGGTGTCCTTGTTTACGTATGCGGGGAGAGTGTAATCTCTGCAAACTTCTATTGAAATAGATAATCTATCTCTGAGCCAATCTCGAAGGATTTCACCACCGATAGCTGACCCGCCCATGCCAACAATTACAATATTCTTGGGATTCACACTTTCGGACACGTTTACTTGTTTTGTTCTATTAATTGCATCTTGACAATAATTTGGGGTCTTGGCTAAATCGCCGAGCATACCACTCCTGTCAATTTCCTGAATTTTCTCAAGCATATCCAAAACAGTGACCAATCTATTACTCACCTTTAGTGCCACATAATATATTATACTGAAACTTTTAAAAACAGGGGTAAAACTATCATTTAGACAAAGTTTTCAATGGAATTCAAAAAAGGAACTTACAACTAAGTTCCAAAAGTTACTATATTGTAAACTAGCTAAACGGGAAAAAGTAATGATAAGCCTTCACAGAAATATAGAATACAACAAGTATTTGAAAATGTAATCGTAGTCTGTTTCAAGTACACGTTTGACGAGATAAATTATATAAAAACTCAAACATTAATGAGAATAATCCAATGAGCCTATATTCCTTCGACAATGACTGATAGGTACATTCCTGAGATGAAGAAAAAAATAATAGTTACATCAAGACCCCCTCAAAGTAAATTAATATTACTTTACATAAATATCATCAACATCGGAGAATTATTTCCTGTGAAAAATAAAATCAGCATAGCAAGGAAGTTTTTACGCTCGCGGTTGCATACACTCATAGATGGCAAGTCGTTTCATCCTTTATTTGTCCACTTTGAGTGTACCGATAGGTGTAACATGAAATGCTCATTTTGCAATGTTTGGAGAAAAAACAGGTCAAAAAATGAAGCAACCACTCAAAAATTTAAAAATAGACTGCTTGAATGCTGGGATTTGGGTTGTTCGTTTATAGGTATTACTGGTGGAGAACCTCTGTTAAGAGAAGATATCGGAGAATTATTGGAGTTTTCCAGCAGAATTGGCTTCATTAATGGATTGGTTACCAATGGTATCTTGTTGGATAAAAAAATTGATGCAATTTTAAAATATTGTAATTTTTTTTCCGTTTCATTTGACGTAAATAATAAACAATCATTCAATAGGACTAGAGGCACTGACGCCTATGAAAAAGTCAAGAAAAACATAAAACTTGCTACAAGAATGGGAATCGAAGTTAATTTGCTCTCAGTCATTACCAGCGAAACCTTTGAATTCATAGACGAAACAATCGAATTTGCAAAATCACTTGATCAACCAATCCACTTTTCCTCTGTTGATAACGTGCCAAGAGAATTTGTCGAGATTTCAGAATCCAGGGAACTGAAGATAATTGAAAGAAATAGAATATTAGAAAAACTTACTGAAGAAAAAAAGAATTACAAAAAAATTCACTTTGAAAGAGACTATTTCAATTTTCAATCAATGGGGGGATTTAACAGATTCATTAAATGTTCTTCTGCTTCAACCTCAATTTCTTTAAAACCTGACGCTTCTGTTGCACTACCTTGTCCTTTTTTTACATTAATGGAAATCAAAAAAGATGAGACTATTAGACATATCACAAATACCGAAAAAGCCAGAAACATCATCAAAGAATGTGGTCACTTCAACTTTTGCAAGCATTGTTCAATAAATTGCATGTATGTCGTATCTTTAATTAACCATCCTAACTTGCTAATTAGGTGGATAAAAGATAAAATCTAGCCATAAATGACAAAAAATGAAGTTAAGAAGGTACTTGAGCCAAAATAATAATGATTTTCATTCAAACGTCGTGTCCTAAGTTGTTATGACGGTGTTTTTACTTTTTTTAGTAAGTTAATGTCTTCTTGAGTAATATATCCCATATATCGAAGTAACAAAAAATAGATGGCAACACCTATACCCGTTCCAAAAAGTAGTAGAAAAATATTGGATTCACGTAACAAGAAGAGATAACCGGACAAAACAGCAACTGAAAATAGGACCTTATGCAATCCTGAAAACACATCGACCATCAATTGTTTTCTTATGAAAATGGGGATTAGAATTAGAGAAGTTATTCCTGTAAGAGTTAAAGAAATCGCCGCTCCATTTAGACCAAAGAGGGGAACAAAAACGAAGAGACATACGAGATATTGTATAGCACCTACCGCCATCAGTATCCCAGATAATTTGGGTTTTCCTATGCCTATCAGGATAGACGTAAGGGTGTATCCGAACATCAGAAGAAAAGTCCCGATGATGAGAATTTGAAGAGGAACTACTGCTCCTTGAAAGTTTTCCCCATAAATCCCAACAACAATCGGTTCCGCTACTGTAAAAATTATTGCTGTTATTGGTATTCCTAAGATTAGAGGATATTTCACAGAAATTCTCGTGTATTTTTCTATCAATGCCTCGTCTTTTGTTGTCCATGCTTCTGATATTGATGAAATAATTGGAATCGAGAAAGCAGTCATCGAAAAAAGTACACTAGAAATTGCATCTGCTACACTATATATTCCCACATTTGTGAAATCAAAAAATAGATTTAGTATTGGTATGTCCAGATTCTTCATCACAATAAATGATATTTTTCCAATTGAAACAGAAAAACCAAAAAGGAATATGTGTTTGAAATGTTTTAAATCCTCGAATAACACATTTTTTAGGTTTTTAGTTTTGAGAAACTCGAGGTTAAAAGAAGCTAAATCCTTCAGATATGGTCTCAAAAAGTACAAACAGAGCAGTAATTGGGATATAGGCGTAAAAACTATCAAAATGGGTAGAAGTTCAAATGGAAGATTCAGCATTATGACTGCAATACCCAATATTGAAACAACGTAAAAACCGATCGAATTGATAATTGAAAGTTGTTTACTTTTGTGTTGCGATCCTAGTATCGAGGCTAAGGCATCTTTTGTTCCCGAAAACAAAAACGCAAAGGCGATTGAAAAACCAATTATCTGAAGAATAGGGTCAGCCACTTGAAAAGATATTAACAATATTATTATAAATGAAATAAAACTCATCACAGTAAGATATCGTACATACTTGGAAAAGAATTTTGGAAGATTTGAATCTTCTTTTGTTAGATATCCACAGCCAAAATGGATTAGTCCCTCAAATATTCCCCCAAAAATAAAGGCCCACATAAAATCAAATACTGATTGTGCCATACTAAATAAGCCGTAACCCTCAGGTCCGTATGCTCTGCTAATTTGAATTCCTAACAGAAGCCAGAAAACACCACTTAAGATCATAAGTGCTAAAAACCAAGCACCACCTGAAATCAATCTTCTTGGACCCAAATCGCCAAGACCTTCGTTCATCATTCAACATCCTTAAACTATTTTAGATATTCTATCTCCTGTCTAACGAATCTCCTATTTTCTGTCATTTATTCCGATATAAAAGTTCAAGCCAAAGAAAGTGTGTCAACTATACAGTTTCTGGGATTTTAAGGGAAGAATTTAATCCAAAATCCAAATTTGTGTGTCTGCTTGTGGGCATCTTTTTTCTCAATATATACTACGTGTTCTTATTGTTTTTCTATTTCTTCTACTTATGTTCTACGTAGAAGACTCACAAATGTTTTCTAATCCCTATTTGTACTAATATCTAGTGCAGAAATAATGTAGTAAATAAAAGATGCTACGCATGATAACAATGAACTGAAGTAATATTTGTTGAATTAATTTTTTATATTACGAGAATAACATTCATTGAACTCTGGTTATTCGATTAATTCAACGGTTGTTCCTAAAGCCTGACCGGGCACACCTTTCTGGAACTTGACGTTAACTATACCGTTCTTACCGTGGGACCCTGCAATTTTCCCTATAAGCTTAGTGTCTCCTTGCTTCCAAACTACTTGTTTATTAATAAGTTGGCCTGCTAGAGATGCGGAAGTTACATGCGCAAATTTAATTAGACATTCCTTTGGTTTTTGTGTTTTGATACCTATCCTATAGTTTACTATTATTCCATAAATTGGCTGAGACAAGAATTTTCACCGTTGTAATTTGCCTTTATATGGACATGCTATCTTTTAAAGCTATATAGCTTCACCTTATCCTATGGTTTAAATAAGTAAATGTGATTCCACCCAACACATATACTCAACTGAGGGAGATTTAGGATATCATAAATTACAGCTCAATATAACCATTTTACCAAAAATCAGAAAAAATTACAGAATCGATGTAACAATAATGCTGACAAATTGCATTATACGTTATTAAGCGCTTCAAGATTAGTCAACCAGATGGCTAGACTATTTCGTGAACCTCTGAAATGTCTGAAAAAAGAAAGTATGTTAGAATTTATTTCTCAATTAAAAAGTTGGTTATTATTGAAGTATGGACTCGACTCGTTCACTGTTTTTGATGGTTAACTTTCAGGACAATCAGTGTGCTCGAATTCTATTGGACTATTTCTGCCTCTGCATTCATTTGGTCTGTTTTCGTAATCGTTACCTTTACGTGATCTCCAGTCTTTGTGTCATCGATTAAAACTAAAAAACCTTTGATTCTGGCTATACCTGCCCCATTGGGAGTCACTTCTGTTATATCCACTTCGTATTCATTTCCTATTTCAATTGGGCATTTCTTACTGTATCTGCTACGTCTATTCTTTGCATTCCTTTGGCTTTTCTTCATGGACTTATCAACCATTTTCCTCTTCATGTAGATATACTGATATTAGTGCACATCGAGGTTTAAGTGTTCTGAATTTCGTTTCGTCTCAATTTGCAGCTTAATTTTTCGACACTAAAAATTATTAATTATGTCATAAATGTTCATTATCTAGTCTCTTTGTAAATGAGAATACAGAAATAAATCCACAAACACATCTGTATGTATATGTATTTTCATGGATTTGAGGTATATTATTATCAAAAAGGCGCTCACTTTTGCTTTGGTGCCAGTAGGTTTAAAGTGATTTTGCTAGGTGTATAACCTTACTTTTTATTTTGTCAAACTCATGTGAGGCTTGCTTGTAAGGTAACTGGTAAGGATCATTTATGTGCCAAACTATAAGTTTATCGGCGCATTGTGGCGACTGCCTAAGAATAGCTTCTTCATGCTCCGTTTCCATCGCCACGATCAAGTCGTAATCACAGAGATTCTTTGCGTCTAAACGGTCAGGAACAGTCTTCAAGAATTCGTCGGCACCTTCTTGCTCCGCATATCTTCGAGTCAAATCTACAACCTTATAATAAGCGTAGGTTCCAGCAGAATCAACATTGATGTCGGGTCTAAACTTCTTTAAGAGTGCATCAGCTAGTGGGCTTCTGCAAGCATTACCTGTACAGACAAACATTACTTTCATTGCATTAATCAATTCCAAGTTTAGATGCTTAATTATTTCGAATCTAATAAACACCAACCTTTGTTAAAGTGAAAAGAAACTTATATCAGGTGACTATATTACAGATTTACTAAGTTAAATAGGAAGATTCAATTCACAAAACAATGAGTAATATCTTCCAAAGCTAGAATATAAATTAAGGCTGGTGAACCAACGACGAGAGTGGGCACACTAACATGGGAATTCCCCCCAAGAATAGTAGGTGGAATAGCCCGTCACTGCGAAGGCCTAGCCAAAGCCCTTGTCCTGGAAAATCACGAGGTTCATCTTTTCACATTAGACTTTCCAGGATCACCAAAATTTGAAGAAATGGATGGCATCAAAGTATACCGTGCTTCAACAGAAATGGGGCATCCCAACTTTCTCACATGGGTTCTGATGTTTAATCACTTTTTGTCAAAAAGAATAGCTGATACAACTAAAACAGTTGACTTTGATGTTATACATGTTCATGATTGGCTAGCTGCATTCTCAGGAATCTCGTTTAAACATTACCTTAAAAAACCAATGATCATAACAGTTCATAGTACCGAAGTTGGAAGAGCACAAGGTCTTCACAGTCCTGACTCTTTCTCAATAAATGGAATAGAGTGGTGGGCAACTTACGAAGCAAACAGAGTTATCGTGTGTAGTGAATCAATGAAAAATGAAATCTGTGACCATTTTGACATTCCTAGTGAAAAGGTTGACATCATTCCAAACGCGATAGACGTGACAAAATATAAAACATCTGTTGATCGGGGAGCAGTTAGACAACGTTATGGTGTAGGATATTGCGACAAACTGATTCTCTGCGTAGGACGTTTAGTTCCACAAAAGGGAGTAGAATATTTCATCAGAGCAATACCAACCATAGCTAATAATTATCCAGAAGCAAAATACATTATTGTTGGAGAAGGCTGGTCACGAGACAAATTAGAAGCTGAGGCTCATGCAACGGGACATATTGACAAAATTCATTTTACAGGTTTTGCTTCTGACAAGGATGTTATTGAACTCATGACAAGCGCGGATGTACTAATTGTTCCTTCAATCTATGAACCGTTTGGCATAGTTGCATTAGAGGGTATGGCTACGGGTGTTCCTGTTGTAGCAAGCAAAGTAGGCGGCTTAGATGAAGTTATAGATCATGATAAAACAGGACTTTTTGTTTATCCTAGAAGCCTAGAATCTATAGCATGGGGAATTGATAGAATATTGTCTGACCCCGACCACGCAAAGTGGTTAACCCAAAACGCAAAAGAAAAGCTCCACAAGGCTTATAGTTGGGAAGCAGTTGCTATGAAGACTGTCGAGGTTTATAAAAAAGTGGTGGAATGAAGTGGGCGAAAATAATTCTTTCCGTTCACAACCTGATGAGCAACCTAATCAACTACGTCTTTTAATTATGCTCCATAACATAGGAGCAACTGAAGCCTCAAAAGCGTTAACTATCGAACAAATTTCAGAGTGGACCCGAATGGATGCTCCAGAGTTGAATGTTCACCTTCAAAAACTAATCGAGTTGGGTTATACTCAGTCAGTTCGTTCAGATGGAAACAACAAATATCACCTTACAATCGACGGAATTAGAAAAGTGCTCAGCCTATACAGCTAAATCACAGTTATTGAACTAAAGTTTTCGTTTCTGCTTCAACTGCAGACCGGAGTTCTTTTGCGGCATCTTCAGGCGAAATTGTATTGATGAATATCCCTGTACTTTTTTCGAATCCAGCCCATACTGACAAATGGGGATAAACTTCCAGATGCCAATGGTAACAGTTAGGTGCGGTCTCATTTAATAGTGTATGGAAACCGAAAGTGTATGGCGGATCATTAACCAATGATCGTAATCCTCCTAAACAGACATGAATAGTTTTAGCCAAATCTTTTACCTCATGGTCAGACATGGATAACATGTTTGAATTATGCTTTTTTGGTAGAACCCAAAACTCTAAGGGATTAACACTTGCCCAAGGAGCAAAAACTATGAAACTGCTGTTTTCCCAAATTAAACGTGGGCCATCCTTCTCTTTTTTCATAACGTCACAAAGGAGGCACTCATGGTTTTTGTTCCAGTAATCTTTGCTTGCTTCAAGTTCCTCTCCAATTAGAGTTGGAACAAAGGGAGTGGCAACAATTTGGGTGTGCGGATGAGATAGCGATGCTCCTGCTTCGTCTCCGTGGTTCCTAAAGATTGACACATGTTGTACGTATGATTTGTGGGAGAGGGCTGTTAATCGGTCAAGATAAGCGTTTATTACATGAACCATCTGCGAAATTCGCGTAGTTCCAGGATGTTCATCTTGACGAGGGGACTCGACAACAACTTCGTGATGACCTACAGCCTTTACAAAAACTGGACTTTGGTTGAGAGTCAAGTTTTCTTTTATTGGAGGGGAAAACGCAGGATACATGTTTGGTACAACTCTCACCAACCAATTTTTGTGACAAAAACCTTCCTGGTCCCTGTCCTTTCTGACTACATTATTAACCGAAAGATAAACTAATAATGCAGGGGGCGTCATATGTTCATTACCGGGGCAGAGGTGACAAACTCCAATCTTTGGAGTAATCTCTCTCTTAACAAAATCTGTGGGTCTTTTCTTGCGCTCTTTTGCGATGACAACCCATCGATTCAGCAAATAATCTTTTCGCACTTCATTACTTGCCATTTTTTCGGCCAGCATAATGTAACATTTTTAGATGGAAGAATCCTCAACTTTTTTCTGTGTAACTAGTTCAGAATAGCGTTCAATCGTTGATTTTGCAGCTGCTTCCCAACTGAAAAGTTCAAGGACACGTTTCCTGCCGTTGCGTCCTAATTGAATCCGCTTATCCGCGTCTTCGATAGCGCTTACAATCCCCCAAGCTATGTCTGAGGGATCGTTCGGATTGATATGGAATCCACATTGATCAGGACCGCTAATACTAACAATTTCTCTCATTCCACTGGTTCCAGCGGCTCCAACCACCACAGGTTTCTCCATACTCATAGCTTCTAGGGTGACGATCCCAAAGGGTTCATATAGACTAGGATAAGCTGCGACATCACATGCCGCATAATGTGCTATTCGCTCCTCCTCAGGTATGAACTCGAAACGGAATTTAACAGAATCTTTAAGGTGCAAGTTACGGACTAATCCCTCAAGATAGTCTCGCATGTCGCCCAAACCAACAATTACAAGTTTTGCTTTAGGAATCTTTTGTAAAACTTGAGGCATTGCCCTGATGAGTTTATCTACACCCTTAATCCACACGAGCCGTCCTACAAAGAGTATCATCGTGTCATCATTTGTGATTCCGTATTTGCTTTTGATTTCTCTGATTCGTTTCTGACCTACACGATCAGGACTATACTTCTTTGGGTCAACACCATTGTAACAGACTCTGATCTTCTCTGCAGGAAAGCCAGCCTGTATTAGCTCATCTTGCATTGCATAAGAAACAGTTATGACTATATCTGCCATCTGTCCTCCACGGTTCTCTATACTGCTAACTACGCCTGAACCGTTACCTAACGTTCTTCCTCGTTCATTGGAGTGGACATGAAATGCCAAAGGTATTCCCAACTCTTTTCGGATAGTTATACCAGCGATAACTGAGAGCCAGTCATGCGCTACGACCATATCGAATTTGAAATCTTCATTTCTAACAAGTTCATTTATCAGTTTTGAGGCGCTTAGATAATTATACATCAGAATCTTTGAAAAGAATTTAATTCCCCTACCCCACTTCCTAACATCTTCTGCAACAACATCCGGCAGGGAATCCGAGACGTCGATATGAACAGGGCGGTGAATTTCTATTCCACGGAGAAGCTCTCTTGTAGGTAGGGTGCCTTGATCATCGTTCATGGTGAAGACAGTAACATCATGACCAAGCAAAACGAACTTACGTGTTATCTCTGCAGCATAGGTCCCTAAACCACCAACAATTTTGGGAGGATACTCGTAAACTAACACAGCTATTTTCGTTTATTTTCACCTATTTTCGTTTACTTTTTTGAGGCGCAAGCTTCAGCAAATCTTCTTCTGTTTAGTATAGAGCGTTATTTAACGGTTACTTCCTTTGTCTAAAGAATGACAATCCATCTTTTTCACAGACATACTCAAAGCCGACAGCTAACAGCTCCACAATTTGGTCTTTTGTTTCTGCAACCTTAACATTGAACTCGTCAGAATCGGTTTTGTATAATGCTTTTTCGAGTTGAATATAAAGCAGTGTTGTGTCAAGTTTTTTGTGTCCAAGAAATTCTTTTACGTATAATGGGTCTTTTGTTTCGCGGTAAAGTGTTGTTGCTTTCCAGTGTCGAAAGGGATGAAATGATATTCTCGTTAGTCTGGGGTTTTGCAGTTTTTTGCTAAGCAGTTTTCTTGATTTGTAATATCCTGATTTGAGGCTGGACATTGTGACGTCAGCAAATATTTTTTCGTTAATTTTTGGAAGTGAAAAAAGAATCTGTATCAGTTTAACGCTAATGTTGTAAACTCTTGGGTACCATTTTTTTCGGGGTCATTAAGGATTAATATTCTTTTTTCGGGGTCCAAGTCAGTCCATAATAGTCTATTTGCTTCTCCACATCTCATACCTGTTTCTTTGAGCAATTGAAGAAATGTCGAGGTTTTTTTTCCACATTTTCTGCAAACGTATTGTATTGTCAATTTTAAGTTCATATAGTCACTTTAATGATTATAAAAACGATGTCTCATTTTGCTGGAACACAATCGTTTTTTTACACTTCAAGCTGATATTAATCTACATTCAAGTTTACTCTTTCAAGTTCGCGGCGTGAAGCTCTAGATGATCCGTTTCAATCTCCACCAAAGCGTTGAAGAATTCTCTTAATTGTGGCTCTGGGGCCTCCATAGTAAATTTGGCGTAAGCCTTGATAGCCCTATTTTCTCGATCCCATCCTTTTTGTGTATTCTTTTTGAAATCCTTGGAACATGGGATTTTTTCTAACAGGGGCTTTTTAATATGCAAAAGTTTCACTATTGCGTCAGCATGTTCATTTTCAACTTTTTTCAGACACTTGAACTTCGCATAGGCGTATTCATCACCATTTGTATGAGCTGCATTCATAACACATAGGTAGAATGCAGTATTGTTCAATTCCAGTATTAAGGCAGCTTCAAGGTTGGTCTTTGATACATCGCTGATTTCAATATTATATTCAGACTGATCCCATCCCTCCGCAGGAATGAAATACTTCATAGGTGCGCCACAGAAGGGGAATCTTGATGGTGGTTCTTCACCAATATAGGGATCTCGGCAGATCTTACACCTAAACACTCTAACCGTTCCCAATTTCTTCACCCGATTAATATTAATGTCAAACAATATATAGATAAAAAGTTTGTAATAATAATTTTATAATCAAAAATAATTCAAAGAGCAGCTAAAAGTAACTTTTCTACGATTAACCACAAAGAAAAAAGCAGTAAAACGTCAAGTTTATAAAAGATCCGATATCTCCCACTAAAATCCCGCAAACTGTCCCTTTTTTTAAGAGAATTTTTTTTATTCCAAATCAAGGTGCGTTCGTTAAATTTGTTCAGTCTTATTTTCTATTGCTCTTTTTAGATCCAAAAAATAACATTTAATGCAATCATGTGAACGATTCGGACAAGTTTTGTGACACATAGTCTGGTCTTCCTTATTAACATGGTTCTAACTGGAATAGCCAACGGCGCTTAGATATACCACACTCTCTTCAATTCCATTTAATCCAATAAAGTTATTGATTTCATCATCATAGAATGCGCCAACTTGACAAGAACCCAAACCGAGAGAAGTAGCAGATAACGCTAGATTTTGAGCTATATGACCACAATCCAAATACACATAACGATAAGCTCTTTGCTTATACTTCCATTTGGATCTAGCAAAAATCCCAGACCAAACAAAAACAACTTGAGCAGAAACCAACATCTCCTGTCCTAAACAAGCGCGAGCCAAAGGAATAGAAAAATCACCAACATCTAAAACTTCCAAGTAATGGGATTTAATATTATAATGATACAAACCCATTTCTAATCCCTCTATGTTTTTTGTAAATAAATAAGTCTCAATAGGATAAAGAGCTCCAGCGGAAGGAGCATTTCTAAAGGCGTAATTTCTATTCACTCTTTGTATACCTGTGCAAGACCATAAAAGGTAACCTAATTGTTTTAGATTCAAAGGTTTATCAGAAAAGCGACGAATACTTTTGCGGTTTCTTATTGTTTCATTATAAGATAAAGTCATTATATTCTTAGGAAAATGGAGATCAACTTTCTTACTGTCCTGATATTCTTTGTAGACCTCAGGTTTACTTAACCAGTCCAAATATCCCCCTAGCATTTTTCCACGAACATATTTGGTTATTCGGTGAAAATCATCACCAATTGTTTCAATCAAAAATAACACCTCAACTGCAAATACCCGAAGATTCCAAGTTTCAAATTCCATTATTTTTCTAATTCTGTTTATTTCAAGATTTATTTTAGCCAATCATTTCTATATGATCTCTGAATTCTTTTCTATGTCTTCTTTCTTCGTCGAGTGCATACTGACAATTTAGAATCTCAATTCTGTTCAAAGAAAACCCGAAAAATACTTGCAAATATAGAAAATATTAACTTATCTAAAAAAGCATACGCTCTGAAATAATGTATCCTTATTCGCACACATATTGTAGGACACTCAATAGTAAATCAACCAATCTACACTGGTGGATAAGGAATCAATTATAATTTACCTTGTTTGGCTTTGAAGTTGGTGTTATAACTCTTTTTTACTCTTTATGCCTGTCATGAAAAGAAAAATTGCCTAGACCCAAGGCTCCTTTTCGTGTGATTATGAAGAAGTTTTCTAGTACAATATTCGATTATAGTTTCAGTTCATTTCTTCTAGTAAATTCAAAGTGCCTTTTAGATTACAATTACCTAAGTCTTCAATATTGAAGCCCATTTTTCTGACAAGGTTGATAGCGTTATTGTTATCGTTCATCATGATGGCATAAATTGTTTCAAGTTTTTTATCTTTACAGATTTCTATCACGTGATCCACCATTTTTGATCCTAGACCTAAACCTTGCCAGGGATCAGCTACAATAAAAGCAATTTCTCCTTTCTTTCCGTTGGGTTCAATCGGAACTCTAACAACACCTACGATTTTTTTTCGCATATCTTCACTAATTTCTGCAACAATGGCGATTTCTCGGTCATAATCAATATTACAATATCTAACTCTCATCTCATGGGGAGCATCTTTTATTACGTTGAAAAACCTGTTGCGTAATGACTTTTCTGAAAAGTTCTGAAACATTTCCAGCCATAAAGGTTCATCCTCCGGTTTGATAGGTCGAAGAAAAACAGTTCTACCATCGTGAAGCTTCCATAAAGCCTCATATTTTTTAGGATAAGGACTAATAACCAAATGTTGGTGGGGTTCAAGTTTTGAGAAAACAAGTTCTTTATCAATCACTATACGTGCATCAAGAGCAAATGCATCATTTTCATCTATCAATAAAGGATTGATGTCAACTTCTTTTAGTTGTGGAAAGTCAACAAGCATCTGAGAAAAACGCACAATTATCTCTTCTAACAATTTAAGATTAGCTGGAGGCATGTTCCTATAACCCTTTAGAAGTTGGTAGACTTTAGTTTCCTCCATAATTCTTCTAGCCAAAGTTTGGTTCAGTGGTGGTATTCCAATTGCAAAATCTTTGTACAGTTCAACACCTATTCCTCCCATTCCAAACAAAATTATTGGACCAAAAAGCGAGTCAGTTTTAGCTCCAAGAATGACTTCGTACCCCTTGTTCTTGATCATAGGTTGAACAGTTACTCCCTGAATTTCTGCTTCTGGATTGTGTTCCTTAGCCCTTTGGATAATATTATCAAAGGCTTTTCTAAGATCTTTTTCAGAATTTATGTCAAGCATGACTCCTCCAACATCAGTTTTATGCACAATTTGAGGTGAAAGAATCTTCAGAACAACTGGATAACCGATTTGTGAGGCTGACCAAACCGCTTCATCAATTGTTTTTGCCACTAATGTTTTTACGACTGGAATGTTGTAGTATTCAAGAAGTTGTTTTGCTTCCACCTCAGTTAATATTTCGCGATTTTCTTTAGCAGCATTTTTCATAATAACCATTAGAGGGCGTTTAGGCGGAACGCTATCCACAGGAAGTTCTTCAGGAGTCTCATAAAGTAATTTCAGGTTACTTTCATATTGGTACATATACATATATGTTGCAACTGCTTGTTCTGGTGTTGAATAAGTTGGAATACCTTTTTGATTCAGGAGGAGATTTGCATCTGCCACATCTTCATAACCCATGAAAGATGTTAACAATGTCTTTGAAGATTTTTTACTCTTGTAAAGCTCAGCAATACTCTTAGCAAGTTCTGTCGCATCAACCATGCCCTGAGGAGTATATATTACTAGTAAACCATCAATGTTTTTATCTTTGAGACAAGCTTCTATTGCATTCGTATATCTTTCCGCTTTTGCATCACCTAAAATATCAATTGGATTACCTTTACTCCAATAATTGGGTAAATTTAGGTTAAGTTCCTCTATGGTATTTTGACTTATCTTCGCTAATTTTCCTTCTCTAGCTAGAAGTGCGTCTGTTGCCATTATACCCGGTCCACCTGCATTAGTTATTATTGCAAGGTTTGGCCCTTTTGGAAGAGGCTGTATTCTTAATACTTCTGCACAGTTGAAAAGATCAACAATCTCCTCAACTCGTACTATTCCAGCACGTTTGAATGCCGCATCATAAACATTGTCTTCTCCAGTAAGAGATCCTGTGTGAGAAGCAGCAGCCTTTGCACTTTCCCCAAACTTTCCAGCCTTTATTACAATTATTGGTTTTGTTCTTGAAAAGTGTCGAGCAGCACTAATAAATTCTCGAGCATCTGTGACTCCTTCAATATACATCAAAATACTTTTTGTGTGTGGGTCAGTTCCAAAATAGTCTATAAGATCGCCAAAGTCTACGTCAATCATTGAACCTACAGAAACGAAGTTACTGAATCCTAAGTTTTCGTGAGTTGCTAGGTCAAGGATTGCTGTACCTAAAGCACCGCTTTGGGAAATGAATGCTATTTTGCCAGCTTTGGGCATTTTTTTTATAAAAGTTGCATTTAGATTGATGTTTGGACGGATTATACCCAAACAATTTGGTCCGATAATTCGTAGGTTATATTTTTTCTTAACCTCTAGAATTTTTTCTTCTAAGGCTTTACCTTCTGAACCAACTTCTTTAAAGCCTGCTGAAATGATTATTATTCCAAGAATTCCAGCTTTTCCACATTGCTCAATTATGTCTGGAACCGTTTTGGATGGAGTAGCAATTACAGCAAGATCAACTATTTCTGGAAGTTTATCAACATTATTATATGCTTTTAAACCCAAAATTTCATTTTTCCGAATATTAACTGGGTAAACGTTTCCTTTATAACCTAAATCGATAAGATTTTTCATTAGAATATTACCAACAGAGCCTTTTTCATCACTAGCTCCAACCAAAGCAATGCTTTTAGGATCAAATATTTTGTCAAGATTCAATATAGCCAAGATATAGCCACCTTAATTGAGATGAAAGAACTATTCAGTACAAAAAAATAAAACTTTATGCATGTAATATAAAAGTCCCTTAATTATCCCTTAATTATCACTTATTTGTCCCTTATTTTGTCCCTTATCAACATAGTTTATTGTTGAATTCAATTTTGCGCGCAAAAGTTTACGAAGAGTCTTTGGCTATTCCTCATTGAGTCTCTTCGTGGAGAATTTGAGGTGTTGTTGTTATTGTTTATGAAGAGGCTATGGGGTTTAGTTGGGTAGACTCTTCGGGGCAATCTAGAGAAGCGCGCGTAGAAACTAACAGTTTCTTAAGTTGAGACAATCGCTGCTCAACTATCCGGTGTATTTCAGTTCTAAACTCTTCGCGGTTAACAGAATTTTTGATCTCACTTATCTTATTAGCTAAAATGGCGTCTCCAATTGTTCCCTTAATCCATTTCTCAAAGTCCTGACGATCAAAATGGAAGAGTACAGATTTCAAGTCCACGAGTCTTATTTTAGTACAGAAGTTATCAAGGCTAGTTGCATACTCCCCCGTATACGCTCTAATGCCAGTGAAAAAGTAGAAAGCCTCATTTTGGGGAACAGTTCTTAGAATCTTCTTAACCAATTTAGTATTTACCTTAATTTTTTTCTTCATATGTGCACTCGACATTTTTGCTTTCATTTAATTTTCCTCTGTATGGATAAACCACATGTATATAATATGTGCAGCATTATTTAAGGATTTAAAAATAATAAATTTACATATCATTAAATAATTAATTGATTAATATATATAATGTTTTATTTATTATGAATACGTTGTGTCATGAAGATGCTGAATTTGATTTCTAATTGTCTTTAGGAATAGAAAAAAGAGAATGAAAAAGGAGATTTCGGTTATGATTTAATTAGGTCTGCGCGCGCAAATACATAATCTCGACTCTGTGCATTTGAAGTTTTCACAAAGGTTTGATAGATCCATTATCCGGTTTTTGATTTTCTTCAAGAGGCTAGTTCAGCAACGTCCGTATAGTTTTGTAAGAATTTGTCTCGGTATATCATTTCTGGCGGGAGTGTCAACCCAGGGTTTACTTTGGTTCTAACGAGTTTTCATCCCTTCCTGATGTGGACACAGTTGCCTATAACAGAAGTTGATTCTATAAAAGTGGGATTTTTGCGGGTTGACTCAATAATGACTTTCCTACCCACGATGCTATCTGATGAATAAGCGGAATCCAATCTTAGCAGCATCCATAACTGCAGTTCTCTCCAAATTAACATGTTTACCGATTAAACAGAAATTATCAATGTTTGAAGTTTAGTTACTCCGTACCTAATAACTATCAACTTTTTGTTTAAATGAAAAGAAAATTATATTAAATGATCATATTACAGATTTGCATAAGTAAATGGCAACATTAATTCACAAAAATAACTGAATAATATATTAACTCAATTTACAATAACTAAAGTAGTTGGCAAATATGATGAAAGTGGGCATGCTAACTTGGGAGTTTCCGCCAAGAGTCGTAGGTGGAATAGCCCGAGCCTGTGAAGGTTTAGCTAAAGATCTTGTTCAACAAAAGCACGATGTTCACCTTTTTACTTTGGATTTTCCGGGATCACCAGACTACGAAGAAATGGACGGCATCAAAGTATATCGAGCCTCGACAGAATTGGGGCATCCTAATTTTCTCACGTGGGTTTTGATGTTTAATCACTTTCTGTCAAAGAAAGTGGCGGATGTTACTAAAGTAGTTGATTTTGATGTTATACATGTTCATGATTGGTTAGCTGCTTTTTCAGGAATTTCGTTTAAGCATTATTTGAAAAAGCCTATGGTTCTCACGGTACATAGCACTGAGGTAGGAAGAGCTCAGGGTCTTCATAGTCCAGACTCGTTCTCTATTAATGGAATAGAATGGTGGGCAACATACGAGGCAGACAGAGTCATTGTATGCAGTCATTCAATGAAAACTGAACTCTGTGATCACTTTAACCTGCCCCACAACAAGGTTGATGTTATTCCAAATGCGATAGATGCATCAAAGTATCATACATCTGCTGATCGGGGAGCAGTTAGACAACGTTATGGAATAGGTTGGGGGGAAAAATTGGTTCTCTGTGTTGGACGTTTGGTTCCTCAAAAGGGAGTAGAATACTTTGTTAGAGCAATTCCCTTAATAGCCAGAAGTTTTCCAGAAGCAAAATATATTATTGTTGGGGACGGATGGTCACGAGACCTCATAGAAGCCGAAGCCCGCGCCAGTGGATATGCTGATAGGATCAAATTTACTGGTTTTGCTTCAGACAAAGAAGTTATTGACCTCATGACCAGCGCGGATGTTCTGGTTGTGCCCTCCATCTATGAACCGTTTGGTATAGTTGCCCTTGAGGGGATGGCTACGGGCGTTCCCGTGGTGGCCAGCCGAGTGGGGGGCTTAGTTGAAATAATAGATCATGATCGTACAGGAGTTTTTGTGATTCCGAGGAGCCCAGAATCTATTGCGTGGGGAATCGGCAAAATATTGTCTGACTTTGATCATGCCAAATGGGTAACCGAAAATGCTAAAGAAGAACTCCACAAGTCTTATAGTTGGGAAGCAGTTGCTATGAAAACTGCTGAGGTTTACAAAAAGGTGGTGAAATAATTTTGGGCGATAATTATTCTTTGCGGCCATACAATAGTGATCAGCCCAATCAATTGCGCCTTCTTATTATGCTCAACAATATTGGGGCAACTGAGTCATCCAAAGCATTAACTATTAAACAGATTTCGGAGTGGACCCGAATGGAAGCTCCAGAACTTGAGGTTCACATTACAAAGTTGATTGAGCTAGGTTATGCTCAACATTTTTGGTCAGAAGAAATCGACAAATATCATCTTACAATTGATGGTATCCGAAAAGTGTTGAGCATATACAGCTAAAGACGGTGTTTAGGTAGAAGAATCCTTAGGTTTTTTTGGTTTTACTCGTTCAGAATATCGTTCAATCGTTGATTTTGCTGCTGCTTCCCAGCTGAAGAGTTGAATAACACGTTTTCTGCCTTTTTGTCCTAATTGAATCCATTTCTTTGGGTCTTCGGTGGCGCTCATTATTCCCCAAGCAATATCTAAGGGATCACTTGTTGATGTGGAATCCACATTGATCTGGACCACTTATGCTGACGATTTCTCTCATTCCGCTTGTGCCTGCGGCTCCAACAACTACTGGCTTTTCCATGCTCATAGCCTCTAGGGTGACAATTCCGAAGGGTTCATAGAGGCTAGGAAAAGCTGCAACGTCACATGCTGCGTAGTGGGCTATTCTTTCTTCTTCAGGTATGAACTCGAAACGGAATTTAACAGAATCTTCAAGGTGCAAGTTACGTACTAGTCCTTCCAGGTAGTCTTGCAAGTCGCCTAAGCTGACGACCACAAGTTTTGCGTTGGGGATCTTTGGTAAAATTTGAGGCATTGCCCTGATTAGTTTGTCTACGCCTTTGATCCACACGAATCTTCCAACAAAGAGTATAATCATGTCGTCGTCGTTAAATCCATATTTGCTTTTGGTTTGTTTGATTTGTTCTTTGCTTACTTGTTCAGGGTTATACTTTTTTTTGGATCTACTCCATTGTAGCAGACTCTGATTTTGTCTGCAGGGAAGCCGATTTGTAATAGTTCATCTTGCATTGCATAAGAAACGGTTATGAACATGTTCGCTAGTTGGCCCCCGCGGTTTTCTATGCTGCTTACTACGCCTGAGCCGTTGCGCGCGCAGTAAATTTGTAATTTCCTTTTTGTTTTGGTAACTTTCCGTAAATTTGTTCGTTTTGTGCGCTTGAATTGTTACAAGTCTTCTGTGGCCGGACATAGGACAAAAGCCGAGCGGGCAGGTAGATATATGCTGAGCATGTGCTGACGTCGTGCTTTTGAATCGACTACCATAGTGAAGTGGGTCTGCTTGGGCAGCAATCGACCGTGTCCCCCGTATTCTGGGGCATCAGACTCTAGAATCATCCGGTATTTTCCAGGAGGGGCTTCAAATCGATAATCAGTAAAAGAACTATGGGGATTAAAATTGAAGATAAAGATTAGATCGGCTCTTTTGAAGATGATTACTTTTTCCGCGGAATCTTCATGCAAGAGTTGCAGGTTGGAAGAGTCAAAGAGGCGGTGTGCCCTGGCCAATGCAATCATGTCGTGGTCAAAATGGGCTAACAAATTATGTTTTAGGTGAACATCGTCTGTGAGGTGCCATTGTCGTCTGGCATGCTTATATGACCAGTTGTTTCCTTCGCGGGGAAAATCGATCCAGTCCGGGTGGCCGAACTCGTTCCCCATAAAGTTAAGGTAGCCATGGCCGGCAGTAGCCAATGTGATCAAACGGATCATCTTGTGTAACGCTATTCCCCGGGCGACCATAGAGTTGTCGTCATCGGTTCTCATATGATCGTACATGTCCTCACCGATTAGTCGAAAAATAATCGATTGGTCACCCACTAATGCTTGGTCGTGGGATTCGGCGTAACTAATGGTTTTTTCATCTTTCCTTCGATTGGTAAGTTCAAACCAGAGATGGCCTATGGGCCAGTCCTCGTCTACGAAATCTTTTATTAGACGGATCCAGTAATCTGGCACGCCCATTGCAAAGCGATAGTCAAATCCAAATCCACCCTTTGACTGGGAAACAGCCAAACTTGGCATACCGCTGACGTCCTCGGCTATGGTGATTGCATCGGGTCGGATATCATGAATCACTCGATTGGCCAGAGCCAAATAGGTCAAGGCATCTTCATCCACGCTGCCGTCAAAGTAATCATTGTATGATGTGAAATTTCTTGCGAGACCGTGTTGTAGGTAAAGCATGCTGGTGACGCCGTCGAATCGAAAACCGTCAAACTTGAATTCGTCGAGCCAGTATCGGCAATTTGAAAGTAAGAAATGTAGAACCTGAGGTTTACTGTAATCAAAACAGCGTGAATCCCATGCCTTGTGTTTTCCGCGCGGTCCGTCATGAAAATACTGAAATAGCGTCCCGTCGAAGCGACTTAGTCCCTCCACTTCGTTTGATACGGAGTGGGAATGGATCAGGTCCATGAATACCGTGAGACCTTCGGCGTGAGCTGTGTCGATCAGGATTTTCAAATTCTCTGGAGTTCCGTACCTTGATGATGGTGCGAAGAAGCTAGATACTTGATATCCGAAGGATCCGTAATATGGATGTTCTTGAATGGCCATCAACTGTAATGTGTTGTATCCTGCGTTGATGATTCGCGGAAGCACTTTAAGGGTAAATTCTTGGAAGGATCCGATTTTGTCTTCTTCCTGTGCCATACCGACATGAGCTTCATAGATTAATGGGGGGTCTTTGGGTCGTTTGAAATTGGGTTTTTTCCACCTATGCATCTCCTGAGGTAACCATACTTGGGCATTGAAAATTAGAGTTTTTGGATCTTGCACCGCCCGGCGTGCATAGGCTGGAATGCGATCGCCTTCGCCCCCAGGCCAGTAAGTACGGAGTCGATACAGATCACAATGCGCCAGTTTGTCGGCATTTAGGTGAATTTCCCAGACGCCATCGTCCCCGATTTTTTCTAGCGCAAATTCTCTGCGTGTTTGCCATCCGGTCATGTCTCCGATTAGAAAAATTGATGTTGCGTTTGGTGCCCATTCACGAAAAACCCATTCGTCATGGTTAAAATGGAGTCCAAAGTATTCGTGACCGGACGCAAAGTCTGATAGGGTTATTTTGTTCTGTGTGAGATTTTGTTCTGTCTCTTCGATACGCTCCAACCGGTGTCTAATCTTATCCGAAAATGGTGTGAGGTACGAGTCGCTTTTCAGCAGACTGCTTAGTCGGCTTTCGAGACCCCTCATCAAAACACCTTATTCTTCTTTGATGTACAAGTAATTTAACTTTTTCAAAAGCTTAATCAAATCGAAGTATTTTGCTAGTGTGCAAATTCGCGTGTTTTTCAGGGAACGTATAAATACATTTTCGAATTAGTTAATTCTTGGAACTAGGGTGAATATCTTGAGGATCGGCTTCTTTGTTTATGAATATCCGCCAGCGATTGTTGGTGGTTTGGGCACGTATGCTGACTATTTAACGCGGGAATATGTTGAGATCGGGCATGATGTTTCAGTCTTCACGTTGAATGGAGGCAATCTGAAAACCCGAGAAATTTTAAAGGGTGTAGAGGTTCATCGGCCCCTAATTGCCAATGCGAGCAACGTTTTTCCATTTTTCGTGGTTGACGATTTAAAGAAATGGGGCACTAACATAAAATTCTTCAACGACATTTTTATTTACAATATTCTCAGCGCGACTAAATTAATAAATGTCCTGATAAAAAAGAAGAAATACAATTTTGATGTGGTGTGTGTGCACGATTGGCTGAGCAGTATTTCTGGTCTTGTGATAAAGAATGAAACGAAAATCCCAGTGGTCTTTCATACACACAGTACAGAATGGGGAAGAAGTGAGGGCCAAGGATCAGAAGTAGTGTCGCACTTTGAAGACGCCATGGCTCAAAACTCAGACAAAATAATAACTGTCAGTTATGCCATGCAGCGAGATCTAGAAAGGCACGGTTGGCCCCTATCAAAAATAAGCGTGGTTTGGAATGGTGTAGATCCTGAACGGTACAATATGCAAAAATGTGAACCAAAGGACATAGCAGCGATTCGCAAAAAATATTGCGTCCCTAAGGACTGGAATATGCTTCTTTTTGTGGGAAGGCTATCTTGGGTTAAGGGCGTAAGAAATCTTTTGCTAGCAATGCCCGATGTCTTGAAGGAATACCCTAACACTAAACTTGTAATTCTGGGAATAGGGGAAGAACAAAGGGATATAGTCGAAACAGCGGACAGGTTAAACATTAAGAACAACATAGCGTACCGCTTTGATTTTGTTCCGGAAAATGAGAGAATCATGCATTACGCCGCTTCGGACATATGCATATTCCCATCAATCTACGAGCCCTTTGGTATAGTCTGCCTAGAAGCTATGGCGATGGAAAAACCAGTCGTCGTAGGCGCACGCGGTGTAGTAGGTTTCAGAGAACAAGTACTAAGCTCCGGTCCTAACCAGAATGGCGTGCACATAAACAGCGAAGATCCCCCTGATATTGCATGGGGAATAAAAAAGACCCTGGAAAACCCCGAAAGAGCCAGAAAGTGGGGTGAGAACGGACGCAATAGAGTGCTAGAATATTTCACAATGCGCAAAGTTGCTGAGGAGACACTGAAAATCTACGAATCAGTACTCTGAAAATATTCAAGACAATACGCGCGCACACCCGAAAACCTCGTAGCAAAACTTCCTATTTACTGAGGACCTTGAGACGTGGGATGCTTTTATCAAAGAAAAACCTCTAGTATAATGGAAGATTAGGATTCAACAATGATATGTTGAAACCAACAAAGGAGATGAAATATTTTGTCTGAAATTCTAGAAGAACAGATGATAGCTTACTTCTCTATGGAAATTGGGTTGATTAATGATGTCCCCACCTACAGTGGTGGTTTAGGTGTTCTTGCTGGCGACACCATAAGATCAAGTGCGGATTTAAAACTTCCATTAGTCGCTGTTACATTGGTCAGTAAAAAGGGATACTTCAAACAAGAAATAACTAATGATGGATGGCAGGTTGAGCATTCGCAAGAGTGGGATCCATCAAAATTTATGAAAATGCTTCCTTCAGAAGTATCGGTGCGAATTCAAAATCGGGATGTCCGGGTGAAAGCTTGGCTTTACGAAGTGAAGAGTTTAACAGGTGGGTTGATTCCTGTTCTTTTTCTCGATACTGACGTGGACGGAAACAACCCAGAAGATCGAGCGATCACCTTCCACTTGTATGGAGGAGATGAAAAATATAGATTAAAACAAGAGATTGTTCTTGGAATTGGTGGTGTAAGAACACTAGATGCGTTAGGGTTCAAAGTTCGAAGATACCACATGAATGAGGGGCACTCTGCTTTCTTGGCTCTAGAATTGTTGCGAAAATATAAAATGAATGTTAAAAAAGTTCTGGATATGTGCATTTTCACTACACACACTCCTGTCGAAGCTGGAAGTGACAAGTTCACTTATGAGATGGTGGAGGAAATCATGGGAGACCTTGTTCCTTTAGAAAATTTAAAGAATCTGGGCGGTTCGGATCGATTAAATATGACTCGACTTGCTTTAAACTTAAGCCAATTTGTTAATGGTGTAGCTAAGCGACATAGAGATTCGTCAAGAGAAATGTTTCCCGGTTATGCAATTAACGCAATAACAAACGGAATTCACTCGTATACTTGGACTCATGAAAGTTTCAAGAGACTATATGATTTGTATCTGCCAGGATGGGCAAATGAACCTTGGTTGCTTGCAAGAACTGAAGCAATACCTAATGAAGAAATTTGGGACGCCCATAGCGAAGCAAAAAGTGGATTGATCAGTTATATTAACGAAAAAACTGATGTTGATATGCGCAATGATGTATTAACAATAGGCTTTGCTCGAAGAGCAACAGCATATAAAAGAGCAACTTTGATCTTCTCAGACTTGGAGAAGCTAAAAAAAGTCAATCGAAAAGGTAAGATACAATTAGTCTTTGCAGGAAAAGCGCATCCCAAGGACCTTGCTGGCAAGAGGATAATCCAGGAGATCTTTGATCATATTAGAAAACTCAAAAACGAAATCAAAATCGTTTATCTTGAAGATTATAATATTGAGCTTGCAGGAAAGTTAACCTCTGGGGTCGATCTTTTGCTGAATACGCCGTTGCCACCATTTGAGGCCTCTGGAACTAGTGGGATGAAGGCAGCTCACAATGGTGTGATCAACTTTAGTGTTTTGGATGGTTGGTGGGTTGAAGGTTGGATTGAAGATGTAACAGGATGGGCTATCGGTCCACATCCCAGAGAGTTCCTTTTAGATAAGGAACGGGAAATCCGGGAATTGGACGACATGTACAACAAACTGGAATATGTTATTCTTCCGTTGTTCTATCATAGAAGAGATGAGTGGATAGGGAAAATGAAGAATTCTATAGGAAATCTTGCTTACTACTTTAACAGTCATCGAATGATGCTTCGATACGTTATGGAGGCTTACTTGTAACTTTATCTTTGGGGTTGGTTGGGTTAAAATTTAACCAAAAAAAAATCACGCTTGCGATTTAGATGCACTGTCTACCTCTGGTAATGCTTCCGTGCTAGCAGAAAAGTAGGGTCAATACGGGCACTGCTTTAAAATGGTAGACTTGTCATGCCAAAAAAGTGGCATGAAAAAGGAAGAAAGTGGAGATTGATATTACCTTACAGAAATAGATAACTCACCATAACTTCAAAGTTATCTTCAAATAAATCAGAAAAATATTAGTAACAAAAAAAAGAGGAGAGCGGCCGATTATGCCATCCATTAATATCGTGCGCAAAATTGAATTCAACAATAAACTATGTTGATAAGGGACAAATAATGGACAAATCCATTTTTGTTTAAAAAGTCTAATTTTCTATGACTTTTAATTATATTTTGTTTGTTATCCTTGAAAAAATGTGTTGAAAAATTGAAAA
>JBHORG010000012.1:0-48818 GCA_042565955.1 Thermoproteota archaeon | reverse complement strand
TGATGTATCTCCGCGATAGGAATCGATTGGGGCAATGACAATTCTTATTACAACTATTTTGATGACTTCATTGTTTATGCTTTTGACATATACTAACGCTCAAACAGAATATACAAATCTCCAGGAAGGTGGTTCGATACCACTACCTGCAGGTGTTACTCCGGATTTGACTCTCGAAACAATAGCATATCTCAGTTACAGACCACAAACCGTAGGACTTGGTCAACCTTTCTTGATTAACATATGGCTACAACCCCCACTTCATGTAGCACGATACTTCAGTGGATATTCCGTTACATTAACAAAACCAAGTGGAACAGAAATTGTCATTGCCCCAATCGATTCCTATCGCGGAGATACATCAGCATGGTTTGAATGGACTGCTGATGAGGCTGGCTCTTGGACAATCGAATTCGACTTCCCTGGAGGTTATTTCCCACCAGGTAACTACACTAGAATTGCACGATATGGAGGATCAGATACAGTTTACGGATTTGACGAGTCAGTTTACTATGAACCCAGCTCTGTAGGTCCAGAAGAACTTGTAGTGCAAGAGGGAATAGTATATTCTTGGCCCGAATCTGAACTTCCAACCGATTACTGGACACGACCTGTGTCACCAGAAAATAGAGAATGGTGGCCAATTCTAGGAGACTACCCATATAGTGGCAAAGGAGGCGGTGCATATTGGCCTGCAGATACCAACATATACAATAACCCAGACTACGCATTCACCCCTTATGTGCAAGGACCAGAAACCGCCCACATCGTTTGGAAACGACTAAGCGAAGCAGGAGGCCTAATCGGTGGCGATCTAGGACAAACATCATTTTACACTGGAGGAGGATTCGGACGAGCCCCAAACAAGCCAGATTTAATCGTTCAAGGAAGAGTTTACCAAGAAATTACAAAAGTAGTGGATGGAGTAGTAACTGATGTTTGGCAATGCTACGACCTACGAACCGGAGAGGTATACTGGGAACAGACCGGTGTTGATCAAATACCCAATCGAGTTGCCCATATCGGTGGACAATACGTCGCCGTACCCGGTGCAGGAGCTCACATGAGAGGAATGGGTGTACAACTTGTCTATATTGGCGGCGGCAGAATGGTAAAATATGATCCATTTACTGGAGACGTAATTGCAGACATTTCAATTGCACCATTATCTTCAGCTACATTATACGCTGACCCATATGCTTTGGGCATACAGAATCTCGGCGGTGGAAATCGTCGATTAATCAACTGGACCATAGCAGAAACCGAACGCAACGTTGTTGCGGGCTTTGAGGAAAGAGTAGTAAGCAACATTACATGGCCATTTAGTAATTTAGGTGATGTTCAAGATTTTGAAGCGGGCGTAGCTGTTGATTATACAACGATAAGTCACGAAGCTACAGGGGTTGCAATAAATCAAAGACTAAGAGGTGCAAGCCTGACAACAGGAGAAGTCTTATGGGACGTAAATACCGATACAGGTTACGGTGTTTTCAGTGGAAGCACAGCTGTTGCTGATCACGGAAAATTTGCAGTACGGTTTAATGATGGACTTTGGCATTGCTGGAATTTGTACACTGGAGCTAAAGAATGGCAAAGTGAAGTTTCAAGTCAGCCTTGGGGAACCTTTGGCGCTTACGATGTAGCCTCGGCTTATGGTAACATCTACAGTATGGCCTATGATGGTGTTTCTGCTATTGACTGGGACACCGGAAACATAGTATGGACATATAACGCTCCAACACCTTACGACTACGAAACTCCCTATGAAGGCAACTATCCATTCTTCAGCCAAGCATGGATTGCTGATGGAAAGGTATACACCTACAATAACGAACACACTATTAGTCAGCCACTTACTAGAGGATATAGACTCCACTGCATCGATGCTTTTACTGGAGATGGAATATGGAACATTACTGGATATATGTCGCCTGGCGCTATCGCTGACGGTTACCTTGTAGCTGATAACATGTATACAGGGTACCTGTATACGTTTGGAAAAGGTATGAGTGCCACTACAGTCACAGCCCCTGAGGTTGCAATACCAGAAGGGACTCCCGTGTTGATACAGGGAACAGTATTAGATCAGTCACCTGCTCAACCTGACACTCCTTGTGTATCCGCCGATTCTATGACTATATATATGGAATACTTGCATATGCAAAAACCAATTCCGGATGACTTTACGGTAAATGGTGTTCCAGTGATGCTTCTTGCTTTTGACTCGAATGACAATGTAATCGAAATTGGCGAAACTACGAGCGATATGAGCGGTAAATTTGCTCATGCATGGACTCCACCAGATGAGGGTTTGTACAAAATTACTGCAACGTTCCTTGGAGACGATTCTTACGGAAGTTCATGGGATGAAACAGCTGTTTTAGTAGGTCCAGCACTTTCACCGAATGTTCCAGTAGAACCTGAGCCTGAGCCTGAGCCTGAGCCTGAGCCTGAGCCTGAGCCTGAGCCTGAGCCTGAACCTGAGCCAGAGCCAGAACCCGAACCTGAGCCTGAACCTGAGCCAGAGCCAGAACCCGAACCTGAGCCTGAACCTGAACCAACACCTATGATCACCACTGAAGTAGCTATCATTGCAGCTGTAGCAATTGCATCAGTCATTGGCGTAGCAGCCTTCTGGGCACTAAGAAAACGAAAATAAACCCAAAATTTTCCCTCCCCTTTTTTATGGGGAGTACTTAATATCAATAGTAAGGGGGAAAGAAATGACTTGGAACAACAGCTCAAGAATTCCTTCTTACAAAATATTTGCATAGGATAAGTGAAATGAAAAAAATTGAATAGTCTGAAGAGGGACTGAAAAGGTTTAACATGGGAAATGATGATAAATTTCTTATTGGTTTGAAATTTTCATCTTATTCTCCTTGAATACTTCTCAATGTTAAACCTCAGAAATCCATCTCATTCTATTTATCCTTAAAATCTTCTTACACAATAAAGGAATTTCTTTGATTCGTCATATTCTCTTTTAGTTTCGGTTTGCTCTCTGTATTGTTTGATAAACTGCTATGACCATTTAGTTACAATAAATCTGACATAATCTTGTCATAACCTATATTATTGAAAAAAGGGGAGCTGCAGGAGAATATCGGGATTAAAATGATAATAGCAACTTATTTCTTATGATCTTATGATTGAAATGTCTACAAAACGTTGTCCAAAGTGTGGAAATTTATCGCCTGCGTATGCCTATTTTTGTCCGAATTGTGGTGAATCTTTTGCTGTTGCTCCAACCCAAAGTGAGTTGATGGTAGTTACAACATCTACAATTCCTGGATATGAGATTGTAAAAGCCTTGGGGATAGTTCATGGTATGACTGTAAGGACTAGAGGTGTTGGAGGAAAAATAATGGCTGGAATTGAAGGAATGTTTGGCGGAGAAGTTACTTCCTATAGTTCTGAGGCAGAAAAAGCTCGAAAAGAGTCAATGGAAAGACTGATTGAAAACGCAAAAAGTTTAGGTGCAAATGCAATAGTTCGCACAGATTTTGAAACAAGCGATATACTCAATGGAACCGCTACAATATTCTCTGCTTACGGAACAGCCGTGATCATAAGCCTCTTAAAAAAGTAAGGATAACTTGAAAAAAAAGTAATAATTCCAAAAAGGGGGGAGTTTGTAGATGAGAAATGTAGGGATATTACTACCATTATTACGAGCACCTATTACCTTGGAGAAATCATAGGTTTGGGGTTAAATTTTAGTCCTAAACCCAAACTAAGATGCATCTACGGAAATGACTGTTCACTAACCGTTGGGCATCTGTCCAATTGTTTACTTCCAAAATTCCCCCTTTTTTTCTAAGTTTTTTATAGAATGTCACTTTAATACGGACAAAATAAACAACATGTTTGTGATGAAAAATAAGATTTACATAGAATTGACTAGATCATTAATGTAATAATTAAAAAAAAACAGGATCCTTAATGCCGAAAATAATCCATGAATCGGTGATCAAGTTGATAATGAAAAACTCAAACACGTTGGAATAGTTTTGCTGTCGATCCAACGTTGTTCCCTTACGTAGTTATGAACCATACATTAATAGCCCACAGACAGCTAGTTAATCAGGTTCTATGTAAAATCCACTCTAAATTTGGGTTATATGGAAGGAAAAGAATGACAACAGAAAACATACCACTATTTCCGACCACTCGAAGGTGCCCAGAATGTGGAAGCAATCGGATAATGAAAGACTATGAATCTGCTGAAATAGTGTGTATAAGTTGTGGCTATGTAATTGTAGCAGAACTGACAAATCAAGGACCAGAATGGAGAGCATTTGATGACGAGCAACGTGCAAAACGTGCACGAGCCGGTGCTCCAGCCACATTTACAATTCATGATAAGGGTCTTTCTACTATGATCGATTGGCATGATCGAGATGTTCATGGTCAAAGAATTCCTCACGGTCAGAAGGCTCAAATTTATAGGTTAAGAAAGTGGCAAAGACGAATTAGGATTTCGGATGCAACGGAACGAAACCTTGCATTTGCACTTTCTGAACTATCAAAGATGGCAAATAATCTCAATTTACCTAGAAACATTCTAGAAACCGCTTCAATGATTTATCGAAAAGCCGTAAAGGCACGGCTAATACGTGGCAGATCTATTCAAGGAATTACCGCAGCCGCTATTTATCTGGCTTGTCGACAATGTGGACTAGCAAGAACTTTAGAAGATATTTCTCAGGCTTCAACAGCAGACAAAAAAGAGGTGGGACGAAGCTACCGTTTCCTATTAAAACAACTCAACTATTTTATTCAACCAGTAAAAACTAGCCAATATATCGCTAAATTCTCTAATCTTCTACAAATGGAAGGAACTGCTGAAGAAATTGCTCACAAGATTCTCGCTACAGCCAAGGAATTGAAACTTACTTCAGGTAGAGGACCCTCAAGTATTGCTGCAGCAACTAGCTATATTGCCTCAATAGTGACTGGAGAAAGAAGAACACAAAGAGAGGTTGCAGAGATTGCCCAAGTAACAGAAGTAACCATACGAAACCGCTACAAAGAACTAGTTGAACGCCTACAGTTTATTATCTACCTCTAAAATCGAACTTTTCCTCTCTTAGAAGTTTTATGTCCAACTTTTCCTGTCCAAATATTTTTGCACACTTTACATTCCTTTTGATTTACGGTTGTCCCAATCTTCTTACTTCCACATTTAGGACATTGTTCTTTTCTACCCATTTATTTCACACCTCTTCAACCTGAGTCTATTTGTCTATCATCAAGTTATCAAAACACATATCCTTTCAACGTGTAATAAAGACTTAAGAAATAAACACTTAGGGTATTACGATTTGGAGCCAACAGAATACAAAAAGTCTATGAGTTCCAATATTGCATCTCGTAGTTTTTCTTGAGAAACTGTCCAATTATCCAGTGAATTCCAACTTTCGTCTTTAGCCTCTGTATAATCCGCTGTGGAAAGCTCGTGTTTTTCTTTGTGCTTAGAATCCCATACACTAGCATAATCCTTTGTTTGTTGAAATAATTCAACAATTTGTTTATTAATCGTAGCTATCTTCTCAGCTTCGGAGGGATTAGTTTTTTTTGCATAATCTGCAACCCTGAAGAGGCGTTCCAGATTAGTCCAATATACTTCTGCGGTTCCAAACCAATCTTGAATGGAAGCAAAACAGTTTTTGTCACCATAAAGCATCTCTAGCTCATCAAGTATCTTTTCGTCTATTGCCCTCATAAAATAATTTATTAAACATTCCAGAGTAAAACCTTTTGTGCATACTAGATGTATGTATACAATCTTTGGTCAATGTTCAATTGCTTGGTTGGGTTAAATTTTATCCCAAACCCATTATCCACCTATAAGGAATCCAGCCAGTCCCTAAATCCTCTATGACGAGAAGGCGGATTTTCTGAGATAATCTTGTTGCGGATGCGTAACAATCTTTTACATTTTTTCACAGAGCACTTTTTCAGTATCATTTTGGATTTCTTTTCCACAGTTTTCACATTTCATTGTTTTCTTATCCCCTTTCCTCCCCACCTTTCTCTAAATTTTATTAAGATTCAGCTTTAACTTTTTCCACATCACTGCTTAGACATGAGTATATCCCTTTTCTGTTAAGGTTATACAAATTTTATTGGTATATCCTTTTTACTAAAAGGATATACGAATTCTATATTCTTGAATTCTTACTATATACTGGTGAATTCATACTGTATTCTTTCTGATTTCAGTCTGATTTCCTTTACATTTCCATTTTTTGAAATGAGAATGCCCTTGGCTTTTCAGTTCATAATCAGGTGACAAGGGCATTCATAATCATTGAAAGCCAACATTGGCGTTATTTTTTTTTGGTTAAATTTTAATCCCACATATAACTTTAAAAACTTTTATTTTATTCTCTATCATTTTTTAATAGCTTTTTCAAATAAGGGTACGCCCAGAATCATTGTGATTGCACCAAGAATAATAAGAATTGTTAATGGCAATATTACATCTTCAATTCCTGCACCTAAAATCATCACTTTTCGTAAAGCTTCAACAGCATAGGTTAACGGTAAAATCTTAGATACCGTTTGCAAAAATGAAGGCATTTGTTCAATTGGAAAGAGCACTCCACTAAGAAACATCATTGGAAACTGAATAAGCCCAAGAACTAGCTGTGCTGACTCCTGTTCTTTAGTCACGGCTGTCGCAACTATTCCAAATCCAAGAAAGCTGACCGTCCCAATTATCAATATTAATGCAATCAGGATGGGATTTCCCCGAATAGTGATACCGAAAAGTAATACAGCTATGATAATAGTGACACCACCTTGGAGAAGGTTCCGAATAGAATGGGAAACCGTTTTACCTAAGATTATCGATGTCCGAGATATCGGACTCATGAGAATTCCATCCAGAGTCCCAGACTCTCGCTCTCTCGCTAGAGCAACCCCAAGAGCTGTCAATCCAGAGGCCATTACATTTAGTGCAATAAAACCTGGTGCAACAAAATCAAAGGTTGAACCTCCGCCCGAAACTACACTTTCCAATTGAATAGCGACAGGGTCCAAAACAAATTCTGAATTAATGTTTAGATTTGCAGTCTCCAAGAACTCTTTGGAGATTTGATCAGATACTACATTAATTATTTCGTCAAAGAACTGGGCTATCGCTAGAGAAATAGTGGGATTACTTGGATCAGTTACAATGATAATTTTAGCTTGTTTTTGATTATTAATAGAACTAGAGAAATTTTGGGGAATAATGACGGCAGCCGTTATCTCTGCGGATAAAATCTGTTCTTCAACCGTAGATAACATATTAACCTTGATTAATCTGATAGAATTAGGGTCTGATGAAATAGTGCTAATCATTGCTACTATTTGGTTTCCATATTCACCATCATCTTCATTGAGCATTCCCACCGAAACATTGTTTATAGAACTTGTTGAATCCTGAAATATCAAACCGAACATACCGATTAACAAAATCGGAAAAATCAAACTGAAAAGTAAGGCAATTCTATTCCTTTTGAACTCTGTCAGATCTTTCCAAGCAATAAATAATGAATGAGTAATTATCTTAAGTGGACTTCGCAACTAAAACCGTCTCCTCCAGCTACGTTTTGGTATATAGAAACGATTCTTTTTTGGTGCATCTCTCATTTTATTTCCCGTCAATTTGATAAAAACGTCCTCTAGGGTTGCTTGTGGACCAACTTTTATTTTCAAGTCTTCAAGCTTTTCCAAAGCAATAATTTTTCCTTGATCAATGATGCAAATTCGATGGCTGAGTTTTTCCGCCACTTCCATCTGATGGGTAGTTAAAATAATTGTGCTTCCACTTTGATTCAGTTTGGCAATTAAATCTCGAATATTCCGAGCAGTAGCAGGATCCAAACCAACTGTCGGCTCATCCAGAAATATAATTTCAGGATTGTGAACTAATGCTCTAACTAAATTTAGTCGTTGACGCATCCCTGAGGAAAAATTGCTCACTAAACTTTTTCGCCACTCCCAGAGATTCACAAGTTTAAGAAGTTCTTCAATTCGCTTATTTAGCTCCTGCTTTGGTACATCATATAATCTCCCAAAAAGTTTAAGATTTTCAACAGGTGTCAATCGGTCATATACAATGAGTTTCTCAGTTACTACACCAATTCTCTTTCGTACCTCATCAGCTTTTTTAACAACATCAAACCCTCCAACCGTAGCTTTTCCTCCAGTTGGTTGCATCAACGTGCAAAGCATGCTAATGGTTGTAGTTTTTCCTGCCCCATTGGGGCCGAGAAAACCAAAAACTTCCCCTTTGTTAACGCTAAAAGATACCTGGTTAACCGCAACGAAATCTCCGAATTTTTTCGTTAATTCTTCTGCACGAACCACGCTCATTTTCTAACACTTTTTATGCATTACATCATTCACATCAAATATCAAACTATGTATTCGTTTTGATGCTTTCTCTTTTCTTGAACTTTAATTGACTTAGAATCAAAATATTTGTTTCCATAAAAAAATAACAAAAGATCTGTGAGTTAGGGAAATGGCTGATCAATCCATCATGGGGACGTCACCACTGTGTTTTTGCAAAACTCCCCGTTTTTGTCTAGAATTAAAATTTAGCACACAACATTCAATAACATATTACAAGCAAATGTTGCTATTACTTCATGAGAGCTCTTTGTGGTGTCAAGAATGGCTAAATGTGCTTTTTGTGGAAAGGAAGGGGATGAAGAAAAAAGCTTAAAATTAATGGTCAGGGGAAAAACTCACTATTTTGACAGTGAAGAACATTTGGATAACTTTTTACATGTCAAATCCAAGTCGCAAACCTTGTCAAGTGTCATATTAAGCAAGACTTCTGCTGAACTTGTGGCTATTGGAACTGGGTTAGGTGGTATATTCTATACTATCTTAGGATTAACAGATAGAGCTTTAGTTATGGATTTGTTTAGTGCGATCGCAGCCATAGTTGCCTTGGTAATTGGCATAGAACATTTACGCTATTTGAAAGAACATAATTTGATGAGAAGAGCGATATTGTTGTTAGGGTTAGGACTTCTATTAACCTTAGCGATTCTGGTGTGGAACTTTGGATTCCGTGTGAACTAACTTTGAAATAGGAGTACGTTTGGGTTTGGGGTTAATATTTACCCCCAAATCCCAAATCCCTGGAGCATATGAACAAGAATTATCATATAGAATAAGAATGGGATGTATGTGTGAAAGATTCTGGGATGTCTTCCAAATTTTGCAATAAATTGGAATCTTTGAAGGATTCCAGTCGGGACCATCATTAGCATAATAACAAATAATGTTACTCCAGTTCCCAAATCAGGATAATATGCTGCTGATCTACTCATTTGTTGGGCGAAATGAATAGATATCAACATAAACGAGGAAAGGTTCCCAAAAATATGAATTCTTAACATCCACTTCAAGTGTTTTGGTCTTTTTCTCTTTAGGACAAAATAAATCGGAGTAAAAATTGCAATAAATAGACTTCCGATTAAGCTGAACCAATGAGTTAAACGAAACGGTCCAATAGAGAAATTTATATTTATCAACCTAAAAAACGAAACGAACAAGAAGATTGCTGTTAATGTTAACAGAAAAAATACTAACCAAATATCAGGGATCCATTGTTTCTTCAAAGATAAGAACTCTCCTTATAGTGAGATTATATATTGATTAATATTAATAAAAAACTATTTTGATTTCTTTAAAAACACTCAGATTTTACGGAACTCGAATAACGTGGTGACATCTCCACTTTCACTCGCAAAATCCCCCTTTTATTCTAAGTCATGGTATAGCCTAATGATACTGCTTTTCTGGTGAGAAAAAATGTCCAAATTCATTCTGATATTATTAATTCTAAAAATCCTCGAATGCTTTACATTCTCTATCTTTTTTTGTTTTGTTCAGAGTTAATTTTTCATGATAGAAACCACACTTTAAACTACTGTTTTCTTCTTCTGGTTCATCAGTATTTATAGCAATTCCAGTAAGATGTATGCAATTAACGCATTTTACCATATTATCAACAATATCCTAATTCAAGACTTTATATAAAAAACGTTTCTTTATTTTTGTATTGAATGTTTATCAGATATATTTTCAAAAAAAATCTGTGATTCTCCAGAGGGTTAGTACTAACACCACTTGTTTTCTTGCAAAACTCCCTTTTTTAAAAATGTTTTCTTTTATTCAGTAATATTAGAATTTCTAGTTCTCTTGTAAATTAATAATCCCACCAACATTAACACGACAAGAATTAGTGATAAACCAATGATTAGAAACTCTGACTCCATATCTGTTTCACCAATTTTTGCCAACCAATAATCTCGAAAACCAATACTGTCTCTCGTACTGCCTGCAAAAATTAAATTTCCGTCTTTTGTATTCAAAACTGAAGTAGGACTATGGTGAGCTGAAATTCCATAAGTTTGGTTCAATTCTAAGTTACCGAGGGAATTGACCGTAATCATCCAAAATTTTCCATCCCAAAAAGTAGGTGGTTGGACAATACATGCTAATGTGAAACCTCCATTACCAGAAGTAACCATTGAATCACAATAATCGGCTATGGGCCCTCCGTAAGTTTGGTTCCATTCCATATTTCCAAACGGATCAACCTTAACTAACCAAACATCTGCACTGCCAGAACCAAAAGAATTTGTACTTCCAGCCAAAGCATAACCACCGTCAATAGTAACCACTAATGAATTCAAATACTCGGTACCTGAACCTCCGTAGGTTTTGTTCCATTTTGGAACTCCAACTGAGTCAACAATAACAAGCCAAAAATCTGCATTTCCCGCACCAAACGAAACTGTACTACAACCTAAAGCGTAGCTACCATCAACATTTTCTTTAATAGAAGAAACAGAATCCAAACTTGTTCCTCCATATGTTTGGTTCCATTCCATATTTCCAAGCGAATCAACCTTAACTAACCAAACATCCGAATTAGCCAAACCTGAGGACGTAGATTCTGAACGAGAAGAAATGGTATAACCGAGTAATGCATACCCTCCATCACTTGTAGCTATTAATGACCTACAGGAATCATAACCTTGACCGTCGTAAGTTTGGGTCCACTCCAAGTTACCCTCTGAATCTACTTTTATTAGCCAATAATCGACATCTCCAGAACCAAAAGAATTTGTACTTCCAGCCAAAGCATAACTGTCATTGATAGTAGTCACTACTGAATATGCTCTATCATTGAAAGATCCGCCATAGGTACGATTCCATTCCATGGAACCAAGAGAATCAGTTTTAATCAGCAAAACGTCATATTGACCCGAACCAGAAGAATTTGTTATTCCAACAAAAACATAGCCATCATCACTATTTGTAACAGAATATCCTTCGTCATCACCTGCCCCACCATAAGTGTTGATCCACTTAGTTGAAGGCTCTGCAGATACAACATATGCTTGACTGGTAATAGCTAAGAATAGAAAACCAACTAAAACTAACCCCTTGACAATGGTCCAATTTTGTTGCATTTTTCACCGACTGATCCACAAATAATTTGGGTCTATATAAACTAAGCTTTTAGATTTAGATTTTAACAACAATCACTTTCCTAAAAAGTTTCTTCATTAATAATCTAAAATTTTTGAACATTGCAGAGCTAATTTATTAGATAAATCTGAAAAATTTTTGGTCAACAAGGCCTATAAGCAAGAAATTATTCACTTTATTAGTGCGGTAAGGGACAAATAGCTGACGGTTACGGAAGTAGAGTTGGCGGCTAAGTTTGTAACAGAAACGGTTGGCTTTGGCTGACTGACACAGAAACAATGTGGCTAGCGACGTGCTGACTGAAACTGAGAGGGAGCGTGTGACTCTCTTAACACCGAACCTAAGCTGTGTTACGGCTTGGAAGCACGCAAAACCGTATTACCTTGCCGTCCTTTGTTAACTTTTCTTTCAATGTGTAGATTTATTATTAATCCCAAAAAAATTAGGGAGATAATGGTGGTTATTGGTGAAATCAACACTTGTATGCCTGTTTGCGATTAAGTTCTTGTGAAAATACTTTTTTCGGGTCTTTTGTGCCTTGTAACTCCGCGACTTGCCCAAGCATTTTTCATATCAAATGTTATAGGGCCAGTTGATGTTTCTCGTCGTTTAGTCCTACGTTTCGAAAAACAGGTTCTACAGTAAATTGGTTTGCCTTTTGTAGGTTCAAAAGGTACGGTAGTAGCTTTGTGACATTCAGTACAGTTAACCTCATACATTTTTCTTTGCGACATTTTAATTCACCTCTGACCACTTGGATAGAAAGGATTTCAGTTAATCCATAGGATAAATCTATATATTAATAGAAAGCTCTTCAATCATACTGATGTTTGGACCCTTATAAATGAATAAATAAAAATCGTAGAAGAGCATCTCAATTCTAATAATTCAGGAGAGCTGTTAAATATTAACCTAAAAAATCCTGTTTTGCAATTTAGATGCCCTGATAACATAGAGATGCCGTATCGGGCTAGAATGGAAATGGGGTCAATACAGACACTGCCTAAAAGAAGCTGTATTTGTGCCCAAAAAGTGGTTTTTGTTCAAAAATTTCATGTAATAATGGAAGTTAAACCTTATTGGCTATAAATAAAGCCTAACTTCCACGAATACAATTTTAACACTCGGTATTAAATTTTATGCCAAGAATCCGTACACACGGACATCAATAATAAAAATGATTCTAGCCAACAAGTACATCTTGGAAAAGATTCTTCCGTTTCACAAGAATCAGTACTATAAGAAGAAAGCTCATGATAATCTGCAACCACAAGGATCCAAATGGATATCCAAAGGCGAAATAGATGGGGCTGGGTGTAGCGGTTGCAGAAAGGAAAGGCCAAAAAACTGGATTATACGGATGGTTCAATACATCTAGTAGAACATGTGAGATGATGCCGACAAAAACGGAAAAAGCCAGAACAATAGAGAATTTACATTTCCTTTCAACTTTCTTTTTGTCAATATTGAAGAGACGATTTATTATATACGGGTAAACTCTAACCGTGATTATTACAGCAAGTAATGTTCCTAGGGTGGCTGAACCCAAAAGGCTGTGCATTACCATTCTATTAGGAACTTCTGTTCCACTAAGCAGTATTATAAATGGAATTTCGAGGTCAGGAAACATACAACCTACAATAAGTCCGGGTAAACTGAAACCTTCGTTAATTTTGTAGATAAAATAGGCGATTGGATGATGCAGAGGCGTTAGAGGCAAATCTGAGCACTTCTCTTTTAGTTAATAACCGTTTTTTGTATATAACTTGTTTAAAGTTTTGTTCTAGAAAACAAGTGGAGCTTGTTTCGTTTGAGATTAGAATTTATCCCAAAAACCCAATCCTTATAATGTCAAATAATTTAGTTTTATGAACTCAAAGCTCGGGAAATGTTGATTGGAGCTGAATATTCATTGATCATCCGAAAAGCTAAACTTGAAGATTTGGAGGGAATTGTGGCTTTAAACATTCAAATGTCAAAAGAAACGAACACAAAAATAATTGATGAAAATGTTGTCCGAGAGGGTGTTAAGGCAGTATTACGAAATGTGGTAAAAGGATTTTATCTTATAGCTGAAGAAGAAAACAACTACAAAATACTTGCTGGACAATTAATGGTAACTTTTGAATGGAGTGACTGGAGGAACAAGAATATTTGGTGGATACACAATGTCTACGTCGACAAGAAGTATAGAAACAAAAAAGTGTTCTCTCAACTTTATAGATGTGCTGTTAAAATGGCATCATCTGAAAGAAACGTTGTTGTCCTAAGACTTTATGTTGAAGATTACAATGTTTCGGCAAAACAGGTCTATGAATCATTTGGTATGAAAAAAACTTCTTATGAAATATACGAAATATCTCTGTAAATAAGATGTTTCCCCATTGGTTTGGGTCAGTTGTAATATTTTAATTCCAAACCCAAACAGGTACAAAGGTTTACAGTAATCTATTGTTAGGTTCTTGATAATATCGAAATAAACTTAAGAGTATATTATAGGTTACATAAAACCATCTATCGGATTACCATTGTTTAATAGAGGATACCTACGACTAATAGAATTATGGGCATTAGATTACTTAAGCAAAGAAATATTATCGTTCGTTTCTTTGACACCGTAAGAAAATCATTCATTTTTTGAACCGAGGCACTAAAAGGTCTTATTATTGGCAGGAAGATTAAAGCTCCAATAATATTAATTGTTAGGTGAACAAGCCAAACTCCAATTGCTGCAGGATTACCTGTTGCCAGAGCTGCTAACATAACATCAAAAACAGTGCCAATATTTGCACCAAGTACATAAGGTAAAATGTAATATCCAGTACCAATTATCCCCGTTGTAGCTAATGGGATAAGCAACGATATCATTACTGATGTACTAGGCACTAAAATAGTGAAGATTAACCCCGCCAAAAAAGCTCGAGTTGTACTTCCAAACGTTGATTGAATCAGACTACCTGACATTCCACCGGCAAATGTTGCAGACAAATATTTCTCACAATTTTTCAAAGATAATAATAGCAGCACACATCCGCAAATGAAACCTAACCAAGCAGGAATATACTCAAGCAATAAGTCCACCCATGGAGTAATAAGACTAAAAATCGAGGGAATTTCCATTAATCCAGGGACCTTAGAGAAAAATGAACTCCCCACCTCTGCAATATTTGTAAAAGTATTGAAAAAGAATTCCACAAAAAAGAAAATAATCAAAGTTGAAAAATTATACCAATAATGCAACATAGCCACTAGGAAAGATGTTCTGAATCTTTTTCGGTCTTGTCTAAAATAACCAAATACAGAGACGAGTTGAGTTGTTATTGTTGTTCCAAGTTCTGCCCCAATCAATGTAGCTACAGCAATTGATGTTGGCATAACACCCACTGAAACAAAAGTAATAATTATGGAATCAAATGCTCCGCTACTTTGTAGAAGTGCAGTTCCAAACCATCCCGCAAATACGCCAGTGAGTGTGTCATCTACTAAGGCAATGAAGTTTTGAACTTGATCCAAACCAATGAGAACAATCGATTCTTTGATGAAGACTATTGCAGCTATGAAGAAATAGAGACTTAGTAATGCAAGGATTAGATTTTTATATCGAATGGCTGGCAGCAGTTTAATTAGCCTCATTTCCTTTATATTTCAGGGAAATATCTATTTTGTCGTAATGGGTGAATCAATTGTCATGGTTTGATTTATTTCGAAAAGAACCTACATCAAACACAATGTTTCTAGCCCAAAAACAGATATCAAAAGCTATAGGTACAATTACAGAACTTAGAGAGATTATGTTGGGTTTTGCTGAAGGAAAAATCTCTGAAGTAGAAAAAAACATTAAAATATTATTCGTAAATGAAGCTGAAATTGATGATATTCGAAGATCAGTTCTTAATGAATTAGCTAAACAAGATTTATCCTCAAAATATCGACAAAACCTTATTCATATCGTAAAATGTTTGGATTTGATGGCAGATCATGTTAAAGACTCGGCAAGAAATATTAAGATTCTACTTAACACGAAACTTCCAAAAGAGATTATGGATATTAATGTAAAAATTACAGAAGTTTTAGTTAATGCGGCAGTTTTCTTGGGTACTGCTATAGAAATGCTTGGGATAAACCCTCCACAAGCTTTAGAATTCTCAAAAAAGGTTGATGAACAAGAACATATTGTAGATGAATATTACTTGAAAGTCAAAGCGCTATTCTTGAAAAATGATAAAGAATTAGGGATGGCTACATTATTAGTATTAAAAGACCTTTTGGAGTGTTTAGAAAAAATTGCGGACACCCTAGCCGATACTGCAGACTACATTAGAGCATTAACAACGACGAAATAAAAACCCCGACTTCCTTACTAATGTAGGGATTAAATCCCGATCTTGGATTTTTTTCTCCTATTCTTCGTATTTTCTTTTTTCGAATGGCCAGAAGCACTATCAATAATATTAGTCTAAGTAACCTAAATTGGTCATCTTTACTACAAATTCACAAGGGTATTAAATCTAAACAAATAACCTCAAATTATGACACAACAAGTTGTAATGAGAGAACTAACTGAAACAGAAAACGTTTGCACAACTTGTATGCATTTCATGGAATTTGAAGGGCTTTTCTTTTGTAGATTTTTTGATGCCTGTCTGTCAGAGGACATATTCTGTATTCCTTGCGAGTTCCAAGAATAATTCGGAAATCATTTTTCGTTAATTTAGATTAAGAATAGGAGATTTTGCCGAAGTCACCACAAAGGAAACATTTCGGCGAAAGTATCTAACAACTGAAAAGAAAAGAGTAGATAGCATGATTAAAAATCTTAATACAATTCTATCGTATTTTTTGTTCCAGATTGAGCATATTTCCTTTCTTGAATCCCACCGCATGATAGAACTGAATTAAATCCCAACGATCCCAACTTACTAAAGTATGAATGATGTTTACTCCTTCTACCTTAGATTTGTTTCGATCTTTTTCACCCTTTTTTTCTTGTCCACTGACTTTGAATACCTCGACTAACTCCTTAAACAATATTTTTCCAATACCCCTTCTTTGATAGGCTGGATCGACACCTATAGTGTCTATCCATCCGACAGAGTTAGGTATACAAAATTCCCACCCACTAACAAACCCTAATATAAATCCAACAACTTTCCCATCGACTTCAGCTACAAAAGCGGGACGAGGATAAATATCAGAGAATGCAATCTTCCTTTTCCAATATCTACGCCTTTCTGTTCCAAAAATGCTTTTATCTATTCTGACAATCGCGTCAAGATCATTATCACTTAGAGGCCTTATCTTAACATTTTCCAAAAACTTCTCCCCTACTAATATATTTAATTATGAACATAAAATTTTTGTGTAAGAGAGGCATCTTGAAAGATCAAATTAATTATGGAACGTTAGAAAATGACCGTTGAAACGATTGTATTTTGGGGAAAAATATACCCCAAACACGGGCACCTTTTGGAAAAATACCAATTTATTAATTTATTATTAGATTAATTAGTATTGCTGATATTTTGAGCCATCAAGGGAGTCCTCCTGAATGGATGCGAAGAAATGCTGAGTTAGAAGATAATGACTATTTTGAAAACATGATAAGAATTATTTTTCAGGGTGGTTTAACCTGGAAAGTAATTGAGAATAAATGGCCATATTTCAAAAAAATATTTAGAAATTTTTCTATTGATCAAGTTGCGAAGTTTGATGATTCTGTTGTTGAGCGATTAATGGAAGATACTGCTATTGTAAGAAATCGATCAAAAATTATTGGTACTATACTTAATGCAAAGGAATTCCAAATAATAAAAAAAGCGTTTGGAACATTCAAAAATTATATTGATAGTTTAGATAACTCAGACAATTTTGCAAAGGTGATAAAAATCATGTCAAAGAGATTTTATATAATGGGGCCCTCTTCAGCAAAAATATTTCTTTATAGTGTTGGAGAAGACATAAAACACGAAATGTAATCAGGTGTAACCAAGATTGGGGTTGTGAGTGTTGTTTAGGTTAAACCCCAACTAGTTGCAGGGATACAAAAAGAGGATATTACAAAGAAATCGCAGGATTGTTGCCGTGTTTGTAATCATTGGTAATAATTTGATATTTTTTTTCTCTTACCAAGAATTGCATGCGTTTTCTTTAGTTCAGTGGGTATATCAATATGTTGTGGACAATGCTCAATACACTTACCACAATTATCACACACGGAAGCATTTCCATTTGGTTTTTCTTTGTCAACCTTGTCAGACGATTTAACCAATTTACCATATCTTCTTCCCAGCATAAAACGCCTCATTCTACTACTTTTCATTGAACGGTTATTCAATAAAGCGAAGTTCCCAGGGATATCAACTCCTCCGGGACATGGCATACAGTAATTACATGCAGTACAAGGAACTAGTATTTTCTTGCGGAATATTTCTGCAACCCTATTTAGGACCTCATTCTTAGTTTCACTTAGAGAATTGATTCCTGATCGATCTGCGCTTGCACAGTTTTCATTAACCATCTGTTGGGTTCCCATCCCGCTTAGCACAGTGGCTATTTCAGGACGATTCCATAGAAATTGGAAAGCCCAGTCAACCGGAGTTCGGTTGATTCCAGAGGACTTCATGATTTCGAGTGCTTCTGGTGGTGGATTTGCAAGTTTTCCTCCTTTTAGAGGTTCCATTACTACGACTGCAATACCCCTATTGTGTGCGTATTTTAGTCCTTCAGTGGTCGCTTGAATAGCTGTATCCATATAGTTGTATTGCATTTGTGTCATATCCCACGGGTAAAAGTCAATTATCTCCTTGAACACAGGTAAGGTGTCATGGAAACTAAATCCAATATGGTTGATTAATCCCTCATCTTTTGCTTTTTCCATTTTATCAAGTAAACCGAGGCGCTTCACCTTCTCAAATTGGCCTTTATCAAGTGAATGAAGCAAGTAGATGTCAATATGATCTGTTTTTAGTCTCTTTAATTGGGTTTTAAGACACGCATCAAATTTTACTATTCTGGGTGCTAAGAATGTGGGGAACTTGGTTGCTAGCTTGACTCTATCTCTGTATCCGTCTTTCAAGGCTTTTCCTAGTATCTTTTCACTGTCTCCTAAATGATATGGCCAAGCAGTGTCTACATAATTTATTCCTAGATCGATTCCATACCTGATTATTCTGATTGATTCTTCCGTTTGGGCTCTGAGTCTGTTGATTCTTCTGGAGGGAAGCCTCATGCATCCAAATCCAAGCGCCGATACCTTCCAGTCTAAAGATCCCATTTTTCGATATTTCACGAATTATTTCACCAGAATTATTGAAGTAAAAAGATGAACGTGTGTTAATTGCATATTTTATCACTGAATATTTCTTGATTACGATGGTTTATATTTCAGATTAAACTACGAAAGTTTTGGGTTCGTATAATTGAATGACCAATATAAAGATTTATTCAAAACGGTTAAGAAAAGTGAAAGCAAAATAAGACATGCTTTTCCAGATATCTGTAAAACTCCTGATTCAAATAGACAAAAATCGATTCCGACTCCTAATTTTGGAAATACTAGTGATGGAAAATACAGAACCAAGAAGACCAAAATGCAACGAAAACCAGTGAATCAAAAATAACCACTTCATAGTAAGATATTGGGAAATAAGATTGGTAGCAAGAAAACTCAATAATATCAAGAAGATAATTGACCATTTTTTACTTTGTAGAACTAATAGGCATAGACTTAGTTCTATTATTCAATCGCATAATTTTGTTAATCTCAATCTGTTTAGTTATCAGAAATAACCTTTTCTTTGATATTCTTATTCCAATAAAATATGTAAAGATACTGTTTAATGTATGTTAGAAATATCGTTAAGTCGTAATAATGTTATTATTTTCTGCATATAGAATTCTATTTCGTTAGAGGGATTTAATTGCAAGTTGACATAGATTTAATTAAACCTAGTCCTTACCAGCCAAGAATAATTTTTGACATAAATGAACTTAAAGAAGAAATTGAAAGTGATGGGCTTATTAGTGAATTAGTTGTCCGTAAGAACGAAAAAAACTACGAATTGATTGACGGAGAACGAAGACTAAGGGCACTAAAAAAACTAAAATGGAAACAAGTACCCGTTCGTGTAATCACATTGAAAAAAGATATTGTTAGACGATCAGTTTACAAGGTCAACAAAGTCCGACAAAATTATACTGTCGAAGAAGAATCAAAGTACTTCAAGAAGCTAACAGACGAAGGAATGACTCCCTGGGAAATAAGCAAAGAACTTAGCGTTGACTTCCACTGGGTTCAGGCTCATCTGAACATATTCAAGTTTCCTGAATCTATCCAAAAGGCATTATGGTCTGGACAAATAAGTACATCACACTTGGTTGCCTTAGAAAATGTAATAGCTCGAAATAACAAAGAAGCAAAGACCCTCATAAACGAAATTATTAATCGAAAACTAACTCTCAAAGAAACAAAAAAAATACTCAACAAACAGAAAGAAAAAGTTGAAGAGATGCGAATAGAAGCGGTGAAAGAGTTTCTACCAGAGGTAGCTCCAAAAATCGCCCAACTTAAAACTGCCGAGGATTTTGAGAAAGCCGCCAAAGTGCTAAAAAAAACGGCCAAAAAGAAGAGAGAAAAAGCTCTAACCCCTAAACAAAAAGTAGCAATCGAAGAAGAAAAGAAGAAAAAACACAAGGAATTCATAAAACGCAAAAAAGAACAAGAGAGACTTGAAAATAATCGAATAAAAAAAGAAGCAAAAAAATTAGCGAAAGAAATGAAAGAGAAAGAAAAGATACTGATTGAAAAAGAAGCAGAAAAGAAAATGCTGATTCGTATTAAGGTAGAAGCTAAGAAACTTGCCGAACAAATGAAAGAAACAGAACGAGCTAAAATCGAAGAAGAAGTGAAACAGAAAATCGAAAAAAATAGTTTGTCCAAACTCAAGAGAAATCTTAAGCAACTCACTAAGAAAATTGAAACTTTGCAAAAAGAAAAATCCACTTTACTACAAAATAAGACAGCTTTTCTTGAAGCATTAAACTTTAATTGTCCACATTGTAAAAGCAGTTGTGTTGTGTATCAAGAAGGAAAACGATACTTTGTAAAAAGAAGTGCAAATGTAGCAATGGTCCACGAAAAAACTGTTGCTCCAACACACCAAAAACCCACTATATCTTCCCCAAAATCACAAAATTAGCTTTCTCCTCAAAAAAAGAATTGGTGTTATTATCAATTAATGAATTCCATTTCCATAACGTACGGGTTATAAGATAATCATATTGTCTTCGTCAGGGTATACTTGTAGGCTTAATGAACGGGATTCCCCTCGCCATTTAAACCTTCTAGGTGGATCTACGGTAAGAAAATCTTTAACCACTGTATGAGAAACTTTGTAGATGGAATCGATCATCCATGTTTTTTCATCGATAAAAACTGCAAGCAAATGATCAAAGTCGTCTAAGTGAATCCCATCAAAAGTAATTCTAAAATTTGTATCTGATCCTATTTTACTTTTGATTTGTATTTTTTCTCCGTATTTCGAAAGTGCATCATAACCAAGATCTTCGCTGTTGCATAATTCCAAACCGTATTTTTTTGAACAAAACCATTTAGCATAACCAGCAGTGATTTCACATTCATTTCTAATTACATTCAATTCTTGTAATCTATTCTTCACTTTCGCCATCTGTGAAATCAGTTCTCTTACTGTTTCAAAACTTAATTCATCGACCAAAGGAGCCAACTCAGGAACAAGTTTAGGATAATCAATATCTAAACATTGGTAAAGAAGTTTTTGTCAAGAAAGACATAAGATCTGGGACATCATTTTGTGGGCATGTGCGTAGGGTTTTGTAGATGTGGATATGTAAAGAGAAAGAATGAGGACGTAGAAGTACGTGTACGTGTAAATAAGAATATGTTTTGGCTTGGGGTTATGTTTTATCTCTTGTTTATCTTTGTTATCGGATTAATTTTTTTTGGATATGAAAAGACAGGTAATAACATAATAAGACTTTAATTTAATAGAAATTTGTGCAACAAATCTTATAGTTGATTAAATCGAATTTTCAGTACCCATCCATGATATGCACCCAAAAGTAATTGGAAAAGAGGGCTGAATAAATTAAGTTGATAAAGAAACCCAAGCATTACACGTTATTTCTTTATGTTGGATTATTGTTAATTGTTATAGCTATAAGTACCTCTGTTGTCTCAATAATAGAAATTAAAGGAAACGAATTACTGCTCTCAAACGCACAAACCATTGGCTTAAGTATTGAAGAAATTTGGAGTTATGAAGGAGCCCTCCAATGGTGGCAAAACGCCTATTGGACAATGATACTTCCAACAACAATAATTCTAATAATATCCGGCATAACAGTTATTGTATATCCAAATCTGCTTTCTTTTACACAAAAGACATTTTTAAAAAACCATTCGTTCAATATGATTGAAAAAAAAGACGCTTTAAAGAAAGATATACTAATGATTGAAGTCAATTCAATGCTAAAGACCATAACAAAAAAAGAAACCAAACTTAAAGAAGAGAAGAAAGAATTGGTAACATTAAGGGAAAAATGGCAGCTAAAAATTAACGAAGACATTCAAAACAAAGAAGATAATATACAAAAATTGAGAATTGAAATAAACGACTTAAAATATGCTGGTAAAGAAATCAACAAATTGTCGAATCTTCCCCAAGAAATGAAATAAAAAATGTGCACAATTTTACTTAAACCAATTATTACACTCCAATTTAGTCGCTTTTATCTTAAGGTTAAATTATAACCTCAAGACCCAAAAAATATTTCTGATTAGTCTTCCCATCGATAACGTTTCTTCTTGGTTTTCATTTTTTCTAAATCGCAACTATAGCATATTCCATTATGACAACATATTACTTCTCCACACTCAGGACAATCCCATTTCTTCTTTTCAGTTTCCAAAAATTTGGCTAAACCGTATTCCTTAATATACCAAAGATTGTCAACCACATTCATATGGTAATGTGTTTCATAACGTCTGGCAATATTTTTCAAGTGTCCACATGGAAACTCGTTACATTCATAACAGAACTCAACTTTATTGTTCGAAAGCAACTCGCAACGTTTCTTAAGAAAAGAACAATTCTTGTCTCTAGGTCTGCAACCTTTGCAGTAAGGCAGTTTTATTCCTTTAGATTTAGTGTCGTTTTCTAAAGCAAGATAATTACTACACACGTTACAGTTCATGCCACAAGGTGCAATCAGTTGCGTTTTCAAGTTATCATTACCTCAACACCGAACATTTATGTTTGTTCATTAATTAATTTCCAAAGACAGTTCTCGTCCAAATAATTAGGTTTTGATAAAATATTAACCCACCACTTACTCTCATAGGTCTATTCTTTCACTATTAAAACTGGACATTTTGCTTCATCAGCAACTCGGTCACTGACGCTTCCTAAAAAGAATTCTTTAATTCCACCCAAACCTCGGCTTCCGATAACTATTAGATCAAAACCACCATCGTTAGCTGTTTCAACTATTTTATCAGCGGCCCTTCCCTTCAACATTTTTTTTGAAACCTTTACTTTTGGTTTTAATTTCTTTGCCTTTTTTGATGCCTCCACAAGGACCTTTTTGTGAAACGCCACAAGTTCTTCTAAATATTTGGTTGTACTTGTAGGAGTGTACATCATTCCGCGAGCTACCAAAGAAGTGGATATAACATCAAACACGGTAACTACTAAGACCTCTGCTGAATATTTTATAGCTAAATCAAGACCAAAGTCTAACGCCTTATCTGCTGTTTTGGAACCATCGATAGCAACTAAAATTTTTTTGATCAGAATGTTCCCCTACCAATATTTATCATCTGCGCGTATAGTATTTGTGGGAGTTTGGGTTTAAATTTAAACCCTCAAACCCAATTGCCATGTTCATTCTGGTTCTAACAGTCCGAACTGGTTGCCTTCAGGTTCAATTGAAAGAGCAATATATCCGACAGTGGGAATCTGTTGTTTGTTCATGAGAATTCTTCCACCAAAATTTGTTACTTTTTAGTGTATTCGTCTATGTTTTCAATGGTAATGTAATTCACCGGGTTTAGACCCTTCTGTTCAGGCTGTTTGGGGAACATACCGCGCCGTTAACTTCAGGTCTTTGAAGCATTCCTTTATCGTCGGTCGGAACAGTTTGAATAACCCAATAATTCATATCTTCAACAGGGGAATGTATAATTTTCCAGTCAAAAAGCTTGGAATAAAATTCTCCCAATTCCTCAACATTATCCGCTGGAATCTCAAAATGTATTATTGTATGATCCATATCCTTTTTTCACCTCCATCAAACTAGTAAAATTTTGTTCAATTAATATGTTGATAAAAATGGTTAATTTTTTCATCATCTGTTAATCATGAAAAAGGGCAGTTCTTTTGGATATTGTAATTAGATTAATGGAGTCAATTCATATTTTAGATTCTGAAATTTTATAGTCTGTGTTTTTAATTATTTCTTAGGTATGATCCAATGATTGATATGAGTTCTGACGCAGATGGTATTGCTGATTTTCTTTCTTGTCTAGCAAGTTTGGAGCGAAAGAATAGTCATCTCTTTAGGGTTCTTTCTGAGAAAATTGAATGTTTTTCTGTTAAACCATATTTGTTAAAGATTGCAGATGATAACAATAAGCATGCTTCGATTCTAGTTGAAATTAGTCTACATATAGGTAATCCTAAGGTAAAAACAAAGGAATGCAAGAAAAAACTTAGTATAGTCTGTAAGAATACAGAGATGATCTTGAAGAAAATAAAAGATGATGATAAGGTTACAGTAGACGAACTTTTGGATTATTTGGAATTATTGGAAGGTTCTGGTGGGGCAGCTCAGTATTTGCTTGTTCAGGCTGAAACTTTTCTTTTCATGTCCAATGAAATTAGTAGATTGTATGGTATGGAGCTTTCTAAGTTTGATGAATTATTAAATGAAATTGTTCGAGATATTGAAGAACATATTGAGGTCTTAGAGACCATCAAGCGTACCTTATTTGAGGAACAGACTAATAATCAAGAGAAGCATCCGGTATTTAAATATCAGAATCCGGATGCTTGGATTACGCCAATAAGTGGTCGAGAAGACTGAAATCCAGTAATTAGGTTATATGAGGAGAAGAAGAGATAAATTCAATATTTTAACCCTAAAAAAGGGGGAATTTGGGTTAATTTAGATTAATGTTGCAAATAATGCAAACCCTATTATTCCCAAAATTATTCCATCGATCACAATAATTATCACAGCAATCAATGCAATAACAGTAGCCATGACCCATCCACAATCAAAGAAGTGTTTGATTAGAGCTAACTAAATTACGAACATAATTATTGTTGCTAGTAATCCAGGTAGGAAAGCTCCAATTATTGCGTTTATTACTGTTCCGAATAGAATGATCCATATTGCATCAAAGAATTTTGCTTTTTCTGATCCAACCAGCCATCTTCCCGCAATCCATAAGACAGGAGCAACAATTATTGTACCGACCAGTATGTTGATTAATATACTTACAAGATCCAATAGTATCTCCTATTATTGGTGTCTAATTGGAAGTGTTTTTAAAGTTTATTATGATGGTTTTGATTTGAATTTTAACTCAATACAACACGCAAAAACTGAAATATTAAGTATAAACAATTGTCCATAAATTCATAATTTTATTGGCACTATAAGAGGAATAAAAATGGATTCACACAGAAAGTCCGTAATAATTGGAAGGTAGCAATCTTGGCTCCAAAAACAAAACCTTGTTTGGTTGCTTGTAGTGTCTTTAAAGATGAAATTAAGAAACTAATTGAACAGGATGAATTGGATGCTGAGATGGTTTTTGTTAGCAAATACTTCCATGTGGATTATGTCAAGATCGAAAAGAATCTGCGGTCAGTGATTGAATATGCACTTCAACGCTACCCTGAAAATGTAATTCTTGTTTATGGTGACCTTTGTCTGGGGATGAAGGACCAGATGAATGAACTTGCAAAAGAATATGGTATTGTCAAAATTGATGCTTTGAATTGTATTGATTGTCAATTGGGCGGAAAAGGAAAATCCCTAGAAGTTGATCCAGATCAAGACCTAGTTTTTTTGTCTCCAGGAATGATGGATTTCTTTAGACACGCTAGGGACATGATGAGAAAAGAGGGATTTGAAGAAAAGGTTATCAAAGAGCTATTCAAAGATTTGAGAGGAATTGTTGTTCTCGATACCTTAGGGAATTGTTCTAAGTTAGTTGAAGAAATAAATGAACTTGATACTGGTCTTGAGATTTTGGAAACAAGAAATATTGGATGTGAAGGTGTGAAGGATGTTATTCACGAAGCAATAGAAAGAAACAAAAAAATCAAGAGAATCTATGACAAGATGAAGTATTGTCCGACCTGTGGCTCAACAAATATATTTTGGGCTTCTGGGCTTCCTCAATTGTGGTCTCTCTGGGAATGTAAAGAATGTAACTACAACGGAGCATTGGTTCTTGAAGATGGTAAGTTGGGAGCAAAACTCAGAAAAGAATGGAAAATCAAGGATTAAATTTTAATCCCAAACCCAAACTAATTAAGGATATTAAAAAAAATCTATTTTATTGTTTGAATTTTTTTTCTATTTCTATGAATTGTCTCTTTGATTCTTGAGCTGCGTTCCTAAGTTTCTCATTTACGGACATCTTGTTATTTCACTCCATTGTTAAAGGGATTTCAAAGCATTAAGATAGCATCCTATTTAAGTCATTATATTAGAGAAAACTATGTTTCCCTGATATTGGAATACTTAATCGCTAAAACTTTTGAACTCGTAAAAGAAACTTTGGGCAACCTGGACAGCTCCACAACTGAAGAGTTAAATTTTAACCCCAAACCTAAACAAAGCTTAAATGTGTGTCTATCTGTTTGGAAATTGGTATGTCAAGAAAATAGAAAAACCAAAAATAATTTGGGTTTAGGGGTGACATCTCTAAATTAATAAGGATTTTTTGGATTAAAACAACACACGTCCCAGTGTAAACTCGAACATGGTTCACCAATGAAGTGTGCTTTAGCCATATTTTTTGGGTGTATGCAACACCATAGATTATTTGGAATAATTATTTCAACGTGACAACAGCTTGGTTCTGTGTCTCTAAAGAACGAGATTGGTTTACCCAACTTTTTTAATTCCATTATTTTATTCCCTGATTAATTCATTATCTCTAATATTCCGTGAATTTAGATTTTTCGGGTTTTGTTTAAACGGGTTAAAATTTAACTCTAAAAAAGGGGAGTTGCGGGAAAATTAGCGGGTGGAGTCTCCAGCTTTTACTAGAGATATCTCAATTTGTGTGGAATTAAAATTTAGCATCGAGTCATTGTTACTTTTTGTTTTTGCTAATTAAATAATATCTTCTGTCCTTTGTTGCAACAACACCAGAAGGTATGATTGTATCGGCACTCATTTTCAGCCACCTTTCATCAAGTTTGAGTTCTTCGGGTGTTTTAGCAATCTCTTCAGAAGTAGCTCCCGCTTCTTTGAGTACCTTTTTAGTACGCTCCAATATCCATGCTGCATAAGCTGCTACTGCCAATTGAATCACCTCCTTATCCTGTCAATCCAATTTCTCAGTTCCTGTAGAAACTTCCGAGTCCTCGAAGAGGAAAAGGTCTTCAATGGTTGTTTTAAGGGCTTGAGCTATTTGATGTGCCAAGATTAGCGATGGATTGTATTTGCCTTTTTCCAAGTAGAGGATTGTTTCTCTCCTTACACCCACTATTTTTGCAAGATCGTCTTGGGTTAAATCGTATCGTGCTCTGAGTTCTTTGATTCGGGTTTTGAATTTCATCAGAATCCTCCTTTTTTAGCGTAGTACCAGCTCAGTAAGGCGAAAGATATTCCGTTTACTAGCATTATGGCGATTACAGCATATCCTGTTTCCAGTTCGGGCAAGCTTAGAAACTCGTTTCCAAAAATGTTCCACAGCATTATTGATGCCAAGAATGCTAGATTAATATAATAGGTGCCAAGTGCTGCTTTGCCTTGAATCTTTGATGTTCGTTCATCTTGGAATGGATATCCTGCTTTCTTTTCTTTTTGCACCTTCCAGATTACAAATATTGCCACTAGAATAATTATGACGGCGTTTAGGATTAGAATTATTGGCCATCCGAATGTAGCCATATCTATTCACCTCCGTTATTCATTGCCCTTCTTTGGGTTGCGATTAGACATATTCCTGTTATTCCAAGTAGGGTTGCGACGTTTGTTGTTGTTTCGCCCAAGATTGCTCTGTCAAAAATAAGTCCCGCTCCAGCTAGACAAATCAAAACTCCTGAACCGAATAATATTTTTTTATATGTTTTCGTGTTTCTCGGCCCCCATTTAATTATATCTAACATTTTATTAATTTTATCTAACATAAAGTTATGTATCTCTAACTATTAAATGTTTTGGCACCATATTTGATTTACTTCAGATGATCCTAACCCCTTTAGATTCAGGTATCCAACAACAATAATTACAGGTTCAATAATCATACTAGTGATTCTGAGAGTTTTAACGTATTTTAAAAAGTACAAAAAATAATTTTTTTGGGTTTGAGGGTTAAAATTTAACCATTTAAATTGTAAAAAGTGGATTTGTGGGAAAATAGTGACCATAATTATTTCTAGAAGAATCTTTTTCAGTTAAAAAAAGCACCAATTAGAATTGAAGGTGAATCTCGTGAATGAAAACAGCACTCGAAAAATAACTGAGTTAAACATCATTCTTGAGGAGTTAAAAAAAGATGCTAAAGATTTTTCTGGGGACATGATTGCTAGTGTTTATTTGTATTTTGTTGCTGGAGCAATGAGTGTTCTTTTTGGATTACAAACTGGATGGTATAATAGAGTTGATATGCTGAGTGGAGATATTATTCCGTTATCTTTGATGATAATACAAATTATTGCAGGAACAGCTCTTGTAATTAGAGGTGTTTTATTAAGGAAAAAATATTCTCGCATCTTTAGATTACGGAAAAAGTTGTAGTTTGGTGCATCTGAGAGTGCCTTCAAGAAGACGCAGCCCATCTGAAATTGCTCTTGAACTATTAGATTTTATCGAAAAAAATGGTGAGGCATCAAAATGGGATTTGACAAAAATTCTTGGAACTGGCAGTCAATTTCATCATTGGATTGACGATTTTCTTTTGAGAGAAAAATTTGTAGAGGAACGAAAAAATACAAATCATACTTACTATCGAAAGACAAAAAGTGGCAATCAATTTCATTTACTTCTCAAGAATGGGAAAATAATGAGAGCCTTTCTTCAACTAAGTGGTAGAAGGTTAAGAAGGAGTTAGAAAAGGGGAGTTTGTAATAGAACATTGGGTTTGGGGTTAAAAGTTAACCCAAAAACAGCTGTAGGTAAGCTTTTTTCTAAAATTAATAAAAAAACCAATATATAATATAATATATGGTGATATACATTTACAATTCTTATGTTAGCTATTTCTCAATTTTTTCAGTTTATAATACCAAGTTTTAATTATTACAAAAGACCTTTTTTATTTACTTGGGGGGAAAAAGATGGAACAAAAAAAATATTCATTAATTACGATTTTTTTGGTAATTTTAATAATCAGTTTTGTATCAGGTCTTTTGAGATATTATTATCCAATATTTTTATTTGATATAGAAAATATTCATGATTATCAATTTTATTTCCCAATTTTTTTCAATAATCAATATAATTATTAATCCTTTTCTTGTTTTTATCGGATTTTATCAGATTGGAAAGAAATTTGATTTAAGGTCAAACCTCAAGTCGCTGATTATTAGATTATTAATGGGTGCATACTTGGGACATTTTTTATCTATTACTGTTGTTTATCTTATTATGGGAAATAATTCTCCCTGGTTTGATTCTTACTGGTCAACATTTATTGGTAATGTTTTTTCTCTTTCTTTTCTTGGAACATTCTTTGCAGCATTTACAGCCTTGGCCATAAGCATACCTGAAGCAAAATGATTAATTCTAAAAAAGGGGGGTTTGCAAAAACACAGTGGTGATATCACCATCATGGAATGAACAGCCATTCTCGTAAATTTAATTTAATATTGCTTTTTTGTTAGTTTCTTTCTAGAGATCATAGCTGCTGAACTTGCAGTCAATAAAACGGGTAGAATAATCAATTATGGAAACTTTGGAATAACTGAATAATTAGCAGATTCCCACGCTGCAATTCCTCCAAGAATATTATAAACTTTGGTGAACTTGTTAGAATCCAGAATGCTTGATGCCTGAGAACTTCTGGCACCAATATGACAGTAAACTATTATTTCGTTGTTGATATACTGCAATAACTCGTTAATTCTTGATTGCAGTTCTGTTACAGGAATCAGTATAGCCTTTTCTAAATGTCCTTTTTCATACTCGCTTTGAGTTCTCACGTCTAAAATTATTAGGTTTGAATCACTGTCATCATTAATCATATTGTGAGCAGTTTTCACATCTATATCAATATACGGCATAGCGTAAACCTTCTTCATTGAGACTAAAAAGAATATACCAAAAAAACTCGAAAAAGAGTGTTTTAAAAAAGAACAAATGGACATAACTAAAACAGAAATAGAAAGGTTAAAAGCAAACGCTTAGGCGTTAAACAAAATGAAACAAATCTGCTTTATGGAGAATACCTCAACTGGCTAAACCAAAATGCACACTAAAACACTGCGTAAATAATCTTGACGGCTACTGCCAGTCACGACTAAGAAATTGGTTTGGTAGATGCCATTTCAAACGAAAACCCAAACAAGCAAGAAAAACCTAGAATCAACTTAATTCGACCTGGGTTTGGCCTAAAATTTAGGCTTCAGAATGGTTAATAAACAAGTAATATTTTTTATTTTTTTCAAGGTGTATTTTTTAATTGAATAAAACTTCTGAAAATCTAAAAACTGCGTTTGCTGGGTGATGAAGAATGAATCTTGGGACTTGGATTATCGATTAGAGTTATAGTAATGTTACTAGTTGTATTGTTTGTTGCATTAGGTGCTTCTTGTAATGTAAGAAAATTGTTAAGGAGAATTCTAAAAGGCGAAAAAATAGAAGAGCACTGGTAATTGATAATCTAACAAGGAAACCGTGTGACGATTGTAAACTTATCTCAGAATTTGTTGCTTTCAGTTATTCTTTTGTTTCAGCTTTTATCTTTTTTCATATTACTATCAAGCTAAATTCCAAATCTTAGAAAAAAGGGGGATTTTTACGGGAGACATATCCATTGTAAACCAAAACAACAATTTTCTAAATTTCTATTTTCTAATCTGTTCAAATTTTTAATATCTCATTTTAATAATCAGAATCTTCCGCAGTAAATTTGCCCCAAAACTCTTAACGTTTCAAACTTTAATAATTGTTCATGAATCCCAGACTTGTGAATCTTCCGCAGTTAAAATTTAAGAAAAATCTAGTTTTATTTGATGTTGGACATGGTGAATGTATATTAATTTTTGATGGTATGTTGAAAAGTTTTCTTGTTGATTGTGGTGCTTTATACTCTCGTAAACATCTTAATGTTCCACGCTGGATTGAAAGAATCCTTCCAAACAACAATAGTTCTGGATTTGTAATTTCTCATTACCATATTGGCCATTACAACCTATTCCAATGTTTTAAGCGTCCAAATTTCCTCTTTTCAAATATTTACGTTCCCAATCTGCCAACTAAAGGAGTTAATAAACATGTTTCATATGTCCTTATGGAATTTATTGCAGTAGCCAATGTTATCAATTTTAGAAACTATAGAATTTTACCAGATATATTTAGAAGATTTAAGAAAACTCCTATTCCACTACAGAAAGGAGATTTAATTCACGAAATGGGATTGTCTTTTAGGGTATTCTGGCCCGATCCAAAACATAAAGCGCTCAATACGAAGGCAATTATTACAAAAGCAAAAAAATTAAGAAAAAAGATTAAACCATGGATAGATAAATACGAGATTTCAATTCCAGATGAAGATGTCTCGATTGCACATTTTTTTGGTATTCTTCAAGAATTAAGCCTCAAAGAAGTTCCGGATTTTGAAGAAACTAATAAAGTTGAAAAGACTTTGAGTGATTTAGATGGAATATTCAAAGAATGCTGTGATCTTTTATCCATTGGTTTCCAAACACAAAATGGAAGTTTAGGGAATAAATTTCTATTTCTAGGTGACTTGAAGAACTCGATCTTAAATAACATTATAATAACAAAAAATAATTTTGAATACGATTTTGTAAAAGCTTCACACCATGGAACTAGATTTGGAAGGAGTCTAAAGAATATATCAACAGAATTTGTTTTAGTGTCCAGAAATGAAACAGAGTATCCCAGAATTAGAAAGGTTCATCCAGGATATTATAAAAAAATTCGATGTAGAATTTTATTGAATACTAATTTTTCGAGAACCTGTCATATTAGAGGCAGATCACTATTCATCAACTGATGAAAAAGAACAATAGACTAAGTGAGGTGGGTTGCTTGACAATTTACTATCTTTTGGATGCTGCTGTTTCAGAAAAGGAACAGGGCATAAAGCTGACTTTTTTCAACCCATCTAAAAACAAATGGAAAGAAATACTGGATACCGGTTATCGTCCATATTTTTTCATTCCTTATCCAATACCTGAAGACGATTTGAAAGTAATACAAGAACTAGGATTAGAGAAGAGGGTAGTAGAGAAAACAGATCTTTTCACGAGGCAAACCGTAGAATTGACAAGAATAGAATTGGAAGATTTCTCTAATCCTTTCCAATTGTCTGGAAAGTTCAGTAAGTCATGGGAGAAAGATGTTCCTATAGTTTCAAGCTACATGTACGATAATAACCTAGTTTTTGGAGCTCAGTACAGAATTAACGGCAAAGAGATTGTTCCTCTTTTGGGTGTTTCAAAAAAAGACTTGAAGATTTTCAGAAAAGTTTTTTCAGAGATAAAGAAAACAGATCCTGAAAAATACAAGCTTTCAAAAAGGCTTTTCATTCTCTGTTCTCAACCCGTTCCTGAAGTTTCTCTTGAAAGATTTGGAATAAGAAAAAAAGTTGACACAGGGCAACTTCACTCAATGTTCATGCTAGCAAGATTGACAAACTTGCCAGTTCCCAAGACTTATAATAATCGAGGGGTAAGCACCTGGATAAAATCAATTCTTCACAACTACCTAAGAAAGAATAACATTTTGATACCCACCGCTAAAGAGCTGAGAAGAGGAGAAGAAACACATTCAGTCAAAGGTGCTCTCACATTAACTCCCGAACCTGGTGTCCACTTCAATACAGTTGTGGTAGATTTTGACAGCATGTATCCAAGCCTGATTGATTCTTACAACCTTTCCCATGAAACAATAGACTGCGATCATGATAAACATCGAAGAAACAAAGTCCCGAAACTTCCGCATCATGTTTGCACTAAACATAGAGGAGTTTATTCTATACTGATTGGCTCTTTGAAGGATCTAAGGATTCATTGGTTTAAAACCCGATCTAAAGAAAAAACTCTATCTGCTGAGAAACGGAATCTTGCTAAAACGACTTCCAAACTTCTCAAATTGATTTTAGTTTCAAGTTATGGTGTAGTGATTAGAATTCACGGTTTATCCCGATCTTCTTTAGGAGAATCTATTACTGCCTATGGTCGTTACAGTTTGAGAACCGCATGCAAAATCGCAGAGAAAAAAGGACTACATCCCATTTACGGAGACACAGATTCTCTTTTCCTAGAAGATCCAACTGAAAAAGAAATTGAATGGCTAATCAAGAACATAAAGAAACGTCTAAAGCTAGATCTGTCAGTTGAAGAAAGATACCGATTATGTGTTCTTCCTGAAGCAGCAAAAGCCTATTTTGGAATAAGAAAAGATGGATCGGTAGATATCAAAGGGTTAACTGCAATAAAATCTAATTCTACAGATTTTGTTTCCAATGTCTTCAATGATTGTATTCAGGAATTAACAAGTGTAAGAAATAAATCGGAATTCAATAAGGCAAAAGGTAGGATAAAAGTAATTGTGCGAAATGCTATGGAAGATCTTTTGTTAGGAAAAGTTTCGATTAAAGATTTGGAGTATGCCGTTGTAATTCATGACGACCCAAAAGAGAAATTGATGGGAAAGTCTCTTCATCAGCCATATCAATGTGCAATACAACTCATCAACTCAGGAAAAAATGTAAAGAAGGGAGATAAAATGCATTTTGTCAAAGTTAATCCATTCAACTATCAAGGAAGAAAATTCACGGTCAAACCCATAGAGCATGTGAAAGACTTTAATGAAATTAATCTTCTGGATTATTTCAAAAATCTGAGGACTGCACTTAATCAAACTTTCAAACCAATGAAAATAACAATCAACGAATTTAAGAAAAGAAAAGGAACACTTTCTGATTTTCTATGATCTTCACTGCTTGAATTCTGCACCCAAATCTAAATGCTCAAACAAATTTATCCTAGAACAAAAGGAGTTTTGCGGGAGATTTATTTAATCAATTGATTAAAATTTACGCCCTACTTTTTGACGGATAGTTTTTTGCCGCAACCTGCGCAGAATGTATCGTCTGGTTGGAGTTCTTTCTCACAGCTAGGACATTTTATCATCATTAGATGGGAACCTTTCTTCTCTTTTTTCAAAAGTTTTCCATCATTTAGAAAAAGCATTCGATTTGCACGACTACCTACTTTGTTGTCATGGGTCACCACGATAATTGTTGTTCCTTGTTCAGTGTTCAATTTACTCAGCAGCTTCATGATTTCGTATTTGGTCTTTGAGTCCAAGTTGCCTGTGGGTTCGTCTGCCAGAACTATGGCAGGATTGTTTGCCAACGCACGTGCAATTGCTACCCGTTGTTGCTCTCCTGCACTCAACTTATGGGGTCTATGTTCCATTCTATTAGACAATCCAACCATTTCCAAAAGCTCACGAGCCCTCTTATGCCTCTCTGTTTTCGACTTCTTTGTGCCTTCCATGGGAAGCTCAACGTTTTCGATAGCGTTTAACCAAGGCATCAAATTAAATGTCTGAAACACAAATCCGACTTTGTTCTTTCTAATTTTATAGAGATTCTTCTCAGCAACCTTTGTTACATTGACTCCATCCAAAAATGCTGTCCCATGCGTTGGGATATCTAAACAGCCTAGGATATTGAGCAAAGTGCTTTTACCCGACCCAGAAGGACCCATAATCGAAAGAAAGTCACCTTTCTTGATGTTAAGGGTCACGTCTGAGAGAGCTCGAACTTGACGGTCCCCTACTTTGTAGATTTTGTCAAGGTTTTCAGTTTTCAGTGCTAATTCACTCACGTCTTAACGCCTCCATTGGACTAGTTTTTGATGCACGCCACGCAGGATAAAGAGAACCGATAACTCCAAGCAGTATTGCTCCTGCGAATACGATTAACAAAAGTTCAACCGTTGGAGTGGCGATAGTGGCTTGCACGGTTAAGCCTGGGATGCCAATTTGTCTTCCCGCAAATGGCGTTTGAGTCCCAGTGTTAGGGGTGAAGCCTGTAAGCAGCAGCTGCGTGATTATTGGTGCACCAACAGTCCCTATTACAACACCAACCAACCCCGCTACTATGCTCAAAAACATTCCTTCAAGCATGAACTGGCTCATTATGCTACCATTGCTAAAACCTATAGCCTTTAACACACCAATTTCTTGGGTTCTCTCCCTCACAGTATATAGCATAGTGAAAAGCACGATTAGACTTGTGGCAACTACAGCTATGCCAATCTCCATGTAGGCAACTGCTTGAGTCTCAACGAGGTCTGCTTCAGCATCTTCCAGAAGGGAAATTTGTCGTTCTGCTACAGCAGTAATCGATTCCAGACGCGATTCGGCAGTGTTAACATCGAACTCTGCATACATAGCAGTTATTTCAGCATATACTGAATCTACAGCTTGCTCGTTTTCTGTGTAAACATCAATTCTGCTTATTTCACCATCAATTTCAGTTATTGCTTGGGCTTCAGAAAGGCTCATATAGAGATGATTCATTTCAGGAGTTACTGTTGTTGTATAGACCCCAACCACCGTGAAGTCTTTTCCCAGAATGTTCACTTGGTCGTTAACTCCCACACCAAAATAGTCGGTGTTATTTGTGCTTAGGAGAACAACGTCACTATCTCCCTCAACTAATGTTCTCCCCTCAATAATACCGCTAGGCAATACAGGATAATTTGAAAGAATATAATCGTCAAGTGGTATCCCAACAATTGTGTATTCTGGCGTAATTAATTCAATCTCACCAAATTTTGTTGACCGGGTTTCAAGGGGCCCTTCAGACTTTTCTAATATTGGGATAACCGCAGCAACGCCCTCTATGTTGGTTATGTTAGAAGCTTCTGTTTCATTAAAGAAACTCTCATTGTTAATGAATACTCCACCTAATCCGCCTCCAGGTGATATGGCCCCACCACCTAATCTGCCTCCAGGTGGTCCTCGACCACCGAAACCAGCAGCGGCGAACCCAGATGAAAGACTGACATCTAATAGTGTTGCAGCTGTCGTGATTTGAGCGTCCATATCCTCTAAGTAAGCATCGTAGTTTGCATTTAATTGTTCAGCAGCTTCTTGGTTAGCCATAATACCTGCTGGTATTGAGAGTAGGATTGATACGGATAAACTTAAAGCAATAATTACAAGTAAAGCTCTAATCTTTCTTCTTGAAACATTCCGTATTGCTCTCGTGAATACACCCAAACATTTTTCACCTTTTATGTATGCGCTAACTATGTCTCAACATCCAATTTACTATAAAAGAGTATTTCAGAATTATACCCAAATCTAATCTTGAAAAAATAATATTAACTAGTAGCCGGAACCGTGTTACACACCATACGGGGATGTATAGTATAACTTTCAAAAATGTTCAATTGCGGTCCTCTGTTTTCTTGGAGCGGAATTAATGTCTATTCGTGTTCGCCCGTTGAAGTATTTGCTTGGTTGGCTTATTGCGGGAACTAGGGGCGGTGTAACCCGTTCAAAAATAATTGAGACATTACGAGAAAAACCACAAAACGCAAATCAACTGGCGAACTCTCTTGAAATGGATTACAGAACCATAAGACATCATCTGAAGCTATTACATAAAAACAGGATAATCACTTCCACCGGAGACGGATATGGTAACACCTATTTCTTATCTATCAACATGGAAGAAAATTATGGCTTATTCGAGGAGATTCTGAACAAATTATGGAAAAAACAAAAAAGGAAGGAAAAGAAGTGAACCATAGTATGAATAGATATGTGAAAATAGCGATAATGCTTGCCATCTTGGTAGTGGTGGCTATTATCTCAGCTTATTGGGCCATTACAAATTCGCCCAGTCCTATATTGGAACCTAGGCAACTGCCCTTTGATGGAACTAATTGGGATAAAAGATGGTTCTCCCTTGGAGATATTGAGGTGTTCTACACAGTCAAAACAGTAATTTCCACAATCAACGTCACACTTCTAGTTTTTCTATTAATAATTTATGTTGATATCTACAAAAAACTAAAATCAGAATTCACCGTAGGACTAATTCTGTTCTCCCTGATTCTGCTTCTTTATGCAATTTCATCTAACCCATTGTTGCAGTCGGTTTTTGGCTTCCGAGCCTTCGGCCTTGGTCCTTTTGCAATGATACCTGACATTTTCACTAGTTTAGCCCTAGCAATTTTATTATATCTAACACTGAAATAAAAAAGTGCATGATAGAAGTTAATTTCATCAGAATTTATATGTCAGTTTGGTTATTCACTTCTTGGAGAAAGTAGAAATCGGAAGTTAGATTTCGGATTTCGGGAGATATGATTTAATCAATTGATTAAATTTTAACCCCAAACCCAAGAAAGTTATGTTTTAATTTTAAACTCCTACCTTTTTCAGGTTCTTATAGGATTCGCACTTTGGGTTGGTGTAGATCTCTCCCGATTTTTCCCGCACTTCCCCTCTTTTTATTCTTTGCCATAATCAGCTAAGGATTCACTAGTGCCCAAATAAGTCTTTGATTCAACATATCTGTATTTTTCTAGTTCTTCATGCTCAAATTTAGCTCTCTTCTCCAGAGCTTCTATAGTGGGCCATTCTTCAATACCTACATAATTCCACTCTTCATTGGACCAACGACAGTCAATCATCATCAGGACCTTACAACCAAGTTCTTCCCAATTCTTCCGATCCTTAAGCATAAACTCCATCTTTTCCTCATCAGAAAGGTCATAGAATGCGTCCTTAATTTTTGCAAACAATAATCTAATAATAGGTTTTTTTTCAGTCATTTTATCGTTTCTCCCTATTAATTTCAGGATTATTATTGAGCATATAAGGCTTCTCACATTTTGCTGAGATTAAATTTTAACCCCAAACAAATGAAAAACAATGTTGATTATTTCTATAACTATAAACCATATCTCTTTTTAAACATAGTTTGGCTATTCAATTATTGGGGAAAGTAGAAATCGGAAGTTAGATTTCGGATTGCGGGAGATTTCATTTAATCATTGGATTAAATTTTAATCCCCAAACCCAAACTACTAATAAAAGAAAAGAATGTTATTTCGACAATTTTTTCTAAAAAGAACATCATGTTTACAACTTGAAAGTGTTCTAAAAAAAGAACAAGTTGTTCTAATGTATAGGACTTTATATTGTTCAAACAATCAGAATATGAATGACTAATAAAATGAAGCGAATTAAAGTAATTACAATTATTTCAATAATTATTCTTACTGTCTCGATAGGGGGGGTTATTTATTTTGGATCAGCTAATCCTTCACATCTAAATCCCGAATTTGAGTTAAACGTCCATGACCTAATAGCATCCACAGATGGGCAAGTTTCATTTAACGTCACCCTTCAAGAAGGAGATTCTGGAATCATAGAAGCAGTTTACCTCAATAACACCCGCTATTCTTGGTCAGAGGGAAGTCAGGAAAATTCAACCATATCTAAAGGTGAAGACAAGCACTGGAGCGTCACCACTACAAATCTAATAAACGGCAGTACTCTTCAAGTTGTTGTTGAAGCACCTCCAGAAATTAAAAACACGAGCGTAATTGTAGAACCCTCCGGTTCTCCAGATAATGATTCAAACGATTTTGATTATATTTACGATAATTCAGGAGGCGTTGGCTTATTTTCAGAGGGCATTCATGTAATTGCCACAGAACAGGATCCACGTAAGTATACTGGAGATTTTCATAACTTAAATGATTACTGGAAAATGTTGCAGCAATATGAAACTACACAAGCCTCAAATCAAGAGTTCATTAGCGTTTTACTTTCCAGAGGAGATAAACCAACAGGCGGGTATACTATTAATGTGGAATCGTTTGGTTGGCTTGAATCATATCCTGTTCAGTTCCGTTTTCACATCAACGTTACTGATCCAGGTGAAGGATTAGTTGTTACTCAAGCTCTAACTAATCCTCTGATGTTGATGCCTATTACGAAACTTTCTCCTGGGGAATACCATATTCAGGTTTCTGTAACTCAATTTATCCAAAATGTTGACGAAGAAGGAAACATCAGTTACCAACCAATTATGACCTTTGCCCCGGTAATCTGGGAACAAACATTAACCATTACTAAAACGGAAGACTCCACACCTTCAACAACCTTCGAAGTAATTCTTAACGGGAATGAAGCCCCAGACCTAAACATACAAGTGGATCTGACAAATGGTTTAACTGAAGATGAAGCAAAAAAGATTGCCGAGGCAGCTTTCGTTCGAACACTGGAAGGAAAGCTTCATCGATTAGATAGCATAACATATGACAATCAACAGATAGTTGCTCACTACACTTGGGGATACGACGAAAACGACATGGGACATATATTCGATATAACAGCCGAAATCACTAAACTTCAGATAACAATTGTTCATTGCCGTTAAATGTCTGAAATTCTAATTTGGGTTGGTTGGGTTAAATTTTAACCCCAAACCCAAACGGATTCTGTGAAGTTGTCATCACCGTGAGCAAATTTTTCTTTATGTGAAAAATCGTCACTTTAACTTTTTTGCTGCGTCAGCCCTTTTTGCATAGGACAGTCTTTGTTCTTTCACATCTTCAGTAAGTTTGATTTCAGCAAAACCTTCTAACGCATTACATACAATTTGGTGAATTTCTGTTTCCAATTTGGAGGGATCAGCAGAATGAATGATTTCTTCCGTATAGCTGGCTATGAGGTTTATTAAGAAATTTATTGGTTTTCCAGTTGAAATGTAAAAAGAATAATGTTTTTCAAAATCAATATACACTTCAGGCGGAGAACCTAAATTATCACCAAGTATGATTGCGTATGTTCTCGGTCTTTTTCCAAGCACCAAGTCAATTTTATCACTTATCTCAGTATAGCGTCTGTGGTTCAATAGACCGAGATGTAAGTCTGGAATTTTTAGGTTGAATGATGTTTTCAAGTAATTGATGCAATCTGTAAAAATTCTTTTTGAAAGTGCTTTTATTTCATCATCATCTTTTGTTTGGATTAGTGTTTTCAATTCTTTTTCATACTTGGCTAGTCTTCCATTTTGAGGATATTCGTCTAATTCAAACACAGGTATGTCAGTCTCCCAGTCAAGATTGTGCTATTCAGTTTTGATTGGTGTTACTGGGATTATTAAAATTTATAACTTAACCTTAGTATTCTAATCTGTTTGTTGGGTTTGGGATTTAAAATTTAATATTTAGTATTTCTAGAATTTTCTTCCATAGGATTTTATTCCCTACTTTTACTTACCTTTAAAGTGGAGACCGTAGAAATCGGAAGTTAGATTTCGGATTGCGGGAGATGTGGAATTCTGATGGTTACAGAGAATGTTTCCAACGGAACATGCGCATAAATTTCACCCAAAAGACAAATCACTAAGAAATAAAAGCAAGGCAACCTAACGAATATCTAAATGGAGCTGACAAGTATGGAAAACATAGTTCGGATAGGTGCCACATTTCCTCCGAGCCTCCTAAGAGAACTTGACCAAGTTGTCAAGGATATGGGGTACAAAAGTCGATCAAAGGCAATCAATGATACTATTCGGACCTTTGTTAATGAACAAAAACGGCTTGCAGACGTTAAGGGCAACATGGTGGGCTCAATTACTATGATTTACAATCATGAGATGAGAGAGCTAGAGTCGGACCTGACTGATACCCAACATCAATTTGAAACCATAATTAGTGCTTCCATGCATGTACATATAAGTAAAGACAAATGCTTGGAAACGATCACAGTCAAAGGACCAGCAAAAAAAATTATGCAATTAGTTGAAAAACTCAGAGCTAGACGAGGAGTAGAAGAAGTCAAACTGAATATCTTTTCGATATAGAAATTGTGTTCAGAACTGGAAAAACTGAAATTAACGTATTTACTGTAAGAACTAATGTTTAGATAATCAATCAACGTGTTACCTTTTTGCAGAAAGGTGTTACATGTTGGTGGTTTGTTGACTTATTTTAGACCACGTGATCTAGCAATCATATCAATTTTCGCTGCTTTATGGGGAATTTTGAACGTAACAATATCTCCTGTATTCTTTCAGATATTCCATCTACCCTTTGCTTGTGATCTCGTAGGTTTCTCAGCTTTAATTCTTGCAACCTTCTGGGTCCGAAAGCTAGGTACCGCCACTTTTGTTGGTTTAATTGCATTAATAATTAATGTGATGGTTAGACCAACAGCCTTTCAATTTTTTGGTTTTTTCATTGCCTCTATTACCTTTGATATTCTAGTATTCTTAAGTGGATACAATCGAATATTCAAGAAGAGAATGTTAGGCTCAATCATTTTATTCATAATCTCTGTATTCTCAGCAGCTTTAGCTGGCTTAATAATAGGATCAATATTTATGTCAGCTCCAGCTTTGACCCAATGGGGTGGAGTAGTAGGTTGGGCGGGATTGCACGCTATTGGAGGCGTAATCGGAGGCACTATAGGACTAACCGTAATGAATGCTATTAGCGTCAGAGGCTTAAATCCGAGGTTTGGGATTAATAATTTACCCTAAAAAAGGGGGAGTTTTGCGGGAAAAATCTTCATTACCAACAATGATTATTTACAATTCCAGCAAAAAACATATTTTCTAAAAAAATAATTATATTATGGAGCTATAGAAAGTGAAAAAACAAGAAGAAAAGGGAGTAGTGCCTAGAACCGTAGGTTCTGGCTCTGAAGCCACGGGTTCAAATCCCGTCCCGTCCACAATGCTTCTTTTCCAATCCTAACCCAAAGTTTTTTAATAATTCAAACTAATACTGAAAAACATGTTATTCTCCAAAAAATCAACAGTTCTTATTTTATTAAGTGCCACGCTTTTATCCTCCCTTTTTTTTGTATCAAATGTAAAAGCTGCTCAATTAACTTGGAGCATAGAAACTGTTGATGCTGCTTTATCTGTGGGAACATACTCTTCTATTGCTTTGGATTCTAATAATAGACCACACATAAGCTATTATGATTATTACTGGGATGATTTAAAATATGTGAGATGGACTGGGTCTACATGGTATATCCAGGCAGTTCACACTGTTGGATCCGTGGGGACTGATACTTCCTTAGCCTTAGATTCCAACAATAATGCACATATCAGCTATTATGATATAACTAATGAAGATTTGAGATACTTGCGTCTTGGATATGGTGGTGGATGGTCAGAGGGCTTAATTGATTCCACAGGAAAAGTTGGGGTTTTTACTTCTATTGCTGTAGATTCTAACGAATATGCACACATTAGCTATTACGATTCTACAAATAAAAATTTGAAATATGCAAGAGAAACTGGACCAACTTGGGTAATTGAGACAGTTGACTCGAATGGTGACGTTGGTAGCTTCTCATCTCTTGCCATAGATTCAAATGACCGCCCACATATAGTCTATTTTGATGAATCCCCAAACTATAATCTGAAATATGCTCGATGGACCGGAACATCATGGGCAATTGAGACAGTCGACTCTAACGGAAATGTAGGGTATTACGCATCTCTTGCCTTAGATTCAAGCGATAACCCACACATAAGCTATCTCGATAATTACCCCTATAATCTGAAATATGCAAAGAAAACGGGAACATCATGGATAATAGAAACAGTTGATGCATCTCACTCTGTTGGGCAGTACACTTCCATAGCTTTAGACTCAAATGATTATCCCCATATTAGTTATTATGATAATTATTGGGGTGATTTGAAATATGCAAAAATGACCGATCTTGGTTGGCTTATTAAAAATATTGACAATGTTGGTGATGTCGGTGGATATACTTCAATAGCTTTGGACTCTTCGAATCATCCACATATCAGTTACAATAGTTTCGAAACTGGGGATTTGAAATATACTAGGGATCCAGATGAAAGCGTCAAGTCCGTAACATATGATGCTCTAGATGATGATGGAGACTTCCAAAATGATGGTGTAAAAGTCACCTTTGATGTCGACACCACATACAGCGGAACTTTGCCAGTTTTCGTATATACCCATTTAACTGATTACATCGGGAACTTGTGGGCAACCAATAATACTCTCGTTTCGATAACTTCGGATCAGTCAGAACTTACGAGCTTAACTCTAACTATTCCTCAAAATGCTCCTCAAGGTCTCTATAGCATTTATGTAGTTGTAGAAGATGATGCCTTAACAATTGAGGACGTATTTTACTTACAAGACGAAATAACCTTGTATCCCCCAAATACAACTCAAGGTGGAACATTGCAGGGAACTATAACAGATTTTGAGACTAGCGATCCAATAAGCTATGCTGAAATCCAAATCAACGGATATACAACCTACACTAACTCCTCTGGTCAATATTCCATTGGAGTTCCAGCAGGAACTTACAGTGTTGTTGCATCAGAAGAAGTATATTCAAGTGTAACGGTTCAAGGGGTTACAATTCTTGATGGATCAACAACCACTCAAAATATTGTCCTGCAAAGAAGCCATTATGTTTTGGATTTACAAATTGAAGGCTCTGGAACCCTAAATCCAGGTGCGGGATATTATTCTTATCTTGTTGGATCAGAAATAGACGTCCAAGCCACCCCAGATCCTGGTTGGACATTTGCCTATTGGCTTCTTGACGTAACACATGTAGGTTCTGTGAATCCCTACAGTGTTACAATGGATTCTAATCATGCTTTAAAAGCGGTGTTTATTGAAGAAGGTCAAATTGGTTTCTTGCAAGGAACTGTTACAGATTTTGACAGTGGATTAGCCATAGTTGAAGCTGAAGTTGTTATTGGAGATGCATGGTTTTTAACTAATTCAACAGGTGATTATGCCTTAGAATTGGAGCCTGGAGAATATGTTGTAGTTGCTGGAGGTTTTGATTATCAATTTCAAGAAGCTCCCGTAACAATTATTGCGGGAAGTACGACTGTTCACAATTTTGCTCTGGAAAAGATTCCACGAACTTTAATGATTGAGGTTATAGGATCTGGGACGACAGATCCTATTCCTGGGGAACATCAAATTTCAAGTGGAACTGAAATATCTATAGAAGCTTTTCCTGGGGAAGGGTGGATGCTTTCTCATTGGGTACTAGGAGATACAAATATTGGATCAGAAAATCCTTTTTCAATTATTTTGGATATAGACCAAGCTGTAGCTGCTATTTTTATGGAGATTCCCGTTGGAGAAAATCAGGGACCAATAGCAAACCTTTCAGTTAATTCAACTACCGTAGACGTAGATCAATCGGTGCTTTGTGATGCAGACGATTCTTATGATCCTGATGGTCAAATTGTGCTTTACTTTATTGATTTTGGAGATGGAACAAATTCTGAATGGATCTCTTCTTCTAGTGTTTCCCACAGTTATTCGACTCCGGGTACATATAGTGTCAGTCTCCAGGTCCAAGATAATGAAGGTCTCGTAAGTTCATCAGAAACAACACTTTCGGTAACCTTAACTGTAATCCCCGAAATTCCATCATGGCTTTTTACACTATTATTTCTGGTGGCCACAATTGTTGTAGTTCTATTAAAACAAAGATTTAAAGTAAAATCACGTTAGTTCTCCTAAAATTCTTGAATGTAATTTCGTTTTATGGTTGATAGTTTGTCATTAAACACTTCTTAGAATGACAGATTTAAACGAAGATCATAACCTATTCCCGTCCACAATGCTTCTTTTCCAAAATAAACCGTGATTTAGCACTTTGTTAATAAAATAGGTTCAATTAAAGATTTATCTATGATTTATCATATAAATCAAAAGACTTTTTCTACTCTTCGGAATATTTTATACCCTATAAAACCACCTGCAATTGCTTCAATTATTACAACTGGAAGCATAACCAACATTATGGGAATAAACCAATTTCCTAAAATCTGTTCTAAAGGATAGAATGGCAACGAAAGAAATAGAAGCCAGATAGAATGTGTTGCCCAATAGTAACCTTGAGCAAGAATCACCCACCAAATCAATCTGTTTTTTCTTTCAAAGGATTCATGAAGACTGTTGAAAATTAGATCAACAATTAAGCTATTCACTATTGTAGCCATTGCTACGGGTAGGGTCCAAGTTTGGATTAATGATAACGAAATTAGGCTGAATAAGGAACCTAGTCCAAAGATTCTCCATCTTCTTCCTTCAAACAAGAGCCATCCAACCGTCTGAGTAATGGAATAGACTATGGTGAAAGCATATCCGATTCCAGGAATCCCTGTTATCAACTGAGGGACTTGACCGATTAATGTCATAAAAACAAAACTTAGAACAGCTAACATTATGACTAAGGCAAGATCTCTGCTATTCTTCACTTAATTTCCCCCTAAAATTAATAATTATTTTCCTAAATGACATTATCAGTATAACCTATTATTCTTTTAAGATTTCGCCAGTTTTTATGAACTGCTCCAATATGTCATTGAACTTGTTGGTTCTTTGCATGTTTAGAAAACATGAACCGATGTCCCTAAAGATATATGCTTTAGAACCTAGAATTTGTTCTTGTAAATATTTCACTTTTTCCAAATAAAAACGTGTTTTATCTCCCTCAAGAATCAAAGTTGGAATATTGATTTTTTTTAATAATGGACGAATATCCTCATCCATGTGACTAAATATACTCTTAACAAAAATCTCTGGAGGAGTCTTTTGCATTGATTTAAGACCCCATTTCTTTAATGCTCGAAATCTAGGATCTGGTACAGCGGATTCCAAAAAATGTTTAGTGTACCATGAAGGATTTTTCACAGCTCTTTCATGAAATTCATCAAATGCTTTCTTATTAAAACCTGGTGTTGTATTAACCGGTCCAGGATTAAAGGATAATAAAATCAACTTGGAGATTTTTTCCGAATAATTGGTAACATATTTGATGGCTATTCTAGCTCCGACAAAGGAGGCTACAAAGATTATGTTATCATCTGTTGTATCATCAATTATCGATTTCACATCACTAACATGTACTTCTGAAGTGTATTCGCCTGAAGGTTTGTCTGATTCACCAGTTCCTCTCATGTCTATAGTGATTACTTTGTGTTTCTGTGAAAAGTATGTTACTTGTGGAATCCACAATTCTGCAGTAGCATGAAAAGCAAGTAGAAATATTGTAGGTTCTCCTTCACCATAAACATAGTATGCAAGCTTGACTCCATCATTTTCCACGATTTTTTTTCTCTGAATTTTTCTTAGTATCCTATCCTTGATTATCTCATCAGATGTGCTGACAACTGCTTTTTGGTAGAATTCATTTGCTTTATCATGCTCAGCATTTAATGCAAGCAGAGTTCCTAATACTTCAAGAGTTGCAGTACGTTCATGATTCCACCCTTCATTGTTTTCCATCATTTCCAAAGCTTGGAGATAATATTGAATTGTTTCGAAAATTGCCCACTCTTTTCTTGATTTTTCCCCTGCTTTTAGGAGATAAGGAACTGCTTTCTCAGGATTCTGGGATTTGTAGAAATGGTAAGAAAGCTGATTTACAACTTGATTTAGATTGTTCTGATGTATTTCCTCTAATTTTTTAGCAGTTAAAAAGTGATATTCTTTTCGGAGTTCTGGAACCATTTCTTGGTATAGAACTTCTCTTATTTTTGAATGATCAAATTTGAACAAGCCATTTGAAGAGTGGATTAGTTGATACTTTTTTTCAATATTATTTAATTTCTTGAGGAGTTTAAGACGATTTAGACCTGTGATTTCTTTGATTAACTCTGAAGAGAATTCTTCTCCGATAACGCAGGCACAATCTAGAATGTCCCTCTCTTCTTCTTTTAGAATATTAATTCTAAGTAATAATAAATCATGGATTCTTGGGGGAATTTCTATTTTCTTTTGATCTCTAATAAGTTCCCATTTCTGATCTTTTTTCTTCAATAATTTTTTGGTTATTAAGAACTTGAGGGTTTCAAGAATAAAGAATGGGTTTCCTTCTGTTTCGTTATAGATTTGTTTTTGCAACAAATCATTATCTGTAGCTAGAACATTTTTTATTAGACTTGAAGTATCATTTTCATTTAACCTTTCTAACTCAATATTTTGATACAAAATATTTCCTTTCATATTTTGCAAGAAATCACAAAATGGACTGTTTATTCCTTTTGAACTTTTGTTTACAGCTTCCTGACGATAAGTTCCAATCATAAAGAAGTGCGATTCCTTGATAGCTCCTGCTAAGTTTTGGCAGAGCTTCAAGGTTGAGCTGTCAGCTAAGTGTAAATCATCAAAAAATAATATCAGAGGTTGTTTTTTTGAAAGCGCAACTAAGCATTGAGATAAATCTACAAGTTCTGTTGCACTTTCAAAAAAGGATATCATACTACTTGAATCCATCTTGAATTCATGTTCATAGGAAATAGTAGGTAATATAGAAAAACCTGCAATAATCTTATCAATAATCGGAACCAATTGAACAAATTCAGGAACAGATTCTGCAATAATTTTGCCAATTTTTTTTCTCCGAATTTCAGGTGTATCTTCTCTTGATATATCGAAAAGATCTGCTAAGACTTTCCTAATAGGCCATAGGGGGATGGAAGATTCGCTTGTACACCGATGCTTAAGAATTAAAAGATTCTGAGCTTCGGCATAATTTACTAACTCATTTGCAAGCCTTGTTTTCCCTATTCCAGCTTCTCCAGAAATAATAACTGTTTTTCCATTTCCTCTAAGAGCTTTCTCTGCTAACTCTTGTAGTTGCCCTAGTTCTTTTCCTCGACCTACCAAATTAGGCGTAGAATGTTCTATTCTTTCTAACTCTGCAGTCAATAGAGGAAGTTGGCTGGTATACTCCTTAACCTGAATAAAAGCTTGTTCATAATCAATTGGAGTTGATTTTGTTTTTGTGAGTAAATGTTTTAGCGGTAGTTTACCTTTTTCAATCTCAAGAATTTTCTTTTCAATATCCGTTGAATCACGCCATAAATCCTTAAAAATTCCTGTAAGTGCTTGTACAAGAGATGCATTATTAGTGCAGATACAAGCTTCATTTTGGCCTGCTCTAAAGATATCGCTCTTTGGTGTAATAAAAAACAAGATCTCATCGTTGTCTTTTATAACCATTCTGGGAAGCAGAGCGAAGCTTGAGCTGAGATTTCGTCCTTTAAGCTTAAATCCTGCCTCCAGTTCCAATTTTGGGTTAAGCAGTTTCATTGCCTTAAGATTTTGGATAGACAATTCGGTAAGAAACTGAAATTTGATCTTAGATTTAAATGGGTGCGAGTAAATAGCATCAAAAACACCATACTGTTCATTACGTACCAATTCTGGAACAGTAAAAATTGCTAAAAAATGGCTTTTGGTTTTCTTTATCATCTCAGAAATCTTAAAATAAATTTTACGATTTCCTTCAATTACAAAAAACTTACCTACATCCGGTTCGATTATGGTGCTGCTAATCTTATTCCAATCACTAAGCAGATCTTTTTTTGTCTTTTCCAGTAGGCTAGCTTCCTCCTGTTTTATTTTGATATTTTCATCTAGGATTTTTTCAAAGGAAACTGAACTGAATCGGGTGGGAGCTTCAAGGGTAGATTCTGCTACTCTCTTCTTTTTCAGACTCTTTAGGGTACGATAAACATGGGGTCTTTGTATTTTAGTTAATTTTGATATTTGTCCCGCAGTCAAAATTCCATGTTTTGCGAGGATAATGTAGACATCCACCTCTTTTTCTGTCAAACCAAAATTCTTGAGAGCCTTTTTTATAGCTTTTACACTCAACCCCTGCACCTCAAATAAGTTGTACCAACCATTTGGTACAAGTTCATTCTTATTATTGAAAACAGGCTTAACTCATTTTCGATGGCTAAGTGCGAATTTTTCTCAAAATAAGAAATTGGAGGTGAAAAAAGAATGAATAAA
>JBHORG010000011.1:0-53906 GCA_042565955.1 Thermoproteota archaeon | reverse complement strand
AATTTTTGGAAGTAACTAGCATTTTGGGATAATGCTGCAACATAAGCTTCGCGTGACTTTAAGCTTGCTTGAATGTCGGTTTCGAAGGTCTTGATGTCTGGAATTACATTATAAAATAGTGATTTATTCGAGAATTCAAGTCCGTCGAAAATTAGAGTCATTCTCCTCCAAGGTATCAACCATAGAGGATAACATGTTTGGGCTATGAAAACCAGTTTCTCCTCGGGTTTCCTTAAAACCCTTCCTTCTCCCTTCTTTCTGTCTCTTTCGGCTAGATAATAGATTGCCGCCATCTCAATATCTTTGGTGAAGGGTTCATAACGGTCTTTAGCAGCAACAGCAAATGGAAGAATAATGCGTTTAACTCTTTTAGACAAGTTTCACACCTATAACAGTCCAAATAACTCTAAAGTCACGTGTGTATTCTTGATAGTTAATCATCATGATTTGAACCACGCGTCCCTTATGGAATTGAAATCGAATTTATTTTACTCTGAAATGTTATTTAGGCTTTGTTACTTTACGGATCATCCATAACAAAACTAACAAACAATCTTGAATAATATGAAATTAGGAAACTAGGTGTTTTTTGGAGTCTTGTTTTGAGTACGGAGCATTTAAATTGGGGGTAAAACTTTCAATTTACCGGTTGGGAAAAGTGAATTATTGGAAAGATATTCCTTTGGGTGAGAAACCTCCGAAGTTGCTAAATGCTGTGATTGAGGTTGTAAGTGGCTCAAGGGACAAGTACGAATACAAGTCTGAGTGGGAAGCTTTTGTTTTGGATAGAATGATTCCTTCTTCTGTTGTTTTTCCTGTTGAGTACGGTTTTGTTCCTCAAACATGGTATGATGATCAGGATCCTCTTGACATTATGGTTATGAGCTATGAGCCTTTGGAGGTCGGCTGTATTGTCCGTGTTCGGGTTATTGGAGTTTTAGTGATTGAGGACGAGAAAGGGACGGACTCAAAGATTTTATCGGTTCTCGCTGATGATATTCGATTCGAGGGAATTAAGGACATTACTGATGTTCACATACACAAACTTAGGGAAATACGAGAATTCTTTGAAACCTATAAACGCTTAGAGCCTCACAAGTGGGTAAAAATAAAAGAGTGGCAAACCGCAGAAACCGCATATGAAATTGTTCAATATGCTGCCAAACAATATAACAAAAACAAACTGTAAGGAATAATGCAAAGTGTTTTCACCTGATTTTAGTGGAAACATTTTCTCGTTTTTCTTTTGTTTTGTATGGTTCAATTGATCGACCAAAAAGGATTTTTGTGCTCCGCCCTAATGAGTTCATGATGAATATGCCATTGAAGGCTGTAATCTTTGACTTGGGATTGACCCTCATAAGAACTGCGTCCTTTCCAGAAATTTATAGACAAATTCTTGCTCGTTTCGGGATTACAACATCAGTTGAGGATATCATTCAAGCTCAAAAAGAAACCGAAACCGAATTTGACATGTCAACTTATGAAAAAAGTAAACGAAAAGAGTTCTGGACGGACTATAACGTTTCGTTACTCAAAAAGCTCGATGTTATAGAGAACATTGTTTTTGTTGCAGAACAGATTGATGTACTATGGTGGGACTGTTCCAATGTAAAGGCTTACCCTGATGTGGAACCAACACTCTCGGGATTAAGAGCTAAAGGCTTACAAATTGGTCTTATATCTAACGGCTTCAAACAGGACCTTGACAATGTTCTGAAGGAATTGGAACTAGAAAAATGGTTTGATGTGATCACGTGTATTGACTCTTGCAACTGCGCCAAACCAGATAAACAGATTTTTCTTTATAGTTTGGACAAACTTGGAGTGAAAGCAGATGAAGCTGTTTTTGTTGGCGATTCTGTTGAGCAGGATTATGAAGGAGCTTTTGGTGTAGGCATTAGACCTTTTCTAATAGACAGAGAAGAGAAACATCCAAACCATATTAACAAGATTACGAGCTTAACCGAATTACTAACCGTACTATAGAATTATGTGAAATTATTGATTTTAGCTGTTGAAAACAGAAATAATGGCCACTATGAATGGTCCTTGAACATTTGTTTCATGTCTTTTCTGTATTCTTTGAAAGCTCTTCATCCTTCGTTGGTGAGTTTCAAGGTTATAATGAAAAAAAGGAAGAGTCTAATGAAACTGAAAGTTGTGTAAGTTGTCAGTCGACATCTTTTATTCTGTTGATAGAGAACATTTAGTATAAATAGGGTGATTACGTCAAGACGTTAGATAGAACTTACGTGATAATGATGTCTGATTTAATTTCTGAAGGAGACGACGTTTTCCTTTACTTAGATAGAAAGAGAACATACCTCGTTAGAGTAGAAGCAGATAAGAGCTTTCACACTCACAAAGGGTACATACAGTTAAGTGACCTTGTTGGGAAAGAGTATGGAACCAGAATACCAAGCAGCATGGACATATACTTTGTTGCACTAAAACCTAATCTTCGTGACCAAATTTTTAAGTCAAGCAGACGAACACAGATTTCTTATCCAAAAGACATTGCTCTGATTATCCTGTACAGTGGAATAGGACCTGGTAGCCGCGTAGTCGAGGCGGGAACTGGAACAGGTGCCCTAACAAGCGCCATAGCGCATTATATCAAACCTGCTGGTCGTGTTTTCACTTACGAAGTCAGGCAAGAGTTCCAACAAAATGCGAAAAAAAACTTGGAACGAGGAGGACTCCTTGATTATGTGGAACTAAAAGAGGGGGACGTAACTGAGGGAATTGAAGAAAAAGATTTGGATGCAGTGATTTTAGATATGGCAACGCCGTGGTTGGTCGTTCCTCATGCTTATACTGCGTTGAAAGGAAGTGGGGTGGTGGTGTCTTTTAGTCCAACCATTGATCAGGTTGTGAAGGTTGTGGAAGCGTTAACTGATTATGGATTCGTTTGCATTGAGACTGTTGAGACTCTCATTAGGTTTATGCAGATAGCGAGAGGGAAGACGCGCCCTCAAACCGTGATGACTGGACATACTGGTTACCTTACATTTGCTCGCAAAGCCATCAAACTGCAGCTGGAAAGTTAAGCAATTTCTATTGTGTTGAGTTCTACCAGTGTTTCTAGGTTGTTCATTTTTACTTTGACACTGGATATAGTATAGAGCACATTTTCGATAAAGAGGGTTCTCTGCACAGTATAGCCGGAGTAGTAATAGAAACCGTCATTCAACAGATCATCATCGTCCATGTGAGTGATTTTGCCTCTAAGTTCAATTCCGTCTGGAGATATATCAAAGATGTAAGCTCCTTGCCACACTGGCTCGCCATATGCTCTATCAATATCATACCCAACGAATTTGTTCTCGTCTATCTCCGCTACCAAAACAGGTATGACTAGAAGGTTCTTTTCTCTATCGAACAGCAAAGACTTGTGATCATAAAGGATTGGAGAATCTGTTCCTCTGTCACCTATCTCGTATTTTGCTACTTCAATTGGATTTGTAACATCGCTTACATCAAAGAGGGATATCTTCACTCCTTGATACCATGCAAAATCCTCTTTTTCATCATAGATTGTTTCTTTGCCTATTCCGATAAGGTGGTTTTCATCGTAGATATGAAGGTAACCCGAATAGCCTGTTACTTTAAGTTCACCAAGAACTGCTGGTTCAGTGGGATCTGATAGATCGATTACAAATAATGGGTCAATGTTTCTGAAGGTGACCATGTAGCATCTATCGCCCATGAATCGCACCGAGTATATATGCTCTCCTGGAGCTAAGTCTTCCAGTTTTCCGAGAACATTGAGGTTCATGTCAAGAACGTAGACATTGTTTTTGGAAGTTGATTCTTCAGCAAATCTTCCCCAATTGAAGTTGTTGGTTGTTGTCGCAATTCTGAAGTAGCCATTGTATTCGCCCATTGAGAACTGGTTAAGAATGTGGCCTGGAACTTCACCTGTAGCTGCGAACGTTATAGATTGCTTGTCTATTTTGATTCTCTGAATAGTTGTTTTCATTATGTCGTTTTCTTGTCTCGGGTAATCGGGGAAAGTCAAGTAGATGTTGTTCGGTGAAACGAATAAGGCGCTCGTGCCTCCCAAAACTATGGTTTCGTGGGTTGGCGTTTGGGCGTCATCGTTCAAGTTCAGGGCAACGATTGTTGTGAATGTATAGGAAGTATCCGTAAAGTTGTAATAGTAGATGTCTTTGGCGGGTATTACTTCTGTTTCATTTTCTATATGAATTCTGGGAAGGGCAACGTCTGTTTCTGTATAGAAAGAATACATTGTTGCTACAACGTAGACGTAGTCTCCGATCATTCTTGAATTGAAGTAGTCACCATCAATAGAAAAGTCTCGTGTCAACAAGGGATTCTCTTTGTTTGAAACATCATATATTTTTACTGAAGTTGTGGGTGGTTCCCATACGATTGTCTGTATAAGTTGGTTTGGTTCGTCCGGAGGTGAAGGAACTGGGGCTTCTGGATCACTAGAATTTGTGGATCCAGGAACTCCGGGTTCATCGTCAACTACTGCATCATTAACAGGTGCAGGTTCCACACTGACAGACTCAATTCCTCTTACACCGTCATAGAATACATAAGGTGTGTAATCATTATGGAAAAGTGCTAATTTGTCTCTGTTAATGAATATACCCATAATGCTACCATCTAGACTTATCCTTGAAACAACCTTAGCTTCTTCAGGCGGATATGCTTTCACAATGGTAACGTTCCCGCCTGAAACAATGTAGATGTATTCACCGTCGGTCTTCACAATGTCTGCTTCGTCTACGCCCCCAACTTGAATGTTTGTTTGTGAGTATTCGGTGGTTTGGGTTTCAGAGGATTCAACAGGAGCAGAAGGAGTAGGTTCTGGCTGAGGCGTTGGTTCAGGTTCTGGTGCACCGGAAAATGTCCAAGCATCATTACTTTCTAGCGCAGTTCCCCGAGCATCAACCATGTATAATCCGCCTGTACTTGTTTTTAGGAATGTTTGCAGTTCTTCATACGAAACAAACTTGCTCAATGCTGCATCAAGTTCTGTGGGTTCAGAAGTTTCTGGAACATCAGGAGTTGCTAAATAAAGAGATAAGGGTACTGATGAAACGATTAGGAGCGTTGTTAGGAAAGAAAAAATAAACCATTTACTTTTATTCATATTTTCACCAATTCTATTTTTCTATGTTATTTAATGACTATCACAGATAGACACTTAATGCTACGTTTTAGAACATGATGTACTAAAAGTAGAACATTAAGCCATCCGTTTCTTTAGGTAAACAAAAGCTCCCAATGCAATAAGGAAACTTGGAACTATCATTAGTCCAATCGAAGAGGAACTATCGCTACTAAAAATTGTGCTCCACACTTCAAGCTCCTCGGAGTCGGGATTAGAGGATTCAACAGGAGCAGGTTCTGGTTCAGGCGTTGGTTCAGGAGCTGGTGTCTCGGGACCATGCAACATATCATTAGCTTCAAAGGATCCCCCAGTCTCAATGCCTCTGTCTTCTTGGCTTGGCTCAGAGTCAGGAACATCGAGTATATAAGTTCCTTCTGGAATAGTGCCCCTTTGTTCAAGGACATATAAAGGAACAAACATAGTAACCGTGCCAAGCAAAATGGCCAATACACTGTAGACTAGAATTTTGTTCATTGTTCTTTTCCAACATTATCAAAGAAATGACACACTTTTAAGTCCACAGATTAGAACACCCCTTCCTCTTTCAGAATGGCTTCTCTTTCCATAGCCTCACAGTCTCAAGCCATAAAACTATGTTGGCAACAACTCCAAAAAGGATGGCTGCAAGATTGTGCACAGAACCTGTAGGCTGATATAGAATCATGTTGTACACGACAACATATATAGCAAACATTGTAGAGAGCCAAATTGCATAAAATAAGTAGCGAGGAACAAGGAATCGTCCCATTCTACTGAAGAATTTGAGGAGACCAACTTTGACTTCCTGATTTAATAGATATTCTCCTCTTATAGTCTTCTCCACTAAACCAAGATTCAACAGTTTATCCAAGTGATGAGCGGCTACACTTGGACTTGAAAGCCCTAAAGACCGTTGAACCTCACGGACTCCCACGCTAGAAGTTGGGTCTCTTAGCAGATACCAATAAATCTGAAGCGTTTTGCCTTTCAAGTGGGATTCGATTTCAGCCAGATCATAAGAAGAGTGTTTAGACATCAAAGCGCCAAAATCAAGTATAAACGTTCAGATATAATATAATTCTCCCAAAAGCCTCTTCAACAAGCAGTTCCTCGCGAAACTTGGGGGTTGTTATCGAACATTAACTGTTCAACATTCGATGAATCACGCAAAAAATAGTTTTCCTATTGGTCTAACAATTTCTCAGCATTATCAATAATCAATTCCCAAGTACGCCTAACATGCTCCTCTTTAGTTGTTCTCTGAGCAATACAAAAACGAATTACATACTTACCCTTGAGCGAGGTATGCGTTAACAAAGTCTTACCAGTTTGATTAATGAAATCAAGCAGTTGCTTATTCAGGTCATTTAGTTGCTTCTCAGACCTGTTTTTTGGCTTTAATCTAAAGCACACTAAACTAAAATCCACCGGAGCCATAAGCTCAAACCGTTGATCAGAGTCTATCCAGTGCTTTAGTAGTTGTGCTAATCGAATGTGTTCGCGAACCATATTCTGAAGACCCTCAATACCATAGGACCTCAAAACAAACCATAACTTAAGTGCCCGAAACCTTCGCCCTAACTGGATTCCCCAATCTCGGTAATTATTGACTACCTTATCCACACCAGTCTTTAGATATTCAGGCTGTATCTCAAAGGTTTTCTTGAGCATTTTTTTGTCTTTTACGAAATACGCTGAACAATCAAAGTTGGTGAGCAACCATTTATGGGGATTAAAAACAAAAGAATCTACATAATCTACGCCATCCATTATCCATCTCTTTTCTGGCAGTATGGCAGCTGTGCCCGCATATGCTGCATCCACATGAAGCCATAAATCATACTTCTTACAGATGACTCCAATCTCATTCAAAGAGTCTACTCCAGCAGAAGAAGTGGTTCCTAAGGTAGCACAAACACAAACAGGTTTTAGGCCATTCATTTTGTCCAATATTATTGCTGTTTCAAGTTTTGTGTGATCCATTGCAAAGTTCTCATCAACAGTAATGAGTCGTATATTCTCCTTACCATACCCAGCAATCTTTGCACCTTTCATAACACTCGAGTGAGCTTCCTCCGAACAGTAAACAATCAAGGGTTCATTGAAGCCTTTATCATTAATTTGAAAACCTGACGCCTTTTCTCTAGCACATATTAGAGCAACCAATGTTGCAGTGGAAGCTGAGTCCTGTATTACTCCTGCCATTCCATCTGGCAAACCGATCATTTTGCTTAGCCAGTCCATTGTTACTTCCTCTAGCTCTTCAGCAGCCGGAGATGTCTTCCAGATCATACATTGTGCTCCAAGGGCTGCTGTCAGAAATTCTCCTAAAATCGATGGAGGACTATTGTTTGCAGGGAAATAGGCAAACCAGTATGGATGCTGCCAGTGGGTAATTCCAGGCATTATGATTTTCTGGAAATCTGCAAGAATGTCTTTCATTTCTTCTCCTTTTGTGGGAGCATTCCTTGGAAGTTTAGCTTTGATTTCTCCCGGTTGAATTTTGGGATGCACTGGATATTTTTCGATATTATCCATGAAATCGGCGATCCAATCCACAATTTCATGGCCATGTTTTTTAAACTGTTTAGTATCCATTTTTTGCATCTCGGCGTTATTATATATTATATTATTGAGTTTCAGAATGGGATAATGAAGTTTGTTATTTCTCCGGACTTAAAACAATAAAGACAACTAAGGTCAATTTGAGTATAGGGTTAACGCAGGCTCAATTCAGCTGTTTTTTGGAAGGAAAACCTCATATTTGGCGTTGATGTCCCTTCGGTAAGGGGTCCGTGGTCTAGTCTGGATTAGGACACTGGCCTGCGAAGCCGGAGTTCCGGGGTTCGAATCCCCGCGGACCCGCCACTAACAGGATGAAGATGTGATGGTTTCCGTTAATCCCTTTGTAGAATTTCATGCTGGATGCGAGACTGTTTTAAAGGATGCCCTAACTAGGATGTATCCTAGTTTTTCTTTGCCATCTATACTGCTTAATGTCCCACCTAACCTAGAGTTCGGTGAACTGGCAGCCTCTGTATGTTTTGAGCTTGCCAAACATACAAAAAAGAAGCCCAGAACACTTGCGGAAGAGATAGTTCAAGCTATAGATGTTTCGATGCTTCCTTTGATTGACACTGTTCAGGCTGCAGGTGCTGGTTACATCAATTTTCGGGCAAACCCTAAAACTTTCTCTCGGTTAAGTCTTGAATCTGCTAGAGCCTTGGATACTATCTATGGTTATGTTAGGACTTCTGAACCAAAAAAAATACTACTTGAGCACACCAGTGTTAATCCTGTTCATCCTATTCATATTGGGCAAGCAAGAAATCCGATGCTAGGCGACTCTTTAGCACGAATCCTAACAGAACATGGACATAATGTTTCGAGGCACTATTACGTGGATGATGTTGGTCGCCAGAGCGCCGTTATAGCCTATGGCTACAATAAACTTGGTAAACCAAAACCCAAAGGCAAACCTGATCGTTTCATAGGCGGAGTCTACGCAGTTACAAGTTGCATCATGGAAGTTATACGCCTAAATAAAGCCGTTGCGACAGCTGTAAATTTTATTTCACAAGAGTATCTGAAGTTACAAAAAGAACTGAATGAATGGATCTCAATTTCAGCAGAAATGGAGAAACGGTTCCCAGAACTCTTCGCAAAACTCTTCGAGAAGATAAGCGGCGATAGTGACCCTGAAGAGCAGGTAGGTAATCTGATACGTGGATATGAAATGGGTAAAAAAGAGGAAAAACAACTGATAAGGAAAGTGTGTCTTCTTTGCCTTGAGGGTTTTAGGGAAACTCTTGCCAGCGTAGAAATTTCTATTGATTCTTGGGACTGGGAGAGCGATTTAATCTGGAATGGTGAAGTCAATCGCGCTCTCGAAGAACTAAAAGCGACACCATATGTTTTTGAGGAGAATGGAGTTTTAGAGTTTGACGCCGAAAAAGTTGCTCACGACCTTGACCTAAAAAAGAGTTTGGGAATCAGTGATGATCATGAACTTTCTGCTTTGACTCTTGTTAGAGCTGACGGAACCTCGCTTTACACAACAAGAGATATTGCGTATCACCTGTGGAAATTCCAGAGAGCAGAACGACTCGTGAACGTGATTGGCATGGAACAGACACTTCCCCAACTGCAACTAAAACTTGCCCTCGGCGCCCTTGGTCACACTGACTATATAAAAAGATTAACCCATTTTGCTTACAGTCTAGTTAGACTTCCAGGGCATAAGATGTCAAGCCGTAGAGGACGCTACATAACACTCGACGAAGTCATGGAAGGAGCTGCAAAGAGAGCTTTCAATGAAGTTTCGAAACGATCCCCCCACCTGTCTGATGAAGAAAAAAGACAGATTTCAGTATTTGTGGGAAAAGGAGCCGTCAAATACGCGCTAATAGCTGTGGATCCAACCAAACCTGTGGTTTTCACTTGGGACAGAGTATTGGACTTTGAGAAGAACAGCGCTCCTTACATACAATATTCACATGCTCGAGCTCACAGTATACTACGGAAAGTAGCTAAAGAACCTGAAAAAGCTGATTACTCGCTTCTGGTTGATCCAATTGAACGTGATATAATTTTTACTTTGGCTCGATTTCCAGAGGTATTCTTGGATGCGGCAAAGAATCTTCGACCAAACTCGATAGCAGACTATGTAAACACATTAGCTGACAAATTTAACAAGTTCTACACGAAACTACCAGTCATCAAAGCCGAATCAGAGGAGCTCAGTGATGCCCGTCTTGCTCTTGTGGATGCCACAAGGATAGTTTTACGGAATGGCCTAAAGCTTCTTGGAATAGAGGCGCCTGAGAGAATGTAACAAAATTCAATTTACCACAAAGGAGTTTACAGATGCAAGGTTTCGACTTTGGAAGAGAACTACTCAAGTGGATAGCGATCATAACAATGACTGTAGACCATATAGGGGCAGTCCTCTATCCTGAGTTGGATGTTCTACGTTATGTTGGTAGACTATCTTTTCCATTATTTGCCTATTTACTGGTACTGGGAATAGAAAACACAAGAAATATTCGCAACTATTTTACTCGTCTTTTCGTCTTTGCAATAATTTCTCAGGTGCCATTTTTCTTAGCCATAGATTATGAACCATTCCAGTTACTCAATATTTTCTTTCCACTCTCTTTTGGTCTTCTGTTTATCCATTTTTTTAAGAGGGGTTCATTGGTTGCATTTATTCCGTTACTTGCCTTTTTAATTCTGCCATTTGACTATGGCATCTATGGCATAGCGATTATCGGTTGCATGTCCATATTTCGGGAAAACACAAAGTTTGGTGTTGTTTCATTGATCCTGCTTAATGCACTATTCTTAGTGCCGTTTAGCAGCCAGTTTCTTTCAATAGGTGCAATACCATTAGTTTTACTTCACAACAACGGTTTACTGACCGCAAAAATACAGTCCACTAAAGAATACAGAAGCTCAGTATGGAGAAAATACTTCTTTTATATCTATTACCCGCTCCATCTTGCCCTGTTGTATATAATAAAACTATTCTGGCTCTAGAAGTATGTCAACCAACTAGATTGTTTGTTATTTATTTTTGGTTATTTTTTCGATAGGAAGAAGTAACGGTGTGATTAAGGTAGCGAGAGGACCTAAACTTTTTAGCATTTCTTTTAGATTCTGAGTATCGTTATAGTTTATTGCTCCGATCAATGGAGCTGTAAGTATGTATGTAGCTAGAAAAACTGCTGCACCAATAATTAGGATTATCCAACTAGCTAGGATAATTTGACTAGTTATCAAGTATGTTACAACAGCTGAGATTGCGGATGCAATTAAGATTTTAACTGACGACTTCCAGTCGATAGTGGCATTGTAATTTTTGTTAATCCACCATAAACTTACGAGTATACCAGGCATTCCAATTGTAAGGTGTGTTACCAATAAACCTAAGATACCAAATTGAGGAATCAGAACTAGACTTACAATAAGTCCTATTATGAATGTAAGTGCTGTGACTTTTAGGTTAAACTGCGTTTTTCCTTGGCTATTTATCAGATTTCCTGCACTAAGGTTTCCAATAGCTGAATACAGGAAAGTTCCAATATATAGAGATAGAAAAAGTGGGGTGAATTCATATTTGTCTCTAAAGATTGTTTCCACGCCTGGTTTTGATAGTGCCATAACTGCGAAGGTTGCGGGGACAATTAGGAGTGCGGCATATTTTACTGAATATTGAAAGACTCTTCTTAGGGTTTCTGAGTCTTCCTTTGCTTTGAGTTTAGAAAATGTTGGAAACAATACGGTAGTTACTGATGTGGCGAAAATGGATACTAGCATAGCAAAGCTTAGTGCTACTTGGTAGTTACCCACAATTAGATCAGTGGTGTAGATGGCGACTAGAAAACTGTAAAATTGCCCTAGAACTCCTGCCAGCATCATTGCTATTGAAAGTGGCAACCCAAATTTTAGCATTGTTTTTAGGGTGGATACGATTTCTAATTTGCCCTCTTCTTTTTGTAGTCTTTTTAGAAGTACCATGTATAGAAGAACGGCACCAACTATTCCGGCTGATAGATAAGATATTGCGTTTCCGACTATTGCTCCATATGCTCCGAAATTTAACATAACAAGGAGTATCATTAATCCGGTCTTGAATATTGAGTGGAACACCAGGGTGAGGCTGTGGTAATTCATTTTTTCGTAGCCTATGAATGCTGATTGTGCTGCTTTCAAGAGAGCATCTGCGAGGATAGTGAAAGAGGCTATTTGGATAAGAGGAACTATTGCTGGGCGTTCTAGGATGTTTGCCATAACTCCTGACAAAAATAAGGAAATTACTGTAAATACTGTTCCCAGTACAAGTTCAGCGAGAGTTCCTGATACTATTATGCTTTTTAGTTTTGTTATGTTATTTTCAGTTTTGTATTGTGTTGTGTATTTTATTGTTGCTCGATCGAGTCCTAGGTCTCTGATTGTTGTTATTATGTTTGGACCAATCAAAACGATTGAAACTAAACCAAATTCTTCTTCAGGCAGAATTCCTGCAACTACCATTACGCCTACTGCAGATATTATTGAAGAAATTGTTAGCCCCCAAAGTACATTAAATCCTCCTCTGGCTGAAACTTTGGCAAGGCCTAGTGACTTACTCACCTCATTATAGTCTCCGAACTATCCTTTGAGTTGCAATGTCTGCTATTTAGATAATCTGTTGGTTAATAACGGTACTTATTTGTATGAGTTATTAGGGATTATTTTGTTCTCTAGACTGAAATAATCGAGATTCGCTGATTAAAAAATAATCCCAAACCCAAACATACGTACTTCTATAAGCTTATTTACGTACGAGAATGTGTGTTTACGCCGCTCACCCACATACTCTCACCTACGCGAAAAAATTAAATAAAATATCCGAATTTTGTTACTTAAGGGCGCCTAAAATACGGTAATACCTCTAGAATTAGGCTGATGAGACCAAATACTTTAAACTAAATTTTTTTTCTCTTAAGATATGCAACAGTAAACAACATACCAGTCTCTAGTCGAATATTTTGAACACCCACTAAGTTCCAACCCTCTTCCCCCAAAACGTTCATTTCATGTTGAACATTTTGTATGGTAGGATTTTTTTCTCTCTGATGTCGATTAACACTAATCTTAGTCTTCATCGCAAGCACAGTATACTCCCATTTCTCCAAAACAAAATCACCGCCCAATAATAGAATTAATATTAAATCAATATCAAATATCTATACTTAAAAAAGGCTTAAAAAGTTATAGAATTAATCATTACAAAAGTAAGGATTTGGGTTTAGAATTGAAATCGTATCCACAGATTTATTTAACTATTAATTCGGAGGATTAACGTCATCCGTAAAAGGTATTAATCCTGAAGTTCATAAAAACTTTAAACATCATAAAATCTATACGTCATTATACATTGTTTATTTATAATTCACAAAGTTTTTAACATCTTTTTAAGTCAAAACTTAATACGGTTACTCAAATGATTAATCATCTCCAAAAAATTGTAACAGCAGTTATTGTTATTCTTATGCTCATCAATGTTCTTCCTGTATACGCTGCTGACACATTAGTACCTTCAGATTTTCAACTAGAAAGCTGGAGTAAAAATATCGATTTCTTTGATTATGTAAGAGTGTATGCTGCCATTCATGGCAAGACTCCACCATCCGAAAACGAACATGCATACCTCAACCTCGTTTACGTGAACAGTTCAGGACTACAAGTGCTTTCTGCGGGGCTCTTCAATATAACCGATGAAGAAAATACGATTACAATTCCAATCCAAACTACAATGATGCATTACAAGTCTAGAGATGGGCTCAAAGACGTAGTTACTGCTTCGAGTTTCGTAATGCTGATGGCATTTAATGAAACTGGAGATACTTTTTTTGAAATGTCCCCAGACGAAACTGATACACTATATGCGTCTTTTAGTTTGGGCTATGATTTAGACGACCTCTTTGAAGATTCTAAGCCTGATTTGAACAGTAAAACTGAGGTAATACCCTTAACCTCAAGCTCGGATGGTTTGGTTTGGACTTGGGGTATTAGGTACACTGATCTTGGGGCGTTGTGGTGGAAAACATCGATAGATCCGGATAATCCAGCGCGTGATCCTAGAGCTATAGCATTGACGGTTTATGACGAATTAACATTCACTTATGAACTTGAGATTGACCCCGAAACAGGAGAAGCAACTCTAAGTATGAACTATACTATCGGAAAGATCCGAAATCTATGGATTTTCTGGTGGCTACTTGTAATTCCCATACCTTTCCATTATAATTCAACAGGATGCTACAGACTCAACGGACAACAAATCTCCACTGAAACCATACATGATTTCATACACAACCAAGGAATCCAAATGAGCATAGTAAACTTTCAAGGAACAGTAATCCTTGACCATACAGCATATTTCGAATCCCAAGGCACAAACGTCCAAAACGAAGAAGTGATAGTTGATGATTCGGAGATAGAAACGTTTGCCGATGACGGTGAAAAAATCTTAGTTTCAAACTTTACAACAAAAGCATCATACAATCTATTCAATTACACACTAGATCCCACAGAAACATCCTACGAAACATACCAGACAAGAACAAGAACAAGTAAGATCACTGGTTTTGCACATAACCCCATATTCGCTGTGCATACATCGCTAATGCGTTTTATCCCAACTGTAATGGCAAGCATAGATCCAGAACTATACACTCAAGCGAAAGATCATTTGCTTGACATGAACTACGCTGACTACTTCTACATAACATCTTATCCTGAGTATGGTGGCTACAGAATTGAACATGATCCATCGATAACTGCTTACTGCAACTTAATAACAGATGCCCCGCAACCGGGAGAGCCATCCACATTAGATGGCATAGGATCAATAATTGTTATTGCACTTGGATTAACGCTAATTGTAGCATTAATCGTTCTCATCAAAAGGAAGAAATGAGCACTAAATTAACCCAAATCCAGATGGATTACACATTTAGGGATATTGTCTTTACGTCGAGTGTTTCTGTGTTAAGTATGGCTATTGTTGGTTTTCCGCTAAGTAATCCACAAGCTTCACCTGGATTAATAACAAGTGTTCTACCTCTCCGATACGATTTGGAAACGTGAGTATGCCCATTGACTAGTACATCATGGCTCTCCAACTCAAGAAGCGACCGTATTAGCTCGGTATCGTCTCCATGTAACAAAGCAATCCTTAGACCGTCAATTACCACAAATGCAAATCTTCCCCGGATGTCGGCTCCAAATTCGGCGAACTTTTTTTTCAGTAATGTTCTGTCACCGTCGTTGTTGCCAAATACCCCAATCAGTGGAGCATCTAACTGTTTGAAGCTAGAAGATACGAATGGAGAAATGTAATCTCCGGCGTGGAGTACAAGTTCAACATTTAGTTCATTTAGCTGTTTTATTGCTTTGTCAATTAGGAACAAACAGTCGTGAGTGTCTGATATAAGACCTATAATCATTTACTAATCACCATGTTCATAAAAGTAACGATTTAGTTACTATTAGAAAAAAGTAAGTGAACCTAAATATGCCTTATCCCAATTCAATGCTTGAATTTACTTATTTCCAATTCGAGTTTACTCTCCGAAAACGTTTTACAAGTGATTGTATGTTAATACTTGGCGGTGTAATATTTGGCATCTCTTAGGGCTCTAGCACCCTCATTAACCAGAATCACCATCGCCGGGGCTGTTGGCGCGGCAATGCATATTGGTCAAGGAGATAAAAATCTAGTAGATCAAAAGGCTGTCGAGTTCTCAAGAGCAGTATTGAATCAAACCGAAGTTGATGGCGAAGTAATCTCCTGTGAAGGACCTAAAGACAATGCACCAGCATTTCTGAACAGAGAAAAAGTTGGAACAGGAAAAGGACCAAAAGTCGAATTTGTTGTTGATCCTGTTGATGGAACAACTGCAACATCTAAAGGTAGAAAAGATGCAATTTCTGCCCTTGCTTGTGCGCCTGCTGGTTGTTTTCAGGTGTTACCTGACGATGGATACTACTTCAAGGTAGCGACTGACTGGCGTTCTATTGGTAGGATTTCCTTAGATATGTCTATTGAAGAAATTGTTAACACAGTTGCCAATGCAAAAGGGTTGGCCCTCAAAAACTTTACCGTCATTATGTTGGAACGGGAACGACATAAACAAATATTGAAGAAACTACGCAAGATTGGTGTAAGGATACTTTTGGTTCCTGACGGTGACATCGCAGCAGCTGTTGTTGCTTGCATTCCTGATAGTGGAGTTGATCTACTTTTGGGTGCAGGAGCAGGACCTGAGGCAACCATAGCTGCAACTGCTGTGAAGTGTCTAGGTGGTACTATGCTTGTGAATGTTTGGAGAGATGAAAAAGATGATGCTGGTCGGTTGGATCGGTTGAGGAAGGTGGGTGTTGATGTTGATAAAACCTACGATGAAAACGAGTTAGCAAAGGGTAACGAGCTTGTCTTTGCTGCTTCAGGAGTTACTAAGGGTGAGCTTTTGGATGGTGTTCGCTTTACTTTGGGAGGAGCAAATGTTAGCTCACTTTGTGTAAGGTTGCCTAGCGGTACAATTGAGAAATCTGAATCAACTCTTCGTTTCAAGGAACATCCAGTATACAGGACTATTGATTTGAATGGGCATCCTCAATACAATAATCGTTGATTTCATTTTATCTTATTCTTCATGACATGTTTGTTTTTTCCGTAGCGCTTAAAGATGTGGGAGGGCACATTTCATACTAGATTAGTTGGTACTGGGTGAATTGCTGTATGGGATATGTTGGTATTCACAAGAAAGGTGAATTTTCTCTTTCTGAATTGCTACAATCGATCAAAGGGAAGGAAGATTTTCTCCGGACAGGAGCAATAGCCATATTTGTTGGAGTTGTCCGAGGGAAAACAGTGGATAGTAAAAACGTGGAAGGACTCGAGCTGGAAGCATATGAAGAGGAGGCTAACAATGTTCTCGGTGTCATCTGTGAAAACCTAAAGAAACGAGAAGGTGTTGTTGATGTTCAGATTCACCATTTTGTGGGAAAATTCAACGTTAGTGAAGACTTAGTTTACGTTGTTGTGGCAGGTGGTCATAGACAAAATGTCTTCAGAGTTCTAGAAGAGGCTGTAGAACGTTACAAACATGAGACTCCAGTCTTCAAGAAAGAGCATATAGTAGATGTAACTGGTGTCAAGGAAGCATATTGGGTCAATGAAAGAGAGTTACAAAAAAACCGTAAAAAATATAAGTCGACATCCTAGCAATTAATCTATCAAAATGTGATTTTAAGTAAGAATTCTGTTTGTTTGTAATCATCTTCAGTTACTTCATTTACTGAACCTAAGACAGAAGTCACTTCAAAATCAATCCCATAATTTTCATCAATCACAACTCTTCGTTTATTCTTGACCGTAACTCTTGTAGGAATAATCATCAAAAAAAGAGTTGTATATAGACTGGTTTGTTAGCTCAGACTGTAATGTTGGTTTATGGTGTTTTGAACGATATGTTTAAGTTTTTGGTGTGGATGTATTTGTGGAGAGGTAATTGGTATGGTCTATGGTTATATCCTCGTTACATTGAAGTCAGGCGCTGAAAGAGATGTGTGTGAAAAAGTCGCCAACTTTGAAGAAGTCGTCCAAGTAGACGAACTCTATGGAGAATACGACGCTATTGCAAAAGTACGCGTCAAAGATTTAGCAGGTCTGGACAAATTCTTAACAGAGAAACTCAGGTCATTATCAGACATCTTCCTTACGACAACAATGATCGTTGCAAAAGAATACAAAAACGAATAAACACACCATGGGGCAAATCAACAAAACCCCGCCATTTTTTATTCAAAACAAAATACCATAAGGATTTTGTAATCCAAACACATCATCCTTAAGTGATTATAACACTGGGCATATTTGGAAACTGATATCAGTGAATTGTTAAAAACAACCTTTATCATAAAAAAGGAAGCAATAATTCAATCACACAACAATTAAAAACTCATAAAGCATTAACCTATTGCTGAATAGTTATTGCTTGGTGAACCTTAAAGTGGATTTTAGCATCTTGGTGAATAACGCAGAGTACATCCTCATTATTGGAGGATTCATTGCCATCTCATGGTTCCTACAAAAGATAATAAGACCAGTTCCAGTGATAGGAACAACCGCAAGCATTTTAACAAAAATTGTATCATTCTTCGGATTTTTCGTGGGAATCATCTTAATCATAACTGGTGCAGCAGCATGGTCAACACAAGCCCCCAACGTTGACACATACACGCAATACCTACTAATAATAGCGGGACTGGCACTGATGTTAAAGCCCATCAAAGATTTCCCATGGGCTGCCCTACTAGGACTAATCGCAGGCGGATTAAGCGCAGGCGCAGTCTACTTTTTCTTCCCTCTGCCAGAAACAGTCTTTGGAATCGCCTCAATTTGGATCTACGTTATTATCTTCTTCATACCCGCAGTAATCATCTACATGATCTTCAAATTCATCGAAGATGTCTTTAAACTCTTAGGAACACTACTTGCATCAAAACCAGTAACCCTCATAGTAGGCTTTGTTTGTATAGCCCAAGGAATACTCTTACTACTGGACAATAACTTGTTTAGTATACTGTTTTCTTAAGAAAACAAAAAAAGAAAAGAGAAGAAAAAAGTTTCTCTTCTAAACCTTAACAGTAATTTCTTTGACTACACCGGCGGCAACCGTGGTACCCATATCTCGGACTGCAAAACGACCGAGTTCAGGGAATTCCTTGTATGTTTCGATAGAGATTGGCTGAATAGGCTCAAATAGCACAATGGCACCGTCACCAGTCTTCAGGAAAGATGGATTCTTTTCTACTATTTGACCAGTTCTTGGATCCAACTTCGCTACAAGCTCCTTGAATCTACAAGAAATCTGACCAGTGTTGGAGTGTAATACTGGTGAGTATCCTGCGGCGATTGCTGTTGGGTGATGAATTACAATGATTTGTCCGAGGAACTCTTTTGCAACCGTTGGTGGGCTAGCAGAATGACCGGCTACATCGCCTCTGTGAACATCTTTCTTTGAGATGCCTCTAACGTTGAATCCAATGTTGTCTCCGGGAAGAGCCTCTTTTACCATTACATGGTGGGTCTCTATAGATTTAACCTGACCCTTAACATTGGTCGGCATGAAAACTAGTTCGTCACCTTCTTTTAGAATACCTGTCTCGACCCTGCCGACAGGAACTGAACCAATTCCAGTGATCGTGTATATGTCCTGAATTGGAATCCGTAAGGGCTTCTTGGTTGGTTTGGCAGGAACTTCCATTTCGTCAAGTGCCTCGAATAACGTTGGACCCTTATACCAGGGCATGTTCTCGCTTCGTTTGGAAAGGTTATCACCAGTCCATCCTGAAGTAGGTACGAAATGGATTCTCGCTGGATTAAATCCAGACATTTTCAACATACGAGCCATCTCGTTTTTGACTTCGTTGTATCTTTCTTCTTTCCAGTCTACTGAAGCATCATCCATTTTGTTGATAGCAACAACTATCTGGTTAACTCCGAGTGTATATGCCAAAAAGGCGTGCTCACGAGTTTGTCCACCAGAGCCTATTCCAGCCTCAAATTCTCCTCTTTTAGCTGAAATTAGAAGAATAGCAGCATCTGATTGGCTGGCACCTGTGATCATGTTCTTTACGAAGTCCCTGTGTCCGGGAGCATCAATGATGGTGAAAGAATATTTTGGAGTTTCAAATTTCAGATACGCAACATCTATGGTCATACCACGTTCGCGTTCTTCTTTTAATTTGTCCAAAACCCAAGCAAACTTGAAGGTTTCCTTTCCCAGTGCCTTAGCCTCTTCTGCATAAGTTCTTGCAGTTCTCTCATCAATTGCACCAGTAAGAGAGAAGAGGTGACCTACGGTTGTTGATTTTCCGTGATCAATATGTCCGATAACCACCAAGTTCAAGTGGGGTTTTTCTTTGTTACTCATTTCATTTACTTCTCCTTTTACTCGTTATGTAGTGTAATTCGTAGAGAAAACAGGTGCTTCAGTTATTTTAACTTTTTGAAAGAATTCCCAATTGAACTAATCAAATAAGGAACATTTCAATATACAACCCTAGCGTGAAGACCGCGCTATTCTCTCCATCTCGTTACGCTTTTTTATTGCATAGCTTTTCACGTCTTTTTTGGCTGCCAAAGACAACTCGTCTGCAAGATACTCATCCAAAGCTTTTGGGTTACCAAAAGATTGGTTTCTTGCTCCTTCAGAGAGAAAACGCAAAGCCAAATCAATTCGCCTCTGAGGAGAAATGTCAACCGCCATATGATAAGCAATACCACCATAACTGATACGTGTAGTATCCTCTCCAGGGGAGGCGTTTTCTACAGCCGCAACCAGAACGTGTATTGGATTCTCTCCCGTACGAACGTGAATAATCTCGAAAGCATTCCTAACTAAAGCTATAGCACGGCTCTTCTTTCCCGCACAACTCCCAGGGCGCATAAGATTGTTAATAAGCCTCTCAACAATGTTTACCTTAGCCTTGCGAAACTTCCCATGCTCATGTCTCCCCATACTGTGAGGAACATAAACCGGTTTAACTGAAATATATTGCTTGAGCCCAGGATCCACTATCTGAATCCCCTCGAAGCTCCACTTTCCGAATAGTTTGATTTCTTCCATCTTGCTCAAAACGAGCCACCTTGACAAAGTTTCTGGGTTCAGAAACCCATATTTAAGGGTTGTTTAGAGTGTAGACTGCAGTTATCGCATAGGCTTCTCTTTTCTGCCGAGAACCAACTCTTTAAGGGAGACCCCATTAATGGTCGAAACTTTCCATCGTACACCTGGAAGGTCACCCATAGCTCCACCACGAGAACCTCCGATGCCTTCGACTATGACCTCGTCGTGTTCGTCAACTACGTTGAGTGCGCCGTCACCAGGAAGGAAAGCGGTAATAACTCTGCCATTCTTGATGAGTTGAGTTCTAACACATTTCCTGATGGCACTGTTTGGTTGCTTGCTTTCGATACCTACTTTTTCGAGTACGATTCCCCGGGCCATAGGAGCTCCCTTGAGGGGATCTGATTTAATGTCCAGCCTAAGTGTACGTCGTTTGTAGTACATGTCTTTCCATCTGAAATGCTTTCGCTTTGCAAGTAGTTTTCTTGCCGCAAGTTCGCCTTTTGGTGCTTTGGAACCCATGCTTTTCTGTCCTCTAACCACTCTACTTTGGAGTTCTGATATTTAAACAGTCCAGATTAGTGAACTCACATAAATATGATTCGCAAATAGTTTATTTGGTTGATATTCTATCCACCAGTTCAAATATCTAAGAAATTGATTTTATAAGAATTAAAATAATAAATTTCGCGGTGGTTTTCGGATAATAAAATTATATAAAGTCTATCGGGAGTTCTTCTTCTAAGCGATAATGTGGAGATTCATTGTAACAGAGTATTGGTTTGGTTGTGATTAGGATTTTTTCCCATATTCTCCGGTTTATATTGAATCGGTAATTGTGTGAATTTGGTTTGATTAAGCAACGGTATCCAATGAATCGTTCGTTTTGGAAAACGAGTCTCATTATGTCTGTACATTTGGGGTCTGCACATGGTAGTGATTCTCTCAGCATCGTTATCTCGTATAGTAATATATGCCAAACGGTTTAATAAAGGTAACGAAAAACAAAAAAGATTAACTAATTTCCTGAAAGAATAGTTTTAGCATTAGCAAACATCGATTCAATCTTCTCTCTGGAAATTCCAGTTTTGTGTCTAAGCTCTATTGGATTTTTCTTGGTCAATTGTTTCATTAGGATTATTCCATTTGATGTTAGTTTGTTTCGGGTTTCAACATTTAATCCTCTGAGGAATGTTATAGGGTATAGTTTTTTTTCTTCAATCATTGATTGAAGGGGCTGTCTTTTTGGGGAGTTCCATCCTATGTGTTTAATACCTCTACAGTCGGCATAGCGTCTTGCATGTTCTGATAGTTTGGTATTACAGACAATCATCGAATAGTCTATTTTTAAGTCATTTAATCCTAATTCGTATCCTTCTGTCAGGTCTTCGAATACAGCTCTTGAAATGCGGCTTACATCTAGGTTTGTCGGAGTGTGGTATTTGTAGTGGTGTTTAACTTCTACAATGTATGTTTTGTTGTTTTTTTTGGCAATAGCATCGATTTCATGTTCGACACATCTACCTCGGATTATCCGGTTTGGGGAAACTTTATAGCCGTGTTCGCTGAGTAGAAACTGAACAAATTGTTCAAATTCTGGGGCTGGATTTATTAGGCTTAGAGCTTTCCGCAGGTCAATTTGATGTTTGAATACGGGTTTATGTTTTCGTAAAAGTCTGAAAATCATTTGGAGGATTTTCTTTGTTTCTATGCCAGTATATAATCTGTTTTCGATCTCGTCTGCGATTGACTCTGCAACTGTCTGAGTTGCACCCATCCTTAGACAGGTTCTGACAATCTTCGCTTTGTTGAAGCCCTGTTTTGATCCGTCGGCTTTGGTAACTAAAACAGTCAACCTGACCACCCATATGGTCATAGCTCATTTATTTCCTAAAAAGATACCCATACCACCACAGAAAGTGCTGTTCATCCAGGAGCCGTAAACAAGCACTTAATCTCTTGAGAACAAAAAAGATTACAATATCGGCTGGATTGAGATATTTCGGTTCATACTAGTGATAACCTTCGTAGATTCTCCTCTTTTTCAGGGTACCGAATTCAATATATGACCTCAATTAAAATAATTTTTATTAAAAAGAACTATTTTTTTCTATAGTTGGCTGGAATTGTGACTTTCTTTTTTGCTTTCTTCTTCATTTTCTTTTCTCTTAGCGCTTGTCTATGCTGTTCCATACCAGCATTTTTTTCTTTCTTGCTTTTCTTGGTCAAGTTTTTTCCTCCTTCTAAAACATTGAGATTTGTAATATCCTGAAGATATGATTGCATTACGTGCATCTATAAAAAAGTTTTTGAGATTGGTGTTTTCCCCTTTGAATATATCTCTAGCTATCCGAAATTTTTCTTCTGATTTCTATTTTGTCCATTTATGAGAAAATTAATCTCTGTTATGAAATAACGTGAAAGATAATTCTAGAAGTATCCAATATTGTCTTTCTACCCTAATGCTCATCATCTAGCAAATAATTTGACTGACTTTTGGCAAATCCTTTTGTGGGTTTATAAAATACCGTTTTTAACAGGTTTTCAAAGGTAAGATTAATTGATTTATTTCTGTTCTTATTGGAATTATACTTTCAAAAGCCGCCTTTAGAAGCCCTTGAGCAATTTTTATTTGAATTTCAGAAAATGATAACAAAAGGAAGGGTTCACCATTTTCTATTCTTTCTTTTGCTTTTTCAAGTCTTTTTTTAACAAGCGATTTCTTTATGGTTAATGGGCAGTCTACTTTTTTTCCTCCAAAATTTAAATTTACAAAAAAGCCTTTACATGCAAACTCCAGTAATTCAATAATTTTTTTGTTCTCAGGCTTCATTTTTTCGATTAATTCAAACATTTGTTTATGGGTTTCTTGTGACAACTCAGATGTATGTTGATTATCTGTGATTTTTCCCGAATATTCACATAATGTAAATAGACTTGGAACTAAGACTTCCAAATTTGAGGCTAATACTAATCCAAGCCACCAAGTTTCTGACGCCAATTTATTAAATTCTTTTTCTTTAAGATATGAAATGAATTGGGTAGGTAGAACCTCTTCTGTAATCATTTCCTTTGAACAAATATGATAGATTACTGACTTTCCTAGCTCTACGTCACTTAAAACTGTAAGAGCAAGAGCATGGCCATAACTTTTTGTGGAATACAGGATTCTTGCATCTTTAACATATTGTTTGGCATTATCCAAACAGCATTTTGATGCTTTAGAAAGAGGTTCTTGTTCATACATACAAATCTATTCCAATATCATTGGAATAGAAAAATAAGATTTCAGAACAGGAAAATAATATTGTGACCATAAATTTCGGAATATGATGGAAGAAATATAATGAAAATATAGAATAAAATACTAGAAAACCTATTTGGTTTATCCAAGTTAGGATATTTGGGTACGTCTTTTGTGAGTAATAGAATGAGCAAAAAAACTTTTGGATCATGGAAGTTTCATAAAATGATTATATCATCTAGCTTGTTCAGTTATTGCTCTTTTGAAAACTCCATGAAACAGAAATTACCATGACACATAGAAACTTACAATAGGTTGTAAAATGAGCCAAAATGAATCATAACTAATTCCAACAAGATAAAAAAATCATTTGCATGACAACAATAGTATGAATCAGATGTGGCCATGCGAACGAGCTATAAGTAGTGAAGCATGTATGAGTTGAAATGCAACCTAATCAGCAGAGGAGCCAAATCAAGCCGGGTATCCAAGTAAGAATCGTCTTAAAGCGACACCACCGGATCGGAAAATTAACAGATGGTATTGTCGGGGATATCCTCACCAACAGTTCAACTCATCCCCACGGAATCAAGGTACGACTTACCGACGGAAAAGTCGGAAGAGTTCAATCAATAATAAAATAACGGAGCAGCTAGACTGAGTTGTGTACAATCTGGCCAAGTTTACAACAAAGATAACTCCAGTAAAAGTATGAGTTTTCTCCATCAAGTCAATGCAGGATATTCAATAGAATAATCCAAAATTGTTGTTCTGCGGGAAATGTAAATAAGCGATAAATATCTTGAGTAATAAGTCCACAGCATGAGGCCGGGATGAGGTAGTCTGGTAGCCTATAGGGCTGTGGATCCTAGCGCCCGGGTTCAAATCCCGGTCCCGGCCCATCTATTATTCAATAATTATTGGTTGAAACCGACTTTTTTAGGAAACTTGTTAGAATGAGAACCACCCAATACTTTCATCTTTGAATTTAATAGATGATTTATAGGCCTTAACATGGAAATATTATAGCCAATAAAATGAACAAATAAAACCAACAAACTCAATGTTCATTGTTTATTATATTAAGGTTTTTTAGCATCCTCATGTTTTAAAATAAGTTGGTTATATTACGCATATAATCATTTGATCGAGGATTTGCTAAGGGTCAATATCAACAGGTGTTGATAATTACAGGTTAGTTTTATCCCCCTTTCGAGAAGAATCGACTTTGTAATCCTTTGTTTTGATCCTTTTCAGGCTACCTATTGCTCTAATGATTTACTCCCCCATAAAAAAAGGGGAGGGAAAATTTTGGGTTATTACCGCTTTCTGAGTACCAAATAGGTAACTAAACCTATTATAGCTGCGATGATAACGGCTGCTATCATGCCGATTTCTGGGGTGATTATGCCCGCTTCTGCTTCAGGTCCTTGATCTCCTTGAGGTCCGGTTGATCCTGTAGCTCCTGTAGCTCCTGTAGGTCCTGTAGGTCCTGTAGGTCCTGGTGCTCCTTGACTTCCTGAAGGTCCTGTAGTTCCTGTAGGTCCTGGTTCTCCTTGCGGTCCCGCTGATGCTGCTGGACCCACTACTAAATGGGATCCTGACATAGAACTGCCATAAGATGCGTCTCCTGCGAAAGAGGCCCGTATCTCATAAGTACCCTCTTCAAGTGGAGTCCATGAATAGCCGAATGCGCCAGAATAAGCACTAGATGTAGCTGTGCCAAGGTTAGTTACAGTGCCATCTTCATCTACAGCAGATATCATCACTGGAACACCAACTAAGCCTTCAGGAAGATCTCTCTGTAGGTGCACTTTCTCCATCCACGCAGCCACAGAATCAGTGTTTACACACGGAGTCCCAGGCTGAGCTGGAGACTGATCCAACACTGTACCCTTTATCAATATTTCAGTTCCAACCGGGACACTACTGTCTGGAGTGGAAACTGTTGTGGCACTCATGCCTTTTCCAAAGGTGTACATGTATCCGTCAGAGCTTTGCATTGGTAGATAGCCGTCGGCTATTGCTTTCACATCTGGGTTGTGTTTAGACGCTGCTCCAGGTATTGCAACCTTCCATATGCCTTCACCTGTGAAAACGTCGATACAGTGGAGCTTCCATCCTCGAGTGATGGGTAAAGTGGCTGAATGCTCTGTGTTATATGCATACATCTTTCCGTCAGCAATAATGGCACCAGCGTTAAAAGAATACATTGTTTCGCCCTCTTCATTGATGTATGGAGTTTCGTATGGGTAGTCGGCTGGTGCTTCATATTTCCACACTAAACTTCCGTCATCCCAGTCAAAGGCATACATTCCAGAGTAACCTTGTCGGAAGAGCATTCCGTAAGCTGATTGTACCGAGTAACCTCCAAAGCCTGCCGCGTCCCAAGGATAATCCATTGCTTCAGTGAAGTATTCGAAATTTCCTGTCTCCAGATCCCAAACAGCGAAACCTCTGTTCAAAGTCAGAACGGCAATTTTTCCGTGGTCAGCAATGTTACAGCTGCTACTGTATGACGCTTCGTAGATGGTATCTGTCCATAGCTCCTCGCCAGTACTCAAGCTGGCGGCTGATACGTTTATTGCATAATATGCTCCTCCGCGTACCCAGTTCGACACTCGCGCTGCTATGCCCACATTATAATCGACGAAATTTCCTAAGCTACTATATGGCCAAGTTATGTTGCTTACTACTCTGCTTGCGAAGTTGCTAGTGGTTCCTAATGTAGTCCAGTTAATCAAACGGTAATCTCCGCCGCCAAGGTTTTGCACGCTCATGGCGTAGCCGTTCCGGTAGTAGGTACCTGACGACAGCGGAGCAATTGAAACGTTGGTTCTAATTTGTCCAGTCATTGGTCGGTACTTGATCAAACTTCCGCGGCCTATGTAGACAAGGTTTGATTCTGTTACGTGTGTGGGGAAACCGCCACCGCTGGGTATCGCACCTATAGTATATTCGATAGCATTTGGAGTTATAGAGGCGGGTGTGAGAACTCCTCGTATCGTCGCCATAACAAATGGTGCTTCCATTTCCCAATATAGTTCTCCAGTGCGAATATCGTAACATTGCCACCATAGTTGTCCTGTGGTTCCGGCTCCCTGTTTTGTAACTGTGTGGTAAGCTCTTCCTTGCCAGATTATTTCGGGATAACCATATCCAGATGGATCGCCTCCTAGGCCCATCCCTCCGAAGATGTTAGCCGAAGAAACTTCTCTTCCGTAGTCTCCTCCTAAGATACCGCCCATGGTCATCTGTCGTTTCCATACTACGTGGGCACTTTCTGGTCCTAGAACCCATGGCGTGAAGATGCCACGGCGTTGGTGACCTGGCGGATATGGGTTTGTGTCAGGATATCGGGCGCTGAACTCGTCCATGCCTACAGTGAATTCTGCTCCGGCTGGTCCATACCATGGATAGTTGCCTACCCAAGGCCACCATTCTCTGCGCTCATAAGGTACTGGTCGCGTCCAATAGTCACTTGGTCTTTCATCGCCTTCGGGCCAAGATTGTGCTACATAGTCTTCTAGAACTTCAACTGTAAGTATTGGAGAACTCCAGGGCTCAAAGTAGACTGACTCGTCATAATTTGAACCACCTGATGTTATAATTTCACCTGGTGGCCCTACTCCATTATCGTAACGTCCTGCGGGGAAATAAGTTCCAAGAAATTCAAATTGGAATGTCCATATCCCAATCTGATCGACAAAGTATGGGAACCACATCGTCCCGTCATCAGGGTACGATTCAATACCTTCAAGAGTTACGTCTGTTCCGTCTGGCTTTATTATTACAACCGTGTAATTTGCGTGCAATCGATTAGTTCCAGGTGCAGGTTGAGTTTCCAAGTTAACTAGGAGCTCCTGGCCAAGTCCTACTTTGTTAGGTCTGACGCTAAGAAGACCCCAAGTAGTAATTGAGACATCAGGAACTGTACCAGGTTCAAGTGGTCCAGATACCCCACCTGCTGGACCTTCATCACGAAATTGAGCTTGAACAGGGATATTAATAAGTAGTGCAATAGTAGAAGTCATTAGAATTATCATCACTATTAATGCAATCGGTTTTGTTTTGCTAATTGTTTTCATTTTTTCTTTATTCTCCTTTTATTGGTTTTTTTCTTTTTTCCTTTTTTTGAGAGTTATTGTCGCCTTCAACTTATGAAAAATAGGGGTCACCAAATTTCTGAGTAGTCATATAAATCGAAGCATTTCTAAAAAAATGCATACCATGCAAATAATAGGATCAATGATTTCAGCTGTTAATCATTCCAAGTCAAACATATAGATAGATCTATAGATAGAAGCGACAAATCCTCCCAACAATGCTATGTGTGGAGAGAATTTGAATATAAGTTTTTGTGTACCCTAGGACTAGTAGCTTTCTATCAAATAACTGAGAATATGAAACTCTATTTTTCCATTATTAAACAGGTAAAAAGGAGAAGAGAAAATCAGGTTAAGGAATTGAAAAGGGATAATTATAGATTAACGTAGATTCAGAGAGACATGTGATGACATTCAATGTTCCAGAAAAAATCTTACAAACTCCATCATATCATCAAAAGAAAAAATACACCAAGTCGTTGTTTTTTGGAGAGACAAAGAATTGAAGCTAAACTTAGGCTGATAAAAGAAGATTCTTACGAATTAACTGGGGATAAGCATCAAGGCGAATCAGATTATGATAATAATCCAAAAAAATGACAATACCAAAACCAAATCACACTCAAATATTTCCTAACAAAAGATTCAATATTATTAGAATAATCGTTTGTTAGAAGAGATGGTTAGTCAATTGAATATCCAAACAGAATATAAATCAGAAACGCCTAAATCTAGCTTCTATCATCAAACAAGACAAACAATATTGTGGGCCGGTAGTTCAGTCTGGAATGAATGCCTGACTTGCACTCAGGAGGTCGTGGGTTCAAATCCCGCTCGGTCCACCATCCACCAAACTCGTTACATTCTGATAAAATATTCAATGTTCTGTGGTTAATGAAAAAAAGACGGGTTAGCAGATACTACGATCTAGGTTATTGATAGAAAATTACAAAAGAAGGGGGATTTTCAAGACCTATAATGCACGAACAGAAAAAATATCCTCAAGAATTTTTATTCTCCATTGGTGAAAGTTAATTTTGTTGTATGAGCAACATAAATAATTCTAAATATAAATTATATTCTGTTGATCTTCACGTGTACTAAACCGAAAAGACATTCAAAATACAACATAGTTTCCATTCGAATTTTCAACATCCCGATATCAGAATGCCCTAGTAAGGATAAGTACGCGTTTTCCTCTCTTCTTTTATCATAATGGAAATTTAGTTCATAGTTTTTCTGCGCAACCTACACAAATAAACGATTAGGCGGTAACGTTAGCATAGTTTTGAACTGTCTATCTCATGCTTTGCATTATGCCAAAGGCGTTACCTTCGGGGTCAACGGCTAATGCAATCCATCCAACACCCGGTACTTCTTGTTTTGGTCTTGTTATTGAACCTCCGAGGCTCTTGATTTTTAGGATGTGTTCGTCTATGTCTTCAATTAGGATGTAATTTACTGGTTTAAGCTCGGGATGTTCCTTTTTATACATTCCGCCATTCACTCCCGGCCTTATAGTCATGCCTTGTTCGTCCACAGGAACAGTCTGGATCATCCAGTAATCTATGGGTCCAGGGGCTCGAAAGATTTTCCAGTTGAAAAGTTTGGAGTAAAACATTTTTAGTTTTCCTAGGTCGTTTGCGGGAATATCAAAATGGACAATTGTATTGTCTACCAATTTTCATTCACATATTGGGATCGGTTACGAAAAAATAAAAGTTTTTTCAATGTTTCCACTTGATTCATTAGAGTTTGTAACTAAAAGCGGAAGGTTAATTTCTTTCCTTTTGCGTTAATGTCGAATACTATTTGAAATGAGAATTAGTGGATCTTATTTCCTGAGTAACAAGAGGCTTTGCATAGTAGATGCTAATTAGAGAAATAATCTTGGAAAATTTCATGTCCTACGAGTATGCGAGGATACCTTTCAAAAAGGGTGTCAACGTAGTCTGTGGTCCAAACGGTTCAGGCAAATCTTCCATTCTCCTAGGAATTTCGGTGGCTCTTGGTCAATCATCAACTGAGCGCTCAAAACGACTAAGCGACCTGATCAGATTTGGAAAAGACGAGGCAAGAGTTACTTTAGTTTTGGACAATTCTCTACGAAATGGCCGAAGACCAGTTTCTAGAATAAAGAAGGATCAAATATTCTTAACAAGAAACTTGAGGCGGGACGGAAAATATTGGTTCGAACTTGAAAACACTGCTGCAAACAAGATAGAGGTCAACAGCCTTCTTTCCAAGTTTGAAATTAACCCCGAAAACATGCTTATCATAATGCACCAGAATATGGTCAACCAATTTAGTGTGCTCTCATCTCAAGAAAAATTGAAAATGGTGGAAGCGGCAGTAGGTTTCGAATCTTACAGAGAAAATGTCTTGAAAGCACAAAAGAAGCTAAGTCGAACTTTAAGCCAAGGAGATTCAGTTGGGAAGCTTCTCGAGTCAGCCCAGCAGACCCTCACGTACTGGCGAGGACAGTATGACCGTTACCAACAGAAAAAGCAGCTGATACTAAAAAGGCGGTTTCTTGAACGAGAACTAGCCTGGGCTGAAGTGCAAAAACGGGAAAACATTGTAGCCAAACTAAAAGAGCAGAAGCAAGAGAGTCAATACAGAATTACACAAATTGAAAACAAAGCTATAATCTTAAACGAGCAAATTGATGAGTTGCAGATCAAATTGAAACAGAATAGGGATTCATGGAGAAGCATCTTTGAAAACCGATTGTTGTTGGAGCGTGAATTGGTAAAACTTGAGTTAACCAACTCAACAGCAAATCATGCTCTAAAAGAGACAGCATCATGGAAAGACGATCACCGAAATGATATGGAGAAAGTGCTTGGCAACATTGAATCTCTTGAAGTGGTCCTTCGCGAAAAAACAAATCCTTTAGACCTTCGAATCCAACTGGAGGAGATCAGGACAAGCTATGATGGCTTAGAAGATTCTTGGGCAAAACGTTTCAACCTCAGAAACGCTAGTTTGAAAAAGTCTGTTGAAGGATCTATTGAGCGACTCACTAATGTAGGTCTTGAAATTTCGGATCTAACGGGAAAAACTGAGTCTATCAGTCTTGAGATTGAAAATACAATCAATGACTTGGTTGACAGAAAGATCAGTTTAGCTCTGCTAGAGTATCAGAAGAAACAGCATTTCAAAGCTTTGAAGCGTTTAGATAAGGAGCTTCGACAAGCGCTAGTTGATCTTGATGAATATTTGAACAGTTCTAAGAGGATAGGACAAAGAATTGTTCCAATAAAAACTCCAATGGACATTTTGGAGGAGCTTAGGATAACTGATGGTCACCTCGCTGCATTAACAGACGTTTCCCAGGACATTGAAAGCATGTACGAATCATACTCTAAACTGTATTTGGAGCTTAAAGAAAAAGCCAGGTTGGTTGCAGAAAACCGCGAAAAAGCTCTAGAGGAAGTGAACATGAGAAGCGAAGCATGGAGAAACGTTATTCATAACCTTCTAGATCAAGTTAATGTAAAATACAAGAAGATTCTCTCTGAAGCTTACGCGGTTGGCGTAGTAAAAATAGCAAACGAAGAAGACATTGAAGATGCTGGTCTTGAAATACTCGTAGGCTTCAAGGGAGTAACTCCAGTTCCTCTCAACGCTTATACGCAAAGTGGTGGAGAAAGAAGCACCGCAACAATAACTTTTCTGCTTGCACTACAACAGCATGTACATTCACCATTTAGAGCTGTTGACGAATATGATGTTCATATGGACCCAAAAAACAAGGAAATTATCGCAAATCTTCTTGTCTCTTCAGTTACAGGTCTAGATTCACAATATTTAGCTATCACGCCAAGTCAACTAACGTTTACCGGAAAAGATGTGCATCTGATAACAGTTCAGAATGTTGAAGGAGCCTCGCTCATCAAAGAGGTGGTATAATTTTGTCAAACAAAGAGAAAAAACTGGATAGTAAACGTATTCAGCATATCATCGAATTGTGCAAATCAGTTGAAGAGCGAGGGGTAGATCCATTTGTCGTGAATGTTGACGATATTATAGCAACACTTCAACGATATTTTCCGGAGTGGGAAACGACAGAAGAACTGACAATGGACGCGGAGGCTGTTCAATGTCTCGCTTCGGTTATTCAAAATCAGGGTGACTGGGTTAAACACAGGTCAACTTCGCTTTACACAGACCCGTTCCTGCTTGAAGAAAAAATCCAAAGGCTCAACAAAGAAGAGCTTGCAGAAGTTTTTATGCAAGTTTGGAATCCAGTCATTGAAATGGAACAATTATCTATATCCACCATTACTGAAGCCATGAAATACTGGAACGATCTCGCTCCTTTAGATGAAAGATTGCAAATAGACGACCCAATTCCCATAGAGGCTGGAGTAACTACCCGTGAAGAATTAGTCAGATTGAAGATTATCGCAGAGAAAACATTCAGAGAAGAACTTGAAACATTCTGGAATGAACTCCTGCAAAAGGTTGGTAAAGAAAAGAAGATTCTTTACTGGGATTTTGTTGGCGCCGCAACATATCAAGAAACATTGAACCGAGCATACATAACAAGTTTTCTTGTAACCTATGGTTATGCAACTTTAGAGTTGATTCCCCTAGAGGAAGAGATATTCATTCTTCCCTTAAAGACTCTACGGGCAGATTTTGCTGAGACACGGATGGTTTCCGTTCCGATCTCTATTAGCTTTGAAGAATGGACAAAATGGAAAGAGGAAGAAATGATATGACTAGAAAAGCTTACTACGCACGAAAAATCAAGAAGGCAGCCCAGTTACTAATGTATAAACGGCATATGAAACCAGGCGTAAAGGGCTGGGAATTAAAAAAGGCGCTGGGTTCGGATTATCCTAAAATTCTTAAAGTTTTGGACAATCATCTAGAGAAGTTGGACCTTCAGGTGAAGACAATTTTTGAAGGAGAAACTCCAACCGAGAAGCCGTCTCTTGAAGACTTGAACAGGGCTCGTTTTTATGTTACAGTCAGGGGTGGTTTTACCATAAAGGATGGTAGGACGATGGGCTGGCGAATTGATGATATTGCAGGTTTAACAACAGCTATCTCTTCCATCATCTCAAAAGGGGGAAAAGCGCCACGGAAGGAGGTAGAAGACCTGCTTCGCAGTAAGTTTACAGGTTGGAGAGTTGAAATGAATATTAACCGTTACATTAAGTCTGGATATTTGGCTGAGGATGAACATAATCAGCTTTACGTGGATTGGCGAACACGAGTAGAAGTCGATCAAAAAGAGCTTGTTGATCTGCTTCTATTGAAATAGTTGATTCCTTGTGCAAAACCAATAATTGGATGCTGGAATTGTTAATTAACAAAGCCTCTTTTTTTTCGTCTAACACGAACGTTGTGGCAGTCAAGAAATATTGAGGTTATGTTTTTGGGTATTTGTATCTTATCCAGAAATATTGCATAGCCAATCCCACAACTAAAAGAAGCAATGCTCTTCTTGGATCTCCTATCGCCAGCAGAAATACGATGCCTATGAGAAAGATAAATAGAGGAGAATATTTCTTCAAAAGACCTTGAAAATCGTCCATGTCCAAAGTATTATCCTCCCAGTATTTACACGGTTTATGTAAGTAGGTATTTTACTGTTCCTACCTTTTTTTCTTCAGAGGTATTGTTTAATCTAGAAAGAAGCGTCAGACTGAAATACATATAAGTATGACATATGTCATATTTATTAGGGGTTTAACAAATTCCACCAACAAAGCGTGTTTTAATCTCAGTAATAGTAATTACATTACTTCTAGTCACGTCCTTAGCCATCATGATCTGGTGGGCAATAATAACAAACGAAGCAAGCCGTATAGATTACGTAGAAATTACAGAGTATGAAGGACAGGACCTCTCGTCAATTAACGCGTTTAGAGAAAACTCGATAGCTGGACCCCAACATATTGACAATCAAACATACAGACTCGCAATTACAGGTTTAGTAAGCACCGAAAATGAATATACATATGAAGAAGTTATCGACAGCTACCAACATTACAAAAAGGTTGTAACACTAAATTGTGTAGAGGGCTGGAAAGTAACAATACTCTGGGAAGGAATACAACTAAAAGACCTACTAGCAGATTCACAAGTTAACCCAGCTGCAACCACGGTGATATTCTACGCATATGACGGTTACTCTACATCACTACCCCTTGATTACATAATTGAAAACAACATAATGATGGCTTACAAAATGAACAACGTAACCCTTCCACCCGAGCGAGGCTTTCCGTTCCAGCTAGTGGCAGAGAGCAAATGGGGATACAAATGGATAAAATGGATAACCACAATCGAACTGTCAGATAATCAAGACTATAGAGGATACTGGGAAAGCCGAGGATATCCCAACGACGCAGATTTTTAGCAAGCACAATAACATATTAACCATCCAAAAATTGGAGTAAACAGTTGTTAGTTTTGGTAGATTCTTTTTCAGGCACACCACACTTTTGCTTTCATGTCAAAAAACAACTATGGAAAAACCATTTATAGAAACTAATTGAAAATAATAGCCTAATCCCTTAGACAGGTTATCCTCAAATGAGCAAACATGATTCAATAATGTAATGATGAGAAAATTATGGGATACTTGGTGGGTTATAGGGCGAAGCGCGTGAGGTTTTCCCGTCGGGTATTTATACGCTTTTTGCTAAATTGATGAAGAGAAGAAAAAAGGGGAAAATAAACTATGCAGAGACAAAAACAAAAAATTGTTATGGCTATTCCAGTTTCAATCATTTCCGAAATTCCCCATCTTCGAGAAAAAACATTGGAGATAGGCTTGATTGGCAGAGCAGCAGCAATATTTCGTGTCAATGAGATCATTGTTTTTTCAGACAATCCAGGTGCTCCCAACCAAAAACGCGACAGAGCCCTGATTGCCACACTATTATCATATATGGAAACGCCCCAGTACCTAAGAAAACTCCTTTTTAAACTCAAACCTGAACTAAAATACGCAGGCATTCTCCCACCCCTACGCACACCGCACCATCCCCTCGAAAGAAGAGCCAGAAAACTCAAACTTGGAGAACACCGCGAGGGAGTGATAATAGCCGCAAAAGATCCAGGATCACTTGTGGACATAGGCGTCGAACGTCCAGTTCCAATCATTGACAAGAAACTTCCATTAAACAAGAGAGTTACAGTTACAATAACTAAAGCTGGAAAGCACCCTAGAGCAGCTCTAGCTAACCATGAGGACATCAAAACATACTGGGGGTATATTGTAACGCCTTCAAAAACTTCTTTTGGACAAATAACTAAATCACGCAAATATGATTTGGTGATTGCAACATCCAAGATTGGCACTCCTCTACAACAAGTTACTAATGAACTAGCTGAGCGTTGGAAAAAAGCTAGAAGTATTTTAGTAGGTTTTGGGGCACCATCTCAGGGGCTACAAGAGATTGTTGCAAAAGAAAAACTAAGTTTGGAAAAAATCGCCAACTATACAATTAACACTATTCCGAATCAGGGAACCGAAACAGTAAGAACAGAAGAGGCGGTATATGCTTCTCTTGCCCTGCTGAACATGATAAGTAACTGAAAAAGAAAAAAGAATTAGTGGCTGAAGAAGCCAGAAGATTATTAGCCTGTGAATTCAGCCTTTGATGTAATAATTAATAATCCGCTAATAACTGAGAGGATGAATACTGATATTTCACAAAAGAGTAGTATGTCCGTGAAGGCAAAGTTGTATTGTGTAATTATTATGTATGTACTAACCACCGAAAACAGTAACACAACAACTCCTAAAATTGAAATTTTTAGATGCTTCCTTTTTAACATGAATACTCCTCCGACAAGAGCAAACGCAGCACAAATGATGTCGACAACTCCGAAAATCAAGAATCCAATAACTTCAGAAACCACCTCAGAGCCATAGTACTCAACTAAAGCTTGGTATTGATATACTCCTATGTATCCGATACTAGCCATAAACGCGGCTGGAATTATTGTTAATATTGCAACTACAATCACTATATCAGTCCTTTTTTGTGGCATAATTACGGAATTTTCTTTTTGTGGTTCATCTTCTATTGTTAGGGATTTTCCACATTTGGGACAAATAGTGGCATCTTCATCAATTAATTCATTATCACAGTGTGGGCAATTCAATAATCATTCCACCTTCGTACTCTCATGTTCGAGGAATATACATCGTTCGTTTTTTTATGTATTTAAATATATTTCAAAATCGGATGTTAGATAATAAAACTACAAAATATTTGTTCCAAAGTAATAGCATTAGAATTGGAGAACATATTACAATCCTTTCGTCAACACGAATCTTCAGGCACCTCAAAGTATTCAGATTTGTATTTGCTTTATTTTATTGATTCGTCGTTATCGTTGAAGCCTATTTTTATGTGGGTGCCGTCACAGAATGGTTTGTTTTGGGAGTTACCACATCGACATAAGGTTTGACGATTACGGATTTCATATTTGGTACCATCAAAAGATTCTACCGGTATTCCACCAATTAACCAAATCGGGCCGCTTACCTTTTTTTGAGGATCTTCAACTAAGCTTATCGATTGTTTATAACTTTTTTCGAAAACTTTTCCAGTTTTCTTATCATGCTCAACTAGCCTACCTGAAGGACAATTACATGACTCCTCAATTGCTAAATCTCTTGCAGCTACATTATCAGAGTGACGTGTTAGTTCCCATGTGCCTTTCCCTCTACGACAGAATCTGGCAACGGCACACAACTTAATTGCATCCGTTAATTTCAAAGTGGGGCCATCTATAACCGGAGCCTGTTCATCGTATGATATATTGCTTGCAGTCTCCTTGCCTTTGAACCCTACTTGGTTATGCGTACCATCGCAGAACGGTTTATTTTTTGACTCCCCACATCGACAAAGACCATATAATTCACCTGAAGGGATCTTCTTGCCTTTAATCCATTTTTCAGGCTCGCTATCTTTTCCTATTCCAATTATTTGCTTATCAATAGGCAAACTTCCATAAACTAGATAGGGGCCATCTTTTGTAACAATTATTTCAGCATCATTCTTCATAACATCGCCCGTAAAATATCAATTACTTACAAGTGATTAGGTTGAAATTTTAAGGCTTTTTCCTTCAATTGTTACCACAAAGGTTTCTATGTTAATGCACATCTTAGAACTATTCTGTTTCTCAAATTGCCATCTGCTACAATTTTGGATAATATTAATTCATAATGTTTTTATATCGCATGTGATGTTGGTAGTGATATTTCGTTGTGATTACATGGGTATTAGTGGAAAAGGTAGAACCGTTGGGGTTCCTAGAGGGCTTCTCAGATTCTTAGTTTTAAAGATGATTAGTGAAAAACCCATGTCTGGAGCAGAAATTGTTGGAGAAATCGAAAAACAAACTGGAAGCTGGAAACCCAGTCCAGGATCAATTTATCCGCTCTTATCTTCGTTATACAAAAAAGGTTTCACTAAAGAACTGCCAAAAGACGAACAGGGATTTAAACGCTATAGTTTTACAGATGAAGGAAAGAAGTTCTTTGAAAAACAAATATTACTCGGAAAAGATTTCATAAAAAGAATTGAATTTCTTGCACCTATGCTTATTGGTGGGTTCAACCTTGAGGGAAATAAAGAAAGATTTCAAGGATCAAAAGAATCTGCAAAGAAATTAATGAAGTCATTCATTTTTTTACGTCAAAACGTTGATAGATTTTCAGATAAGGACCTTGAAGAACTAGACGAAGTTTTAGAAGATTGTTCAACAAAAATTGAAAAAATAATTAAGAGACTTGAAGAGGAGAATTGACTTGTCATTTTTTTATGTCAGTAGAAAATCATTTTATTTCTTAAACATTGAGTTGCAGGGATAAATTAAGATTAATTGGTGAATATTTTGGGATTGAAATCTAGTTTTATGATTGCTTGGCGGTCGTTGTCACGAAGAAAAACAAAGAATCTTAGTGCAATCTTGGCTGTCACGTTAGGTGTAACGTTACTTGTTGGAATTACAATAACAACCGATACCTTGGAAAATTCGTTCATAACGAGCATTCTTCAAGGTGAAGGGGAAGTAGATCTTAGCATCACGAATAGCACTCAGGGTGGATTCCTGAGTATATCGGAACAAAACTCCATAAACAATCTAGTTCCTGATGCATTAGGAGTAATGCCTGAGCTATCTACAGAGCTTCCAGCATTAATATCTAGTCAATTTGATCCCGAAATGACTCTTACCGGCATTCCGACAAATTATCCCGACACTTTTGGAACGTTCTATGATTGGAAAACCGGAGAACAAATGGAAATCAACAGCTTCCTAGAAGATAACACAAGCATCTTACTATCTAGCGATCAAGCCAAAACATTCGGATTAAACCAAGATACGCCCCTGCCCATTACACTAACCACAGAATTCACTAATCTTACAACCACATTTTCACCGCCAATTGTTCCTTTATCTGAATGGATAATTAACTCAAACCTAACAAACACCAACTATATTCTCAGTAGTAGTCCTTCTAATCTACAAATTGTAATTGAACCCATTAATTTCACTAGTATGGTATCTATATATACACTAAACTGTCCTGAATTAAATTTGTCAAATTATGCTCATATCAACATAACAGCAACAGGAAGCAATAATACAGGAATTCTAATGGGTTTCTTTTTAGACGACGAAAGCAATTTTGACGTAGCAAATTGGACCGATATTTCCACTCTTGATAGCTCAACTTTCGACCTAACTCCCTATACTGGAAGATCACTTAGGGGAGATGCATACTTAGCAATCAGGAGTTTCAATGGAACTCAAGCCACTATCGACATAACGGAGATTGCTTTTGAAAGTCTCACTCCAAATGGTTACCAAAAATTACCCATCATCTCATTTACTCCTGAGATTTCAAAAATGGAAATGACTGTAGTAGGTATTTTTGATTCTAACCGTCCCGGAATTGGTTCCCAATATTCAGGAGCAGTAATCAGATTAGATTACCTTCAACACTGGCTTAGTTTAAAAGATCCAAAAGGGGAGACAGATATAATTAGTACATTTCTGGTGACCTACAAAGCAGACCACTTCATCCTAGAAATAGACGAAGAGTATTTACGAAATAAACTAGAAATTGTAGAAAACTCAATTCCAGAAGAGATTGACTCTCAGACAGGAAAAAAACAAAAAATTTATCAGGTTACTTCAAATCGATTGGATTTCATTGGTTTTGCCGAATTCTTCATCACACTAATGAGTACAATGTTAACAGCTTTAGGTTTTCTGATTACCTTAACCGGTATTTTGTTAATCACCAATGTTCAGTTGATGAGTGTGGAAGATCGAGAGTTTCAAACAGGAGTTCTGCGGGCAGTAGGTGCAAATCGCGGAGGAATTTTTCAGTCAATAATAATTGAAAACTTGTTCCAAGGAATAATCGGAGGAATTGTTGGACTAATTGGAGGATTAGCATTTGGTCAAGCCGTCGCTGTGTATCTAGTAAGCCTATTTGGAACGGGAGAACTAAGTGTTCAACCGGTTATTTCTCAAGAAGCAGTTGTTTTATCTGTAATAATTGGTGTAGTACTGAGCATAATAACTGGAATTCTTCCAGCTCTAAGGGCTTCTAGAGTCAATATCGTAGAAGCTCTTCGTGGAATAAAAGTGGAATTTAGAGATAAATCCAGTAGGAACTTGGCAGCACTAGGAGTTCTAATGATAATAGGAGGAATTTTTCTTCTTCTGAATAATGGAATAATTGAGGAAACACATCAAGTCTTTTGGACTAGTGAAGGTTGGGACACTCTCGATGAATGGCGATTTCTAATGATGGGATTTGGTTTATTCACTGGAGGTTTAGGTTTTGTTCTCTCGAAATATATTGATAGGATTAAAGCTTTCAACATAACAGCAATAACCCTCTGGGTTATTCCTTCAATCCTATTTGTCGTAGCTATGGGTAACTGGGTAACAGACATTTCTGGTTTATCTCTCGAAATCTTGATAATAGGAATTATTGAAATAATTATTGGATCTATCCTGTTCGTTTCTCTTAATCTACCTATCTTGATGCGGGGTTTGAGGAACGTTCTGATAAAAATACGGGGCGTAAAGGGAGTTGCTCAGATATCCCCCGCATTAATTTCGTCACATGTTACGCGTTCAACTCTAACCTTTGCTATTTTTGCCGTCATATTGACTCTCAATGTTCTGGTTGCCACATTAATTCCCACAAGCTTGGGCACTGCAACTCAACTTGAAGAAGACTCAAAAGGTGTTGATTTAGCAATATTTCTTAACAAACCTGAAGCAATAATCCCTGGTACTTCATTCACAAACGAAGTATACCAGGTTGACGATCGAATAATAGATGTAATTGGTTTAAAGACATTCAAACCTGGTCAGGATTTCACAAAGTTCCCGGCATTAGAAAATCCTCTTTCCCCGGATTTTGATGCTACAACAGGTTTTCTTCCAATTAGAACTGGGGAATTCAAATCCGAACAAATTCGAGGAAATGCTTCAGATTATTCAGATCCCAATTGGCGTTACCCGTTTTATCTAAATGACCTACCGGATGGCGTTCGTGAATCATCTCTTTCAGATCTTTCTGATGATGAACTGCAGGAGTTATCCAAGAAAGCTTGGGATCAATTCTTTAATCCTGAATACAAGATGGCTGTTTATAATGTAACATCTGGTTTGCTTTCAATATTTTCTGGAGAAACCGATATTTCTGACCTAGATATAGGAAGCGGAGGACCAGCAGGGATTGCAGGTGGTTCAGGGGAAGACCCACTTGAAGGAGTTGAACCTTTGAGGGATGATGAGGGAAAAATTATTAATAATCCAATAGTCTTCACGGATTCCTTTATTTTACCGCTTGGAATGCAAATCTGGATACCCATGAATACTTCAGCTAATGGATTCCCAAATTATCAAGCGTTTACTATTGGAGGAAGTCTTGACAATCAACGTGCAGGAGGTTTTCCATTGGGAGCCAGTTTGGCCATTGGCTCAGGAGACGGTGATTTTCAATCAATTTTGGGAACTTTGTATCTACCTGAATATTGGGCAAACCAAACAAATTATCTAGGTGAAGTAAACGGAGAAACTCTAACATCTAGAGAAAAAGACCAATACAACTCCTATTTGATAAAAACTAGCCTCTCCATCGATGATCCCCTAATTGAAGAAATAGCTCAAAAAATTGAAGAGTTTACAAATACAAATGGAGAAGGATACCGTTCTTTGGTAGATGACAATTTCTTTGTTGCAAGTTCTAGTTTAACCTACTCCAGAATTGAATCAACCTTAGAGTTGACAGATCGAATAGGATCTTTCCTACAAATCTACGTTACATTTGGACTGGTAATTGGAGCAGTAGGTATGGGAGTCATTTCAGTTCGAAATGTCTCTGAAAGAAAACGAGAGATTGGGATGATGAGGGCCATAGGCTTTCCAAGGGCCCAAGTGATTCTTTCAGTTCTCCTTGAACTGGTAGTACTTGGGATAATCGGATTACTCATTGGGATCGTAAACGGGTTGTTAGTCAGTGTGGGTTTTGCAAACATGCAAGGTGTAACACTAGTAATCCCTTGGGAGGAAATTGGTTTGTACCTTTCCTTAATCGTACTTATAGCCTTAGGTTCGGGTGCAATCCCGGCAATTGTGGCTTCAAGAATTCCACCAGCAGAAGCATTGAGGTATGTTGGATGAAAAATACAAATCAAAAAGAAACTTTGTCTAGAAAACCAATCCTTTCAATTTCAAAGTTACATAAAAAATACAATGAAGGAAAAACAAACCAAGTTCACGCCCTTAAAGGTATAGAATTAACAGTCAAAAAAGGGGACATGATGGCAATTATGGGTGCATCTGGATGTGGAAAAACGACCCTTCTAAATATGATTGGACATCTTGACAAACGGTCCTCTGGTACAATAATAATTGATGACGTAGACACTTCTTCCCTTTCTGATGGTCAAATGACAGCTTTTCGTAGAGATAACATTGGGTTCATTTTTCAATTATTCAATCTCTTTCCATTCTTAACAGCTGTTGAGAATGTTGAAACACCTTTGTTACTCAGTGGCGTTCGTTCAGGTTTAGCTAGAGAACAAGCAAAGATGTTACTTCGTGAATTAGGAATGGGTGATAGACTTTATCACCTACCCACAGAACTTTCAGGAGGACAACAACAAAGAGTGGCTGTAGCTCGAGCTCTAATAAATCAACCAGCAATAATTTTAGGAGATGAACCTACCGGGGATTTGGATTCTGCTACGAGTGCCGAAGTTATGGACCTATTCCGTCGTATAAACAGAATTAATCAACAAACATTAGTTCTTGTAACACACAACAGATGGATTGCTGAAAAATGTGATTATATTGTACACATGACAGATGGGATTGTCTCTCACATCGAAGAGGGCTCATTTAATTCTGGAGGAAAGAAATAATGAAAGCGTATTTTGGGGCTTTAATAGATAAGTCCATCTCTAAACAGAACCTACAATTAATCGACAAAATTCAAAAAGAGTTTAGGAAAAAAATCAAAAAATCAACTGTAAACAAAAAAGAACATAACACATTTTTGTTTTTGGGTGTAGAAAAAATCCTCGAAAAACCGCTCAAAATGGATACAATAGAAAAAATTGAGGATAGCCTTTCATTATTACTCCAAGATTACTATAAAAAGAACAAAACAAAACTAAAGAGACTTCTAAAAGATAAACAGGAACTTAAAGAAACCTCTCAGATCGTTAAGGAATTCTTAAAGGAAATTGACCCGAAACTCCCAAAAACCTTTGAATTAAGTTTAAAAAAATTACTGTCAGATTTACCGACCCAATACTTTGAAATTCAAGAAAAAAGTATGGCCATGATTTGGGATTTGAAAGAAAATGGAATAACACGCCTTCGTATCTCTGGATGTAAAACAAAAGTATTTGAGATCTCAAATGCGAATAAAGTTGATTTTGAGGAGATGACCGACAAACTAGTCTTAATGAATTTCTTTTTAGTTTTTCTAAACCCCACATTATCCCATTTAAGAAATATGCATAACGTTTTGGAGAGATTAAGTTTAGGCCTTAAAGGAAGACATTACAGAACTAGTAACCCAAAAATTCAGAGGAAGCTTGAAATGTTCCTTAGAATTCTACAAGCCAAACTCAGTGCTCTACAAAATATGGATAAAACCGTCTCCACTATTATTAATCTTTTTCAGGTACCCAAATCCTTTTTCTTTAGAAAACACGACTTTAAACAAGTTTGTGAGAATTTTGATACAACCCTAAGACAGGTTGCTTGGAATATCAATCAAGGAAAAGAGTTACTTAAAGAGGTACAAGAAAAACTTGAGATATGTCAAATTGCCCTGCGGGATTATTTGGATATAACAAAAAATGGAATTAAAACAGTAAATTCTATTGACGAATTTAAGCTTGCCATGTTACCATTGGCTGAGCTAAGTTCCGATCTGTTTATCGAAGCTGAATTGTTAAAAATGTGGTTAGATTTTTTTGGATCAGATCTTCCATATTTCACTTTTCAAAATAGAATTTTTAGTGAATCCATTCCTGAAGATATTGAAATTTCCGACGAGAACATTATCTCAGTTAGAGGTCTCACAAAAGATTACAATCTTGGAAAAACCACAGTTTATGCTCTGAGAGGAATAGATTTTGATATTAAAGAAGGTGAATTTGTGGCAATCGTTGGGAATTCTGGTGCAGGAAAGACCACTTTATTAAATTGTATGGCAAGTTTGGATGAACCTGATTATGGTTTTGTTCTGTTCAAAGGAAAGAATCTTCATAAATTAAGTGACAAAGCAAAATCTAAACTTAGGCTGCTAGAAATGGGATTCATCTTTCAAAGTTATGCCCTATTGCCCCATTATAACGCGCAGGAAAATGTTGCTCTACCTGCAGATCTAGCAGGGTTTAGTAAGGATCTGAGGAATCGAATTGAAGGTCTCCTTGAAGGAGTTGGAATCAAAAACCAAGCTAAGCAATATCCAGCCCAGTTAAGTGGGGGGCAAATGCAACGCGTTGCTATTGCTAGAGCATTAACAAATAGGCCCCAAGTTTTGTTTGCAGATGAACCTACTGGAGATTTAGATTCGGAAACTGGGACACAAGTTATGGAGCTGATTAAAAAGTTCCATGAAGAGACCAATACCACAATTATTATTATCACACATGAAGAGGACATCGCAAATTATGCCCAAAGAAAGATCAAAATGGAAGATGGAATAATTAAAAACTAGATCTAGAGAGCTATGTATATTTTGTTTTAATAAAAAATTCGATCTTTATTGAGATGTTTAAAATGCCTTGGAAATTGATACGCCTTAGAAAGTCAGGTCGCAAACCCATGAATGGTCATAGATGTAAGATTTGTGAAAATGAAATTGTTGAGGAGAAAGCTTGGAGTAACCGCAACAAACATCGATCCAAATATATTTGTAAGATTTGTTACCCTAAGATGTGGATTTGAATACAAAACACACACATCAAACAGTTAATGGGTTGTAAAATTCAAACCATTTCTCTTATGGTTAATTATGAAGATTCTTAAAAAACTACTTTTTCTAGAAGAACAAAAAAACGAGAAAACATATTAGATGGATTTCTGGAGGATCCAATTAGCTAAACTATGAGCTTTTTCGAACATAGAAATTGCATTGAAAAAACGATCTTTAGTCAATCCATCAAAATATATTGTATGATTGATCCCTATTCTTCTGCAAACTTCTCCACCCTCAAAAATGAATTCTACATTAATAGAAGCCAACTTCAACTGCAGTTCCATGAAAAGTTCTACTTGTTCAACCTTCGACTTCTGAAGTAACCTTTTAATTTGATCAGTAGACAATACCAAGGCCCCAGAAAGACATATTGAATCATTCTTGTCGGATGATTGAAAGACAACAATTTCTGTCTCATTCGACAAAGTAACTACGTAACTAAACAACGTGTTTCGTGCCAGTTCACCAATAATCTGCACGCAACTATAGTCCTCTGACTCTAGCCAACGTTTAATTTTTGACGGAACCGCTTGTGAAGGTAAACATCCCCTAGAAAAAGCCAAAAAAATTCCCCCATTATGTCCTATCGTCTTTTTAGGTTAAAACTGTTTCTAGGTATACTATACTTTTCATGAAATAGCAAAATGAAGAAAAAACAATAAGCATTTTTATGCATATAGAAAGACCTCAGTAAGTACCAACCTCACCATACGAAGGCAATTGGGTTTTTGTTTTTTTGTTTGCATCCGCCTCCTCTCTAGAAAGAAAATCTAGAAATGATCAAAAATGGAATATTTTTAGCATGTTATTTCACTAGTTCCCAGATAAATTTAAGAGGGTTGCCGAAGGATAAAATTTTAGGTTAAAGAGGTTTTTAGCATGGAATTGAAAGGAAGCAAGACCGAGAAGAATTTGTTAAAGTCATTTGCTGGCGAGTCCCAAGCAAGAAACAGATATACATTTTTCGCTAGCGTAGCAAAGAAGGAAGGATATGAACAGATTTCCGCAATTTTCAGAGAAACAGCTGACAATGAAAAGGAGCATGCTGAACTTTTCTTCAAACTTCTCGAAGGCGGAATGGTAGAGATCACGGCGTCTTATCCTGCTGGAGAAATTGAAAAAACAACAGAAAATCTCAATGAAGCAGCAGACGGAGAGAAAATGGAATGGGGAACATTATATCCCAATTTTGCAAATGTTGCTGAAGTGGAAGGATTCGCAAAGGTAGCCAATACTTTTCGGATGGTTGCTAAAGTAGAGAAAGAGCACGAAACAAGATACCGTAAACTATTAGCAAACCTTGAACAAGGTAAAGTCTTCAAAAAAGACAAAACAACTAAGTGGAAATGTAGAAACTGTGGTCATGTGCACGAGGGCAGTGAAGCTCCTGAGAAATGCCCAGTTTGTGATCATGTACAAAGCTACTTTGAAGTTTGGTGCGAAAACTACTAACCAGTTTAGAAGGAGGGAAAAACATGACTGAAATTGAGGAATTTTATTTCTGTGAAATATGTGGAAACAAAGTTCAAGTGATAGAATCTGGTTCAGGAACTCTGGTTTGTTGCGGACAAGACATGACTCTGGTAGAATAAATTAGTTTGCTGGAAAACCTATCCAGCAGCTTTCCCTTTTTTGTTAATACGAATTACATAATAAAATAATCTGGTAGTTACATCCTGAAAAGACACAATAGAAAATTCGTGGGCTGAGTCACTTGTCTTTTGGTTTTGAGCCTATTTCCACACATAGAATGTTACATTGGTATCGTTTATCTCCAACATGCATTTTTCCTTGTGCGTGATAGCCTCTGCTTCCGGTTTTGAAGTCCTTTTTGTTTAGAATAAAGTCTTGTTTTTCTCCATTCAACTGTATTTTTACTAGATTTGTTTCACTCATTTTCCAATTCACACCATTTCAGTTACGTGTTCACAATGTCCCTTTTTACATTTATGATTTCATGATCTAAACTCTGGATTGCTATTAGCTCGTTCTTATTTAGTCGTTTTTATGCATCATGAAAAATACAAGGATAACCGCTATTCCGACTATTAGAATTAACAAAATACAGATCAATGTTGAACGAGAATCACCGCTTGGATTAGATCATTGTTAATGAAACAGATATTTTCTGCAATTGTAGTAATATCAGAGGATTCAATAAATTTCTTACCATCAAAAGAGATAGAGATTCGAAATAATTTAACGAAATTCTTGGGAATTGGACTTGAATAATGTAGCCACAATCAGTATACGTTACAATAATATCGATTGCAATTAATTCTGTTCTGTTTATGGTATACAACCAAATCCTAGGTCATCAATTTCCAAAAAAGATCATAGTCGATTTTTTAAGCCAAAAGGTAAATGGTTATGTGTAATCCTGGGGATAATTGATGACTGGAATGGCTCTTGTGGCAGATAAGAAGACTGTAACATGTTTTAAGCTAGCTGGATTGAGTGATGTATATTCAGTGAATGATTCTAGGGGAGCAGAAAAATGTATTCAAGCTCTTTTTGAGAAAAAAAATTTAAAATTTATTCTTGTTTCTGAACGGTTACTGACTCAAGTTAAAATTATTGAGAAGACTGGATCGGATACCTTTCCGCTGATCGTTCCAATACCAGATATAAGCAATCCAAAGGTACCTAAAACTGATCGTATAGTTGAACTAATCAAACGCAAAACAGGAATTGAGGTAAAGTTTTGAGGAATACTAATTTAATACGTTTTGATTACAAGGTGGAATTAACTTGTCAAAAGGAACAATCTGTCGCATAGCTGGACCATTCGTCATCGCCAAGGGCATGTCTGGGTCCCGTATGTTCGAGCTAGTAAAAGTTGGAGAAGCTGGGATAATCGGAGAGGTAATTCGCCTTAAAGGTGAAACCGCAGCCATACAAGCCTACGAAGAAACAACGGGAATAAAGATAGGCGAAAAAGTAGAGGGAACAGGGAAACCGTTGTCAGTTGAACTCGGACCTGGATTAATAAAGCAAATTTATGATGGGATTCAGCGCCCTCTACCTGTTATTCAGAAAATATGTGGTTCGCGATTAGAAAGAGGTGTTATTCCCCCAGCGCTGGATAGAAAAAAAAGATGGCTCTTTTGCCCCACAGTTAAGAAGGGCGATAAGATTGTGGGCGGGGATATCATTGGCAACGTACAGGAAACTCCTCTGGTGGAACATAGAATTCTTGTTCCACCTGGAGTTAGCGGGATTGTAGAAGAAGTGGCTTCAGAAGGAAAATATACAGTCAGAGAGTCTGTAACAAAAATCAAAACTGGAAGAACTGTTGAGAATTTGTATTTGATGCAGACATGGCCTATACGACAGGCTCGACCATCCAAGGCGACACTACCCAGCGAGATTCCGTTGTTAACTGGGCAACGAATAATCGATGCTTTCTTCCCGATAGCTAAAGGTGGAACAACAGTTATCTCAGGTGGATTTGGAACAGGAAAAACTGTTTTGTCCCAGAGCCTCGCAAGATGTGCTGACGCTGACATTCTCATTCTTGTGGGTTGTGGAGAACGTGGTAACGAAATGGCTGACGTTATTGAGGAATTTCCTAAATTGAAAGATTTTCGTTCAGGTCAACCCCTCGTGAACAGGACAATAATCATAGCAAACACTTCAGATATGCCAATAGCGGGTAGAGAGGCAAGCATCTACTCTGCTCTAACACTTGCTGAGTATTACAGAGATATGGGATATAACACTGCAATTATGGCTGACTCTACCTCCAGGTGGGCTGAAGCTCTTCGTGAAGTATCTGGGCGATTGGAAGAAATGCCAGGAGAAGAAGGTTACCCCGCTTATCTAGCTTCAAGATTAGCTGAATTCTATGCTAGAGCGGGGCGTGTTTCCACAATTGGAACCGGAGAAAGATTTGGATCAGTTACTGTTGTTGGCGCAGTTTCACCTCCAGGTGGAGATTTTTCGGAACCCGTAACTGAAAAAAGCATCAGATTAACCCGGGTATTTTGGGCGCTTGACTTTTCTTTGGCTCACCGAAGACACTTTCCTGCAATAAACTGGTTCATGAGTTATTCCGAGTATTTACATCCGCTTGAGCAATGGTATGAAAGTGTGGGACCCGATTGGAAAGAGCTACGTGAACAAGCTATGACTTTGTTAAAGGAAGAAGAAAAACTCCGAGAAGTGGTATCCCTAGTTGGAGCGGAAATCTTGGGTGATAAACAGCGTGTGGTTTTTGAAGCCGTTAAAATGTTGAAAGAGTATTTTCTTCTACAAAGCGCATTTCATCCAGTTGATATGTATTGCCCCATTGATAAGACATACCTGATGCTTCGTTTGATCTTGAAGTTCTATGAAAAAGCACGAGAAGCAGTTGATTCAGGAGTTCCTTTGTCAAATGTGCTCTCTCTTGGGGTGAGGGAAGATATTTCGAGGATGAAGATTATCAAATCTGAAAATTTCAATCAGATGAGTGCCCAGATTGAAGATAAGATAAACAAAGATTTTGATCAAATTGCCAAAATGGAACGAGGAGATGTCTCCGAATGAAAGGGATTGAAAAAGCCAGCCGCACTTTTCTGACTGTGAGGGAGATTACAGGTCCATTAATTTTTGTACAATCTGTTACTGGCGTTGGCTACGGAGAAGTTGTAGAAGTGTCTACTCCAACTGGAGAAACTAGAACAGGTCAAGTCATTGATGTTAGTGAAGAAATAACGATTGTTCAAGTCTTTGAAGGTACATCTGGTCTCGACATAGAGAAAACATCAGTCCGTTTCACAGGTGAAAGTATCAAACTAGGTGTCTCACTAGATATGTTGGGACGAGTTTTCACTGGTGGAGGCAAACCCACAGATGGTGGTCCAAACATTATTCCGGAAGATTACTGGGATATCCATGGTTACCCTATAAATCCATATTCTCGAGTTCACCCGACTGATTTCATTCAAACAGGAATTTCAGTAATCGATGGAATGAATCCTCTTGTTTTAGGACAAAAGCTTCCTCTTTTCTCAGGATCTGGTCTACCCCATAAGCTTATTGCGTCTCAGATAGTTAGGCAAGCGAAAGTGCGAGGAAAAGTTGAAGATTTTAACATAGTTTTTGCTGCTATGGGCATAACCTCTGAAGAAGCAAAATTCTTCAAAGAAGACTTTCTTGATATGGGTGTACTTAGTAGGGTAGTAATGTTCGTTAATCTCGCTGACGACCCAGTCATAGAGAGAATCATTACTCCTAGAATTGCACTTACCACCGCAGAGTATTTGGCTTTTGAGCATGAGATGAATATTCTTGGGATTCTGATTGATATGACCAATTACTGCGAAGCTTTACGTGAAATTTCCGCTGCTCGAATGGAGATACCTGGTAGGCGTGGTTATCCAGGTTACATGTACACTGACTTAGCTAGCCTCTATGAGAGAGCTGGAAGAATTCAGGGAAAGAAGGGGTCCATAACGTTAATGCCCATACTAACTATGCCCGATGATGACATAACCCATCCAATTCCGGATCTTACAGGTTATATTACAGAGGGTCAAATCATCTTGGACAGAACAATGTATAAAACAGGTTTATATCCACCTATTAATCCTCTACCATCACTTTCTCGACTTATGGACAAAGGAATTGGCGTCGGCAAGACAAGAGAAGACCATAAACAGCTGTCTGATCAACTTTATTATGCGTATGCTGAGGGAAAGGTCATTCGAGAAACTGCTATGGTTTCTGGGGAAGCAGCGTTGACTGAGGTAGAAAAACTCTATTTAGAATTTGCGGATCGATTTGAGAAAGAGTTCATATCCCAGGGAAGTATTGAAAACAGAGACATTGAGAGGACTCTTGATGTTGGTTGGGAACTTTTGTCTATACTTCCTGTCTCTGAATTTTCTAGGATTGATCCGACCATTATTGAGAAGTATCATCCTAAACATCGAGTTGAGGAAGTGAAAAAATAGTTTATGTCAGTTGAGCTCGCCAGTGTACATCCAACACGGCTAGAACTCCTAAGGTTAAAGCGTCGAAAGTCAATGGCTGAAGGAATAGTTGATATTCTGAAAAAAGATTTAGATGCATTAACCCTCAAACTTTTCGAGTTGGTGAGAAAAATTTCGCCTTTACGAGAGGTAGCATATGGGACTCTGAAAGAAGCCTACAATCTTTTTGTTGAATCTGAAATGATTTCAGGTTCAAGAAAAATTGAAGAAGTATCATTGTCTGCCCAACCAATAGACTTCAGGGTCAAAGAAGGAAAACAGAAGGGAGTTATAGGTATATTGTTTCCAACTCTTCAACTTAGTGAGGGCCTCCGAGATCCAAAACCACGTTTTAATCTACTTGATACTCCAGCAAAGTTGGATAAATCAGTTTCAAAAATAAAGGCCGCACTTTATGATATAGTGAAACTTGTAGAAATAGAGGCATCCATAAGAACACTCCTAGAAATTATGGCCGTCAAGAAACGACAAATGAATAGAATCCAATTCAAGATTTTGCCACAGCTAGATGCTGCGATAAGGTATATCGAATTAATTCTTGAGGAGACCGAACGACAAGACTCTATACGAGTAAGAGTTTTGCAAAGAAAACGGAAAGAACGAGCTGCAAAACCTGCTTAAGAAACAATAAAAGGGTGGTCTATTGATGTGTGCTTGGAAATATAAACGTTTAATGCCCAAGATAACCGTTGCTAAGCTCCAGTTAATGAAACAAAAAAACATTACTGATTTAGTTGGCATGAATCTCGACTACATTTACTCAATGCTAGAGAAAACTCCCTATAAACCAGAAATTTCTGAAATTAACTCAAAGGAGCTTAGTTCCAATTCTCTAGAAGGTGCTCTTCTAAAGAATTTTGTAAAAACCTACGATGAATTCATGCTTTTGGCTCCTAAATCTATCCGGTTGTTGCTCTCTTGGTTCTCAGGAAAATTCGAGGTTAATTGTATAAAAGCTATCCTCAGAGCTAAAGAAGCTGAACTCTCTGTGGATGATGCAATGAACTATGTTACTCCCGTGGGAAATCTGGATGAGGCGAAATGTAAAAAAATATTGGAGCAGGCTAAAAACGTTATTGATGTTGCTAAGTCGCTCTCAGACACAAAATATGGTTTGGTGCTGGAAAAAGCATTTGCACTTTATGAAAAAGAGAAGACTTTCTATCTTCTTGAGGTTGCTCTTGACAAATATGTTTATTCTATGATTTGGAAGGTTATAGGAAAACTCGGTGGCTCGGACAAGAAGATTGCAAGGACAATTATTGGGATAGAGATAGACTCTGCGAATGTTAAAACCATTTTAAGATGTAAAGCAATGGGAATAAGAGAGGATCAGATAAAACGATACCTCATTCCGATATCCGATGTGTTCGATGAAAAAGATTTTGAAGCATTAACGAGGGAACCTGATATTCAGTCCTTTATTAATTCTTTAGTGAGAATAGCAACAGGTACAATGGCTAGAGACCATCTGTACATCTTTTCCGGAATGCAACAGCAAAACGTAACCTCTCTAGCCAGCATCGAGACTATTCTTGACAGAGGACTGATTGAGACCAATTTACGAATGCTAAAAAGGCATACTTCTTTCTTCAATATTGGGTTATTATTGGCTTATCTGAACTTGAAGTGGTTTGAAGTAAGAAATCTAAGAACCATAATTAGAGGATCCGAAGGCGGAATTTCTCTGGATATAGTAAAAAAGATGCTTGTGCTTTCCAGATGAACTAAGTTAAAATTTGGATAATGTTAATGATTTTTTTTACGTTTTTCGTGAAGCCATTCTCGAAGTACTAAACCCTTTTCGGTAACATCTAGTTCTCTCAAATTAAATATCGTAGGCGGAAGATGTCTATACATTGAATTTTTCTTTTTCTTCTGTAAATTTCTGAGTTTATTATTTATTATTATGTAAGGTTTCTTTATGAATGAGGAAACACGCATTTTCGAATTACTTAGTTTGTAAGTTCTCTGGAACTTGGATTCTTGTTTGCTCTCTCCGTGTAAACGTTTGAAGAGATCATTTTTTCTTAGCTTCGTCTTAGAGTTGTTTATTTCTTTTTTTATCTTAATTTTTCCTGACCGCTCTTTTTCTGATTTCATTTTTTTGGTCAGTCGTTCTATCTCTCTTTTCAATCTGATTGATTCTGTAATATGGGGATAAATCTCAACAAAATCCCGATATTCAGAGGTTTTCACTATTGACTGCTCAAGATTCATTTTCATAAATTTTTCGTAATGTTTATAGTAATTCATCTGCTCTTTCACGAATACACTACTTCCCTTTATTGAGTGGTCACACTATATCTGACCGATAATCATGAAAGCGATCAGCAGACCGTAAATTGCGAGAGCTTCGGATAACACTACACCGATAACATTAGAAGAGAAAGTGTCGGGATTTTCGGCTGTTGCGGCAATTAGTGAAGAGCCACTGTAGCTAATCCCAGCACCAGCGGCGCCTGTTGCCACAGAAATTATTATCCCAGAAATTAGAGCCTTATTTGCAGCGTCCACGGTGGTAATATCCGGTAACTTTCCTAAGAGCATAAAAGCAATCAACAAACCGTAAATTGCCAGTGCTTCACCCAAAACCACGGTTATAATCAACCTACTAAGTAACTCTGGTTTTTCGGTACCAATTCCAGCTAATGCAGTTCCGCAGATAATGATTGTAATGGCAGCTGATAGAATAGGTATCCCGATTGCCAACGCCAAACCGATGAGACTAATGAGAATTGGATCCATTATGAACCCCCGTTCATACTAAGTAGACCTAAATGGTTTAAAAGGAATTCCCTCTCCTGAATGGAATTTTGAAAACCATTCGACCCAGTGAAGACGAAGAGTGTGTACAAAAACTACTAGACCTTCAATGATCATAACTAGAATGGTTCCTATGGCTATCAATGGTATGCTTTGTAGCGGAAAAATACCATGCTCAACACCACCCAAAACCAAAAACAAGTAGTTCATTGCGCTATGAACTAGACCCAACGCCATTATTCGGCTGTAAGACATAGAATGGCTCAAAGTTTCAGCAAATACTTCTACGGTGAATCCTATGCCCTCCATAAAACCTTCAGCTATCCCTGAAACTATGAGAATAATGATTAGTGGCGAAATGATAAGTCCTCCAAACATTAGGATACCTTCCGAAAACCAACTTGAAATGTTCGAGATTCCTCCCCAGTATGCCCACATAAACAAACTACCTAGTAACAACCATATCCAGCAAATCGGTATTGGTGCAAGCTTGTAATGTTTATGTCGTATTTCATTTACAAATCTCAAACAGAGTCCTAAGCTTATGTGAATTGCTCCTACAAATATCGCAAATTTTAACATCTTCATAGGCTCTTGGGTAGGTTCAAATCCACCAAGTTGGAACGGTCCAATTGTTCCCAAAGTTATTGGATGAATGACACCAGATGGACCAAAAAACTCACCGAAGATAAATCCGAAAAAGATGGCAGAAAAACCTATGAATATAAGCATCTCACCACTGATTAGCAGGTATCGAATAATATCTCCCGCCTCTTTCACTTTGTCTTTTCTTCGAATATAGGTTAAAATAATTCCTGCTAGAACAAAGATAGCACCTTGTGCGACATCCGCAAACATTATCCCAAAAAGTATCGGAAATGTTATTGCAAAAAAGCGAAGTGGATCAATGTCCCCGCTGGAGGGATACCCATACGCACATTCAAGCTTACCAAAAGCTTGCAAGTAGCTTGGACATTCCTTAG
>JBHORG010000010.1:0-54087 GCA_042565955.1 Thermoproteota archaeon | reverse complement strand
AGATTGTTGCATCTAAACCTGTTGCGACTAAGATTGTTGCATCTAAACCTGTTGCGACTAAGATTGTTGCATCTAAACCTGTTGCGACTAAGATTGTTGCATCTAAACCTGTTGCGACTAAGATTGTTGCATCTAAACCTGTTGCGACTAAGATTGTTGCATCTAAACCTGTTGCGACTAAGATTGTTGCATCTAAACCTGTTGCGACTAAGATTGTTGCATCTAAACCTGTTGCAACTAAGGAAGGAGAAAAAGCTGTTGAAAAACCAGTTTCTCCTTCTAAAGAAAAACCTGTAACTGAGAAAAAGACTCCATCAGCAGAGAAAGAACCTGCTGCAAAAGAGAAATTAACACCTAAAGTAGTTAAACCAGCACTCAAAGAGTGGACTAAAAACCCTATGCTTAAACCTATTATAGAAAAGGTAACTGTAAACATGTCGGTTGGACAGTCTGGAGCACCTCTTGAACAGGCAGTGACTATTATTAAACAATTAACAAAGCAAGAGCCATCCAAGAGAAAAGCCAAAAGAACCATACGCGAATTTGGTATCAGAAAAGGGGAATCTATAGCATGTTTAGTGACTCTTAGAGGCGAGAAAGCAGAAGAATTTCTCCGTAAAGCTTTCTATGCTGTCGAAAAGAAGCTTTCGAAATACTGTTTTGATCGCCTAGGTAACTTTTCCTTTGGAATAAAGGAACATATAGAAATCCCCGGAACCAAATATGATCCTACACTTGGTATCCACGGCATGGATGTTTCGGTCTCACTTGGCCGGGCTGGATATCGTGTTAAACGTAGACATCGCATCAAGTCTAAGATTGGCAAATACCATCTTTTGACTCCCAACGAAGCGATACTATTTATTAAAGACGAGTTTGATGTTGAAATAATGTGAAAATGGTGAACTCATGGTGAAACAGCAATCTAAGACAGTCCGAAAGTTTGGGAAAGGTAGTAGACCCTGTAGGCGATGCGGTTCCTATGGCTCACTTGTCCGTAGGTACGATCTAAATTTGTGTCGACAATGCTTCAGGGAGATTGCTAGCGACTTAGGTTTCAGGAAATATGAGTAAAAGGAGATGTTACAAGTTTGCCTATGATGGATACACTCGCAAACGGATTGACAACAATCAATAATAATGAGATGCGTCGAAAGCGTGAATGCTTAATCAACCAAGCTTCTAAGCTTTTAGGGCGTGTTTTGAGAGTTATGCAGCTTAATGGTTACATCGGAGAGTTTGAGTTTATTGACGATGGACGCTCCGGAAAATTTAGAGTACAGCTTCTTGGCCGAGTCAACAAATGTGGAGCCATAAAACCTAGAATGCCTGTAAGTTCCAAAGAAATAGAGAACTGGGAAAAACAGTTTCTCCCCTCCCGAGACATAGGGGTACTCGTTTTTTCCACATCTCAAGGGGTATTATCCCATAAAGAAGTAAAAGCAAAAAAGATCGGTGGGCGTCTTTTAGCCTTTGTTTATTAGGAGAAACAGAAAATGCGTGCAATCGAAACTGTGGCAATTGTTGAAATCCCTGAAGATGTAGATGGTATGTTAGATGATAGAATCGTCACGATTAAGGGTGAAAAGGGAGAACTAACTCGAGACTTTTCGCATGCACCAATTAAAATTAGTTTGGAAGGTAAAACAGTAACAGTTCAGGCGAGCTGGCCACGTAAAAAGGAAGCAGCCCTAGTAGGAACTATCCGATCTCACATTCAGAATATGGTAAAGGGAGTAACAACAGGATTCACTTACAAACTGAAAATTGTTTTCTCCCACTTTCCGATAACCGTTAAAGTAATGGGAAACCAATTAACCATTACAAACTTCACTGGAGAACGAAGTCCACGAAACGCTAAGATAATGGGAAATACCAAAATCATCCTCAAAGGGGACGACATCATAGTACAGGGTATTAATATTGAAGATGTAAGCCAAACTGCCGCGAACATCCAAAATTCGACAAAAATTAGAAATAAAGATCCGCGGGTTTTCCTAGACGGCATCTACGTTTACGAGAAGCATGAGGGATTCCAAGAATGACAACTGAGGAACAGGATTCATTTACAGAAAAGCAATTGCCAAAAAAGGTTCATACTAGACACAAGACACCCAAATTTAGACGCCAAGAAAGTTGGAGATACAAGCGGGTTACAGATCGATGGAGAAGACCTCATGGTATCGACAGTAAAATGCGAAAAAAAGTCAAGGGATGGCCTGTTTGTCCAACCACAGGTTATCGAAGCCCAAAGAAAACACGAGGGTTACATCCTTCAGGATTCGTAGAAGTCCGTGTTCAATCCATTGCAGATTTAGGTGGAATAGACCCTGAACTGCAAGCTATCAGAATAGCTCACACGCTTGGGAGCAGAAAAAGAGTCGAAATCTTAGCCTTAGCTGAGGACAAAGGAATCCATATTATAAATCCAGGAAAAACTCGGGAGTCTGAAGCGCTAAAAGAAAGCGTGGAACTAGAAGACAAAGAAAACATATCGGCTGGAGAGAAATAAGGTTGAGTCTAAAAAGTCAGCGTCGATTAGCTGCCGATATAATGAAGGTCGGTGAAAGCCGAGTTTGGATAGATCCAAAGAGAATCGATTACGTTGAAGCAGCTATTACCAGAGAAGAAATCAGAAAGTTAATTCACGAAAAAGTTGTTAAACCCCTTCCAGAGAAGGGAGTTAGTCGTTCCCGAGCCAAAGTTTTGGCAGGGAAACGAAAGAAAGGCTTGAGGAGAGGACCGGGTGGAAAGAGTGGTGGTGCTCGTTCAAAGATCTCTAAGAAACAGGCTTGGATGAATAAAATTAGGCCTATTAGAAAGAGATTGACCGAATTAAAAGACAATCGTGCTATCAGTGAAAGTGCTTACCGTAAAATGTATGATATGTCAGAAAGTGGAGCCTTTGATTCGAAAGCTGATTTAGAACGCTACATTAGAACACATGATTTGTGGAGGAGACGTTAATGGCAACTGGTCCCAGATACCGAGTTCCTTTTCGCAGACGTAGAACTGGAAAAACAAATTATCGATTACGTAGAGCCCTTGTTTTGTCACATGTTCCTCGTTTAGTAGTGCGAGTAACTTTGAAACACGCGATCGTTCAGGTAATCGAAGCCGAAGCCATAGGCGATACAGTTCTTCTTTCAGCACATTCCAGTGAATTAGTCAAGACATATGGGTGGTTAAGCAACGGTGGAAACATTCCGTCAGCATATCTTACTGGTTTGTTATGTGGCTTTAAGGCATTGGCTAATGGCGTGGAAAAGGCCTATTTGGATATTGGTCTACATATCCCCTCTAAGGGAAATCGAGTTTTCGCTGCCATGAAAGGTTTTGTCGATGCGGGTGTTGATGTTCCCCACAGTGATGATATACTCCCGGATGAAAGTAGAATAAGTGGTAAGCACATCGCAAGCTATGGAAGTGATCTGTCTTCAGACCCTGAGGTCTATAATAGGAAGTTTTCAAAGTATCTTTCAAAAGGATCACGTCCAGAAGATATATCTAACCAGTTTTCTGCGGTGAAAGAGAAAATTACAACTTCGTTTGAGAAAAAGGTGAAAGAACAGAAGGAATAAACATGAGGTCCAGCAATGAGAAGTTAGAAAGTTGGGTTCCCCGTACAAAGTTGGGAAAAATGATTCTTGATGGGCAAATTTCCTCCATGGAAGAATTGTTCATGGAAGGACTCAAGATAAGAGAGCCTGAAATAGTGAATACTCTTCTTCCTAATCTCCAGGAAGAAGTCATAAACATCGGATTAGTACAGAAGCAAACAGATGCTGGAGAGAAATCACAATTTAGGGCAGTTGTAGTTGTGGGAAATCGTGACGGTTACGTAGGTTTAGGATCCGGAAAGGGAAGACAGGTACGTTCAGCCATTGAGAAAGGGGCTGTTGATGCTCGCTTGAACATTACCCCTATCCGTCGAGGCTGTGGATCCTGGGAATGCGGATGTGGAAAACATCATTCTCTACCTTTCCAAATCAGCGGAAGTTGCGGTGGGGTTGAAATTGTTTTGATTCCTGGACCGAGAGGTCTAGGGTTAGTTGCTAGTGAGGCAGCTAAAATCATCTTAGGATTGGCTGGTGTACATGATTGCTGGACGCACAGCTATGGGTCCACTAGAACGGTTCCATCCTTTGCTTTCGCAGTCTTTGATGCTCTTAAAAAGACCTACCTGCTGGTTACACCAAAGGATTGGGTGAGCTAAAGTGGTAGAACAGACGAAGTGTTTAGTGGCTGTTCGGATTCGCGGTTTAAGCGACATTCCTCAGGAAACCAAAGATACGTTAATGATGCTAAGGCTAACCCGAAACTGTCACGCAACGTTGCTGGACAATCGTCCCGCCTATAATGGAATGTTGCGGAAAAGTAAGAATTGTATAACTTGGGGTGAGATTTCCAAAGAGACTATTGCTCTACTTCTGAAGAAGAGAGGAAAAATCGTTGGCGATAAAAAATTGACGGATGAATATGCTAAAGAGTTGGGTTACAAATCGTTGGATGACTTAGCTGAAGCAATCTTTAAAGTGGATGTCGAGTTTAGTAGTCTTCCCGAAGTGAAACCTGTGTTTCGTCTTCGTCCACCAACAAAAGGCTATAAAGGTAAAGTGAAAAAAAGTTATGCGGCTGGTGGAGAGGCTGGATATAGAGGAGACGCAATTAACGTTCTCCTGAAACGAATGATGTAGCAAAAGCGATAATGTTTATAGTTACCTTATCAGCACAATCTCAGTTAAGGATGGAATTACCTTGAGCGATCCGTGGTGGAGACGAAGAAAGAAGAAAAGTCCTTGGGTTAATGACATTTATGAAGAACTTGAAAGACTCGGGGCCATGATAGATGAAACTATGCAAAAAGCATTTGGGAATTCCTCCGAGAACTCAACAGTCAAACATAATAATGTTCAGGGTTTCTCCATAAAAGTTGGTCCTGACGGAAAGCCAAAAATTAGAGAACTTACTAACACCCAACTACCATTGGATGAATATAGGATTGATGTTGATCCTGAACCTCTTGTTGACATCATTGAGGATGAGGAATCGTTGGTAGTTTTAGTGGCGCTTCCTGGAGTAACTAAAAATGATATTGATCTTCGTGTAACTGAGAATTGCTTAACTGTTACAGTTGATACTGATGACTTTGAGTGGTATAACGAATTGAATCTTCCAACTAAGGTTAAGACAAAGTCGGCAAGTGCGTCGTACAGGAATGGAGTGTTGGAAGTAAGATTAGAAAAATTAGAGAAGCTAGCTAAAGATAATAAAATATCTGTTAAAAAGTGAGGTTTGATGGTTGCCAACTAAAGATAGAAAAGTAAGAAGACAGCGTGGATCCAGAACCCATGGATGGGGTCAGGTAGGCCAGCATCGAGCCAGAGGTGGACGAGGAGGAACTGGAAAAGCTGGTCTCGATAAACATAAATGGACATATGTGGTAAAACACGATCCTACATACTGGTTAAAGAAAGGCTTCGTGTCCGCCAGAACCCTCGGAAAAACGGTTAACATTATTAATGTCGGAAAATTGGATGCCCTTGCTGACAAATTGAATTCAGAGAAAAAATTGGAGAGAAAAGATAAGAAGATCATTTTGGACCTAGAAAGCCTTGGTTATGATAAACTTTTAGGAACTGGGGAAATAGTCAAGCCTATGTTTGTTAAAGTCGCGTCCTATTCAGAATCTGCTTCCAGAAAATTGGAAGAAGCAGGCGGAGAAATCCTCAAAGAAAACAAGTAGGCGGTTAAGTTTTCTTAAGATTACCTGATTGGGCGGCATAAGATGTCAAAGTGTTTATATTTGTGTTCAACATACGCAACTTAACCAATCAGCTTATACAATAATAAACCTAAAAATTAAGGCGATTAAATCATGGCTGGCAGATTCCTTTCACTATTCGGACCACTATCCCGATTTTTGCCCGAAGTAAGCTCACCAACAAGAAAAGTTAGCTTCAACGAAAAACTCTTCTGGACTGCAATGGCGTTAATAATCTATCTTGTCATGAGCGAGATATCTCTCTTCAACATTTCTGCAAGTGTAAACGATGAATTCCAAGCAACTCGAATAATTTTTGCCTCTAACCGAGGTAGTCTCACCGAACTTGGAATCGGTCCTATAGTAACGGGAGGTCTCATTTTGCAGTTGCTTATCGGATCAAGCATTATAAATGCCGATTTGGGCAACACCGAAGATAGGGCTCTCTTTACGGCAGCCACTAAAGTCTTCTCCATACTTCTCACCGGTGTTCAAGCAGGTGCTTACCTTATTGGTGGTGTTTATGGTCCTTTGGACGGAGTTACGGCTTTGATAATTTTTCTTCAGCTTCTTTTCGCTGGTATAGTCCTTATGCTTTTGGATGAAATGATGCAGAAAGGTTGGGGAATTGGTAGTGGAATCAGCCTTTTTATTTTGGCAGGAGTAGCACAGCGTATAATGTGGGACAGCTTTGGCATAACTGCTGGTGTTTATGATGGCAACTCCTATGGGGCTTTCATTGCATTAGGTCAGATAATTGCTGACCCTGCACAACCCTTGATTAACGCCTTTTTAAGACCCGACGCATCGGGAGTTCTAACGGCCCTTCCAACAATGTTGGGTTTCATTACGACAATTGTCGTCTTCATCATAGTAATATACATTGAAGGCATTAGAGTTGAACTTCCAATATCACACGCCAATTATCGTGGATTCCGAGGCAAATACCCCATCAAACTTCTCTACGTCTCGAATCTACCTGTAATATTCGCTTCTGCCCTCTTTGCTAACGTCTACGTCGTTGCACAACTACTTTCAAACCAATTTGGCCCGAATAACTTCTGGGTCAACCTTATAGGTACCTTCGGAGGACAAAACCAATCCCCCACTGGAGGTCTCGCATATTACGTAACGGCTCCTAGAAGTCTGGTACAGGTTGGTGCTGATCCATTGAGAGCCATAATTTTTGTAGGCATAATGGTTACATTTGCAATAATCTTTTCAATAACTTGGCTAGAAGTAGGAGGATTAGGACCCAGCACAGTTGCAAAACAGCTTGTTGACTCGGGTATGCAGATTCCAGGATTCCGCAGATCAGGCAAGTCAATAGAAATGATTCTCAAACGCTACATACCAGTAGTCACAGTTCTTGGAGGCGCGTTAATAGGATTGATTGCCTCTGTCGCAGAGTTCTTTGGAGTGTTCGGAACAGGTATGGGTATCTTACTTGCAGTTGGTATCTTGTATCAATATTATCAATTACTTGTGCAGGAACAGGTTTCTGAGATGTATCCTGCATTTGGTAAAGTAATGGGATGATAACTATTGAATCGACCTATCAGTGTCACAGGAATGAATAGAACAGTGAAAACATTAGTTTACTGTAAGGTATCAAAAATAGATGAATATATGAGAAAAGAATATATCACAGGAAAATTTCAGCTTTATGAGAGGAAAAACTGATGAGTTCGATTTTGGCACAACCTCCATATATAACATTAATTATTCTTTTCATCTCTATGAGTATGTCTTTTGCCTCATCGTTTATTAACAGCCGTTTCATGCCTAAAGAACACCGCCAAAAAGTCAAGGATCTTCAACGTAAAATTTCTGCTTTATCTAAGGAAAAAAAGGAAAACATGAAGCAGGCAAAGAGTACAGGCGACAAAAAACTGCTTAAAAAAGCTCAGAAACAAGAGAAGCAGCTTCTTCAACTTCAATCTCAATCCCTTTCTCTATCCTCTAAACAGTTTAGAGTGTTACCCATTACCATGGGAGTCTTTTTTGTTGTTTGGCTCTTGCTTACGGGAAGTATTCTCGGATTTAAATTGTTCGAAAGTCCATTTATTGGACCTGATCCTGTGGCATTCCTTCCATGGTTTGGTGGTGTAATGCAACTAAACCTTTTTTACTGGTACCTCATATGCTCTTTCCTTTTCGGAACAATATTCTCACGAATCTTCGGATTAACAGGAGGAACAGATTAGATGCCAATACTTTCCAGGCGAACAGTGGCATTCTGGTTCACGGAAGTCTTCGAAGTATCCTTAATCTAGTGGGTGTAAATCTTTAATCTAAAATGGCGGCTGTCTGATTGTGAAAAACCTTTGTAATAAAGAGAATAAAAAAGTAATAATTTGTATTAGTGGAATGACTGGCTCCGGAAAGAGCACTGTAGCAAAGAGACTGGCTGAGAAGTATGAGCTCCGTTATTTTTCTGGCGGGAACGCTTTAAGAGTATTAGCTAAAGAAGAGGGTTATAAGTCAGACGCAAATGGCTGGTGGGAAACCGCTGAAGGTTTAAATTTTTTACAAATGAGAATGGAAGACCCCTCTTTTGATAAAAGAATTGATGAAAAGTTGTTAGAGCTGGCTGCGGAAGGAAATGTTGTTCTCGATAGCTGGACCATGCCTTGGCTGTTAAGTGAGGGCTTCAAAGTATGGTTGGAAGCTTCGCCTCAGGTTAGAGCTACGCGGGTAGTAACTCGAGATTCTATTAGCAATAAAGATGCATTAAAAGCTCTAACCCAAAAAGATGAACGAACTAGACTAATATATAAGAGCCTTTACGGATTCGATTTGGGTCACGATCTTTCACCCTTCAATCTTGTCCTTGCCACAGACGAATTGAATCATGATGACATCTTTTATGCCATATGCCTAGTTACGGATCGACTTGTTTTTGGAGAAACTTAGGTTATATGTTATTAGATGACCAATTTAGAAACACAGTATAATATACACTTAATTTAACCGATTTGTTATAGTCCATCCTAAAGAATCATGCGCTGAAAAGTTAAGAGGATTTAAAAGATGAAAGTTATCTTTTTCATAATCCATATTTTTATTAACCAATAAGTTAAATCAATATTTGATTACATATGAAAATTACATTTGAGCCTTTTAAAGAGATAGAACTAAAGGAATATACAAAGTTTGAAAAGCTTGAGGATTTAGTTTATCCTTTTGCTCAACTTAGAGCAGTTGGGCAACCTGTTTCATTAAATTGGGTTGAAGGAATCATTTTTATCCATACTATCATGGATCCAAATACAAGTGAGTTAGTTGCAGAAGAGTTTCTAAAAGGAAAATTGTACATAATTTCAGCAAATTTTGCGTTGATGGATAAGTATAAACCGTTTATTACTTACAAGAGTCCTCAAGGGGAAATTGCTGTCCCAGTTATTAATGTAAGTTCCAATTCCATGCTCTCTAAATTAGGAAGATGGTTAAAAACGCAAACAAACCCCTCCTAAAGATTACATTGAAAGAGACAAAGTCTAAATCCATGATATTGTAATTGTGTGTTTGATTTCGAAGTTTTGATATTGATAAAAACAAAGGCGTAAAGTGGTTTGGTATCCTACTTGTTTCTCATATAGAACATTAACAAATTCCATGTAATTATTTAATATCTCTGGAATAATTCTCATAGGAAGTAAATTACTTTAAATTAGACATTGTCTATACTGCTAGAACTTAGTTACCTTAAAAAAATAAAATAAACCTTAGCAATCAGTTCTTTTAATGGCGCCCTTGCATATGCATTATTCTTACTGGGAACTTGGAATATCTATTTGTTTGTTCTCTGAATATTTAATGGGGACTCTTTCAATCGTCGGTATATTTTGTATCCGATGTATCCCCCAGCTATTGACTCAATTATTATCGCTGGAAGCAACAATAAAGTCACCTCAATAAATTTCGTTATATACTCTGGAGAGAAAAATAAGGGTTTTATCAAATATCCGCTAATGAATGGGTTCATAATCCAAAATTCTACAGTGGCAATTATTGCCCATATCAACAATCTGTTACGTTTGTTGAACGGTTCATAAACACTATTGAATATCATGTCACAGAGAAGGGCATTGATGACAATGCTCATCTTACCCATATTGAAAGGTCCTCCACCTAAACGTGTTGGCATAATAAGAATGGCAAACAATACTGTTTGGGCAAAAAATCTCCATCTTCTCCCCTCGTATATGAGCAAAGAAAAACCTGTTACAATTGCTAAAACGATTATAAGCGAATAATTTGCTCCTGGTATTCCAGTCAATAATGTAGCAGCTTGGGCAACTAACAATGTAATGACAAAACCCACAACTGCCAAGATAATGATAAACGACAGGTCTTTGGTGTTCAGCATATCATCGCCTCCAACCCGAATATACAATGAAGTAAAAACTTGAGACCTACCATTTTTCTATGTTTCCATCATTGTTTTGGGAGGCTGGGTCTGCGTTTGATTAGAGAATAAGTTTTCTGTTTGATGGATAATTTTGAATTCCTGGTGTTGCGAAGGAAACTTGTACATTTTCTATGTCTGGTGAACTATTAATTTGGATTACTTTTTCATAAAGGTCCTTAATATTTTTAAATTCAAGAACAGCGTATCCTTCAAAGTCACCAATCACTCTTCCTGCGAAGATTATGTTTGGAGTTTTTTTTATTTTTTCAATTGTTTTCGAGAAATTGCTCCCTGGTGTGCTCTTAATCAACAAATGCGCTGAGCCTTTGTATCCAATTTTTTCTAGATTTATTGATATTGAACAAAACTGGATTACCCCTGTTTCCTTCATTTTATTATATCTTTTTATAACTGTCTGGGTTGAAACCCCAATTTTTTCAGCAATTTGTTTAAATGGTTTTCGAGCATTAATTTTCAATTCCTTTATGATTTGTAAGTTGAGGTTATCCACTTTTTTTCGGCTCCAGTGATTGTATTTCAAGATTCTCTGGAAAACATACATATTCGTCGAGACTGGCTGCTATCCTTACTTGGTTAACTCCTTTTTGCTTTTTTGCTTCTTGTTTGATGTGGTGAATATCCTCAAGAGAATTTGTTAGCATTGTTGCATGTACGTCATATTTGCCCACTACTTGATAGTAAGAAAGAATGTTAGGTATCTTCTTTAACCAATCAAGAATATGAGGTAACTCGTCTGAATCTATGTTTAATTGTATTGATAAGGAGAATTTGTAACCAAATTTCTTCATGTTTAGTCTTATTGCTGTTCCCTTGATTACACCTGATTGTTTGAGTCTGTAAAATCGCTTGACTATGGCATTTATTGAAATCCCGCAATCTTTTGCAATGTCTGTAAATCTAGTGCGTGCATCTTTAATTAGTGTCCTTAGAATCTTTGCATCAATTTCATCAATTGTTACTTGATTGGTTTCCATTTGTCTCAGTTCCTTGTATACCATCATGCTTTCCCTTTTTTTTACAACTCTCGTAATGTATACCGTTACATTGTATAGAACATTGTAATTAAATTGCCTATTCAGGTTGATATTTTCCATACCGCCTCTGTTTTGTCGGAAAACTTTAAATCTGGTATAGTGTCAAAATATGAATTATAAATAAGTGAGATGAAAAAATGAAAATTCTACAAAATAAATACAAATTGACAGCAATATTCGTGATAACACTTTTGATGATCTCGGCTTCTGGACTAATAGCTAATATATATGCTCAAAACTTAGATCCTGATCAGGACCTAACACATGGAACTGGTCCTAGTGATGCACATCCTGGAACAAGTGGACCATTACCCGCTGGAGTAACTCCTACTTATACATTTGATGTCGAAGCCCGACTGGCTTTTACGCCCAATCCTATAGGAGTGGACCAAGTATTCACTATTAACCTATGGATTACCCCACCACCAAGTGCTGAACGATTCATGAAAGACTACCTAGTAGTAATCCAAAAACCTGACGGTACAACAAATACAGTCGCAATTGATTCTTATGTAGCAGACGGAACCGCATGGTTCCCATACCTAGCTGACCAAGTAGGAGAATGGAAACTACAATTCTTCTTCCTTGGACAATACTCACCAGCTGGATGGTATAACGACGGAGAATACCAAACAGAACGATTCTCAGGCTCAATGTATTATGACTCAGACTACTACAGACCCACAAACACTCCAGTACAAACACTTACCGTACAAGAAGAATTCGTCTATTCCTGGCCTCTAATCGACCTACCAACTGACTACTGGACTCGCCCAATATCTCTAGAACACAGAGAATGGGCAGCAATCGCCGGCAACTACCCACCTCAAAATTTGGTCGTTACAGGTGAATGGAGCGGCAACCCCGACTACTACGGACCTTATATTACAGCACCAAACACTTCACACGTTGTATGGAAAAAAGACGTTGACGTGGGTGGAATTACAGGTGGAGAAGCAGGCGTATACAGCGAACTAGCAGGTGGAAGTACACCTGACGTAATCTATTTGGGACGATGCTATGATACATACTACAAACCTGGAGTAGGCAACGTCGCTGGATGCTTTGATCTACGAACTGGAGAAATCTACTACGAAATACCCACTTCAGAAGGTGGAGTTACACCAACCTGGCTTAATTACTACCAGACCGTTAGTGGATCAGTACCTGGCTCTGGTGCAGATGATCCTGTTAGAGTCCAAATGTTAGCAGTTGACTCGACAAGTAATCCAGAGACTTTGTATAAGATCGATCCATACACTGGATCAGTTAACGACTATGACCTGACAAATGACGAAGGTGACGGCCCTGGTAGAATACTGGCTTACTATAAAGGTGAATTCTGGAGCGTTCGCGATTCTAGTGACAGCGTTGTTGATCCTTACATGATTTCTCATTTCTGGAACCGCACTAGCATACAAGATAACGGATATCCCACTTACCTAGTTAAATGGGACGCTTTATCCAACACCAACAATTTTGCCAGCAGAGTAAATAGCAACATAACTTACAGAATATGCCCAAGCTTCAGAGGCTCAGCATCAAGCGATGCCGGTCAATGGAACTGGTATGGCAGAATGGGTACTCCCGACATAGATGCAGGCTACACAGCTATCACAAGACGATTCTTTGATAACGCAGTTTGGGGCGGACAGTCAGTAGGTGTAAGCCTAACTACCGGTGAGGTAGTTTGGGAAAGAATGTGGGAAAATGCACCATACAGTCCACGAACTACAGTGGCTGAAGACGGAGTTTACGTTGTATGCTTTAACCAAGGAGAAGTTAAGGGACTTAACATCGCAACTGGCGAAGTATTATGGACCAACACAGACAACTCTTATCCATTCGGTGGATTTTGGGGATACGACGAAGCAGCAGCATATGGACTAGCATACTTCTGGTCATACGACGGAGTACAAGCTTTTGACCTACAAACCGGAGTAGAAAGATGGCACTACACTGATCCTGCAGTTAAATTCGAAACAACCTATACCGGTCCAGATGGCATAGAATGTAACCCATTCAACGGTCATGGTTTCATTGCTGATAACAAAGTCTATACTCGCAACAGCGAGCACACAGCAACTGCACCATATGCAAGAGGTTGGGATATTATGTGTCTAGACGCCCATACAGGCGAAGAACTTTGGAGTCTTGCGGGACCAATGGATATTGGCTCAGCAGCAGACGGCTATCTAACAGCAACAAACGACTATCAAGGACAAATGTATGTATTTGGTAAGGGTAAGAGCGAGACAACTGTTATGGCTCCTCTTAGTGGTGCTGCAAAAGGTTCTGCTATGACCATAACTGGATCAGTTCTTGACATATCTCCTGCACAACCAGGAACCCCATGTGTATCAGTTGACTCAATGGATCTTCAAATGAACTACATACATATGCAAAGACCAATTGACGGACTCTTTGGCGGCGAAGCAATTGAAGGTGTTCAAGTAATTCTGACTGCTTATGGTGAGAACGGTAACTTCGTTGATCTTGGCACAGTTACAAGCGATGGCTATTATGGAAGTTACGGTGTGTCTTGGACTCCAGAAGAAGAAGGCCTATACAAGATTACTGCCAACTTTGCTGGATCTGACGCATACGGTAGCTCTGGCGCATCAACCTTTGTGACGGTTGGTCCTGAAGTTTCAACTGGTGGACCAATTGAACCAGAACCTGAACCAACAACACCATTCATTACAACAGAAGTAGCAATCATTCTAGCTGTAGCAGTTATTGCAGTCATTGGCGTCGCAGCCTTCTGGCTAATAAAGAAGCGAAAATAAACCCAAAAATTCCCTTCCCCCTTTTTTCATGGGGGACTAGTATTTTTTTTTATTTAGTCATTGAATGCAAATTTTTAATCAAAATCGTTAACAACTGTCGAATAAGGATCAGTAAATCCCTTTTCCTTTTGTTATTTGTAATTCTTAGATTTATTATTAAAATTATGAAAGCATTCCTAATGTTAGTTCTACAATATTTTCTTTAGTATTTTCTCAAAATTTTCTCTTGTTCGTTTCCTTTTGTAAGTTCGTAAAGCGTTAATCAGTTTTCTTTCGTTTACTTTCCCAATTATCTCTTTAACTTTATCTGCAATCTGGCTTCCCAAGAAAAAATATTGACAAACAGAAGTAACATTTGAAACTCTCCTATTGATACTAGCTGTCTCAAAATCAATCAAATAAGGAATATCCTTCGCGTCAACAATGATGTGTTTTGGTGCTTTGCTCAGCTCTCCATGATCTAATCCTATTTCATCTAGCCTGTAACACTGCTCCAAAACATCAGTTAAAACCAAACGAATACGTGACTCAGTTTCTATTCCTACTAATAATTCAAGCCACTCTGGAAAATGTGTCCCTTCAACTAACTCCATAATAAGAAAATTTTCACTGACATCCAATAATCTTGGTCCGACATTTATGCCGTTTGCTCTATTGAGCATTTTTCCTTCATTGAACATTCCCTTCCTGTCCGCGTCAACTCTACGAATCTTCAAAGCAACTCTCCCAAATATCGTATATGCTACAACAACGATACCAACGCAACCCTTCCCAAGAACTCCCCCATCAAAAACACTCTTATTACCATAGAATTCTAGAGCTTTGACTCCAATCCTCTCCAGTTCCTTGATGCGTTTCTCCAATTCTTCTTTCTCACATCTTGGATAGCATAAAATTTTGTATTGGTTTGATGCACTAAGCCTCTTCAGGGAAATTATTTCACCGACTTTCAAATCTTCTCAATCAGATACTACCCAAATAACAGTTATTAAATATGCCAAATCAACACATGGATTCAGGGCCAACTAAATGTCCATAATCTCTTTACTCTCTGATTTCGGTCATAAAGACCCATACGTAGCGGAAATGAAAGCTGTAATCCTCGCAATTAATTCACAGGTCCATATCGTTGATATAAGTCATGAAATTCAAAAGTATAACACGCGCATGGGCGCCTATATATTAGCCTCTGCAGCTCCCTTCTTTCCTATAAATACAATTCATGTGGCCGTTGTAGACCCTGGTGTCGGAACTAAAAGAAGCTCTATAATCATAGAAACAAATCACAGCTTATATGTTGGACCTGATAATGGGCTCCTTATGCTGGCTGCTTCTAAAGAAGACATAACAAATGTTTACACTATAGACAACAAAGAATACCTGTCCACAAAAATATCAACAACTTTTCATGGAAGAGACATCTTCGCTCCAGTAGCTGCATATCTAGCAAAAGGAATAAAGCCCTCTGTTTTTGGGTCAATAATAACGGATTATGTTTTTCCTGATTTTACTGAAATCCATGCGAAAATGGGGGAACTGCTTGGGGAAATTATTTACATAGACGGTTTTGGAAACATCATTAGCAACATTTCAGCAGACTCGCTTGAACAATATGAAATTACTGATGTGAAATCTCTTTTTGTCACCCTTAGGGACATAACTTTAAACATCCCATTCTGTTCAGCTTACGGCGAGGTTCCAATCGGTTCTCCTTTGACATTAATTAATAGCAACAATTTTCTTGAAGTAGCAATTAATCAAGGAAGTGCCTCGAACTTTTTCAATGCAAATACTGGGGAGCTTTTCAGTATCTCAATAGTGGCAACTCCTTAACAGAACTCAACTTAATTGGCTGTTAATCGTTTTCTATCCAAATCATATCTTTACGGGATTGTGCCAAGGCATAACCAATAATCAATCCGGCTACGAGACCTCCAAAATGGGCAATTACGTTGACACCTGATCCGGTCGACAACATTAAAAACAGAAAAGAATAGAATAATGCACCTGTAATTGATCGCCCGTACGTTTTTCGCATATATATAATCCCCGCACCATACATTCCGAATATTGCTCCTGAAGCCCCAGCAGAGAGTGTATTTGCTGACATAAAAAACAAGGTTAGAAGGCTGCCTGCGAGTCCCGAGAGCATGTAGACTGAAAAATATTCTTCTGTTTTAAAGAGTTCTTCGGCTCTGAAACCAAATATAATTAGGAATAGCATGTTTAGTCCAAGATGAACTATGTCCACATGAACGAAAATTGATGTTAAGAGCTGCCAGTACTCGCCATTCAATACACTGATATTATGTTGTCCTATCTGAATTAGAACACTGGTGTTTGTTTCGATGAAATTTCCCCCTATCACCGAAGTGTATATGTAAACTAGCACGTTAACTGTTACCAGAAATGTTGTTGGAGTTAATTTGAAAGAGGCCCTCATTTCGAAGCATCCTGAAAGGCAAACACCCCGCCATATATATGCATAACCGAACCAGTAACTGGAAAAGCTCATTTTGATGCAACATTGTTCACATCACCAGTTATAGTGATTGAAGCTACAGCAGGTGGCCACATAATATATCGAATTTACCTACTAATACAGAAAGTAAAAAATGATTAGAAGGGGGGAGGGGGGAGTTTGCGGGAGATGTTTAATCAATTGATTAAAATTTAAACCAAAACCCAAAGTTAACATTAAAGTTAAAATTTAACCACTCTGTCATAACTATGGTTCTTAGATTTTTTAACCGTATCATTTCTGAATATTGATCTTGATGGAATATCTTTTTACTCAATAGACAAAAATAGGTTTCTAGGAATATTATAGCCTCCATTATTGTTAAAAGGTTTGTAAAAATAAATTGGTGAAAACCATGGTTTATTGTAATAAATGCGGGACCAAAAACGAAGAAGACTCGGCGTTCTGTGGTAAATGCCAACAACCCCTAGGTGCCCAACACACCGAGAGACGTGAACGAAAACGAGCAGAAGATGAGTGCTTTGGACTTCCACACGGTGGAATAATTGGAGGCCTAATCATCGGGTTAATAATTATCATATGGGGCGCATCTTCTCTTCTCGACGTAAGTTTAGACCTCTGGCCTTTCATAATAGTCATCTTCGGAACCTTAATTGTTGCAGGAGCATTATACAAGTACACACGCAAACGATAATTCGAACTCGTGATCTCTATTCTCTTTACTCATCTACTTTTTTCTAACAAATGAAAAGTAGTGAGTGGTTTGACCTTTTTTCCTTCCCATTGAAATTCCCTGAATTTTTTCAAGTGCATATGCATGCAACTCTCTTCGTTTGATTGGAATAGGTTTAAACTATCTCCCTAATGAGACTATAGATCTAGCTCTTTCAGTTTTTCTTTGATTTGTTGTGATTTTTCAGGGATTTAATCGTTGGGTTAATGGAGCTTCTTTTGTTGTTATCGGTTTTTATAAACAATCTGAAGTGATTATTGAGAAGCTTAGTTTGATGGATGTGACTATTGCTCTTCAAAACATGGTGATTGCAGGATGGGTTCAAGGAGTAGGTTCATGTTGGATGGGTGCTTTTGACGAAACAAAACTGAAAAGCACTCTCAACCTTCCCGCAGACTCAAAAATTGTAGGTGCAATTGCTTTTGGGATACCTGATGAAAGCCCAAATCAACCACCTAAAAAACAAATCGACCAGATAATTCATTTCGACAAATGGTGAATCTCTCCACTTGGATTGTCGCAAAACTCCTCCTTTTTTAGGAAATCATAGTTAATAGGGGATAACACCAATATTGTTAAATACATTTTTAGTCCAAATATATCGTTATTGGGGGGAAGAAACGCTTTTTTAGTTGATTTTTCTCCAAAATAAAAAAAATATGAAAAAGGAAAGAGAAAAATGAAAAATCTTAAACCAAAAATAACTGCATTAACTATGTTAACTATTCTAATTATTACTGCTTCAATACTATATGTTAATGTTCCAGTGCAGGCTCAACTTGCTACAGAACAACCATATAGTGGACCACTACAATCTGGCGATATTCCTGACTTCACAGTTGCTACTGATGCATACCTTAGCATTCGACCTTCACTTTTAGGAGTTAACCAGCTTATCCTCATTAACACATGGTTGATACCAGCGCCTCATGCGAACCGAGTTTTTGAGGACTTGGAGATTACAATAACGAAACCAAGCGGAACCACACAACTTATCACGATGGATTCTTATCCGGCAGACGGGACTTCATGGTTTGAATGGATAGCTGATGAGATTGGCGAATGGGGCTTTCAGTATGAATTCAAAGGAATGTTTTTCCCAGCTGGACGTTACCTTAATGGCGATCTCATAACCGCCTCCTCAGGAGGATCTTTCTATGGAGATTCAGTTTACTACAGTCCTTCATCAACTCCAGTAATGACACTTACAGTGCAGGAAGACATTGTGTATTCTTGGCCTGACTTAGGGCTACCAGCAGATTATTGGACAAGACCCGTACCCTATGAACACCGAGAATGGTGGCCAATCGCCGGGAACTTCCCATGGCATGGTCCAGGAGGAGGCCCATTGTGGGACGAATTCCATCCTGACACGAACCCCTACTGGGGCGGAACAGATAGCCCGGCAGGCTCTCCAAGTTCATTTTTCGGGGCTCACCGCGGTACCTTCACTCCGTGGGTTCAAGCACCAGAGAGTGGACATGTTGTATGGAAAGAAGAAAATACTATAGCAGGCATCATCGGAGGAGATTACGGAGTGGAAATCCACGACACAGGTATGTTCAGCAGTGCAGGCGGTGGGGGTTATCCCAACATAATCTATGCTGGAAGAGCTTATGAGAGCTATATCAAACCTGGAACTGGGAATAGTGCACAAAGATATTGGAAGTGTTACGATATCCGTACTGGAGAAATGTATTGGGAAATACCTCAAACTCTAGTACCTTATGCAATCGAATACTTTGATACGGGTCTTCTCCCAGGAGGCGCGGTTTCCGGAGTCCACGAACACGTAACAGCTGTAAATCTATTAGCGATAACCGGTGGTAGGTTGTACAAATTTGATCCATGGACCGGAGCTATAACAAGGAATGTAACAGCAATGAGTGGCACCTACTATAGAAATGGCTATGTTTTGAGTGCTCAGAACCTTGGTGGCGGAAATTATCGTTTAATCAACTGGACCACACAAGGTAACTCTAACAACTTTGACAGTAGGGTAATGAGCAACATTACATGGCCGTTTCCCAACGTACCAGGCCAAATCGATTACAATGCAGGTATCGCTGTTAGGATAACGAAAAATTATGTGGGTGGAGTACCTGATAAAACAACCATAACGGCTGCTGACTTATATACAGGCGAAGTTCTATGGACTAAAGAAATTGACGAATGGGTATATAGCACAAACACCTGTTATGCTGACCACGGAAAAGTTGCCATAAATACAGAGCAGGGTTATTTTGTAGCTTTCGATCTGGCCACCGGTAACTTGGCATGGAAGAGTGAAGAAATGCAATATCCATGGGATGCAGCTGGTTATGGCGGATACAACGTACTATCAGCGTACGGCCTACTTTATCGAAATGCATACGCGGGCATTTACGCCTTTGATTGGGATGACGGGAGCATAGCTTGGACATATACATCAAAAGCGGCTGCTACATATGAAACCCCATACGTTAACGAAGATGGTCAAACGGTATATTCCACAAACATTGGTGGAGCAATTGCTGACGGAAAATATTACATCTATAATACTGAACACTCAGCCACTGTACCAATCACTAGAGGGTGGCAACTCCATTGCATTGACGCTACTACTGGCGAGGGCTTATGGAAAGTAGGGATAGCTGGGGCTGCGTCTAAACACACCACAAGTTTAGGTGCAATAGCCGACGGCTACCTAACAATGGCTGGAAGTGACGGATACACTTATTGTTTCGGTAAGGGCAAAAGCGTAACAACTGTATCAGCTCCTCAGGCAGGAGTTGTAATGAACTATCCGATAATGATATCTGGTAAAGTTTTGGACTTGTCTCCTGCACAACCTAATACTCCATGTGTCTCAGTGGACTCAATGGCCATCCAAATGGAATACCTGCACAAACAGATGCCCAATGATGGACTCTGGGGAAATGAAACCATTACTGGCGTTCCAGTTACATTAACTGCCATTGCTGAAGACGGATCTTATGTTGACCTTGGAACTACTACAACCGATGGATACACTGGCACCTTTGGAAAGGCTTGGACTCCAACAGAGGACGGCACATACAAGATAATCGTTTCCTTTGAAGGAGACGAATCATATGGCAGCTCTTCTGATTCAGCATTTGTTGTAGTTGGGCCATCACCTCCAGCAGGGCCTCAAGGAGAACCAGGACCTACAGGAACTACAGGACCTTCAGGAAGTCAAGGAGCACCAGGACCTACAGGACCTACAGGAGATACAGGATCAACCGGACCTCAAGGAGATCAAGGACCAGAAGGACCTGAAGCAGAAGCGGGCATAATCACACCAGAAATAGCTATCATAGCAGCCATTATCATAGCAACCATCATAGGTTTAGGTACCTATTTGGTACTCAGAAAGCGGTAATAACCCAAATTTTTCCCTCCCCTTTTTTGGGAGTAAACATATAGATGAATAAGGGACTGAAAAGCCTAGGAACAACGGATCAGAAATTCTCACAAATCCTCCCAAGATGGCTGAGATGACCTGAACTCATCAACAACTGTTGATCTAGAGCCTCAGAAATCCCTTATTTCAATTCTAAATTATCTTTCAAATTATAGTCAAGAAATGTTAATTTAGGAATCCACTTTTGAATCTCATTTCTTAGAAATTTAGCAAATAATAAAGCCTCTTCATTAACCCAAGTTTTAACAGTCTAACATTTTTCCAACTTTTATTCTTGGACCTTCAGTTCTTTCAAAAAACAAAATCTGTGTAACGATACTATTTTTAGTTCTGTGTTTCAAATCTACAATTAAACATTTGTTACTTTTACCCAGTTAAGGTTACACTCTACTTGTGTATGGGAGTTAAATTTTAACCCCCAAACCCAAATGAAGTCGGATTGCTATTCTGCGAACACGATGAGTAGTAGATATATAATCATAAGCATGTTGAAAACAAATAATGCTGCAACATTAAACGCACTAGAATGATTTATTTTCTTTTTCTGAAAAACACCTATAACTCCAAGAAGTCCTGTCAATAAAGGAATGATTGAAAAAAGGAAGACTATACCAAAATCAATTAAGAAAGCGTTTTGCCATGAATATATCCAAAAAGTCAGTGTCGCTAAGAAAACCATTATAAACATAAGGAAAAAAATGCGTCGCTGACCTAAACGGACAGCTAGATTTGTTTTTCCTCCTTTTCGGTCAATCTCCACATCAGGGGCATGAAGACTAAGGCTAAGTAAGAATCCATAGATTATGAAAGGAACGATAAAGAACACAAAAAGCGGAGTAAACTGACCTGTAATGGCTAAGTAACCCATGCCAGGAATCGCGAATCCTGTAACTAAAGCTACAGCAACCTCGCCTAATCCTTTTGAAATCAAACGAATAGGAGGTGCCGAATAATACCAACCCACAAGACTCGCGCCTAAGATAATGATAAAAAACGATATAGGGAAATTAAGAAAAACAACGAGCAGGACTGCCAAAAAGTTTGAAAACAGTAGCAAAGAAAGTGAAATAGATTTTGATAACTGTCGAAGATTTGGGTTATTAACAAGAATTCTGCTGCCTTTAAAAAATTTTTTCTGTTCACTGTGTTTGTCGATTTCGACATCGAAATAATCATTGCCATAGTGCGTTGAGAGATCTGCTAAAAAAACAACGATATAACCTATTATAAATCGGGTAGGTTCAAAACTGCCACCTTCAGCAATTGCCAATATGGCTCCAAGTGAGAATGCAAGAAACCCTCCTACCACTATGTGAATGCGTATTATTTTTAGGATGTTTGGAGTGTTCATGAACTATACTCGGCTTTTTTGATTCGAATATTTAATAACGTGAATGATATAATTACAACCAATTTCGGTGTGATTATTAATGAAAGAGAGATTGAAAGCGTATTTAGATCTTACGCGATTGCATTTCTTTTTTGTTTGGCCGATACTTTTCGGTTCAGGAATGTTTCTTGCTTTTCAGTTTCATGATGGTTTTTCGTGGTCATTAATAATTCGAGGTGTTTTTATTGGTTTTTTGGGATTTGAAGCTGGCCTCGTGTTGAATGATATTGTAGATCGAGATATCGATAAAAAAGAAATAGAAACAGATAAACTAACAAAATATTGGAGAATATTTGGTCAAAGACCAATTCCCAAGGGTTTGGTAGCTTATAATAAAGCAATGGCTCTCTTTTTTATTCTAGTGGCTTTCACAATAATTCTTATTTTCACGCTTCCATTTCCGAATTCAATTTATCTTGTAAGTATTATGATATTTTGCTATAGCTTGGAAATTTTTTACCAAATCAAAAAACGAAACCAGAGTATTCCTATTGCTCAACTAATTGGACGAATTGATTTCACCCTTTTTCCTGTAGCAGGCTATCTTTGTGTTGCCCTTTTTGACATCAATTCATTGCTTTTTGCTTTGTTCTTTTATCCATTGGCTTTGGCACACCTAGGAGTAAATGATATAGCTGATTTTGCTAATGATCGCGTTAAAAAAATGAAAACAATACCTATTCTATACGAAATTAAAGGAGCAAGTTACTGGGTACTCATATTTACCATACTCCACATTGTAACTGGAACAATTTTCCTTAATGTTCTTGGGACCGTGTCAATTATTGGATTCACCATAGGATTCATTTTATTGACAATAGCCAATTACATAATACTCACGGGAAAAAGTGCAGCTTCTGGAATGAAAGCATTACCTCTTTTCCATGTTACAATGTTGATCTATGCAATTTCGATTATTTTAGAATTTTTTGTGTAGGAGATTTAATTGGACAGTTTCAAAACCGTTTAGTTATTGATTAGTTAATCGGGGAACATGTTGGATTGTAGTTAGGGTATAAAATGAAACTAATATTCTTGAGCAGTTATTGTTCTAAAACATCTGTAATCTGCTTTAGACAATCTGCAAAATCTTGTTCGCCAAGTTTAAAACCTCGTTTTGAAAGACTTAAAATGGTCTGGTACCCCATCTCTGCTAATTCGTTCTCTAATTTCTTATTTGCTTTCCCTTTTCTAATAGCATAAGTTGAGAAAATAATAGTCTTTTTTTCATTAGCTTTAGGCAGTTTTTCAATAAAAGAAGAGACAGGTTTAGCTGGAGATAAACCGTGTACAGGTGTTCCAAGGATTAAAACATCATAGTCGGCTACGATTGAGGGCATGGACTGGGCCAAATCAAAAACTGGAATATTTAACATGTTGGATATGGTTTCTGCAAATCTTTTAGTGTTACCTGTTAGCGAAAAATATAGTACACAAGCATTCATATGTCCTATTACGAAAAAGGGTCAATATATTTTTTGTTAGCAAAGAAGCTGTCTCTGTTGGGTTTGAGGGTTAAAATTTAATGTTCCTTATTTCTAGAATTATATTACATAGCATTTTTTAACATAGTTTGGGTATTCAATTATTGGGGAAAGTAGAAATCGGAAGTTAGATTTCGGATTGCGGGAGACATGTAGTGATGTCTCCTTCGTTTATGTAAACAGCCGTTAGCATAAATCTAAGTCAGTGTTTCTCTTTTTGTCAGTCTTCTTCTAACGATTATAATTGCCAAAGATGCCGTCACTAACATTGGTAATATCATCCACGATGCAAACTCTGGAATAACTTCATCGAGTGTAACTACCAATCCCCAATCGTTTGGAACATCAACAGATCCAGTTGGCCATGCTTGAACTCCTGCACCAGAATTACTTTCATCATACGTTGCTACTCTAAGCCAAAGTTCCGGATCTATATCAAATGCCTCGGCTGATATCTTTACTTCGACAATCAAATGAGGAGTGGCAGAATTTGGAGATGTTCCAAAGGAACTAGCAATGAGAACATCAGATCCCCAACTAGCTGAATTTTCTACCCAAGCTGAGCCATCACCTCGATAAAATGTGAAACCTGAAGCTTGGTGTCCAACGAAATCAAATCTTAAACAGTCCGTTTGAGGAGTTGTACCTCCAGTTGGAACGCCACCAACGTCTTCCGATGCTGCTAAGCATATTTGTATATAGTCACCTGCATCGTTAGTAGTATCATCGAAAACTTCGATAAGAATAAAATGGTCTATAATGGCACTAGTAATAAGTTCCCTACTATTTTTTATTCTAAAAATAGCATTCAGACTACCGTCTAGTTGTCTTTCTTCAGCATCTGACCATTCATAACCGGCAGACCATACCCCATCAGTAATTGGGGCGTCCATTGCTTCATATTGCGTTATTTGATATCCCGCTTGTTGGGCGCTAACAATTCCAGCTATTGATAATAAACATAGACTGCATAACATCAGTATGCAGAAAGTTTTTACTTTATTTTTATTCATTATTTAATCCTCCAATAAATTCTAATTTAATATTTATTTAGCTATTTTTATTTATATTTTTTCGTGTAACGAATATTCCAAAAAGAATACTATCATTTGTCGCTACAAGAGTTCTAGTTTAATGTTCTGGGTATATAGTGATGAACTTACTGCTGCGGATAGCATGTTGCCATTCCGAATCAGGTTATTTATTCCAATTGTAGTCGGCTTCAAGTTAGTAGATGACAAACTGGAGATAGAAAAATGGAAAAAAATTGAGTGACAGCTTTTTTTCAAGTCTTAGGCTTAGCGAGGCATTGAAGTATCACCTGATTTTTTTGGGTTTGAGGTTAAATATTAAATATTTTTCCTTAAAAAAAATGAGAGAGTTTGCGGGAAAATGGAGGAGATGTCTCCATTTTATTAGTAATTTCTTATTCGCTGACTAAATTTATTGTCTCTGAAGTATTTTGAAAATTAACAACAGAACTAGGTATTTTCTTAATCAAAATCAAGGAAATTCCCGTTATAAACGTAAATAATGGCAAAATGATCCACTCCGGAAACTCTGGAATTATTGGTGCTTCTGTTTGAATCACCAATTCATAAGCTGTAATTTCACTTGATAAGTCAGTAAATTCATTTACTAATTCGGGTATGGCAGCAATAGAAGTTAATGTAAACGAGGTGGTTTCACCAGGTTCTAACATATCAGGTGATAAATAATCAGAAAAATCTGTAGCGATTACGGAACCAGTAGAATTATAGAAAGTTGCTACAATCCAGAGTTTACCTGCGACTTCATTACCAGTATTCCGAACACGTCCTGTAACCATAAAGACTCTGTTTGAATTAATATACGATACATCGTTAAAAATTTCCAAGTAATGATATTGATAATTTTCTGTCCCATCGGCGAGGGTAACACTGAACTCTATGTGATTCACACCATGTGAAATCCAATTGAGGTCATTGTAGTAACTATTCTCTGGAAAGAAGTACATGATAAAAGGTACTTTCTGTTGGGGAAGAATTTGTCTAGAATGCGCCACTATATTAGAGCTCTCAGCCTCTGCTACTGTATCTGATGAATATGCAATTCCCTTCAAAATGATAGATTCCAGGTTAGTGTTACCTATATTTTGCACTTCACCCACGACAATTAAACTTCCCCTTGAGGATACATACCAACTATAGCTGAGGACTTCAACATTTTCTGGTTGAGCGTAAAGGTTTGGAATCTTGCAGAAAAATATCGAAATTATACAAGTCAATATGAAAAAAGTGACTAGTAATCTTTGCAATAATTTCTTTCTCCTTTTCTCGAATTTGCAATATACCATTACTTTAATAAGTTTTTTCCAAAAGTCTAAAAAAACAAAACAATAGAAATTAAATCTACTAATTATGTTTCAGGAAATAGGAAAACATTGAAAATTTAGTTCACTTTATCACTTTTGTTTAAGTCGCAAAGCCGTACATTACCTTCTATCTTTTTAATGAAATTAACAACACCACTTGGGACAAGTTCTTCCCAGTTTTCACCCTCTCTCATACGTTTCCGAATTTCTGTAGCCAAATAAACCTCTCGCTTTATAAATGGCACACTTTTGACTTTGAAGCCAGCTTCAATGAACAGTCGACTAGTTAACGGCTCGTTAGCATAGACCACATCAAATTTCGGGGAGTACCCAACAATCTGGGATACCCATAATGCGTGTTGGTGAACGTCTGGTACCGGAATAATCCAGATTCTCGATAATTGTATTCCTTCTTCTTCAAGGACTTTTCGTATCATGCTGATGCGCTCACCAGCGGTGAATGGATTATCGAGTGTGTGGCTATACTGAGAGCTACCAATAATAATAATAACCTCGTCAACATCTTCAATGATTTTTTTTATAACTTCCAAATGTCCATTATGAACTGGCTGAAATCTTCCCACAAAGATCCCGCGTTTCACCATAACTTGTTCACCACTAAATAAACTAAACTTTTCTTGATTTATATGCTGTTCTTTTTCCTCTTAAAAGCTATCCATGGTTCTTTTTGATCCACTTTATTGGAAACAGAATCAGTTCTGTATCATCAATCTTCAGTTTCTTTGACTCTTCATAGCCTCTATCTTCCCTCTGAAGAATCTCCCACTTCGTTTGCTCTCCGTATCCATAACCCCCTATCCTTAAATCAGAACGCACAACTCTATGACAGGGAATCAACAAAGGAAACGGATTTGATGCCTCAATGCGTCCCACGGACCTTCCAATTCCCCCCACCACCTTGGCTATGGCGCCATATGTTGTTACATATCCAACTGGAACCTGACGAGTGCAGTTAAGCACTTTTCGAGTGTAACTGGCAAGCGGAGACATGTCTATCGTGAATCCATAAGATTCTCTGTCTTTCCCGTTGAAGACTTCTTCCAAAATGCTCAGAACGTTTTCTAAAACCTGATTTGGTTCTTTCACAATCTGAAACGGAATATCCTTTGGTAACTTTCTAAGTAGGTGCTTTAAATCCGGTTCTTCAGGAGAAAAGTCGGAGGCAAGAACCATATTATTTTGCACTGCTGCTCCAAACCAATTTTTCCTCCTTTTTTGATGGTAAACATATATCATTCAAACACCCAACTGTGCCTTCATGTTCTCTTTTCATGATATTTAGAATTTCTTAAGCATTCCCCTCTTTCGTACATACTTATCCGTCAACTGAAACACGATTACTCCAAAGAGAATCCATGATACACCCAGAATCAATAAGTGTAGAAAGATGTTACCAAAGGCCTCTGCTTGATAATTTTCTATCAGAAAACTTCGCATTCCAATCAAAGCTGGTGCAGTTGGAAAGAGGGCACTTGCCTGCTGAGCCAAGTTAGGAAGCACTATTAATGGGTAAGCTACAGGAGAAAGAATCATCATGGTGCTGTATAGAATATCTGAAACTACCCATCCCTCTTTTAAGAGCAAGCCAAGAGCCGAAATTACTATGCCAAAACCATACAATGCAAGCATCATTAGAGCAAAAATCCCTAGAGCAGGTAAGACCCCCTCAATTTTAAGTGCTAAACCGAAAGTTAGGTATATGACAACGAACTGGATGATTGTACCCACGATTTGATGAACAGTGCTATGTAGCGCCATTCCTAATACTTGAACCAAGCGACTGGTGGGAGTTACATAAATTGCCTCAAGTGTCCCAAACCATCTTTCTCTTCGTATACTAAATCCCATTGCCCAAACGGCTGTTCCAATGAATCCCATCATTATGTAACCTGTGAAGATGAAGGATACTACGTCTCCTGTTCCAACAAGTTGTGCCAAATTCTCGCTGTATCCTTCTCCTCCAACTAGGACAAGTCCGTAGATTAGGAAAGGCAACAGAAACACGAGCGGAGAAATAAATTGACGGATGAAACTTACAGGGTACGCAAATTCTATTTTCCAATTTTTAACATTGGATTCCCAGACAGCTTTTAATTCAGCCTTTAAGTTTCTCCAATTGAATCCAGTCGGACAGTTAACCAATCGTAACCTGTATTCTTCATTGTTGTTATCCACTTCGTTTTCTCCTCAATGATGGCTTATTGTCCCAGATTTCCTTGTTTTCTTTTCCATCCAATTGAACATATAGAAACCAACAATTAACAACACAACATCAATAATTACAAGAAATAATATTTCAAAATAGACTGCTGAAAGCGGTGTTCCCAGCAGCATGATACTTCTTACAATTATAAGCGCATACGTAAGAGGAATAAACTTGCCAATGATTTGAGCCCAAGTTGGCAGACTTTCAAGCGGATATCTTACAGGAGCAAAAATGTAAAAAACATATCCTATACTCTCCGCTATGTCATAGGATTGTTTATGTACTAACGAGATTGCAGCCAATATGAGGGACAATCCATACAATCCCAATATGAACAGAATAATTATGAAGAATATCGGAAGTATAACTCCCAAAGTTATACTCATTCCGAAAAGAATTCCTGCAATAGTGAGTTGTGAAGCAGCGAAGATTGTACTGGATATACTTTCGCTTAGAGCTTTTCCGATTAGTATATACGCCTTATTACATGGAGCTGCGAGAACATAATCAAATGTTCCTTGATATGTTTCACGCCTTATGTTTTCTCCCATTCCATAAAGCAGAGTGTTCACATAACTGTTGAGGACAGCACCTATCACAATAAATGGAATAAATTCTCCTGTACCAGCGATTTGTTCAAAACTTGCACTCTCTAAACCTCCTACGAAGGCTTGTCCCTGAAGAATAAAGGGAATAAACCAGAAAATAGGAAATATTGCCCAGAAAATAAAGATAACCGGATAGGCCAACAAATACTTTAAATTCTTAACAACTTCGTTCCAGACAACAAAGAAATTACTGCGCAAACTAGACTGCTGATAGGCGCTAGCTATCACTTACTACATTCTCCCTCCGTGAGTTTTGCACCTGTTAACTTGACGAAAACATCTTCAAGTGTAGGCACACCAACATTTAAACCGCCAATACGAACGTTCTCTTTTCTAAGGGCATCAATGATTGTTCCCACATTTTCTTCTGCAGTTCCACCAATTACCTTAATTCTCGAAGGATTTCCAGCATCTTCATCGCCCGGGATAAGCTTGACAACTTCCACATCTGGCAACAATGACCTGATGACCTTTTCGATGTTCGCAGGTGGCCGATAAACAGCTACCTCAACAAGTTCGGTCTCTTTCACCATGGCTTTGAGCCTGTTTGGGGTATCAACTGCAACAATATTTCCTTTGTTAATGAATGCTACCCGATCACACAGTTGGTCAGCCTCATCCATATAATGGGTGGTCAAAAGAACCGTTTTTCCATGCTTCTCTGAAAGTTCTTTTATTAAAATTCGAATCTGTCTAGCGAAATTCGGATCTAAACCTAAAGTAGGTTCATCCAACAGCAGAATTGGTGGATCATGCAGTAACGCTCGAGCTATAGCAACTTTCTGTCTCATGCCTGTGCTGTAGTCTTCTAACCTCTCGTCGGCTCGGTCAGCGAGATGAAAAGCTTCTAAGAGTTCTTCAATTCTTTTCTTGGCGTGTTTTCTTTCCATCTTATACAGTGAAGCAAAGTACGTCAGATTGTCTCTAGCTGTAAGCTTCCAATATAATGTTCTCTCCCCGCCCACAACCATTCCCAAACTTGCTCTAACCATAGATGTTTCTTTACTAGTATCAAAACCATTTACTATTGCAGTGCCTTCATCCGGAATCAAGATTGTTGATAGACATTTAATCATTGTAGTTTTTCCAGATCCATTTGGTCCAAGAAGTCCAAATAATTCTCCAGGACGAATTCTGATGCTGACTTTGTTCAATGCTACTGTAATATCATCATCTTTTTTCATGTTTTGTGAGTGATTTTTTCGAAGAAAACTAAAGATGCCTCTGTGTCTCTTTTTAGCGAATCTCTTAGTTAAATTCATTGTCTGAATACTGAAAACTTCGCTTTTTTTATTATCATGCAAATCCTAAACCTCACCTAAATCCAAAGAGAAAATGATGAATCTTGTCGTCTTTCCATAGCATCTTTCAGATAGAATGGCATTACTTGCGTAAAAACTTATTTTACTTTCGTGTTAAAGTTTGATAATGTCTTTTGTTGATTGCCTACTTCGGATGGATTATAACAAATTGATTGTTAACAATCTATGACTATTCCATGAGGATCTTAAGAATCTTAATTGGGTTAAAATTCAAGATATGATGGTTTTGACGACGTTTTTCAGTAGATTGTTTCTGTTTAATAAATATCTAAATTGTGTCTTAATTGTGTCTATGACTTTTCTAGAAATGGGCTACTTTTCGGGTTACCATTTTAAATGTTGAACTTTTTGTGTCGGGGGGTTGATATTCAGAATTATTTATTCATACTATGCTTTATTAAGACGCAAGATTTAATACTATGTGACAATTTCTAATGTATAGGAGATCTCCAAATGCAACGGATAAAGGGTTTTAACGAAAGAGTCTCGGCGGGAATAAGGTCTGCCGGTAGAATTTTTAAAAAAAACCAGAAACTAAAAAAAACAATAGGTCCATCGTCTCCTCCAAAACCTTTGCCTAGAGGATATAAAGTACTTGAACGATACCCACTCTATGAGCCCTTCGCTCATGCGGCAATAGCTCAAAATCCAGAATCTGGCGAATTTAAGTACATTCTAGATGAACTCAGACTAGACATACTAGAACGAAACGTGTATGACAGAATACTAGAAATTCTCTTAGCTGAGATTGCTTCTCCAGAAGAAGAAATCGAGGATCCTAGACAATTTTTCGTTACTGAAGCTGAAAAGATTGTTGGGAAATACCGAATAAGTTTAGGTTGGTTACCTGACGTTTCTTGGTCTAAAATCCTTTATCATGCTCAAAGAAATCTAGTTGGTTTTGGTAGAATCGACGCATTGATGCGAGATCCACACATAGAAGATATTTCATGTGACGGCGTCGAGAAACCAGTATATGTTTGGCACAGAAAATATGAGAACCTTGAAACCAATTTGATCTTTCATAACGACCAAGAAGTAGACGACGCTGTGGTAAAACTGGTTCACATGGCTGGAAAGCACGTAAGCTCAGCCTTCCCAATCGTTGATGCTTCTTTACCCGGAAAACACAGACTTGCAGTCTGTTACCGAAGAGAAGTAACACCCTTCGGAACAGCTTTCACAATAAGAAAATTCCGAGACGATCCATATTCAATCATCGACCTAATCAACCTAGGCACATTATCCGAGGAGATGGCAGCATACTTCTGGACTTGCTTAGAAAACAGATCTTCTCTAATGGTCCTAGGAGGAACAGCCTCAGGAAAAACTACACTCCTCAACGCCTTAGCATGCTTAGTTAAGCCAGGCAGTAAAATCATTACTATTGAGGAAACAGCAGAACTTAACCTACCCCACGAAAACTGGGTATCACTGATCGCAAGGAGAAGTTATGGTCTAGGAGAAAACCTAACCGGAGAAGTAACATTATTCGATCTAGTCAAGACTTCGATGAGACACCGTCCAGATCTGATAATGGTCGGTGAGATTCGAGGCAGCGAAGCATATACGCTATTCCAAGCATTGGCAACTGGTCACGGTGGTATGGCTACCATGCATGCAGATTCAGTAGATTCGGCTGTCAAAAGGTTGATCCAGAAACCAATGGATATCTCACCTGCATACATGCCTCTAATGAATATTGTAGCATCAATTCAGAGAGTACACTTGCCACAGTCGAAAACGGGTGAAATGACCGCTTACCGAAGAATACTTTCCGTAGACGAAATTGCAGATTACGAAGATTACCGAAATACTTTCACATGGAAAGCCAATGGTGACATCCACGATTCCAAACTCAAAAACGGGATAATGCTTAATTCCATAATCGAAAGCAACGGCATATCTTGGAAAGAATTGATGACCGAAATGAAACACCGAGAAAACGTGTTACGTTGGATGCGATCACGCAACATTAGAAGTTACAAAGATGTCGCGGGGGTAATAACTGAATACAACGCCAAACCTGAAGAATTCTACGAGAAGGAGGTTTTAGCTGATGCCCCTGCTAAAAACTCTTGAAGGCGTCTCCTACCGGCTTTTCGGTAGTATTGCTCCAAAATTCCTAACTGGAGTCTTCGAGTTCAAGGTACACTTAGCGAAAGCAGGAATCAAAATATATCCTGAAACTTACGTTTCCTTAATGTTTTTGGTTGCCACACTGACTCTACCCATATCCGTCGTTGCACTTGTTCTTCTATACTTCACCAAAATAATGTTTCTCATTTTCTTGGTGCCAATGCCAGTCTATGTTATGATTGGTTTTATGGTTGCGCCAAGTTCACGAGCTGGCGAAAGGGCTAGCCACTTGGAACGGGAGATGCCCTTTGCGGCAACGTATGTTACCGTCATGGCGTCCGGAGGTATACCTCCATACATGAGTTTCAAGCGGCTTACACAAGTTCAATTATTACCTGCGACACGTAAGGAAGCTAAAGGTCTAATTAGAGATGTGGAAATCTTTGGAGTAGACCCGCTTAGTGCTCTTGAAAAAGCGGCGAAGTATAATCCGCTAGATATATTTAGAGACTTCATTTCAGGATATGCTTCTACAGTCATAATCGGTGGTGACGTCATCCACTTCCTCGAAACAAAAGCCCAAGAAATCTTCAAAGCAGGATCAATGAGGGTCAAAGCTGCTGCTGAACGTATGGGAATGCTTCTTGAATCATTCATTATTGTAATGGTTCTAATGTCTCTTTGCTTTTACATACTCTTCAGCGTCGAGTCTATTTACAGTACGGGAATGGACATGGGTTCAGGTGTGATTATGTATACCTACGTTTTCACTCCTCTGCTTTCTATTGTTTTCTTGTATCTCGCTCACGGTATGCAACCAAAAAGTCCACTAAGTGAATATAGACCATACAAGGTCTACGCTATCTCGTCAGCGGTTGCAATTCTAGTTCTTATGCTCCTCACTGGATTCTTTGACATGATACCAACACCACTCCAAAATCTTGTTGATCTGCCCATTGCAGTTGCGATCACTTTAATCATCTCTGTTACGCCTCCAGCTATTGTACACCAAAAGATTGCTGGTAAAAAAGCGAGTATGGAGAGAGGAATATCCAACTTTCTTAGAGACCTAACAGAAACCCGAAAAACTGGGCTCTCCCCCGAAGCTTGTATTTCAAATCTTTCGGGTAGGGATTATGGAGCATTCTCAAGTGAACTAAAGAAGATGTCATCTGATATTGGATGGGGTATTCCTATGAGAAACGTAATCATGTCTTTTGTGAAGAAGACTAAAAGTTGGATGTCCCAAATTGTAATGTTCTTGCTCTTGGAAGCCGTCGATGTAGGAGGTGGTACAATATCAATGATTGAATCTCTTGCAAGATTCAATAACATGACTCAAGAAGTTGAGAAAGAAAAGAGGATGAGCGTTAGACCCTACATGATCATGCCATACTTCGGTGCAATATTACTCGTTTCAACAACTCTCATGACTCTTCTCTTTACTACCAATACCATTGCCATGGGTGGTGAAGCTTCAGCTGCTTCTGCCGATACAGATTTCCTTAGTCTAATCTTTACTGTGTCTGTAATTACTCATTGTTACTTGATTGGATTGGTCTGTGGAAAAATTAGCGAAGAGTCTTTAGCTGCCGGTTTCAAGCATGCTGCCTTGTTGGTCCTTATTGCTATTGTCGCGTCAAAGGTTGTTCCGTTGTTACTGGCCTAGGAGGAAAATATGCTAATGCTGTTTAAACTTCAAAAGAAACATTTAAAAAATAGAGGGGTTAGTCCTGCTATCTCCTCGGTTATTCTGACTGCAGCCATAATTGCTATCCTAACAGTTGCAATGGGTTTTGCTAATAATTTGTTGTGGTCTAGAATTGCGGAAGGTGAGTTTGATTCTTCGAAGCAGTTTATGCAGACAGTTGGACTTCAGATAGATGATGTAGCTTGGACAGTGGGACGTACAGAGACTATTGGTTATGCAAGTGAGTATGGGGAGGTTGTATTTTTACCTTCAGCATTGACTTATACTGTGTCTGTAAATGGGGACTCAGAGCAATATGAAACTGGAGCTCTCATATTTAATATGCCAACTTCAAAATATTCAATAAGCAACAATTATTGGGAACGAATATTTCCGAATCAGGACGAATCCTTTACTTTGAAGGGTACATCTGCTCCTGTTGCTCGTGTTTTTGTGGTTGAAAGGTTACCGATGGCTGATGGAAGTTATTTACGAGTAGTTGTTGCTCCTTCTATAAGAGTTCTTTATTCTTCGATTAATACTACTGTCAGTTCAACATATTATGTTAGGATGTACCTTCCAGTTCTCAATGCTGGTGAGACTCCCAGATTATCTCAATCTATTACTTTAACTGGGCAATCGATTAATTCTCATACCGCAAATGACGTTTCTAGTATTAGTGTTGCTGTCGATTTTCCACGCGAAGATTTTGATTTTGACTCCGCTTTCTTCAATTTTCCTGGTGAGAACTCCGAAGATATTCCAGTCCCTTCTGGCTATGATAATGTAGTTTTGGAGCTCTACTTAAGTGAGGTTTCAGTTGAATTTGGACTTAACTATTAAGAAAAAAAAGGAGAAGAATCATAATTGCCTAACATAACTATTGAGTATGTAATTCTAATTCCAATTCTATTTAGTCAGGTGATATTGTTTCCTTATGTCGCGAGTACAATGGCTTCAAGTTGGGAAAACTCCCAACGAGATATTGAACTGCAGAACACCGCAGATCATCTTGTGAGTACAATTCAACAGCTTTACCTTACAATAAACGGTGAAGATATTTTAATTGGAACCGTTACTCATGAATCGCCTCTTCCTATAACTGTCGGCCCCTATCCTTATGTTGTCACAGGAGCGCTTAGCGATCCTCCGGACAATTCTGCTAAAGTTCTAACTCTAACTTTAATTTTGGATGAAGTGGGCAATACGGCTACCGCTTCAACAGTACTTGGCGTTAATGTGAATTGGCTCCCCTCGACTCTTCGAAGTAACTCTGCAGATGCCTACATTAAAGTTGAGAAGGAAGCCCAAGTTCTTACTTTTTCCTTTGGAGATGTTGATTAAATGGCAGGTGCTAGTATAGACCATATGGTTTCACTTATTATTCTAATAGCTGCGCTTTTGATGACCATGACCATATATAATAACATGTTCGCGACCGCAATTGACTATGAAAATAACCGTCAAGTTGCAACGAAAGCAATTGATTTAATGAACTCTATATGTTTGTCACCAGGAAATCCTTCTGACTGGGGCCAGACTAATGGTTCTCTATTAGCTTTTGGTCTTCAAGATCCAGAAGTTGGTGGTTATACCCTAAGTTCACATTCTATTATGCGATTAAGAACAAGTAATTCTTCCAATGGAGATCAAATTATATACTATCCTAAAACAGGTTTATATTACAACAACCTAAGTGGCAACTATGGTCATGCCATATTCACTCCTTTAGCTGACTGTCTCAACTATTCAGATGTTGCAGAATTGTTAGGAGTTAATGGGACATATGGGTTTGGAATCGATATTTCACCTGTTATTGATGTTAGTATTTCAAAAATTCCTGTGAGTAATCCACAGGATTCATTAATTCTTAAAGTTGACGTAAAGGGATCAGGGCTTCCGTTGAGTGGTGCTACCTTAGATTATTGCCTTTTTCACGTAAAATCCGGTTCTACCTACCCCACTGTTCCCGTCTATTCTGGAGTTAATCAGACCGACTACTCTGGATCGGCAGTGATGGAATTTGAAGATGTAGATGGAACGGGAGATGCTTACACATTTATTGTATACGCTAGTCTTAGTGGGATTACCGGAAATGGATATTATACTCAAAACACTCTTGATGATGATCATCAACTTGTTGTCCCTCTTATCCAAGATTATGATACAGGAAGCGTAATAATTGCTCATAGTTGGGATGTTGGTGATGTAGGAGAACCTCCAGTACCTGAGATCAAGTACAATGCAACCTTTTTTGCTTTAACGCCAGATTTTCAGTTAACCCAATTTGAATTAGAAAATTCAACCGGTCATCTACTTTATGGTGAAGGCAATCCCTATTTCACAACTCAACTTCCGACTTCCGAAGTCGGGTTTCTATTAGTTTCATATAAACGGGATGCAAATCGACTAGGGAGTGTCTTGTTGCCTTGGGGTGTTGGTGCCTTGGGTTTTCATGCTTCTTTTGGAAGTGATAGTGATCCGAGTAATTATGATTTTGTTGCTACCGAGCTAAGACAAGTAACTATCAACGGTATATTGTATCAGGTGATGGTGTCTACGTGGAGTTTGAATGGATAACACTGGAGGTTAACGGATATTGATGCGAACAGTTGAAGTAATTTTCGTGATAGCCATCTTACTTACAACTTTCACTATTACAACACAATTTGCTGTTTTGCCCTCACCACGTCAAACTTTCGGAACAAACCTACGGGAGTTGTCATATTCTACCCTCAAAACCTTAGATACTCAAGGGATTCTAAGTGAGACCGTCTTTGAAGATTCTTTTGACCCTGAATGGGGAGACCTTCAAAAAGCTCTTTCAGCTTCTCTTCCTCCTAACATTGTCTACAATCTTAGTGTTTATGATCTTTCAACAAATACTGAAGGAATTGTAACTTACCAATTGGAAAATTCGATATCAGATGCTAGTTTTGGAGCGGATTCCGACGCTGCTTCATTTCTTGTAACTTCTCCCGACGTTACATTCACACAAAATCCACAAAAAGTCGGAGAAAACACAGAACAAGACATAACATTATACATACTGAACTGTGATGACGCCAGAGGATGGTGGATCACTGGTTATACCGGACAAAGTCTTGCTTTAGACCTTCATCGCCTTCTTTCTCCATATTTTACAAATACCGTACTTGTGAACAGTACAACTGAATTGAAACTTCTCTTAGACGGTAATTTACTTCCTGAAGGAGTTGAGAGTGTGAATGACGGTGTTATTCTAAACACTTTCGGGGAAGCTGTTCCAATTCCAGAGGATTATTGTGAGGACGGTTCACTTGAAGATGAGGGATATGACGACTCTGGTTCCGGAACATACGCAAAATATTTTCATACCCTTGGTAGTTTAACGCGTCAATATAATTGGACATGGGTCAGTATTGTGGGTTACCCTTTCTATTATGTTACCAATACTGGAAGATTTCAGTTAGAACAAAACAATTTTGGCATGTTCGGAATGGAAGACGTTCAACAAGCAGGCATTAATGCCTTTCTCCAAGGTCTAAATAGTGAAAGTTATAATTATGATCCAGATAAGGTAGCTTTTGAGGTTGGGCAGGTCCAACTTACTTCTGGACCAAATGAAGCACTCGAGTTATGTGACTATTATGGAATCTACCCAGCTCCATATCAGACATCGTCACGTGCACTTCATCAATCTATCATAGGTAAGTACAATCTAGATCGGTATGCTATGGTATTTGATGTCGAGAATGGTCGAATTGCTGGTGCCACCTATAAACATCAGGATGGTAATGGAGCTTTTACCGCGATAGGACTTACAAGAATTCCAGATATAAGAATCACTGCATTAGCGCTCCTCATGTATTATCGTCCGACTGTATATCGAAGCGAATTTGGAGCAAGTGGCACGTCAAGGCTTGTTACTCTACAACTTGGTCAACAAGGAGGAACCTAAATCGTGAAAACATTTAGTAGATCAAATAAAGGTCAGTTTTCAATAATCGCAGCATTACTCGTTTCCGTGATTCTAGTGACTTCTATTATGTCAACTTATTCGATGGTTCGTCATAATCCAATACCTGATTCACCAAAAGTCTTGTCAGCTATTGGAGAAATGAATATCGGTATTAAAAGAATTCTGGACTTTTCAGTAGGATATTACGGTTCAATACTAAAAGTAACCGGTAACTCGATTTATGCAAGAACCTTAACAACTAGATATCTTTCTAGTGGATTCGTTAATCTTGCTCGTTCACATCCCGATTGGAATCCATCCTTCGAACTTAATTCTCCTCCGAATGTTTCAACTAGCTGGTTTATGCCATATAGTTTTAGTGCAGGAGACATTAGCATAACATATTCTCTAAAAGCTCTCGGAATTGAAGGTGTAAAATATGAAACAACTTCAGCTCTAGAAGTTACAATGCTAGAATCGACTCCTGGAATAGCACGAATGTATGTTTCAACTGATATTTCTAATCCTGAACTAGGATTAAGCAAAAATAATTTCTGGTTCTATAAATACAACTATGTCGATTCCACTTGGGAATTTGTCAATCCAACTGATCTCGTAGTCTCTTCAGATGGAATATATACAATAGTCGTTCCTTCTGGAATAGACCATAATGCATATTTTGTTCAAGTTGAGGATCGTAGAGGTCTAGTTGCAACTTCCTTTTATTCTGAGGACTCTGTCGCCTCAGGAATTCCTCATTATACTTATACTTTTGATTGGCCATCTACTGGGATGTTAGATATTTACGAATCTCTAGATACCGACACCTTTGTTATTGAGGTTCTCCAAAATGGAACAATAAAATGGCTTGGTCAAACTATAGATATTAGTCCTAATAGAATTCCAATTCCTCCTATCGCTATTAAATCTTTTAAAATGAATGCCACAATAAATGGAGTGAATATGGAGGTGCCCTTCCAAGTCGAAGATTGGGCGTCAGACTACATGGTACCGCTTGGGCTTTCTGGTAATAATAGCATTTTCAGCAACAATAACATGCTGGTATTTCTAGTCAATAATGATATTAGTGATGTTACATTGTGGTGGAATGGAGCAGACACTGTAACCCAGTCGTCTTATGCTTTTGAAAATGTATATTTTGATGATGATTCAACTTCTGGTATATTAAGCAACGGATTTCTAGAATTAGATGTTAATAATTTCTATATAGTATCAAATGTAATAGACAAACCAATCAGTAGTAGGGCAGATTTCCTTCGTGTGAACAATGAGTCCGCTGGTTATGGGTCTGGTGTGGCCGCTTTTGTAATCCATAATGGTGTTGTGAGAGATATACTTCAACAAGAACCAGAATTTGGTGATGGAGGAGTTGACGAAAGTCCTGACTTTTATTCACAGGTATTTCTGACGTTTCCCGCTAACACATATTATTATACCTATATGGTTAGAACAATTTTTATGAATACTACCCAAACTAGAACCATAAACGATCTTAGCATTATCCAACTTTCAAATCTTAGTGGAAGTCCATTAACTGAAGACGGGATTAGTAATCGTTACCCCGATAGTTCCAATTCAGTGGAATTTTTCTATGATGGTAATCCAACAAGTTCGGATCACCATTGGAGCCAAATCAACTCAAGTAATTCAGGCGCCGGAATTATGTTTACTGAAAAAGACAACCAGAATCTTTACGTTTTTGATTCTGGCGATGATAAAACTGGAGGCATCAACGTGGAAAGTGATGCTATAGAGATAAATCCTGTAAATTCTTCTCTCAGTTCAGTTTCATTCGACAATTCTACAGAGATAGCGTGGTATGGTGCTGTTGTTACTTTTGATGGTGAACCAATATATACAAGTCCTGAAAATTCACACATCGGTCTTTGGGTAATGGTAGAACATCCTCCACACATCTCCATGAATGGAGCAACGATTCATAAATCTGACAATGCAACACTACTAACGATAATAGACGCAAGTTCAGAAGCTGACGGTAGTGCAGATCTATCCGAAGATATATTGAGTTTATTAAATGATTATAATCTTCAAAACTCTAAGGAAATTTTTGAAGATGGTAATAACGATTATGCTCAATGTTATAGTATTAATGAAGAAGCAGCATATTATTCCAAAGTAGAATTAAGAGTATATCTGGAAACTTTAGACGTAACACCTTACGAGTGGAGAGTGTATGTCTACCAATCTGATGCAACTAGTATAGACTCTGGATTCTTCGTGGATGGTAGTTCTTCAGGCGATGAGGCATGGGTAGACATAGACATTTCTTCTATAATTCATCAACTTGATAATGAAGGATTCATGAAAGTCCGATTGATAAGCTTGGAAGGTGGTGCGGATAAAGGTAAAGGATTATTCGTTTCTGAAGTTGAATGGAGACTTACTTCCTAGGAACGATTATACAAAGAATAAACTCATACCCCACAAATGAGAAAAATTATTTTCACCGTTAATAGAATAACTATTGAACAGAGAAATCTGGTGTTGACTTGAGGATAAAACACTCTGAGACTTTAGGAATTAGGATTCTTTTTACGGGTATTATTTTGATATTTATTGTATTTCTAATTTCCTCAATTCATTTGTACGGAATCGTTAATATCCTGGCTTCTCTGAACATATTATCACCCTTAGCAGGTACCATTTCCCCCTTTATTGAAACTATTATCGGTATACTATTCTTGGGTATCCTAGCGTGGATTGCAACAATGGTTCTCAATAAAGGTCAAACTATTATCGTGAACGCTAAACTTCTAGACAAAAACAATACAAAGTCCAAAGAATAACTAAAAAAGCGTTCTTACGTTCATTTCATTTTATCAATAAAGAGTGAATACTTTATATCCCTTTCATAAAACCAAGTGTTAATTAAGAAATATCCCAATCAAGAACCAGACAATATCACCATAGGTTAATGCAATAATTAAGCCCGCTGTGATGAAGATTAGAAGCGGTAAACCAGGGGTGGCCCACACCCATTTATCAAGTTTGTTTTCATTTATTCTCGCAATTATTTCTTCTTGATCTTCATATTTTGGAAAAGCTAGTAACTTCCTTTCGAATTCCCCATTCTCATTTTTATTAATATCTTCAAGAGAAAACATGTGACTTTTTTCTAGTTTAGCAATGTTGATCTTATAACCACTTATAAGAGCAACAATTTTTCGGCCAATAGACTCTGTTTCTAATCCCTCAAAGATTCGCCCTTTATTTCTAATTGACCATAGAATGTTACGGAAGAGCGCATAAAACACGCTAAGGGCACCTAAAAGTACACTGTTAGTAAAGATGCTCAAAGGAAAAAGAGGAGAAATGAATCCAACAGGTTCTGAAAGAAGATAATTTGGGTAAACAGGTAAGGCGAGAGCAATACACATGAATGCTTTAGCATCTGCTCCACCAAAACCTCCTGCATAAAAAACTACTATAGCCAAGCCTGAAGTTATTCCGAAAGATAGAACGTAAGATATTATCAGTTGAAGAGGTTGGGAGGAGTATCCCAAAAACTGGAACGATGTCAGTGCTAAGGCAATTGGTCCTAGAATTACCCAAACTTTGTTGCTTACTTCCCGGGTTTTATAATCACTCCAAGATGCATAAATTAGGAAGCTGAGACATAGAATAATTCGAGCACCATCTAGTATTTGGTTCAAGTTATATCAACTATCAGTAAATAATAGTGAAAAAAGAAAAGAGTATAAAAACTCTGGGGGATTCCGATTCCCGATGAAAGATAGTTAGAGAGAGTTTAGTTTACGCCTCTCTACTAAAGGGATAGCTTATTCCTTCTTCGGTAGCTATGTTGAAATAGTATCTTGTTCCGTCGTCCCAATCATATTGTATAGTAATTGTGAGTGTCTCACCTTCAGAGATAATTCTAGTCGTTGGAGTGTAGCTATCGACGGTTTGACTACTTAGATTTGACTCGGTCGTGCCAGCATAAACTGTTTCAACCTTTGCATCGGATGTTCCAGAGTTTCTTAATGTGATTTCAACATAATCGTCTGTATTTGTGTAAAAACGCATGTTATCGAGGCTTAGTACAGCTCCTGCTTGACTTGTTGTGGAACCTGTGAATGTCATAACCCACGCGTAGGTGACTATGACTGCTGAGACGGCAATGACGATCAAAAGTAGTGTAGCAAGGATTGGTGAAATTCCCTTCTTCGACTTGATAATGTTCTTCATCATTCGACTTCTCCTATAACCAGAACTTCTGAAGTTAAAATATTTAATACATATGAAACCATAATATGAATTCCAAATAGAAAATAAATTCAGAATCTAAGATGCAAAGATGCTGTGTATCCTACAGTTGCCAAATTGGTTTAACCTACTGATTATATTAAACGAACAGCAAATTATTCAACAATGTCCTTTTTTTCACTTCGCATTTTCGTAAACTTAAAACGGCAAAGATTTCACACCTCATACTTGAGATGAAATTTGGCTGGTGATCTCGAAGATGAGGGGGGGCGTTAGGGTTCTCGTTTCCAAACATGTTCCAAACAAACTTTCCATAAATCCACACAAAAACTTGGAATTACTGATGAGCGGTGTTCTGATTATTATAAATTTGTCTTTAAGATAAAAGTCGCCAAAACCTTGTACGCGCATTCTCTTAAAAACATCAGGCCAGTTTTCTCTATTTGTAGTTTCTATATCGATGCTGGCCTCCAGAGATACTTTAGCCATTTCTCCAATCTTTTGTCCAACTTCTTTCCATTTATTTTCGGGTATGTAATTAAGAAGAATGTCTATGAATTCGACGTTTAGAAATGCTACGCGGCTGATACCAATATAATATTCTCCCGGAAATTTCCAGTCGTAGATTCGCATACTTCTATAAACGTCAAGCATTTTAGATATGAGGGGTTTTATTCCCGGTTCCCTTCCTTGCTTTATAAGTTGGTCGATGTATTCCCTTTCATCAGTTTCCAAAATAATTGTGGTTCTTTTTACTGAACGCTCTTTTGAAGACAATACTATTCCCTCACTCTATATACATTATGCTCGTGGGCATATTTTATATGTTTTGTATCCTAAATTCGGTACTTCTATTCTGGATTCAGTTTTTTAAACAGAAATTCAGATGAAACAACATCAATTCGAATGTATAATCCAGAAATGGATGTGACGTTCATAAACGTTATTTACTGAAAATAGAAGAACAAGAAGCATTGACCCTCAATGGAAGATGGAATCTATGGGATCACCTCTGGTGTATAAACTGAACTTGGCTGAACTTCAAGGAGAGGGGGAATTCTCGTGTCCCGGATGTGGTATACTAATATCTCCCGAAGACGAAACCGAAGACGTTTATGTAATACTTGATACCAAAATTAGTGATAACAATCTAGAAGAATTGAAAATTCAATGTAATAGATGTAAAAGCAAAATACGTTTGGTAGGATTCAATATTTCTTAAAACCTGTATTCTTTCAATGCATAATCTTCAGTATTGAAGATTACTTTATCTTTCCCTTTTCTTGTTCAAAATTTTGTTATCCCAGTAATAATGAAAACTAACCATTACTTGGTTGATTAAATCGGTTTATAAGCGATTAGCGCTTCTAATCGAACTTGAGTGGAATAATTTTGGAAGCTGTTGATGTCATTGTTGGAATAATTACGAAGGGAACAAGTTTTTGGTAGACCACCGTAAATTGGATGAAACCATTGATCCTGATATGATATGTTTACCTGCGGGACATGTCAAACCCAATGAACGCTTAAATGAAGCATTAAAAAGAGAAATGATGGAGGAACTGGGCATCCAAGTTAACGAGATGCAATTTGTTTGCAAAAACTTCTATATTGCCAGCAATGGTGAGAAACAGAACGCATACTGTTACCATATTGTTGCTTATGAAGGGGAGCTAGTCTGCAAAGAGGCTAAAGAAATTTTCTGGGAAGATGATATCAATAATATGAGTTTGGATATTGACCGAAAGACACTTGAAAAAATGAGAGAACTTCAAAAATAATAAATGACTAAATTGAACACCTATGGGGAGCTCAGAATATTGGATCTTAACTGGAAACTAGCACAACTGTCTAAGGCATTAAAACAAACTTCAGAAAATCGGGGTTCGAACGCTGCTGTTGTTTTGCTTTTGAGAGTAGTTGATCAAGACCTTCAGGTCTTGTTTGTTAAAAGAGCAAAAGATCCCACAGATACGTGGTCAGGGCAGACTGCGTTCCCGGGAGGAAAACGTGAGCCGAAAGATTTCGATATCAAGGCGACTGTTGTGAGGGAAACCTTTGAAGAGATCCACCTAAACCTTCTTGAGGACTACCTTTTTCTGGGAACAATGAAGCTTCTAAAATCTGTAGAAAAGCCTGAGCTGAAAATTCTTCCTTTTGTTTTTCTTCAGAAAAAGGAACAAACCATAAAACTGAACGTAGAGTTAACTGAATACTTCTGGTCATCATTAAGAGAACTTGACCATCATAAAGGAACGGCGAAGTTCCGGTTAGGAGAATTCCCTACATACAACATAGGAAAACATGTTATCTGGGGATTAACCTACCGCATTTTGTATAACCTTCTTTCAACACTATCTGTCATCGAGAAAGAGAAGCCAAGAGACAATTGATGTTTTTCTTATGAATGGTATTAATTTTTTTGGGAAATGTATCCAGCTATTTTTCAAAACGTTTAGTAGAGCTTGAAACGCGTCTCAAGCACTCAAGTGCATTATCGTATGTTGGGTATCCCTTTAATCCACATTCAGGTCCCGCGTATAGAATCCTGTCTCTCCCAAATCGTTCAACTAATTTATTCAACCGATTCTTCATTGTTGTTATACTCTCCAGAAAAATTTCGGGATCAATTCTTTGATTGTTGATTTCAGTCCACGTGTCTGCGATCTTCTCGTTTATCTCTGATTCAGTCATTTTTTTGACTGGTGAATCAGCAACAACTATTTTCTTAATTAATATATCAAAGTCGTTAATTGTAATGCTGGCCTTTAGAAACTTGTTATTTAAAGCCAACATTTCGCCGGTTTTTTTCATTTGGTGAAGGGGATCATTAACATGCGAGTCAATTACGGCTAAAGATTCAACATCCCAGAAAAGCGGGTTTGCTGTGCTATGAAGATGCATCATTGTCTGGGTATTCTTGGATTTGACTTTGTGAAAAATGGTTTCCCAAGCGCTTCGAAGGTTTTCTCTTCCTTCAGAACCAAAGTCAATTAGTGGATCATCCAGCAGCCCGAAGAGTGGCTCATCAACTGAAACTAAACTTATTTTCCCGTATTTGTTGCTGAAAATGTTCTTTTCTAAGATTTGGGAAATAACATTTCCAAGTCTGTTAAAGATTGCTTCGTTTCTGTAAAGAAAAAAGGAAGCGAGTGTATAAGGTCCTGTAATACAAAGCCTGACTTCGAATGGTTTTTTCGTCTTTTCTTGAATCATTTGGGAGTTACGTTCTATGGCCAAAACTTCAGGCATCTGACTATTATCTGGATTCAAAGAAAGAATCTTGGTCTCCAAATACCCAGAATTATTCTTTTCTACGCCATCCATCATTGAAAGAAACATTTGGGTTATGTCTCTAAATTGAGGATAATTCGGGACATCAACATTAACTCGGATTTTGTCGAGAAAAGTTCCAATCACCTTTTTCTCAAAATAATCCGACGATTCGTCCATCTGGTTAAGTTTGAAATGCTTTGCGCCCTTCAAAAACTTTTCAAAATCACCCACGAATGGTAAGCTTCCCGAATCACACGATTTTATCATAGCTTTCTCCCTTTACTTTTCTTGTTTTCCTCTATTCAGTTTTAAAATGTTCCCATCCTTGCGGATCTATAGACACTGTTTTCTCATTTGACTGCATTATAAGGTGCTTCTCTTTACTGACTAATCCAATCTTTGTTAGAATTCCTCCCACCGATTCTACTGCACTTTTTGCTTTTTGCCAACCCATTGGTTTGATTGTCACAAGAAGTTCGTATTCCTCTCCACCATACAAAGCTAACTCGATAGGATCAAAACCATGAACATCAGCAAACATTTCTACCTCAGGAGCTATTGGAAGATTATCAATATAGAAGCCCACGTTATTCACTCGAGACAGCTCATGAAGACTCCATGCGAGTCCGTCGCTAGAGTCGATAGCGGCTGTTGTCACCTGAGATTGAGCTAGAGCGATTCCCTCTTTTACTCTTGCAATCGGCATAAGGACAGAATCGACGAGAACTCCCTGAATATCAAAAGCTGAAAGGCCATTCATCAGAATTTTCAAGCCAGAGGCTGTTTTTCCGAAAGACCCAGTTACTCCCACGAAGTCTCCAGGCTTTGCACCGCTACGTTTTATCAGGTTGGTTCTATTGCATACCCCTATTGCGGTGCAACTGATTATTAGATCGGAGGCTTCGTTGGTGTCACCGCCCACTATATATGCGTTGTATTCACGGGCGCCAGCGTTTAGTCCCTTACTAATCTGAACTATGTCTTCTTTTGTCAGGTTAGGGGGTAATCCGATGGATGCTAAGAGAGCGAGAGGTTGTGCTCCCTTTGCCGCTAGGTCACTTATGTTCATTATTACTGTTTTGCGGGCAGCTTGCCAAAGGCTCATGGTTCGTGGAACGTCTGTTTTTCTGACAAGCATGTCCGTGTTTATTACTGCTAGTTTGTCGTGTCCCATATCTATTGCTGACGCGTCGTCTCCAAAAGGAATCGGCATGTTAGGCATTTTGTCCAGGCAATTTAGGATGAGTTTAATGATTTTTCTTTCACCCAAATCCTTGACTGAACTCAATTTGGTGACCTCTAGATGTATTGTTTGTTCTCAAACGTCTTAAAAATACCTATTATGAGGAAGTTCAAAGGAATTATCTTCGGATAACTTAGTTGAATTCTGGAAAAGTTTTTTATATTCAGAGGATAGTATGACGACGTTTGTTGATCAAACGCCAAGACTTATAACATTACACGAATTAGGTGTTTTGTTGCTATGGCAATATTGTGAGGTTAGGAGACTAGCAAGAATATGAACACAAGTAAAGTTTTGTTAATTATTTTATTAATCATAATGCCACTATTGACAATTAATGTTCAATCGGGAAAGTCACAAGATAGTGGGGTTATTACCATTTTGAGTAATGGAGATATTTCGCCATCCTCGATGGGAGTTTATATTCAAAAAGAGGGTAATGTATATACTTTTCTTTATGATCTTCCTGATGCTTCTTTGATTGTTCAACGTAGCGGTATCGTAATTGATGGGGCAGGCTTTGCCCTTTCAGGACAAGGAGAAGCAGTATCGGCAATAGATGTGTCATTTAGAAGTGATGTAACAATCAGGAATGTAGTAATAAATGGCATATTTTATTATGGCATTAATATTTTGGGATCTACTGGAATCACAGTTATCAATAACACTTTATTATCTAATAGGTTTGGCATCTACATAGTTAATTCTACACAAAACACAATTTCTGAAAATAATATAGTATATAATGATGTTGGACTTTTCTTGATGTCGTCTTCTGGGAACACTTTTAGAAATAATAACTTTGATAATCAAAATAATTTCGCAATTTTCGGAAATGTGTTAGCAGATTTCGTCAATGATATTGATGTTTCGAATACAGTTGTTGATAAAAAAACTTATTACCTGATTAACAAAAAAGACCTTATAATAACTCCAGATATCTATCCAGACGTAGGATTTCTTGCATTAGTAGGATGTACAAATATAACTGTTCAAAATATTGAACTGACAAGTAATGGGCAAGGCATAATACTCGCTTACACGACTGATTCAACAATATTGCAAAACGACATAACACACAATGAAAACGGAATATTGTTATTCGGATCAACTAACAATGTAATTACTGGAAATAGTGTAACTCAAAATGGTAGAGGTATCCAGCTTAGCAAATCTTCAACTGGAAACGATATAACTGCCAACCTCATCGAAGAAAATCAAAACGGAATACTTTTTTTCGATTCAACAACTAACACTCTGGTTAGTAATAACATTACTGGCAGCAAAATAGGCATAGGCTTCACTTCCTCTTCAAATAACATGATAAGAGGTAATTTCTTCATTAATAATACGCAACAGGTTTTTGACTCTGGAGATGATGATTCCTCCATACGATTATCTGTGAACTATTGGGACTTAGACTATCCTATAGGCGGCAATTATTGGAGCGATTATCCCGGTTTTGATCTAAAGAGTGGGACCGATCAAGATCAAGAAGGCAGTGATAACATAGGTGATATACCTCACATTATTAATGAAGCAAACAAAGACGATTATCCAAAGATGCTTTATGGAAATCCTTTTGTTATTTCAATAGTCTCACCTGAGAACAAGACTTACGGTTCTTCTTCTGTTTCCGTAAATTATGTGGTGACCGAATCAGATTCAATCTCAAGTTACAGTTTGGATGGACAAGCGAATAAAACGCTCATCGAAAGTATGACTTTATCTGACCTTTCTTATGGTTCACATGAGTTGAAGGTGTATGCAAGGGATACAGAAGGAAATGAAAGCTCTGACATGGTTTACTTCACAATATCTAAAGAAGGTGATCCGTCATCTGGAAATGGAAATATAGAAGATTTTCCAACAATGTTGGTTGCTGTAATAATCGGTATAGTGGCCTTGGTTGGAGTGGTAATTCTATACTTCTTTAGAATAAAGAAAAAATGAAGTAAAAAACGAAAACAAGAAATTGATTTCAAGCATAGACTAATAGACTTTAAAGTTATCTATCAGTGGATGGCATATAAACCCCTTCTAGTTCAATAAGATCACCGAAGAATCTTGGATGCTTGTTGGGTGATTGTGTGTTCCCGAATATCTTAAAAATGTATTGTTCGTTCAATTCACAGTAATGGCCTCGGTGGCTCAGCCCGGTAGAGCGGCAGCCTCGTAAGCTGTTGGTCGCGGGATCAAATCCCGCCCGAGGCTCCATTTACTTACATTATTAGATTCCTTCTGAAGAATAATCCTAGAATTAGGGATTTCATAAATAGAATCGTTTTGTGTAGTGTTTTATGTAGTTGGTTGTTTAATCGCTTCTTTGATTTCGGATTGTTCGAAATGATTTTTTAATGAGTAACACCATTTCTGGTTAGATTCTTTTTTTTCTTTTAGGAAGTCTTTGAATGAGGTTTATGTTGCAATAAGAGATTCGATGATTTGTTTATCCATTTTCATTGCTTTTGTTAGACGGAAATATAGATCAATATCTTTGAGTAATTGAGAGAAGTGACGTACTCTCGATTTGCCAATCAGGGAAAAATACCTGGGCGACATAATAATGGAGTTAGTTATTATCTGGTGATTCAGAACCTAATATTGTCAGTTCAATAATGCTTTCTTTATGGGATCTTCAGGTTTATCTTTGATTGTGCTGTGAACAATAAAAGTTTCTGTTTCTTTGACACCGTTCAAATTATGAATTTTCTTGACTAAATCAGTTAACTCTTTATTATTCTTAACTAGCACTTTTGTGATACTATCATATTTCCCAAAAATTCTCTGAAACTCAGACACCTGAGGGAAACTTTTTACAATGTCTTCTGTTTCTTTTCTACAATTACTTCGAGGGTCTTCACGCATCAGTATGTAAGCTTGAATAGACAAACCCAAGATTTCGGGGTCCATTTTTGGAAAAAAGGATAATATCAAACCCGATTCTTGCATTTGTTCAATCTTTTTTGCTACCGTTTGTCGTGTGCAACCTACATCTTCTGCGATTTTAAGAATTGGGCGTTGTCCCTTTTCTAACAGATTGAGTAGAATCCTTTTTTCCAAATCTTTAACACTTAACATTTTGTTAACATAACATTTAAAAGTGGTATCACTTTTTAAACTTTTCCAACTAACAATCAACACATCGTAAAAGTGAAAAACAATGAATCCATATATTGAAGCATTAAAACCTAAACTAAGCCAATCAGACTTCGAAAAACTGTGCGCAATATCTATTCCTAAAGTCCACGAATTCATTGCAAAATCGGCTGATCTTTGTAATGCTGAACATGTATTCATCTGCAGTGATTCCCCCCAAGATAAAAAATATATCCGACAACAGGCAATCGAAAAAGAAGAAGAAAGATCTTTGAATGTATCCGGACACACAGTGCATTTTGACGGTTTTTATGATCAGGGACGAGACCGAAAAGCCACAAAATATCTTGTACCTAAACGAATTTTTCTCAGTAAAGCCCTTAACCAAATTGACCGACAAGAAGGATTAGCCGAAGTTAAAGGTATACTTAGAGACTCTATGTCCGGTCGTACAATGATTGCCCGTTTTCTTTCTTTAGGACCGACAAACTCAGTATTCACAATTCTTGGCCTTCAATGCACTGATTCATGGTATGTAGCTCACTCTGAAGACCTTCTATACCGATCGGGCTATAGAATTTTCACGCAATCAGGCTCAGACACAAACTTTTTGCGCGTTTTGCACTCAGCAGGTAAACTAACAAAGAACATGGTTAGCGCAGAACATGACAAAAAATGCATATACATCGATCATATGGACAACACAATCTACAGTGTCAACACACAATATGCCGGTAATTCGATAGGCTTCAAGAAACTCGCCTTTCGTCTAGCTATCCGAAAAGCGAACATTGAAGGATGGCTAGCTGAACACATGATGTTAATGGGTGTGCATGGCCCTAATGGTCGGAAGACATATTTTGCAGGTGCATTTCCTAGCGCCTGCGGTAAAACCTCTACTGCAATGTTGCCTGGTGAAACTATTCTAGGTGATGATATTGCATATATTCGCGAGATTAATTCTGTTGCAAAAGCAGTAAATGTTGAAGCAGGCATTTTTGGGATAATTAAAGATGTTAACCCGATAGACGATGTTTCAATTTTCAAAGTGCTTCATAATCCAGGCGAAATAATCTTTTCCAACGTTTTGGTCAAAGCTGGAAAACCATACTGGCTGGGTATGGGTAGTGAACTTCCTAACGAAGGAATCAACTTTTCAGGAAAATGGTTTGATGGAAAGAAAGACAAAATAGGTAATGAGATTATGTTAGCCCACAAGAATGCTCGATACGCGGTAACCCTAAAAGCATTAGAAAATTGTGATCCCGAATTAGAAAATCCGTTAGGCGTTGAGTTGAAAGCCATAATGTATGGAGGACGGGATACCAAGGCGTATGTTCCAGTTCAACAAAGCTTTGATTGGGAGCACGGAATTATTTCCTACGGAGCATCTTTGGAAACAGAAACAACTTTTGCTACAATAGGCAAAGAAGGAATACCCGAAATTAACATGATGAGTATTCAGGACTTCATTTCCATCCCCCTAGGAAAGAACGTTCGGAATAACTTAGAGTTTGGAAAAAAGCTTAAAAATCCCCCTGTTGTCTTTGGAGTTAACTATTTCTTGAAAAATAAAGAAGGAAATTACCTCAATGACCCTAAGGATAAACATGTTTGGGTAAAATGGATGGAACTACGAGTTCATGACGAAGTGGATGCAATAAAAACACCCACAGGCTATATTCCAAAATATGAAGATTTACGCAAACTCTTCAAACAGATACGAAATGAAGACTACAACAAAGAAGATTACATCAAGCAGTTTAGCATTCGCGTTACCGAAAATATGGCAAAGATTAAGCGAGTAAGACAATTCTACAAGGAAAAGGTTACATATACGCCAGAAGCAGTGTTTTGGGTACTAAACCAGCAATACGAGCGTCTGCTTGATGCTAAAGAAAAATATGGTGACAACATATCACCTGACGAATTTAAATATTAAGTCAAAAAGAATTGGGACTAATATTTTCCCTTTTTCATTTTTTAGAAACGGAAAATCTATAGGTTAGACTTGATAAAAACATTAACTAATCCGTTGAGGATGGCATGCCTCGGTGGCTCAGCCCGGTAGAGCGGCAGCCTTGTAAGCTGTTGGTCGCGGGATCAAATCCCGCCCGAGGCTCCATTATTATAATGGGAACAATTTGAGACATTTTAAGTACAAGAGTAGACACTTTCTTTTCAACGACTTTGAATTGATTTGATTAATTGGGGAAAAACTTTGGTGTCGGTAATTGAAGTCTTTATTCTCGCTATTATTCAGGGTTTAACCGAATGGTTACCCATCTCTAGTTCTGGGCATCTAGTGATCACACAACAAATCCTCGGATTAGACCTTCCTCTAATATTTGATGTTATGTTGCATATCGGCACTTTATTTGTTGTTCTCACAGTTTTCCGAAAAGATATAGTAGAAATTATCAAAGCTTTGGTTCAGCGCGATTTCGAAACCCAAGAAGGAAAACTCGCATACTTTTTAGTTGTTGGCAGCGTACCCATAGGCGTAGCAGGTTATGTGTTTCGTGATTTCTTTGAATCACTATTTGGTAACCTTCCTGCCATAGGTTTAGCTCTAATAATTACTGGTTGTTTACTCTTCATTTCTGAAAGAAGAGTCGGTAACAGAAAAATGGGCGTTTTAGATTCAGTTTTTATCGGCTTGGCTCAAGCGGTTTCGATAATTCCGGGGATTTCAAGAAGCGGCGTGACCGTGTCCATAGGTTTGTTAAGAAGAATTGACAAAACAACTGCTTTCAATTTTTCCTTTTTGTTATCTGTACCTGCAATATTTGGAGCAACAGTTTTTGAATCAAGAAATTTGGTATGGGGGACTGTAGATGTAGTTCCGATGTTTGTAGGCGTAATTGTTTCCATGATGGTTGGATATGGCTCCTTGAAGGTTCTGCAAAAGATAATCTTCAGTGAAAAATTTCATCTGTTCGCATATTACTGTTGGACGCTGGGATTAGTAATAGTTTTTTTCACAATTTATCAATAGATTGGGCACCAGTTTTCTCTAAACCTGAGGGAAATTTTTTAGGGTTGCCTGAGATTTTAGAAAAGAAGACCAACGTATTTAAGTTATGCAATCATTTATGAAAAAAGGAATGTAGAGGTGTAGTGGTGTGGGCAAGAGGAAGGTCAAGCGCGAAGACTATAATGTTATAAAAGTTCCGGCAGGTAACGATGTGATAGGTGTAGCCAAGAAAATGCTTGGGTTCGACAGACTTATGGTGAGTTGTCAAGATGGTCATGAGCGCCTCTGCAGGATACGCGGGAAAATGAAGCGAAGAATGTGGATACGCGTGGGGGACATTGTTTTGGTATCTCCTTGGGATTTTCAATCCGACGAGCGTGGGGATATCATCTGGAGATACAAACGAAATCAAGCAGACTGGCTGAGAAGAAAGGGTTACCTTAAAGTTCAATTATAATCCTTAATTATCGGTTTTTTCGGTTAACAGGAGGATTTAAAAGCTAGTCAATCCCACAATAACAGCACAAATATCGGAGAATCGCAAAATGAGCAAAAAATCTAGCGACTCGAACATAATATACGTAGGAAGAAAACCTCCCATGAATTATGTGTTAGGCATCGTAACCGCGTTCAGCGGATCCGAAGTAAAGGAAGTAACTGTGAAGGCGAGAGGACAAGCCATAACAACAGCAGTTGATGCAGTTGAAATAGCTAGGCGCAGATTTGTAAAAGAAATGACAGTAGACAAAATCGCTATAGGAACAGAAGAGATGCCGCCAAGGGAAGGAGAAAGCAATTCGAGAATGATTTCAACAATTGAGATCACCTTGAAACGAAGCTAGACGCTGAGTAGTAGCTTATTCTCTACGTATTTCGGATAACGGGCAACAATCCTATTAACCCTCGTTAGCTCCATAAATGGGGTTCTTGATGGATCACGGTAGGTCTATGTTGTTCGTGCTTGGTCCGTAATCTAATATCGATTTTTTTTATTTTTTATTTTTTTCAAGTATTGTTGTTGCTCTATAGTGAAACTTATTGGTATGCCGTAAGATTTAAGACATAATATATATTAATTGAGTGATGGGGAAAGCGCTTGGGAAAAGCCGCCATAATGACTCCTATCTACCTCTCTGTAGCTTGGACATTGATGACAAGTTACCAGTTTTTCACTCAAACAACAGTAGAAAGTGTCACAATATTTCTACAGATTTATGTACCTACGATCGGTGTTTGGTTGGCTTCCAGATTAGATATGATTGTGTTCATACATTCCTTCGCGTGGATTTTTCTATTGTCATCTGTTATTCCTTCCTTAATTCTAGGAAAAGAGAGAGGTGTTCTTGTCCAATTCGGAGTCTGTCTAACCTTAACTTTTTTGGCATTTGTAATTCAGGACAGCCTCGCAGGATTCAACGGAGCCTTAGACCAGATTCTGGGAATAGCTCCACTATTTCAAAATCCACTATTAGCTGCTACTTATTTGTCGT